>CACXTQ010000125.1:1103-2408 GCA_902770595.1 uncultured Bacteroidales bacterium | reverse complement strand
GTGCTTCCATCTCCTCGAATATCACGAAGGTGGGCACTGGTGCCTTCAAGGGTTGTAAGAAACTGACTTACTTCAAGGTCGATGAGGCCAATGCCAACTACAAGGCTATCGACGGTGTGCTCTTCAATAAGGATGGCGACACCATGTTGCAGTTCCCCGCTGCCAAGGAAATCGGCATCGAGTATGTGCTCGACGAGAGTGTCACCACGATTGGTGAGGATGCCTTCACCATGGTGCAGCAACTCAAGACCCTCGTGCTCCATGACGGCGTGTTCGAAATCGGTCCCAACGCCTTCCGTGCCTGCGAAGCCCTCGACTCCGTGGTGGTGGAATGGACCAATCCGCTCACCGTTCCTACCAACACCTTCTCGGGTGTAAACGTGAAAAACTGCGCACTCAGCGTGCCTAAGGGCAGCCTGAACAAATACAAGAAAGCCGCAGTTTGGAAGAACTTCCGCATCGATGAGTATCTCATCGACAGTTCTGTCATCGATTTCGAGGATGACAACGTGAAAGCCATCTGTGTGGCCAACTGGGATACCAACGGCGATGGTAACCTGACCGTGGCAGAGGCCAAGCAGGCCTATAGGCTCAGCGACTACTTCAAGGGCAACACGACAATCACCAAATTCAATGAACTGAAATACTTCACCGGACTGGTTGGCATTCCTGCCAATGCGTTTGCTGGCTGTACTGCTCTCAAGGCTGTTGAGTTGCCGAAGACCATCAAGAACATTCAGAATGGAGCCTTCTCTGGTTGCACCAGCCTCACCTCTTTCCAGATACCAGTGGCCACAACCCAAATAGGCAAGGGTATCCTCGCCAATTGTTCTTCGCTCACCAGCGTCTCTGTGGCTCTGGGCAATACTACTTATGTGGCCGAGGATGGCGTGCTGTTCAACAACGCCAAGAACACGCTCTACATCTATCCCGCAGGCAAGAAGGGTGATTATGAGATTCCTTCTTCGGTGAAGACCATCTCCTCCTACGCCTTCTCGGGTGCCGCAGGCCTCACAGCTGTCAAGTTGCCCAATACACTCCTGAATATCAATGAGGGTGCTTTCGGCAAGTGTTCGTCGCTGAAGTTTATCAATATCCCTGCTTCGGTCAAGACCCTTCAGAAGTACGCATTCAATGCCTGTACTTCGCTCAAGGCCATCAAGGTGGCTTGGAATCCCGCACTCAATGTGGAGAATGACGTGTTCTACGACTTCAACTTCGCTGGTACACGCCTCTATGTGCCCGCCGGCTCTTACGATTCCTACGCTTCATGTGTACCCGGAGATGCCGCATCGGGCAACTACA
>CACXTQ010000125.1:0-1052 GCA_902770595.1 uncultured Bacteroidales bacterium | reverse complement strand
TGCGATGTGAATGGTGATGGCCGGGCCGACATGCTCGATGCCGTCGATATCGTCAAGTTCGTCGTCGGTAAGCCTGCTGATGTCTTCGACCAGTATCTTGCTGACTTCGACAACAACGAGGAAGTGGGCGTGGCCGATGCCGTGATTCTCGTAGGCAAGATTGCCGATGGTGGGGCTGCTCCCAACATCCCGCATGTCAATGCCGCTCCTGGAATGGACGACGAGGCCGTGACTCTTACCAAGGACATCAACAACGTGCTCTCGCTCTGCGTCAGCAGCGAACTGCCCTACACCGCCTTCCAGTTCGACCTCGTTCTTCCCGAGACTTCCGAGGTGGAGTTGGCCAAGCTCACCGAACGTCTCAAGGGCCATCAGATGCTCTACAACAAGATTGGTGAGAACACCTATCGCTTCGCTGCACTCTCCATCGCCAACAAGACCTTTGCCGGCAATGATGGTTCGGTGGTCAACATCCTGGCCGGTAATCCCGACCTCGACGAGATTGTGGTCGAGAACATCAAGCTCGTGACCGTTGATGGCGCCGTGCACCGCTTCGACAACATCACCACCGCCCTGCCTACCGACATCGCCGAGACGATGGGTACAGCAAATGGCGCTATGGAGGATGGCGTCTACTACTCGCTCAGTGGCATGCGCGTAGACCATCCGACAAAGGGTGTGTATATCCTCAATGGCAAGAAAGTAGTTATCAAATAATCAATGCTTCGAACAATGAGAAAGAAAATTATATTCCTGGTCATGGCTCTCATGAGCCTTGCCTATACGTCGAAGGCTGAGAGCGTGAAAATCAATGATTTCACTGTCACTCAAGGCGAGACCATCACGGTGACGCTTGACTTCACCAATACACGTTCCGACCTTATTGCTTTTAGCATTGACCTGACGTTGCCAGAAGGACTCACATTGGTCGAAGCTAAGGCTACCAACAGGTATGCTGGCGAAATCACTGTGGGCCAGCCCGATGATAATGTTTACAGAATCTGTGGTCTTGACACAGATCTGGCTCCTATCACTGGCACCTCAGGGGCTCT
>CACXTQ010000124.1:0-2445 GCA_902770595.1 uncultured Bacteroidales bacterium | reverse complement strand
GAAGAATTAAAAGTTAATACTATGAGGTAAGTCCCATGGAAACTGCCCTCGTTTGCGATTCGCGATGCAAAGATACGAACTTTATTTTTGGCACTGTCCAAATTTGTCCATTTTTGTCCAAATATGTCCAAATTTGTCCATTTTTTCTTGAGACAATTTTTGGTTATCTCATAAAAAATCAGTAACTTTGCAGCGTAAATAGTATTACCCTTCTTTACCTTTCAAACTTCTCAAACCCCTCAAACCTAACAACCCTATGTGGCCTGTTCAACAATACTCCAAGTTTGCCTTGGCAACCGCATACTTTCCTGAGTCGACTTACGATGCTGCTATTCGTCGCCTTCGTCGTTGGATTGAAGGCAACTCAGATCTTTACTCACACCTAACGGAGTTAGGCTATAATCCTCGCCAGCATCACTATACCGCTCGCCAGACCGCGCTCATCTTCGAATATCTGGGGGAACCGTAGCTTTTAATCTCACACAGAAATTTCACAGATCTCACAGATATTATCTCTCTTGATGTCAACGTTTTACGTGCTTTCCGTTGTTTCCGTGTGCCTTATTCGGACCCACTGATTATCTGTGTCTATCTGTGGCATCTGTGTGCCCTTTTTCTTTATTATGAAGAGTCCTCCGGGACCACACCGAACGCTTCGGCAAGGTAATTGAGATCGGGATTCTCCTCGGCCATCCTGCTATACATTTCGGCCTGAGACATATTCCTGGCATCACGTATCTCTCTCTGATGCTCCACAATCAATTGGGTGTTGCTGGGCTTGGGCTTTTCAACGATAACTGCATCCTCGATGACAGATGGAGTGTCGGCATTTGTTGGCGCTTCATCTGCATTTTCAGGTACATCAATCATGACGGGAGCTTCATCTGCAGCAGGCATATCATCAATGACAGTTGCATCCTCATCGACAGGCGCATCCTTGGCATTGAGGATGTCCTTCTCGATGAAATCCACAAGGTCGATCTTCGCCTCCTTCTGCTCGGGCGTGGCATTCTTTTCGAGCACGTGCATTCTTTTCGAGCACGTCGCAGATGGCGATGTCCATCTCCAGTTCGCACCTGGCACGCCAGGCAATGTCGTACCACTTCTTGAAGGTCTCGCCCTCGAGATCCGTGTCGGGATAGATGATGACCTGTCGACCAACAAGCGGACGCAGCTTGTCAAGGCTGAGCTGTTCCAGGCCGCCCGCAGCCATCCAGATGCAGTCCTTGAACTTCTGCGAGCAGATGACGGCGGTCTTCTCGGCTTCGACGATGCAGACGGTGTCATCGGGGCGCGAATTGAGCTGGTGCAGACCGAAGAGGCAGTGCGTAGCCTCCCAGTTCTTGTCGAGCAGGCCACACTGGCGGAACTCGTAGCCTGCCCACGAGACGCTGCTCGTCGTATCGTGTTCGCCAGGCTTCACGCGGTGACAGCGCTCGTCGTACGCCATCAGCTTGCCGTCGCGCACACGGCCTTCGGCATCGATCTGCCAATAGACCACGCGCTTGTCCTTGGTCGTGCCGAGGTGGAAGATCTCCGAGGCAGCCTGCAGTTCTTCGGCGGTGAGGAGTCCGGAGGCTACCACCGAGCGGTGGAAGCTGCTGTCCTGTCCCTGTCCGAACCTTTCGACCCACTTGTAGTCGATCTTATGGATGGTGTTCGCTGTCGGTAGCGTTGTGAAAGGTTGCATTGTTGTTGCTTGTGTTGAGGTTGGTTGTGGTTGATTGTGGTTTGCTTGATTGTTGGATTGTCTCCATATGCTCCTGCGCTGGTAGTTGCCAGCCAAGGCAGCCGGGGCGAGGTAGTCGTTGGGCGAGATGCCTTTCTTTCTGCAGAGGTCGATGAAGAAGAACAGTCCCGTGTCGCAGCTCTTGGGCACCGCCTTCAGGAACTCTCGTCGGTTCTCGCGCTCCTTGAACTTCCGTCCCGCCATCGATGCGAGGAGGAGGAACGAGTCGAGCAGTCGCTCCCCGCCGCCCGCCATCGACATCATCAGTCGGAGCCATTCCTTGCGATCGTCGGCCAGGTGGATGCCCGCGCTGTACACTGCCCTGGCCATCGCCTCGATGTCGTATCTCTCGATGAATCGCAGTTGATATCCCATTTTGTTTTTCGTTTATCTCACACAGATCTCACGGAACTCACGGAAGGAATTGTTTTATGCTCTTCGAGCAGAAATCTTGGAGGAAATTTTATGAGGAAATGGACTTGGTCTTAATTTCTAAAGCGAAGCGCTAAGATTTCCACAATGATTTCTAGCGTTAGCTATAACTCATGCCATAATTGACGGGCTAGCCTCTTTCTGTGCTTTCTGAGATTTCTGTGTGCCTTAATACGGATTTTGGCGCCGCAATCAGGGGGTTGGAACTCTACCCGAGTATTTAGATATTCGCTCCCCCTTTATAGGGGGGAGTAGAATATCATACTCGGGCGAGTTCGTCCCCC
>CACXTQ010000123.1:0-3018 GCA_902770595.1 uncultured Bacteroidales bacterium | reverse complement strand
AGTGATGGCGCGGACGCTGACGGTAGATTCCTGTTCATCCAGTAAATCTGCTTCACCGAAATATTCGCCATCGCCTAACAGGGCAATCCGCAAGTCCTCGCCGTGAGGGCCTTTGCTGATGACCTCAGCCTGTCCGCTTGCCACAATGAAGAAGCGTTGTTTGTCCTTGCCCTCCTCTACGAAGAACTTATCCACATCGACCTCCTTGGTCTCGAACGAGCTGACGAGGCGGTTTAGGATTTCGTCGTCAAACTCAGAGAACAGAGGTATCGCTTTCAAGTTCTTTGCTGTAAATGACGGTACGCCGTTGACATACTGAATGGGCAGGCGGTCGTTCTTGCGAAGTTCGACCTTTGTGCGGTTCACACGGAACGTTCCGCCGCTGACTTGTACCCAGGGTAATAACTTCAGGAGTAATCTCGGGGTGATGGAGCCCATCTGCGGGGCGGTCTTGGTGGTGGTTGCCAGTCTTCTGGCTGTTGCTGTAGTTACACTACGCTGAAGATTTGATTCTGCCATAATTCGTTTGAGTTTTAAATGTTATACTTATGATTTATTTCTTAATTGTCACTTTGTGAGTCGTACCTTCCACATGTTCTACTGAGAGAACGTTATACCCCTGCTCCTTGGCATGAATGTCGCCCGGCTGGAGCTTCGAGAGCTCGATCTTGGTCTTGACGAAGGTCATCGGGCAGTGCTCCTTCGTAATGTCTAATACCTTTGTTGCCATATTCTTACCCTTTTAAATGAATAATGTCTGTCCACCTTCGCTGAGATTCAGGAACGACGCAACGCCGAGGACGTCCTTCACCTCAGGAATAAAGTCCTCTTTCTTCAAGCCGAGCACGTGCATCGCCATCTCGCAGGCGTAGAGATTGATTCCGAGCGCCTTGGCCGCCTCGACCAGTTCTTCGAGCGTCGCCACGTTGTTCTTGCGCATCAAGTAGCGGAAAATCTTCGGACCAGCGCCGAGGAAGTTGAAACGGCTCGTGGGAGTGACCTTCAATCCGCCCATCATAAAGCCGAAGATCTTCGTCAGCCAGTTGCCGCCGGTAAAGCTTCGGCCCTGTTTCTGCTTGATGGCGTCGAGCCCCCAGAAGGTGAAGAAGATGTTCACCTCATACCCTACTGCCGCCGCGCCCGTACCTAATGTAAATACTGCTGTCAGTTTGTCGAAATCGCCACTGAAGGCGATGATGCTTAGTTTCTTGTTTTCTGCCATAAAAAATACGTTTGAGTTCTGGGTGCAAAGGTACGGCGGTTTTGGCACTCCCACAATCGCACGTTCATGGCATTCTGCATACCCTTGATATGGTATGCGATTTACCATCCCTATGGGATTGTGGTATCGAAGAAATCGCCGTACCTTTGCACCCAGATTCAAACTCAAATGATTATGGCAAAGATTTATGTAAATGGAGACGCGCAGGAAGTGAACCTGCCGCTCAACGTGAGCGAACTGATCAAGCAGTTGCTTGTAGAAAACCCGGAAATGGTCAGCGTGCAGGTGAACGAGGAGTTCGCCGAACGCGACGACTGGGACAGTATCCAGATCAAGGAAGGTGACAAGGTCGATTTCCTGTATTTCATGGGAGGAGGCGCACGATGATAGACTTTACTGAAGAACAGATACAGCGCTATTCGCGCCACATATTATTAAAAGATGTAGGCGTGGAGGGACAAGAAAAGATAATGAACGCGCGTGTGCTCGTCGTTGGTGCTGGCGGACTGGGGGCTCCCGTCTCGCTCTACCTCGCTGCGGCTGGCATCGGCACGATTGGTATCGTGGATGCCGATGTGGTGGACCTGAGCAATCTCCAGCGTCAGGTCATCCACTTCACGAAGGACGTGGGCGTGCCGAAGGTGAAGAGTGCCGAGGAGAAGATACGGGCCATCAACCCCGACGTGAAGGTGGATACCTATTACAAGTTCCTCGACTCGTCGAACGCGCTCGACATCATCAAGGAGTATGACTTCATCGTCGATGGTACGGACAATTTCCCCGTGAAGTTCCTCATCAACGATGCGTGTGGACCTTTACACACTTGCCTGGCACAGCCTGCTACCGTTGTATGTTTAAGGAACCGCCTCCAGTAGGAGCAGTACCTACTTGCTCGCAAGCTGGTGTATTAGGCGCCATCGCTGGTATGCTCGGCACCATCCAGGCCGCTGAGACATTGAAGTATTTCACGGGCATCGGCGAACTGCTGACGAACCGTCTGCTCACCTTCGATGCCATGACCATGCAGTTCCGCACGGTTCCCGTGAAGCATCGCGACTCGTGCGCCATCTGTGGCACGAGCCCCACCATCGATCATCTGATAGACTACGAACAAGCCGCCTGCGACTTAAAGCATTGAACGATAATTATGCATTATTAATTATGCATTGAAAATGAAGATACCACAAGAAATCATAGATGAATTAATCAGCCAGGCCCGGCAGGACGCACCCGACGAGACGTGCGGCTACCTGCTGGGCACCAGCGGCCCTGATGGCGATGTAGTCACCGAAAACTACTGGATGGAAAACATCGACCACTCGCCAGAGCACTTCTCTTTTGCGCCGAAAGACCAGTTTGCCGCTCTTCGCTATGCCCGCGAACACGGTCTGAAGATCCTCGCCAACTGGCACAGCCACCCTGCCTCGCCCTCGCGCCCCTCTCAGGAGGACCTCCGTCTGGCCAACGACCCCAACATCCGCTATGCCATTCTGTCGCTTCATGAGGGTGTCCATCTGAATTCCTTCAAGATCCTGAATGGCGAAGTGGTAGATAAAGAGGTACATTTGTAAATACCGACTTCATCCTTTGGGTATTCCCTGAAAAAAGGCGTACCTTTGCAGGCGCAAAACATTAAACTAGAAAGAAATGGGAAAAAAGATTGTTTTAGTAACAGGTGCCAACAAGGGCATCGGATTTGGAATAGCAAAATATCTCGGCCTCAGCGGCTGGGAGGTAGTTATCGGTGCTCGTGATGAACAGCGCGCTTCAAAAGCCATTGAGGATCTGAAGTCGCA
>CACXTQ010000122.1:0-2828 GCA_902770595.1 uncultured Bacteroidales bacterium | reverse complement strand
GGGCGAAAGAAAAATGTTCTGGGGAATGGTCGATGTTCTCCATCCAGTAGTTCTCCGTCACTACGTCACCATCCTCACCGCTAATACCTAGCAGGTAACCGCACGTCTCATTGGGTGCGTCCTGCCGGGCCTGGCTGATCAATACATCAATTATTTCTTTGGGTATATACATGCTCTTTTTCTTCTTTAACACGAATGACCATGAATTGCCCATTAATTATCATAAATAATTTGTGAGAATTCGTGTTCAATTCGTGATAATTCGTGTTCAAAATATAATTCAATGTTTGAGGTCGCACGCGGCCTGTTCGTAATCTATCAGATGATCGATGGTGGGATTTGTGCCGCAGATGGCGCATGAGTCACGATGCTTCACAGGAACCGTGCGGAACTGCATGGTCTTGGCATCGAAGGTGAGCAGACGGTTCGTCAGCAATTCGCCAATACCTGTGAAATACTTCAGTGTCTCTGCGGCCTGGATGGTGCCCAGCATACCAGCGATGGCCTACGGGAGGCGGTTCCTTGAACATACAACGATAGCAGGCCGTGCCGGGCAGATGCGTAAACGTCTGGCCGTTGAAGCGCAGGATGCCACCATGCGAGAAGGGTTTGCCTGCCATCACACAAGCATCGTTGATGAGGAACTTCACAGGGAAGTTGTCGGTACCATCGACGATGAAGTCGTACTCCTTGATGATATCGAGCGCGTTTGATGAGTCGAGGAATTTGTAATAAGTCTCTACCTTCACGTCAGGGTTGATGGCTTTGATCTTCTCTTCGGCACTCTTTACCTTAGGCACGCCTACGTCCTTGGTGAAGTGAATCACCTGACGCTGGAGATTGCTTAAATCGACGACATCGGCATCGACGATACCGATGGTCCCGATACCTGCTGCAGCAAGGTAGAGCGACACGGGAGCACCCAGTCCACCAGCACCCACTACAAGCACACGCGCGTTCATTATTTTTTCTTGTCCCTCCACACCGACATCCTGTAATAGGATATGCCGCGAATAACGCTGTATCTGTTCTTCTGTAAAGTCCAACATATTTGACTATTTTACTATTTCACCATTTGACTATTTCTTGCGGCGGCAATTGTCCAATTGTGAAATTGTCAAATTGTCCAATGCCTGTCCGCCTCCCATGAAATACAGGAAATCGACCTTGTCGCCTTCCTTCAGTTGAATACTCTCCCAGTCCTCGCGCTCGGCAAACTCCTCGTTCACTTGCACGCTGACCATCTCGGGCTGCAACACGTTCTGCTGCTGAATCAGTTCACTCACATTGAGCGGCAGGCTCACTTCCTGCGCGTCTCCATTTACATAAATCTTTGCCATAATCATTTGAGTTTGAATCTGGGTGCAAAGTTACATGTTTTTTTCGGATGCCACAATCCCATAGGGATGGTAAATCGCATACCATATAAAGGGTATGTAGAATGCCACAAACGTGCGATTGTGCACGTCGCGAAAACCCCGTACCTTTGCACCCAGACTCAAACGTATAAAATTATGGCAAAACAAAAGAAACTCAGCATCATCGCCTTTAGCGGCGATTTCGACAAACTCACCGCAGTATTTACATTAGGTACGGGCGCGGCAGCCGTAGGCTATGAGGTGAACATCTTCTTCACCTTCTGGGGCCTCGACGCCATCAAGCAGAAGCAAGGCCGCTCGTTTACTGGCGGCAATTGGCTCACCAAGCTCTTTGGCTTTATGATGGGCGGTCTGAAGGTCACTCCCACGAGCCGATTCAATTTCCTCGGTGCAGGTCCGAAGATCTTCCGTTATCTGATGAAGAAGAACAACGTGGCAACCCTCGAAGAACTCGTCGAGGCTGCCAAGGCGCTCGGAATCAATCTCTACGCCTGCGAGATGGCCATGCACGTGCTCGGCCTGAAGAAAGAGGATTTTATTCCTGAGGTGAAGGACGTGCTCGGCGTGGCGTCGTTCCTAAATCTCAGTGAAGGTGGACAGACATTATTCATTTAAAAAGGTAAGGATATGGCAACAAAGGTATTAGACATTACGAAGGAGCGTCAAATAGTAAAATGAAAAAGGTATTAGACATTACGAAGGAGCACTGCCCGATGACCTTCGTCAAGACCAAGATCGAGCTCTCAAAGCTCCAGCCGGGCGACATTCTTGAAGTACTACTCGCCGAGGGCGAACCGCTGGACAACGTGCCCCGCAATGCCAAGGAGCAGGGCTACAATGTGCTTTCAGTAGAGCATGTGGAAGGAACGACACACAAAGTGACTATCAAGAAATAAAACATAAGTATAACATTTTTAACTCAAACGAATTATGGCAGAATCAAATCTTCAGCGTAGTGTAACTACAGCAACCGCCAGAAGACTGGCAACCACCACCAAGACCGCCCCGCAGATGGGCTCGATAACCCCGAGATTACTTCTGAAGTTATTACCCTGGGTACAAGTCAGCGGCGGCACGTTCCGCGTGAACCGTACGAAGGTTGAACTTCGTAAGAACGACCGTCTTCCCATCCAGTATGTCAACGGCGTACCTTCGTTTACAGCGAAGGACCTCAAGGCGATTCCTCTGTTCTCTGAGTTTGACGACGAGATACTGAACCGTTTGGTCAGTTCGTTCGAGGCCAAAGAGGTCGATGTGGATAAGTTCTTCGTGGAGGAGGGCAAGGACAAACAACGCTTCTTCATTGTGGCAAGCGGACAGGCTGAGGTCATCAGCAAAGGCCCTCACGGTGAGGACTTGCGGATTGCCCTGTTAGGCGATGGCGAATATTTCGGTGAAGCAGATTTACTGGATGAACAGGAATCTACCGTCAGCGTCCGCGCCATCACT
>CACXTQ010000121.1:0-2472 GCA_902770595.1 uncultured Bacteroidales bacterium | reverse complement strand
CCTCTTCCAGCGTCTCGCCCGTTTCTACGAAGCCTGCCACCAGCCCGTAGTGGTCGTCACGGAAGTTGTTGGCGTGAACTAGCAATACCTCGTCGCCCTTGCGCACGCGGACAATGACAGCGGTAGCCAGCTGTGGCCATATCTCCTTGCCGCAATGTTCGCACTTCTTCGAGATGGCGGTGTCAAAACGCATGGTGCCACCACAAACTCCGCAGAACTTCGTGTTCTGATCCCAATACAGCAACTCGTGACACTTGCCAGCCAAACGGTAGTCGTCCTCCGCCAGCTTGTAGTAGCTTTGTCTCAGTCCACACATTTCGTAATGTTCGGAATTGGTTATGGGTTGGTCGATACGATAAGCCTTGGCTCCATCGATGTCCATGACGGTTGTCCACGGTTTGATATCTGTAGGTGATTCGGTGGGAATCTGATACTGGTCGCCGACCTTTAGTAAGACAAGGTCGCTCTGGCAAAAAACAAAGTATTTCATTCTTTAAACAATAATTTGCGGTCGCGCAGCAGGGCTGGACGCACCCAAGCATCGGGGATAAAGCGCCAGTTGCCAAGGGCTTTGGGCGTAACGTTGCCCTCGCGCTCGATTTTCTTGGTTAGGTAATAGCGCTGGTCTCGCTCGCTTTTATAGACGATTCGTCCGGGAATAGAGTCTAATGGTATGCCGGCACCATGGGTCAGCAACTCACCACCACCATTGCCGCGATAGCTGCTCATGGCTACGGTATACCATGCTTTCCCGTCGAAGGGACGCCCGTCTGAGAACTGCAGAATATGCACCTTCTCACCGTCGGGTTTGGTGACGTCGACCACATAATCGATGCCTGCTGCCGAATCGGGTGTTTACCCACAGGTCATAGCTTAACTCCAGATGGCGGCGGATTTCCTCACCTGTCATTCGTAGCGTGTAGATTTTGTTCTCATAGCGGTAGAGTTTGAACATGTCGCTCATGTATATTGGACCGGCCTTGATTTCGGAGTCGAATGTTAGCGGAGCGGTAAACGAGATGTCGGCATGGGTTTCTTCCAGCTGTAGCTCATGGATGAGGTCTATGAACGCTGCCGAACCGAAGAAGGCGTCGCGCGAACAGATGGGAGCGGAGAATGTGCCAATCTGTCGCTCTACATATTGGCGGACAGACTCTATCTGTGGCTTAAAGTGTTGCATGAAGTCTTCGTCAATATCCTCATTGGTTACGTCAACGATTTCGCCTTTCTTCTCAACGACCTTTCCGTTCTGCACTTTGATCGTAACCTGAGCCACCTTGCGAGCGGCATTCGACGGGTCAAGACAGGCTACGCCATTGACCGTCGTATTACGTTCTGTATGGTCGTGTCCGAAGAAGATAACGTCGAAGCCATTGACTTCCTCAGCAATCTTCTTGGCGACATCTTCCTCGTATTCGGGGGTGACGATACCGCCATCCCAGCCGCTATGGAAGAGTCCGACGACAATGTCAGCCTTCTCTTTTTCTTTCAGTATCTTCATCCACTTGCGCGCACAGCCTGTCATTTCTTCGAAGCGCAAGCCCGTCCACAAATCCTCGCTCAGCCAGTTGGGAATGGCTGGCGTCAGCATACCTAAGACGGCTACACGAACACCCTCCCGTTGGATGATGGTGTAGGGCTTGACATATGGTTTCCCCGTCTTGGCGTCGATAATATTGGCACCCAGCATGGGGCATTTTACCTCGCGAATCCATTTATCGTAGACCGCATGGCCGGGTTCTACATCGTGGTTGCCGAAGGTCTCGGCGTCAAACTGCATGTAGTTGATGACCTCTGCCGCAATATTGGGTTTGTCGGTAGCCACGAAGTTGGTATAGTAGCAGGTCGGCTGCCCTTGCAAGATGTCGCCATTGTCAAGTAGAATCACATTCTTGCCGTATTGCTGGCGCTGGCGTTTCAGGTAGGTGCTCACGCGAGCCATTGTGCCCTGCATTGGTCTGCGCTCGGTAATGTTGTAGGGGAAGAAAGCCCCGTGGACGTCAGATGTCTCAATCAGTTGTATGGTCACCGTCTTCGATGACTTGGCCACAGCCGTCAGGCATAGCGACAATAGTGCGAGGATGATGGTAGTCTTTCTCATAGGATGATAAGGTAGTATAATTGTTTCGTTTGGCGCAAAGGTACAAAAGATTTTTGAAACTTCCAAGTCCTTAGGCACGCTTTTTGCTGCTTATTTGTTAGAAAAAAGTAAAATAGGGAGGATTATATTATGGCATTCATTGACTATTACAAGATTTTGGGCGTCGACAAGAGCATTCCGCAGAAAGATGTGAAGCGTGCTTATCTGAAGCGCGCTAAGCAGTTCCATCCCGATTTGCATCCTGACGACCCTAAGGCAAAGGCGAAGTTTCAGGCGTTGACAGAGGCCTACGACGTCATTGGCGATCCGGACAAGCGTGCGAAATACGACAAGTACGGTGAACAATGGAAGCAGGCCGAGGCCTACGAGAA
>CACXTQ010000120.1:0-2038 GCA_902770595.1 uncultured Bacteroidales bacterium | reverse complement strand
ATCTATGATGACAAATCCCAAACGAATAATAGTCTTTGAAGGCTCTGGATAACGCAGTATGATATGCCCCACGATGTTGCCCTCACCATCGACAGCAGTAAAGGGAAAAATATTCTCGGCAGCATATTGCGCAGCCATATCCTCAGGCTTGGGAGGGAACACTGGATAACGGTCGGCACTCCACTTACGGAATGCCGTCTTATCCTTTATCCATGAGAGGATTGTTGGAGCATCACTGATTGTAAATGATCGAAGATACATTTTCTAACCTTATGTTCGTCACATCTTTCATTGTGTAACTCATTTTGTCCTGACCGCCCCCAAATATATGGGACGACCAGGACGGATTATTACTCTATTGGTATCTGAATTACCGATAGCCATTTCTCAGGGTCTTCTTGGTTCCAAGCTCCGTCGATGTAGCATGTGCGATGCTGGCCGACGGGCTTCAGGCCGTGCTCCTCGATGTAGCGGAAGGCCTCGGTGAACGACTCGTAGAAACGTTCGTAGGGGCCGATGTGTTTCATGCAAAGTGCTTTTGGTACAGCTGGCAAACGTTTGAACTTTATTATAGCGCTGTCTTCGCCCATCTCCTCAACCTGTTCGCAATACTCGATGTCGATGTCAGTGGGGGTGTACTCCTTGTTATGCTCGATGGTGAAGCAGTAACCTGGTGGCGGACACTTGCATCCTAAACGTTGCATTTCAGGACCAATCTTCTCGACACACATGGGCCCGATAGCAGCGTAGTTGGGGATGACTTCACGATGGCTTGCCACGATGATTTCGGGCAGCGATTGAATGCTGAATTTTTCCATTGTCTTCATTTCTTTGCGAGCGTTCCTCCAGTCGAGCAATTGGTTGCGACGGGCTATCAGTTCCTTTAGCTGTGCCTCCGTTTCCCTGATCTTCTCGGTCATCTGTCGGATGGTCGGCGTATGCGAACCATCGTCGAACAGATCCTTGATTTCGTCCAGCGAGAAACCGAGCCGTTGCAGGTCGCGGATGTCCTTCAACTGTTGCATCTGGTCGATGCAGTAGTAGCGGTAGCCAGTCCACTCGTCCACCTCGTCAGGTGCAAGCAATCCTTTCTGTTCGTAGTGACGCAGGGTCTTTACCGTCACTTGCATCAACTGTGAGAACTCTCCGATTTTTAACCTTGTTTTCTTACTCATATCGCGCGATGTATTTGCTAAGCGACCGCAAAGTTAAGGTATGACCTTAGGGACGAGTCAAGAGAAATGAAGAAATTAACATGGATTTAACATATCAGTGCTTCGACTTGATTCTGCTCTCGCTAAAACGCAGCCTTCATGTATGGCGGCAAACGTTGCGACAAATGCTGCGATTGAGATGGGAATGATTGACCATATTATTGTGGGTAGTGTAATGAATAGCAGGAATCCCGCCCATTTGTTCGCGAGGGTGTGAGGGAAGCAACAATGCCCGTGCACCCAAACTGCCGAAAACTGATTCACAACTTTAATCGCGACAATTACCCCTGCCCACAGCCATAACCATTGCGGCAGTTCGAGTATCGGCAGAAGTAAAGGGCACAAACACGCTACGAAGCAGATGTCTGCCAGACTATCCAGCAATGCTCCAGTCCTGGTAGCGCACTTCAGTTTCCGGGCCAGCCACCCGTCGGCTATGTCGCTGATGCCGCAAACGATGTAAAGCACCCCAAAAAGAATGCCTGACACATCGCTTAACAGCAGAGCAACAGCCCCCACCATTCGGAGCAACGACAGGATATTCGGCAGATGTTTCATTGGAATTCAGCAAGTGGCTTGAGCTAACATCATATCGTATTGATTGTTTTCTGCAGTTCTTCCAGGAATCGGGCAGCGTGGGAGCCGTCCATCTGAGCGTGATGGAACTGGAAGGAGATGGGCAGAGTCACTTTGAACCAATGCTTGCGATAACGGCCCCAGGCCAGGAAGGGATTGGTGTAAATGCCGCTGTACTGGTTGACAATGCTGTCGAGTTCCGTGCCAGTCACTGCCGACGTGCCGACTATCACAGCCTCATCGTCTAA
>CACXTQ010000119.1:0-3125 GCA_902770595.1 uncultured Bacteroidales bacterium | reverse complement strand
CGAACCTGTGGTCGTATAGACCTGGTCGATGAGCTTCTGCAGGGTGCTGCCGAAGTTGGGAAGGACCTCGGCGAGGCCGAGCTTCGTCGGATCGCCGGTTGTGATGGCTTTCTGCACGTTGATGTAGAAGCCGGTGACCTCCGCGTTGTTGAGCTTGGAGATCGAGAAAGTGTTGATTGTGAACATAAAAGTTAGGGTTTAGGTTAATACTATGTGGTCCCGAATCACGGCTTTTTTTTCTATCACGAATTATCGAATTAGAGAATTATTTCGGTGGGATCCCTATGACCTAACACAATTCGAAAATTCGCAAATTCGTGATAAGAAGAAAAAAGGCTGACGCCAGAAAAACCTCCAGACCCCGACACGAATTCTTTTTGATTATCAAGAATTAGAGAATTTGAGAATTAAGTTGGGTGGGTTTCCTTTAACGTTAATGACCGTATAATGAGCCGTTAATTACTCGTTAATGATAGGTTTGTAACAACTCGCAATTCTCGAATTCTTGATAAGAGAATCGGGACTCGGATGGTCTTTTTTCTTAATTAAAGCCGTTATTTCAAAGATCACGGTGCAAAGATACGAACTTTATTTGGGGCGTTGTCACTTTAGTGTCACCCTACGCTGACAAGTGTCACCTTAGTGTCACCTTAATGTCACCCTACATGCAGATTGCTCTTGCATATATCAAAAAAAATACGTAACTTTGCAGCGTTAATAGTATTACCCTTCTTAACCCCTCAAACCTCTCTTACCTACCAACTCTATGTGGACAATCCAACCCTATACCAAGTTTGCCTTGTCACAGGCATACTTCCCCGAGTCATCTTATAAGACCGCTGCCCGCCATCTTAACCGATGGATCCAAAGCGACACGACATTGTGTGATGCTTTGAAACGGACAGGATATGATAAGAACCAACGACGCTTCACCGCACAACAGGTTTCGCTCATCTTCGAGTATCTTGGGGAACCTTGACCTTTTCCTTTATCACGAATTATCGAATTATTCTGACATCCCAAGCATATTTAATTCTCTAATTCTTAAGAAACTCTACGAATTGAAACGGAAATCAGATTATCTATTTGTCCGACTATACGGAAATCCGTGAAATCCGCGTAAATCCGTAGAGCTTGTCAATTCGCAAATTCGCAAATTCGTGATAAATAGAATCAGTACCAGCAAGTCATCTTGCCGCACCCCCTCTATCCCCCGCTTCTCTCGGACGCGAACGACGTGAGCAACAGCGGGGGCAGAATACCTAAGCAGGGGCAGTGAGGGGGTCTTCATATCCCATCAAGATCTTCCGATGGCAGCCCGTTCTGATCGAATATCTCCATCTGCCCCTGCGCCTCCTTCGTCAACACAAAGGGCAAGGTGTATTCAGGCTGGTAGCCCATGAAGAACTCCATCTGTCCGCCACTGCGGAACTTGCTCACATCCACTAGCATCGTGTTCTTGACCGAGACATCCACGTACTTATCTGGATAACTCTCCACCTTGTCGGCCTCCGGACGATAGAGGATGATGGTGAGGTCCGAAGCCTCGTCAATCTCACCACTGTCGCGGAGGTTGGCACGGGTAGGTCGTCCCGTCACGTTGCGGTTGATCTGCGAGATCGCGCGAGATATCCTTGAAGGCATGGGCAGCACGGCCGATAAGCTTAGTGGTGTTCTCATCGCGGTACACCGGATCGATGCCGAGCAGCTGGATGTAATCCACCACCACGAGGTCGAGGCCGCGCGTTCGCTTCAGCACACGGATCGACTGCAGCATGCGGTCGAGGTGATTCACGCCGCGCTCGTCGAAGCTGAAGTTCTCCGCATTGTTCGCGATCATCATGTCGATGGTATGGAAGGCCCTCACTTCCTGTGCAGGATCCAGTTTCAGACGTGCCAGGGCATTCACGTTCACGCGGCACTCCATCGACAGCAGGCGCTGTGTCAGTTCCAGGTTGGTCATCTCCATGCTGTAGTAGGCCACGCGCTTGCCGCGCTTCATCGCCTGCAGCGCCAGGTAGTTGGCGAACGATGTCTTGCCGTGGCTCGACTTCGCACCGACGACGATGAACGATGTCTTGCCGTGGCTCGACTTCGCACCGACGACGATGAAGGCGTTGTCGGGCAGACCACCCTCGCGGTCGAACTGCGGGATGCCCGTCATCAGGCCGATGTGCTGCGTCTCGGGGTTGCGGTTGTCGATGATGTGCTGGCGGGCTATCTCGAGCTGCTCGGTCAGCGAAGTGAAATCCTTGCCCTTCGTGCCCGCCATGATCTGGTCGATGGCCTGCTGGATGGCATTTACGCCCGCATTGAGTTCGGTACTGAGGGTGTAGCTCAGTTCGAGCAGCTGGTAGCCCACGGGAGCCAGGGCACGGCGCTGGGCGATATTCTCCAGCACGAGCACCATCTGGTAGAAGTCCATCTTTTCCTCCACCTGGGAGGCGATCTGCGCCACCTGGAGCATGCAGTCCTTCGCCTTCTCATAGTCCATGCTGTGCATCAGCTCGTTCGTCACCGAAATCATCGAGATGGGTGTGTTGGCGCCATACACATTGCAGATGGCATGATAGATCACCTGGTGCACGGGTTCGTAGAAGCAGTAGTCGTTGAGTCGCTGCATCGCCTGGTCGATGCCCTCACGTTCATTCATCAGGCCGTTCAGCACAGCCGCCTCCATCTCCTTGTTGCTCAGCATCTGCCGCGCAAACTGCGGAATTTGAATCTTGGATATTTAGGGATATTTGGGGATATTAAGGGATTTTTAGGGACGTCACCTACGCCTGTAGAGTTCGGGACCCAAGAAACATACGTCCCTTAATATCCCTTAGAATCTCTTAGAGTCCCTTAAAATCCCTTTGTTTTATTTGTAAATCGGGGATCCGTTCTCGTCCAGTCCGCAGAAGACGGCCTTGCTTGTCTTCTTGTTGTTGCACTGAGGCGGACCATACCGTTTCTTCAGCCAGGAAAATGCGGTCTGAAAGCAGTTTCTGCGCCTTTTGTTAAGGCCGATGTCGTTCTCCATGTCGATGAACACCTCCTGGATCTGTTCGGGCGTGTACCACTTCTTGAGTTCGCGATATTCGTCGAGCGTGAGCGGCTCGGCCATTTCGAGCAGATGGCGG
>CACXTQ010000118.1:0-2158 GCA_902770595.1 uncultured Bacteroidales bacterium | reverse complement strand
CAGATAGAGGAACTCAATGTCGTAGTCTTTCAGGCGTTCGTACTCTTCTGTAGAGTGACTGAGTGCTTCCTTGCAAGGACCGCACCATGTGCCCCAGATGTCTAAGAGCACGAACTTACCCTTATAAGGCTCGAGAATTTTCTTCAGCAGCGCCTCGCCTTCGCTGAGGTCAGCAAGGTTGTCCGACGACTTGAGCACTAGCTTGTCGAACTCACGGTTCTCGAGAGCAAGGTAGTGTTCGTTGACTTTCTCCACACTTTCGATACCATGCATGTTGCTGCTCAGCGCCTTGAGCGTGTCGATGACCATTGTCGGCAGCGTCATGCGGCTGTTGTCAATCTCCTTATACACCATTTGTGAGAGCCAGATATCCTTGATGAGCGGGTCGGCGCCTAATGAGTCAAGCGCAAAGGCCTCTTGCTGCATCCGTTTGATGAGATTGATTCCGTTCTGTACTTTCAGACCTCTCTGACTGCTGAAGAGTTTGTTGACTTTCTCAATCATCTCAGCATTATCGGCATCGAGTTTTTCGGCCACCTTCTGTTTCTCTTCCTCAGGTGCAGCCGCCACCTTGGCCCTGGCATCGATAATCCAACTCTTCCATTGGTTGAGCAGCGCCAGTTCCTCATCATTTGAGGCGATAGCATGGATATAGTCATAGATGTTCCAGTTTACCGACCAACTCCGTTTGCGGATGACATCATCGAGATAGTCGTGCAAGAAACCGTTGAGTTCCCGATGTAAGGTGTAGGGCTTCTCGAGCTTCTTCCAGAAGGTATCGGTGGCATATTGGTGCATCTCGTCGGGGAATTGGAAGTTCGGCGCATTGAAACGCGACTGCCCGAAGTCATAGGCTTGCTGCATGAGTGTGTTGCCCCTCCTGTATTTCTCAAAACGCGTGGAGAGCGTGGGATGCGTCTGACAGAGATTATCGGTATTGGCGTTCTGTGCTTTGATAAGGCTGTCGACGGAGGCGATGTATTTGTCGAAGTCTTTATCTTCGCGCTCCATTCTTATTGACTGCCAATCGAGCGGATATTTGAAGAGTTCGTTCTGCAGGCGGCAGTCGTCGCCCATGAAGTAACGACGGCCCTCCGAGAAGTCATAAAGCAGGAAGTAGGTCTTGCCTGGCTCGAACATATTGCGGATGAAGCAGCGCTCCCAGTCGATGAAGAACTCCGAACTGTTCAGGATGGGTATCTTTATGCTGAAGCGTCCCTGCTCGTCAAGGTCGGCATGGATTTCTTCCCACGCACTTGTGAAGAAGTTCGTAAAGCCGAAATCAAAGGTCTTCGTCTGCTTGTAGTGATCGGGCATATCCTTGATCCAACCAACGATGGTGACGGTATCTTCCTTATAGTCGGTGTCGATGAAATCCGTGCGGGTGTCCTTCGTGGGATAGTCAGGCAGGAAACGGCTGGTGATCATCGAATATGTAGCTTTCTGATTGCCAATCTGTATCGGGCGCATCCCTTTCTTGTCCTTGCCGATGGCAACCTTCAGCTCATCATTGCCATTGGTCATGATGATGGTGGCTTCGCCCGTCTTGGGGTTCACGTCGCGCTGCTTGTAATTCCAGAACTTGCAATCGTAGATGGCGCAGTCGTCAAAGAAAGCAATCTTCCAGTCGCCAGTCTTATCATCGCGCCAATAGGAAGGGAAGAGTTGCTTCCAGCGATCCTCCACAGGCTTGATGCCCTTGATCTGGAAGGCACCTTGTCCGTCGCCCTCGATGAAGTCGAATTTCTTCGTAGCCTTCGGCAGCGGTGGGAAGTGGAAGGCCATATCACGACGGCCATCCTTGTTTGTATTAAGCTGCTTGTTTAGTTCAATGCCGTCGGCAGAAACGATGGTATAGCGCTGCTCCCCTACCATCAGATAGGTGTCGCCCGCAAACCGAAACCAGTTGTGGTCAGGATAGTCCGAACGCTGCGACACGGTGATATACACCACGGTCTCATTGGCTTTCAGTTCCACCTTCGTCACGTCGAGTGACAAATGGAAGAACCCGTCACCATTGCTGTTTCCATACTCTATGGCGGGCTGTTCCCACACCACATCTTTCGCCTGCCCCATCGTTACGACGAAGGCCAGCATCATGGTTGATAATAATAGTTTTTTCATATTTTTACCTTTTCACTATTCACTATTCACTTTT
>CACXTQ010000117.1:0-2191 GCA_902770595.1 uncultured Bacteroidales bacterium | reverse complement strand
ATTCATCTTGTCTTTTGCATAGCCGTAGCCTAAATCAACAAAACTCTGGGTATCAACCTGCATCATAACTTCGTCGCAGAAAACCACCCGACCGTGAATAATCTCATATCTCTGGGCCTGGCTCATCAACGTCCATCCCATCATTGTCACCAACAGAAGTGACCTGAATAAAAATGCTGTCTGTTTCATAATCGTATACATTTAGAATGACTTTTGATGGTGCAAAGATAGGATATTCCCTACAAACTGAAAAAAGAAAATCCCTATTCGTTCGTGGGGAATTTCCTAATTTGACACAAAGGTGCCAGACCCCTTTGTGTCCTTTGTGCCGAAAAAAGATCATCGGATATTTGGAGCTTTCGGAAATAGTTTGTATCTTTGCAACGATGAATGACAAAAACTATGGCATTATGAAGAAAACAATTCTGACACTATTTGCAGGCGCGGCACTGATGCTGTCGAGCTGTTTCTCTGCGGGTTACGGCACTCCGAACACAGGTTCGGGCGATAATGTGCTAGGCAGTGTGCTTGGCAGCGTATTGAGTAATGTGCTGTTCGGCGGATCGCTGTTTGACCCGACGAGCATTCTCGGCAGCTGGAGCTACAATGCTCCGAGTGCAGCCTTTACGACCGAAAAGACGCTGACAAAGGCCGGAGGCAATGCGGCAGTTACCAACCTCAATTCGTCGCTGGCAAGCAACTACAACAGCATCGGCATCAACCGTAGCAACACCTCGTTCTCGTTTCTTGCCGGTAACAAATTCTCGGCCAAGGTGAATGGCATCCCATTCAGCGGAACCTACGTCTATAACGCCCAGAACGGTGAGATCGCCCTCAAGACATCCACTGAGACCATTAAGGGCAACGTCATCAAGACCCAAAGAGGAATGGGACTGATGTTCGACTCCACGCAGATGGTCAACATTCTTCGGAAAGAAGGTAAGGTGAGCAACACGGCAGCCGTTCAGGCAGTCAGCAAACTCGCCAAGAGTGCCGATGGTGCCCGTGTGGGCTTCGAACTTACGAAATAAACGTTGCCGCGTTGCCAACGTTGCGTAAGGAGTATATTACATATTGAGATATGCTTTGAGAGCAGGGATCCAGTCTTCGTTGTTATGAGGACAGAGGGTGTGGATGCCGAGGGCTTGGGCAGCTGAGCAGTTGCTGGGGCTGTCGTCGATGAAGAGGGTCTCATCGGCTGTGGCCTGCTGACCTTCGAGCATCATGCGGAAAATCTCTGGCGAAGGCTTCATCACCTTGCACTCGTAACTCAGGTAGAGGCGGTCGAAATAGTAACCGATGGGATGATGGCCGCCATCGAACGCTGGGGAGCAAGCCCATTGCATCATAAAGGGATTGGTGTTTGAAAGCAGACAGACCTTATAGCCCTGCTGGCGCAGACGAAGCAACATATCGAGGTTGCGTTGGGGAACGGACTCCACATATCCGTGCCAGGCATAGAAACACTCGTCCATCGTCAGCTGACGGCCGATAATTTTGCTCAGTTCCTCACGAAACACTTCAGCAGAAATCCTGCCACTCTCGAGGTCTCCGAAGATGCCGTGCTGATGAAAGGCATCAAGGTGCTGACGAGCATCTGTCAGTCCGATTTCCTCGAACCGCCGGATGGCATTCTCGTAACTCAAGGCGATGACTACGCCGCCGAGATCGAACGCGATGTTATGACTATTGGAAGGCATTGAGAAGGGTGATGATTCGGGTGATTTCTTCGTCGGTCAGAGTCTGATGGCAGGGGATAGAGAGTTCCTGAGCGTGGATCTGCTCAGTGACGGGAAAAGATTGAAGATTGAAAATTGAAGATTGAAGATTATAGCAGCGCTGGCGGTGAGGCGGAATGGGATAATGAATCGCAGTTTCTACGCCATTTTCCAAGAGATACTGCTGGAGTTCGTTACGACGAGGACTGAAAACGGGGAAGATGTGCCAGACACAATCGCGTGCAGCGAGGCCAGAACGAGAATACGTTTCGTTGCCATCGGGAAGTCGCTCGAGCTCTGCTCGCTTGCTACCAACGGGACGCAAGAATCTCACGAGGTCGTTGCTTACTTCTCGTTCGTAGCGGGCAGCAATGTCCTTGCGACGCTGGTTGTCGGCATCGAGATGCTTCAGTTTTACAGAGAGGATAGCGGCTTGGATGTCGTCGATGCGCGAGTTGCGGCCAAGGTAATCA
>CACXTQ010000116.1:0-2884 GCA_902770595.1 uncultured Bacteroidales bacterium | reverse complement strand
CTATCAGGAGGCTAAGGAACAGTTGGCTGCCAGCACGGCCCGTGTGCAAAGCCTTGAGGAGCAGCTCGCCCAGGCCAAGAGAGACTATGCCCGTCTGCAAAAATCGCTCGACAAGAGTCTGAGCAACGCAAGTCAGAACAATGTGAGTATCGACAAACTGGTCGACCAAATCAATGAGTCGAACCAGTATATCCGCCATCTTGTGGAGGTGAAGAGTAAGAGCGACTCGCTCAACATGGTGCTTACCAACAATCTCACGCGCTCGCTCAGCAAGGAGGAGATGAAAGAGGTCGACATCCAGGTGCTCAAAGGCGTGGTGTATATCTCGCTTGCCGACAATATGCTCTATAAGAGCGGCAGTTATGAGATCAACAGCCGTGCCAGGGAGACGTTGAGCAAAATCGCCAAGATCATCGTCGATTACAGCGACTATGATGTGCTCGTGGAGGGTAACACCGACGATGTGCCCATCACCCGCGAGAATATTCGTAACAACTGGGACCTCAGCTGTCTGCGTGCATCCAGCGTTGTGCAGTATCTGCAAAACAACTTCGGCGTAGACCCGAAACGCCTCACCGCCGGTGGTAGGGGAGAGTACAACCCGATCACAGGCAATGATACCGAGGTGGGTCGCCAGCGCAACCGTCGCACACAGATTATCATCACCCCGAAACTCGACCAGTTCATGGAACTCATCGACGAGGCTCCTGCCGACAGCGAGAAATAGTTTCGGAAAGTAGTCTAACACCATTGCTCCCCTTTTCCTTCGTCCTGTTTGAAGGAAAAGGGGAGCATTCTTTTTGTAAAAGGGTAGGGTGGCGTTTCAGCGCTCACTTTCCACAATCCTTATCCTGCCGTCGCTGCCACGCACCTTGAACTGATGCTTGTGTGAGGAGATAAACGGATAGTTCAGAAAATGTTGGAACGAAAGAATGGGGATGTTGTCGATGCTCAGTATGACGTCGCCTTCGCGCAAACCGCTCTCGTATTGCTTGCTCTTCTCCCATATCAGTCCTACCATCGCATGACCATTGTAGGGCACGAAGGCAATGTCGGTCTGTGTGTTGCTGATGTAGCAATGGTTGCCTTCTTCGAAAGGCTGGAATATCAACTCCTTCCGCTTGGGGTTGATGATGATGTTTCCATAGTTGAGAATCTGCGCGCCGATGCGTGAGTTACCCTGGGTGGTGAGCGTGTGGTAGTCGTGGAAGGTGAAGAAGTCCCATTGCAGTTCGTCAAGCCAGAGGAAGGCGGTCTCTCCTAGGCGCTCGGCACCAAATGTGCCTATTGAGCGGCGACCCCAACTCACTCCCTCTACCTGGGTCTCGAAATCAGGGAACTTCGTCATGAATTCCTTCCAACTCTTGCTCGACATCTCGTAAAGCCGGCGGCTGCCCGTGTCGAAACGGGCTTCGTCGATGCAGTAGTGGTAGATGCCTATCTTGATGTTGGGCACCCACCTCACCAGCCGGTACTTGGTGGAATAGCCCGGCTCGAAGTCGAAATACTTGTAGTTGTCGGTGATGACCATCACCTTGTTCTGCACGTCGATCTTTGCCGTCAGACCTTTGTTGAACAAGTCGAAGCCAATGACGGCGTCAAAATCCTTGCGCTTCACATTGGAGGGAATGTACGACCCTGCATATCCGCGTATCACCAGGGTGCCGATTTGGAAGTCTGGATATTGCACCACCTCTATCTTGCTGGTGTTGCCATTGGCATCGTGCGAGGTGATGGTGCCCAGTTTGCGGGTGTATGGAAACTGACTGCTGCTATAGACGATGCCCTGGCTCGAGCCTGTGTCGAGGCAGAACCTGTATGTCTTGCCATGTATCAAGGCCCTGAGGTATATCTGGTCATCCTCGATTTCAATGGGTATGCTGTCTACGAACAGTTTCTTCGAGATGATGAACTTCGTGTTGTAACTGTACGACTTGGCATGGGCCAGTGCGCACATTATAAATATATAATATGCACACATCAATAGCCTTTTATGTTTCAGTCCATTCCTCATCTCTCTGCAAAGATAGTGCAAACCGAGTGGATTTGCAAAATATATTGAAGATTATTTTGAATTTCCAAGGGTGTGTTCTGAATCAAAAAATGGTGTTTTGTGTACGTTTTACACTTAAAATCGCCAAGTTTTGTCAAGAAACGCGAAAAAGTTTCATTTTCCGCAAAAAAATCCCCTTTAAAATTTGGTTAAAATTTGGTTGGTTGGCGACGAATGCGTACCTTTGCATCCGCTTTTGGGGCTTGCGCCCCGACGAGCGTCAAGAAGAAGCGTTCTTTGGAAGATTTACATAGAAGACAAGTAGTACAAGAAGCAGCGCCGCCTGCCTTTATTCGGCAGTGTGGCGTGGGTAGAAGATACGAGCCGTCAACGCCCCTTACGGGCGTGGTAAAAGGTGCTTTTTGAACACGATGGAGACGAGGCGTCCTGAGACAAAGAAGTTTCTCTCCCCCTTTGGGGATATGAGACGACGATACATTATTTTACAATGGAGAGTTTGATCCTGGCTCAGGATGAACGCTAGCTACAGGCTTAACACATGCAAGTCGAGGGGCAGCACGGGGCATGGCTTGCCATGCCCTGGTGGCGACCGGCGCACGGGTGAGTAACGCGTATCCAACCTGCCCGCAACCGCGGAATAGCCCGCCGAAAGGCGGATTAATGCCGCATGAGCTCGCGTGGGGGCATCTGCCCGCGAGCAAAGGTCCATTCCGGTTGCGGATGGGGATGCGTCCGATTAGGCGGCAGGCGGGGCAACGGCCCACCTGGCCTACGATCGGTAGGGGTTCTGAGAGGAAGGTCCCCCACATTGGAACTGAGACACGGTCCAAACTCCTACGGGAGGCAGCAGTGAGGAATATTGGTCAATGG
>CACXTQ010000115.1:0-2320 GCA_902770595.1 uncultured Bacteroidales bacterium | reverse complement strand
TTAGATTAAGGAGGCCATAAGCTGCGCGTACCTCATCGACCTTGCTGTTGATGCCCGGAGCCACCACCTCGGTCTCACCAGCAAAACCGAAGTTCTTCAGGTAGTCGATGCGCTTTTTGGTCGACTCGTCATGAACGATAAGAGCTCCACCTTCGAGGGTGTTATAGACCTTCGTGGCATGGAAACTCAAAGTGGACATATCGCCCCTATTCAATACACTTTCACCATCTACTTCAACGCCGAAAGCATGTGCTGCATCGTAGATTACCTTAAGACCATACTTATCGGCAATTTCCTGAATAGCATCCATCTTGACCGGCTTACCATAGCAATGTACTGGCATGATGGCTGTGGTCTTGGGGGTGATGGCTGCCTCGATCTTATTGGGGTTGATGCCGCAGGTCTCCTCTTCGATATCGACAAACACGGGCTTGCAGCCATTCCACCAGATGCTGTGGGTGGTGGCCACGAAACTATAGGGCGTGGTAATCACCTCACCCGTAATACGCAGTGCCTGAAGTGCTGTAAGCAATGGAAGCGTACCATTGGTGAACAGACTGATATAGGGCACATTAAGATACTCGGCCAATGCTGCTTCCAATTGCTTGTGAAACTGGCCATTGTTCGTAATCCATTTGCTCGCCCATATTTCCTTGAGCATCTCGTGAAACTCATCAAGATTGGGCAACAAGGGCGAGGTGACGGTTATCTTATTATCCATTTAATCTGAAGCTTAATAATTTTGCTGTTTGCAGCCTATCATATCTGCAAATATCATATTTCCGTTACACTATCCCTATTCCTAAAATTCTCAATAATTTCAGAAATAGCGACAGTCTCTTGGGGCCTAAGTTTATATGAATTACGTCGTTTGTTCACAATCATCGACATAAATTCCTGGATCTCGTAACGGAGGCCTTCGCCGTCGTAGCTGTAGAAGTACTTCTTGTTCTTGGTCTGGTCCTCGTAGCGCACCTCGAAAAAGCTGGTGAGCCACCATGGAGCGGGGACGTAGATGTAGCCCTTGGTGCCACTGATGACGAGGTTGCCTTCGGTCTTGACGCCAATGCCGAGGGTGAAGGAGGCTGTGGCATGGGGGTAGTTGATGACACCCTTGGTGTAGATGTCCACTCCATTCTCCATACGGCTGTGGAAATTGACGTCGCGCCAATCGGTGCCGAGCAGCTTGACGATGGCCATCACGGTAAGCGGGGCATGTTCGGTGAGGGCCCCTCCTGCCTGCGCTGCATCCAATTCGCGGGTAGGCGGAGCGACCATCTTACTCAGGGAAGCCTGCACATCGACGACATCACCGATGATACCACTCTTAACCATGGTCACGATATGGCCGAAAGCGGGGCAATAGGCGGTCTTGCTGGCTTCGAGGAGGACGAGGTCGCGTTGCTCGGCAATGTGGTAGAGCTCGAGGGCTTCGGCCTTGCTGAGCGTGAAGGGTATTTCGCACAACACGTGCTTATCGGCCAGGAGGCTGCGCTTGGCATAGTCGTAGTGCGTGAGATGCGGGGAGGCGATATAGACGGCATCGACGTGGGAGATGAACTCGTCGAAGTCGGTAAAGGCATCGATGCCATGCTTCGTGGCGAAGGATTCGGCCTCTCCCCTATCGGGATTGAGGACGGCTACTACCTCTGCCCCATTCACCACCTTGGTTTCGGGCACGAAACGATGGGCGATGCGACCACTGCCGATGACACCAATGCGATAGACGTCCTGGCTCTTGGCACGGAGCATGGTGCTGCTGATGCCTTCGGTGCGAGGCAGATAGACGACCTTGCAGTATTCGTTGAGGTAGTCGAACTTGCCCTCCCAATCGCTGCCGATGGCGAAGATGTCGATATCGTACTTCTGGATGTCGTCGATCTTCTGACCGAGGTAGTCCTCGATGATGACTTCGTCGGCGTAGCCTGTGGCCTTGACGGCCTCGACACGCTCGAGGACGTTGTTGCGCACATTGAGCTTGCCGCGACCACGGTCGAAGCTGTCGCTGGTGACTCCGACGATGAGATAGTCGCCCAGCTCCTTGGCTCGGCGAAGGAGGTTGATGTGTCCCTGATGCAGGAGGTCGTAGGTGCCGTAGGTAATGACACGTGTCATATGATAAAAGGACAAAATAGCCCGAAAAATTAATAGTGCTGAATGATGATATAACAGGAGGAATAGATCTACTAAAACAGAACATCTATAGCTTCGCTAAAGGTAGCCACACAAAAACAGTAACAACCTCAAAATCCGCCTTTATATTGGGGCAAAGTTAGGAGAAATATTCGAAATGGCAAAATAATGGCAAAGAAAAACAAAA
>CACXTQ010000114.1:0-3740 GCA_902770595.1 uncultured Bacteroidales bacterium | reverse complement strand
AGACCAACTGTACGCAGTATGATGGTCACGTCATCGAGTCGACGGGACTCATCAAAATGGACTTCCTGGGTCTGAAGACCCTTTCGGAGATGAAGGAAGCCTGTGCCGTTATCAAGCAGACACGTGGCATTGACGTTGACCTCGACCATATCCCCATTGACGACCCCAAGACCTTCGAGCTCTACCAGCAGGGACGCACCATCGGCACTTTCCAGTTCGAGTCGGCTGGTATGCAGAAATACCTCCGCGAACTGAAACCTACCGTCTTCGAGGACCTCATCGCCATGAACGCCCTCTACCGTCCCGGACCTATGGGCTATATTCCGCAGTTTATCCGTCGTAAGCACGGCGAGGAGCCCATCACCTATGACATCCCCGTGATGGAGAAATACCTGAAGGATACCTACGGCATCACTGTCTATCAAGAGCAGGTGATGTTGCTCTCGCGTCTGCTGGCCGACTTCACTCGTGGTGAGAGCGATGCCCTGCGAAAGGCCATGGGTAAGAAGAAGAAAGACATCGTCGACGCCATGAAGCCCAAGTTTATCGAGGGTGGCAAGAAGAACGGCCACGATCCGAAGGTGCTCGACAAGATATGGGGCGACTGGGAGGCCTTTGCTTCTTACGCCTTCAACAAGTCGCATGCCGCCTGCTATTCGTGGGTGGCTTACCAGACGGCCTACCTCAAGGCCAACTATCCCGCTGAGTTTATGGCTGCCATTATGTCGAGACGGCGTGACCAGATTACGGAGATTACCAAGCTGATGGACGAGTGCAAGGCGATGGGTATCGCCACGCTGGGACCGGATGTCAACGAGTCGTACCAAAAGTTCGGTGTTAACAAAAAGGGCGAGATACGTTTTGGACTCGCCGCTATCAAGGGTCTGGGCGACGGTGTAGCTCACGCTATCATCGACGAGCGCGAAATGAATGGTCCTTACAAGGATATCTTCGACTTTGTGCAGCGTGTCAACTTCAGCCAAATCAACCGCAAGGCCTTTGAGGCTTTGGCACTTAGTGGAGGCTTCGACAGCTTTGGCATCAACCGTGAGGACTTCTTTGCACAGAACAATCGCGGTGAGACGCTCATCGACATCATCATGCGCTACGGCCAGACCTACCAGCAGGAGAAACAGGAGGCGCAGACCTCGCTGTTCGGCGGTTTCGACGACGGCGTAGAAATACAGACGCCTCAGCTGCCCAAGGCTGATAGCCGATGGAGCGATATCGAGCGCCTGAACAAGGAGCGTGAGTTGGTGGGTATCTACTTGTCGGCCCATCCGCTGGACGAATACAAGATTGTGCTCGATAACCTGTGCAATGCCCGTTGTACGGAGTTGGCTGACCGTGCAGCAGCCCTCAACGACCGCGAGGATATTACGCTGGGTGGTATCGTGACCGGGGTGCAATCGCGTTTCGGCAAGAACAACAAGCCGTGGGGCATTATCACCCTTGAGGACTTCGAGGGCTCCGGTGAGTTGGTGCTGTTCGGTGACGACTGGCTGAACCTGAACGGAAAATTCATGGAGGGAGCGGCAGTGTATGTGACTGGTAAGATGGCGCCACGTTTCTTTAACAACGACCAGAAAGAGTTGAAGGTGACCAATGTCGAACTGTTGCAGTCGGTGAAGGAACGTGCCATTGACCGTATCACCATTTCGCTGACATCCGATTTGTTGAACGATGGCGACGTCAATGCGTTACACGACCTCATTGCCGAGAATCCCGGTAAAACGAAACTATATATCCAGCTGCACGACTCAACGGGGCAGAAGCACGTCCTTCTGCATAGTACAGCGGGTGGCATTGACGTGAAGAATACGCTGATACAGTTTATCGAACAAACTGAAGCAATGGACTACAAGATAAATTAAGAGTTAAGAAATAGGAGTTAAGAATTTAAAAATTTAAGATTATGGAAGTAACAATCACAAGCGAGAATTTCGAGAGCCTGAAGAATGGCGCACAGCCATTAGTCGTTGATTTCTGGGCAACATGGTGCGGCCCCTGCCGTATGATTGCTCCCGTTATTGCCGAATTGGCAGAGCAGTACGACGGCAAGATTACTGTCGGTAAGTGCGATGTTGAGGAGAACGAGGAGTTGGCTATGGAGTTTGGTATCCGCAACATTCCCACCATCCTTTTCTTTAAGAATGGTCAGGTTGTCGACAAACTGGTCGGTGCCCAGCCCAAGGCTAAGTTGGACCTCAATGAAGCAGAGGCTGCCACTGTAAAAGTAGTCCTCGTAGCCCATGTCGTAGACTTCCTCTATCTTTTTGATGCGGTAGAAGTCAAAATGGAAGATGGAGTCTCCTTCGCCAGAGGTATATTCGTTGACGATGGCGAAGGTGGGGGAGGTGATGACGTCGTCGACACCCAGCTCCTCGCAAATGGCTTTGACGAAGGTGGTCTTGCCGGCGCCCATCTTGCCATAGAAGGCAAAGACTCGGTGGTCACCAATATGCTGGATGAATTCGCGAGCAGCCTCGCGGATGTGGTCGATATTTTCTATTTTGATTTCCATTTTCTTTCGATGTTTCGATATTTCGATGCTTCGATGTTTTAGATAACTAGCGTTTCCTGCCTTTGAGCGTGACAATGGGGATAATCATCTCTTCCAAGGAGATGCCGCCATGCTGGAAGGTGTTGCGATAGTAGCTGACATAGTAATTGTAGTTGTTAGGATAGGCGAAGAAGTCGTCGCCCGTGGCAAAGACATAGCTCGTCGACAGGTTGGGGGCGGGCAGGTGAGCCTTCTGAGGGTCTTTGATGACAAAGAGGTCTTTCGACTCGTAGGCGAGGTTCTTGCCTAACTTATAGCGCAGGTTGGTGTTGGTGTTGCGGTCGCCGACAATCTTGACAGGATTGTTGGCACGGATGCTGCCATGATCGGTGGTGATGATGACGCGATAGTCGGTCTGTGCTAACTGACGGAACAGGTCGGCAATGACGGAATGGCGGAACCACGACAGCGTTATCGAGCGGTAAGCCGATTCGTTGTTGGCCAGTTCGCGCACCATCTTCGATTCTGTTCGGGCGTGTGACAGCATGTCGATGAAGTTGAAGACGACGACGTTCAGGTCGTTGCGCTCCAGGGTTTTCAGCTGTTGCACCAGTTTCTCTGCTTCTGTCGAGGTATTGATCTTATGGTATGAAAAGGTGTTTTTCCTGCGGTAGCGTTCCAGTTGTGTCTGGATGAGCGGTGCTTCGTTGAGGTTCTTGCCTTCCTCCTCGTCCTCGTCGACCCATAGGTCGGGGAACATCTTGGATATTTGTTCGGGCATCAGTCCTGAGAAGATGGCATTGCGGGCATATTGCGTGGCAGTAGGCAGGATGCTGCAATAGACGTCTTCGTCGATGTCAAACTGGTCGCCAATCTCGCGTTCGAGCGTCTTCCACTGGTCGTAGCGGAAATTGTCTAGCACAATCAGGAAAACCTTTTCGCCGGCATTCAGCAGGGGGAATACCTTGGTTTTGAACAACTCATTGGAGAGTAACGGGTGGTCGCCGCCCTTCATCCACTCCAGATAATTCTGCTTGACATATTTGGCAAACCCGAGGTTGGCCTCTTCTTTCTGCATCTCCAGCATCTCGGTCATCTGTGAGTCGGTGGCGCTAAGCTCCAGTTCCCAGCGTACCAGTCGCTTATAGATGTCAGTCCAGTCTTGCCAGGTGCGACAGTCCATGATCTGCATGGACAGCTGTTGGAACTGTTGCTGGTAACTACTTTGTACGGTCTC
>CACXTQ010000113.1:0-3679 GCA_902770595.1 uncultured Bacteroidales bacterium | reverse complement strand
CGGACGGGTAGAGTCGTCAACATCCGGTTTGCCACCGGGCCAGCCTGTAATCGTATGCTGCAACTCGTTGAATACTTCGATATTGACGAGACCAGCCTGCCCGTCAAACTGTTCAACAAGGTGGCCGAGCCCATTCTCAACGTAATCTTTTGTAGAGAGTTTGAGCAGGGGCTTACCTACCTTGTTACAAAGGTCGATCACCTGCCTGCGCAAAGTGTGCTCAGGCTTCTTGATAGTAGATGTTAGGTTTAGATTCATATTTCAATTTTCAATCTTCAATTCTCAATTTTCAATCTTCAATATTACTCCTGCGGGAGAAGGACGACACCCGTTTGCTTCTTACCGTCCATCATGATCTTCAGGGGATGTTCGAAACGGACGTGGCGCACGTATTCGGTCTCTTCGACAGCGGGCATACGGTCGAGAACGTCCTGCTGGAAGATGCCGTCGCCCGTATAGGTATTGATGGTGAAGTAGCCGACACCGAAACTGGTGAGGTTCTGGAAGAAATGCGTACCCTGCGAGGGATCTACATGATAGTTCTTCAGTCCCGTTTCCACGATTACCCGGGCAGCGGAGATGTGGGGCCACTTCACGGGGATACCCAGCCAGTAGTCGCTGCTCCCCCAGCGTCCCGGACCGATGAGTACATAGTTCTTGTCCGCATTGAGGAACTGCTGGTTGATCTTCTCGATGTGCGAGGCGATGGTGGGATTGTTGGAGGCCGTGAAATTCTCGTCGGCCTTGACATAGACAACATCCACCACGTCCTCAGAAATACCATGTCCCAAAGAGTTCTGAGAGCGCAGCAGACAGTCGGTATCGGGGATTTTCTGCAGATCCTCGTCGAGTACCTGTTTGGAGTCGACGATAGGCCGGATTTGGAGCAGATAGAGTTCACCTGAGCGATCATCATTAAGATTACAAGCAAACTCAATCTCTATGGGTCGTCGCATCTCCTCGGAGCCATATTTCTGTGCCATCTGGAGAAGTTCGGGCAAAGGGAATATACCCTGCTGGAGCACACCGCAGAAGGAAATCACTTTCCGACCGCCCTCGTAGATACCATCGCGGATAACCTGATCTACGGGGTCGTAGGTCGAGGCGATATAGGTCAATGAGCCATCTGCATCGGCTTGTTTGACACGGAGCGACTTGATATTAAAGCCATCATCAACCTTGAAGTCATCGCCCACATGACTCATATGCGCAAGGTCTGTCCACCATCAACGATATACTTTCCTAGTCCTAGAGCCAACGAGGCTATACCCTCTTCGGCTGTTTCATCACCAATCGGATAATAGTTGAGCGACCGCAGCACACCCGAGAAATTGGGGTAATAAAGGTCGCCATACTGCTTGCCAACGACCTCCTGCAGGATGACGGCCATCTTCTCCTGGTCGATCACGTTCTGTGTGGCAAGCATATAAGCTTTCGAATCCTTATAGTAGACGGAGGCATAGACGCCCTTGATGGCGCAGGCCAGCATACGGAGCATCTCGTATTTGTCCGTCAGATAAGGTATCATATAGGTGCTATAGATACCTGCGAAGGGCTGATAGTGGGAATCCTCCAACAACGACGATGAGCGCACGGCAATCGGCGATTTCACAGCATCGAAGAAGGTGAAGAAGTCGGCAATCAGCGAATCAGGCAACTGCGCACGAAGGAAGTGCTGCAGGATTTCTTCATCAGGCGCATCGCTCAGCGCGATGGGATAGAGATTATTGTTCTCCATGAACTCGTCGAAGAAATCAGTACAGAGCACGACGGTCTTCGGAATCATCACCTGTGCCTGCTCGTACTGGTTGAGTTCAGGGTGGCGCTTGATGATATTATCGAGGAAGGCGAGGCCACGCCCCTTACCGCCGAGGGAGCCTTCGCCGATGCGGGCGAAGTGGGCGTAGCGGTCGAACTTCAGACGATCGAAGACGGCTACGATACCGATGTTCTTCATCCGTCGGTACTGCACGATGGCGTCGAAGATGATCTGTCGGTGGGCGTCGACATCCTGCAGCTTATGCCAGGTGACCTGCTTGAGGAAGGCCGAGACGGGGAAGATGGCACGGGCGCAGAGCCAACGGCTCATGTGGTTACGGCGGATATGACGCGCCAAGGAATCAGCGGGAATCTTGAAGATGTTATCCTGCAGTTCCTTCAGTGAAGTGACGCGGGCTATCTCCTCCTTCGTCACCGGATCGCGGAAGACGAAATCGCCGAAGCCCATGTGCTCCTCCATCAGATGATGCAGGTCGACGTTCATCTTCGTGGAGTTCTTGTCGATAAAGTGGAAGCCTTCGGCCTTGGCCTTCTCGCGATTGGCCGTCTCCTTGGAATCGAGGATCAGCGGCACATACTCATCGCGGCGTCGAATCTCGCGCAGCAGTTTCAGACCTGCCTCGGGGTCGCCCTCCTCCACATGGGAGAGCCTTCCGGGGGTGATGTGCATGGGGAAGCGGGTATCGGAGATGACGCCGAGGGTGTTCTCGTGATACTTCTCGTAGATTTGCATCGCCTCCTCGTAGTTGGTGGCGAGCACCACCTTCGGACGGCCACGCTTTCGCTGGGCGGCGGCGTGGGGGTTCAACGCCTCGGTAGAGAAGCGCTTCGACTGCGCGAGGATATAGTTATACAAATTAGGTAATACGGAGGAATAGAAACGGATATTGTCCTCGACGAGGAGGATCATCTGCACGCCGGCCTCCTTGATGTCATGGTCGATGTTCATCTTGTCCTCCAGCAGTTTGATGATCGACATGATGAGGTTGGTATTGCCCAGCCAGCAGAACACGTAGTCGAACACCGACATATCCTCGTTCTCGATGCGCTTGGTGATACCGTGCGAGAACGGCGTCAGCACCACGCAGGGGATATTCGGATGTGCGGCCTTCACCTCGCGGGCGACGGTGAACGCATCGTTGTCGGCATTACCCGGCATACAGATCACCAGATCGATATCGGTGGTCTTCAATACTTCGCTAGCCTCCTCCGTCGTCGACACCTGCGTGAACGAGGGTGGATAGCGCATGCCGAGTTCCATATACTCATCGAAGATCTTCTCGTCGATGCGGCCGTCATCCTCGAGCATGAATGCATCGTAGGGATTGGCCACAATAAGGACATTGAAGATGCGTCGTGTCATGAGATTGACAAACGACACATCCTTCAGATAGAATTTATTCCACATTCCCGAGTCTTCCGACTCGCCTACCCGTGGCCTTTCTTGTGGTATCTTGGTTACTTCTTCCATATCTGGCTGCAAAGATAATAAAAAATCCGCAAAAGCTGACGAATTGAAAGACAAAAATAGGGGAACCCCTATCGTCGTTTAGGGATTTCCCCTATGATTGCATCGGGAATATAACTATATTCGCGGCGTGAATCACTAAAAACGTTAAGTTATGAAGAAGTATCTGGTTTCAATGGCGTGCACACTCTTGGCAGCGATGGCACTAAACGGGTGTGCAGCATCAAAGGAGAAGGCTGCGAGGGAAACCGAGCAGGCAGAGCGAGTGAAGGCCGCACTGGCTGAAAGACATTACAAGATTGAGGTGAACGCGATGGCAGACCAGAGCAAGAACGACGAAAACAGAAGTCCGCAATTACGGAACAGATATTCGCTGGAAGTGAGAAATGACTCGCTGATTTCATTCCTGCCGCAGTACGGATATAATCATAT
>CACXTQ010000112.1:0-2625 GCA_902770595.1 uncultured Bacteroidales bacterium | reverse complement strand
ACGTGATTGCCGCCGAACATGTCGGCGCAACCTATTCGTCGAACTGCTCAAGACTGTTGCCAAGGTCGCAGGTGTTATACTCGCTGCAATGGGACTGTCGTCGTTCAACGAGGAAGATTAACCTGCTGGTGCTCCACTGCTCGGACACCCGACCCGATCAGGACTTCACCATCGAGAAGCTGATGCATAGTCACCGTGCAAAAGGATATGGTGCTTACCCAGGCTATCATATTTATGTGCGACGTGATGGTACCCTCTTCTATTGTCGACCTGTCGCTGAGCGAGGTTGCCATGTGAAGGGCTACAATACCAACAGCATCGGCATCTGCTACGAGGGCGGTCACTCGTGCAGCCCCGAAGCCAAGTACGAGGACAATCGAACTGCCGAGCAGATGGTTGCCATTGACGAGGTGCTGCGCATCCTCCACGAGATCTATCCCGATGCACGCATCGTGGGACACTGCGAACTGAATCCCCGCAAGGCTTGTCCTTGCCTCAATCCTCCTGCCTCAGTCGAGTACGATTATATCTTTAATCATCACGAATCATGAAACATATCGTAGAGAGCGTGGAGGAAATGTACCACGCACGGGAGCCAACTGGCGAGGTGATTGTCGACGAAGTACTGAACATCCTTCGAAATTACAAGCTCATCTATCCTGAGGATGTGGCACTGCTAATGGATGTCAAGGTACGAGACCTTCGGTCTGCCTGGTTCATGCTGACAGGCACACGCCTTGTCGATGTGATCACCCATTGGCGAGTATTGCAGGCACAGGACTGGCTTCGCGAGCGTATCGGTGAGACGGACACCGAGAACCTCACGAAAAAGGAACTTGTCAAGCTGCTCAAAAAGACAGCCCGACGCTGCGGATGGCGGTCAGAAGTAGTGATGTCGCACGTCTTCAAGCGCTATTGCGGGTGTACTGCACTCGATTGGCTCAGGAGCGAGCAAGCTCGCAGTTCTGAAAAGTTCTGAAAGGTTAAGAAAAGTTCGAAAGGTCATATTTTGAAACAATTTACCTAACTCAATTAGAGGAAGCACTCTGTCAGCCGATGGAATGCTTCCTCATTTCGCGCAAGTATCGTGACGGCCGATAAAGCACTTGATGCTATGGGATGGAATACTATGTAGGGCGATGGAGTACCCGATGCTTCGAGATGGAGTACTTTAACGTGCGATAGAGTTCTTAATACAACTGCGGAAATACTCCAACGGCTGATAGAGTACTTCCGCATTTTGCGCAAATATCGTGATGGCCTTCATAATATATCCTTCGACGAGAAGAAGAACCATAACGCCCGACAAGGTACGAGATGCTACGCGATGGAATACTACATCGGCCATCAGAATACCCAATGCTACGGAATGGAATACTCTAACAGCCGATATAGTAATTAAGCTGCAATTATCAGACTTTTTTGGATTTATTGGAAAAAATTTGTTTTTTTGTTTTTTTGTAAATTTGTTTTTTTGTTTTTTCATTTTCTCATTTTCGAACCAAAAAACTCACTGCGCCTTCTTTCTCTCCCTATACTCGGAGGGCGGCATCCCGGTCCTTTGCTTGAAGAAGCGGCTGAATGAGGTCGGCTCGTTGAAACCCAGCATATAACCAATCTGCTGAATTTAATACTTCTAATTAATGTAAACAGCCGGTGTATTGGTTACACTGGCTGTTTTTGTGTCGTGAGCAAAGTCATTCCTTTACTCCGATGATGGTAGAATAGCATCTCTTTCAGCTGCTCAGGGGGATTCATTGCCGAATTTATATGCCATACCAAAACTACTAGATTGTTCTGTTAATATCTTCTGTGAATGCTATTAAACTCTTTACTCCTTGTAAAGACGGCTGTGGGTAGTCTCGGTTAAAGCGGACGAGAGTAGCATCTGGAAAATGAGTCGCCATCTGCTCGAAGGGGAAGCGGATGATGACGGGAGTGTTGAAGCCCACGCCAAATTCTAAGAGCAGGAGCCGCCGGTCGGATGCCGTGCGCACGAAGTCGCTGTAGCGTTGGGCTTGCTGGTGCCAGTGGCTATCCTCCACGAAAGTGTCGTCACAACGGAGATTCATGCTGACGGGCTGACCGTCGGGGGTGTGCGGAATCATTTCTGTGGGTATGCGGCAGTCGCGGATGGTTGGCAAAGCGCGTTCCACCCATTCCCGATTGTGATACAGTTTCTTGGGCGAACCCGATGCAGGCTGGAAATAGCAGTAGTCACCCTGAGTGGCAAAGATGCGATCAGTGTCAAATCCCGCCATCTCGAACTGACCGTCAACATTGGTGGTGATGACGAAGTAGTCTTTCCCGTCCACCATCTTCAGCAACTTCTTGTATAGCGGCAATGCTCCCGTGCGATAGCGGCTGAACCAGATGTGCTTCGCCCACATGGCCCAGCGTTCCTCATCGGTCTCGAATGGATAGAACCCTGCACTGTAGAGGTCGGCGATGCCGTAGCGGTCTATCCACTCTCGAAACTCCCTACGGAAGCTCTCACCGGCATAGTCGATGCCAGCGGCAGTGGTCAGTCCGGCTCCTGCGCCAATCAGCACGTAGTCGGCTTCAGCAATCTGCTCTCCGAGCCATTCTTTACGCTCTGAGAAGCTGCTGGTAGATGTTACGGTC
>CACXTQ010000111.1:0-2977 GCA_902770595.1 uncultured Bacteroidales bacterium | reverse complement strand
GCTTTTTCGCCGGGAAGGACATACTGCGGAGGAATTCCATTACCACCGCGGGTATCATAAGCCACCGTGCAATACACAGAGAAATTACCTGCGCTTAAATCAACTGTCGAAGCCGGATCCAATTCAGGACTTGTGATCATGGTCTTATTTCCGGCTTTATCCAGCGCCTCGATTCGAGATAAGATCCATGTGCCGAATTCAGTTGTTCCGGTCAACGAGATCTCTTTTTCCCACTCATCCGTTTCTGAATTATAGTCTAACTGCAAATTCAACACTTCTCCAGAAACAGGTTTGAAATATACTGCGTTAACCCGGTTTACTCCCACCCCTTCATCAGACACTGCAATTCCGACTTTCGCATTTCCGCCGCTAACGGTGAAATCCTGTGCTGAATTGAGTGCATCGTCGTAGGCTTCGACGTTCAGGATGCCGCCGTTGATGATGATGTCCCTTTTCGATTCGAGGCCTTCAGCTCCCGGTGTGCAGGTCGATAGCGTGATGGTGCCGCCCTCGATGAGGATGGTGCCTTGCGCCTTGATGGCCTTGGTTGTGCCCGAGAAGTCGTAGCGCTGATAGCCTGGGGGAGGAGGAGGGAGCGTGTCCCCTTCGGCGAGGTTCCGAGGGAGACCTGGACCCTTGCCCAGCCATACCGACTGGGGAAGCACTTGCATGTGCTCGGGTTGTCCGCTGGTGGTGATGGTGATTGTCGGGTCGTCCTTGATCTTGAGGTTTCCGTCGATGTTGATGCCCTTGTGTCCTGTTCCTTGAGCGACGATGGTGAGTGAGCCGTCGCCGCCGATGGTGAGGTCACCAGCGGCTTCGATGCCCGCGTCGCCGAGGGTATTCTCGGTGTTGTCGGCAAGGTTCAGATAGGTCGGTTTTGTGCCCTTCAGCACCAGGGCTGCGTCGGTGGGGTTCAGCAGCTTCAGGCCTTCGAGCAGGACGAAGGTCCTTTTCGCTGCCGTGAGTTCGAACTGCCCGTTCGCACATTCTCCACTCAGGTGAATCTTCAGACTCTTGCCCACGGTCTCGTTGGCGGTCATCGAGAGGAAGCCCCGGTCGATGGTCCATTTCAGACCTGCCGAGCCCTCGCCTCTGATGCCGACACGTTCGCCGTTCCATTCCACGTAGATGTGTTCCGTCACCTTGAAGCGCGACGAGAACATGAGTATTGCTGCGATGAGCGCGGCTATGATTGCCAGTGCGGCTATGGTTTTCTTCATTTGTTCAGTGCTTGTACCGATCCGTCTATGTTGATCATTAGATAATGTGTATCTGTTTCGAAAAAACTCGAATTCGGGTCTCCGGAATTGCGGTATCTTGGGCCACCGATACAGGTGATTTCGTTGGTGCCTTCGATCAACGATGACATCGGCATCTTGTATAGGTACATGAAGTAGGAGCCCATATAGGCGAAATATAGGTAGTCGTTTTTGATGGTGAAGGCTTGGGAGACCGGTCTGTTGGGCTTGCCGACAAAAGAGGTTTCCAAAGGTTTCCCTATGGGATAGCGATAGACCTTGCCCGCCTGCGAGAAATAGACATGGTCGTTGTAGGTGCCGCACAGCTTGCTTTTCTCGGACAGCGGTACTCCATCGCTGTCTTCGTTCTTGTAGAGGACCTCTGGCTCGTCCCAGGTGTTCGTGTCGAGGTGATAGGTGAACAAACTGTTCCCCTTGAGTGCACGGAAGGTATTCGCGTCCTCAAACCACGTCTTTGGTGCTGTGGTGCTCTGAAATGTGATGTCCTCCCATTGTTTCTCCACGGTATCGTAGCGCTTGAGGTAACCAGTGTACTGGGTCCAGCACCAGACGTAGACATACCTGTCGTCGATGGCGTGCGCCCTTGCGCCGACCGTTCTTGTTCGATTGGGGATTTGCTCACTGAACTCGACCTTGTGCGTTTCGAGATTGTACCCGTATAGCATTGCAATATCAGTCGAATAGAGGAAATTGCCCACTTTGCATACGTAGGGACTGCCGCAATTGCCCCAATCTGACCAGGCCTCGCGGTTGAAGGTACACTTCACGCCTGTATTGAAATCGATGCCGCGCACCTTGTCCTTGATGCGAAGGGTAGTGGTTAGCGAGGTGAAATTTTCATTCTCCACGATTGGCAGCAATTCAATATGGTGTTCGTCCTGGCTGAACTTGATTGAGTAGTAGTCCGAGAATTCGTTTTTTGTCGTGTTGAACTCATACTCACCAACAGGCGTGGCATTCGAATAGTAGATGGTCAATGGCTCGCCGGCCTTGACCACCGAAGACGAGATGCTGTCGATGAGCGGGCCCATGACACTCACGTCGAAAGGATATGACTTGCCGTATTGCAGCAGTTGCAGTGTATAGCCTCCGTAGGCAAAGCATCTGACATCGGGGGCTACGATGCTGTCGCTGTAGCATTGAATACTGGCATTCGATATGTTAAACCCTGTGTTGGATTTGAGCGAAATGGCATTGGGGCGAAGGGAGAAGTTTTCGCCATAGATGCGAAGCACGCCACTTGTGCCCGTCGGGCCGCTGAAGTCGAAGCGCGTCTCCTTGATGAGCGGCTCAGCGCTGCCGGGGATGACTGCCGTCTGGTTGTCGCTTCTGACGGCCCCTATGTCCGTATGCGCGTAGGCGTAGGCCTTGATCTCGTCCATGGCATACCCTCTTTTGCTTTCGCCGATGTAGACGTTGGGCGAAGACGAAGGTTCGAGTCGGATCACTCTGGTCGATATTCTTTTCGCATCATTCGCAATATTGTTGTCCTTGTAGGTTTCCACGATGCCCACTTCCCTTACGCTCATTCCGTCTTTCGTCTCCACCTTTACGGTATATCGGGGGACATAGTCTTCAAACGTCATCTCCATCGAGATTCTTGGGGTGGGGTCTTCGGGCAGTTCCACATCGGCACAACCCGTCAGGATTGCAGCCAGAAGTATTGGGGCACAGTTTCGGCCAAGCCGCTTGCAATCGATGATTCCTGGATATTT
>CACXTQ010000110.1:0-3777 GCA_902770595.1 uncultured Bacteroidales bacterium | reverse complement strand
ATCCTAACGATAACGGGCTCGGATGGTGGTTTGGCAAATTGTCAAATCACTATCTGGTAGTTTGCAGAGGGAAATACCGAAACCATTACCTTTGCAACCATAGAGTTCGTGGCAGCACCCATTGGCAGGCATTCGCCACTACTTCGAGGGTTAAATAGAGAGACGTTATGTCTAATCTTGTCCATTGAAACCTAGGAAATTTCAAAACGACACAAGACGGCATAGTGGCACTCCGCGCGATAGCATGGACTGTCATCACTATATCTTTGTCGAATGGTTTTCCTAGTACCGCAATGGAGAGATATGGAGCGTATCAGTTCACGTTTTCTCATATCAAGTATTAATGTTTTGGCATAGTAGGACTGGCGTGCCGCTATAACAAAAAAGATTATGAAGAGATTCTTTACGAGATTCTTTTTCCTCGTCGCGATGCTTGCCTGTGCGACGGGGGCAAATGCCTATGTCAATGGCGACCGTTTGACAATCGACGGTATCACCTATCAGGTGAAAGACGCTTCAGCAAAGACACTCTATGTGGTAGCAATCTCAACCGAAAAGACAGGCGAAGTGACGATTCCCGCCACCGTGTTCGACGGCAAGGACGTCACGTTCACCGTTGGGTCGTTGGGATTCATCCTGCCGAACACGCTTGAGATTATCAATTACAATGCGTTCAATAACACGAGCATCACGAGCATCCATCTGCCGGCATCGGTCAACACGTTTGAAACCTCGGCCTTGTGGAACATTCCTGCAGGGTTCAATGAGATAACGGTCGATCCCGAGAACCCCAACTTCGAAGCGCAAGATGGCATTCTCTATACAAAGGGTAAGAAACGCCTCATTTATGTGCCGCGCGGCAAAGACGTCGATGCGACGTTCGTCCCTGATGAAGCCGTGGAGGAAATCGGTGCCGACGCTTTCTATAACCAAAAAGACGTGACGCGACTAGAAATTGGCAAGAATATCAAGACCTTGGAACTCACTTATCATAGCTACACCTTCGACTATGCATCGAAGATAGCGTGGTTCGAGGTAAATCCTGAAAACGCCACCTTTTGCAGCATCGACGGCGTGATTTATAACAAGAATAAAACAACGCTCGTCCACTATCCTTATGCGAAGATGGATGAAAAATTCAAAGTGCCCGACGGCGTGACAAGCATCTCCGCAGTCGGATGCCATATAGCCAATTTCAAGGTGCTCGACCTTAACCAAGTAGAGACCCTTGGCAAACATGCCATCACCTCTCCCACGCTGGAGGACATCCACATCCCCGCCACCCTGGCGGAGATACCCGAAGGATCGATCGATGGTTCGAATATTCAAAACCTTTACGTAGCCGAGGATAATCCCACCTATTCAGACATCAACGGCGTACTCTTCAACAAGGATAAAACAACGCTCATAAAGTTTCCCGCAGGCCGGAGTGGAGAATACACCGTGCCCGAGTCAACGAAACGAATTGCCGAGCAGGCATTCCAATTAACCAATCTTACGACTGTGAACCTGAACGAAGGACTGGAGACCATCGGTAATAAAGCTTTCTATAAATCGAATACTCTCACGGCGGTCACCATTCCTACGACAGTAACCTCAATTGAAGATGAAGTATTTGCACGGACTCCAAAAATCGCAACGGTTACGTTCGCCCAACCCTCACAACTGGAATCAATGGGGACAAATGTATTCTTTGAGAATGAAAGATTAACAACTATCACCCTTCCCACATCGCTCAAAACGACAAAAGAGACACTTAACACATGCTACGCACTGGAAGAAATCATCATCCCCGATGGTTCGCAACTGAAAACGATTGGCGGTTATTTTGCAAATGATTGCAGCCGTCTGAAGAGAGTGGTGTTCGAAGGCAGTTGCGACAACCTGACTTTAGTTAGTACCTGTGCTTTCGACGGAGACACCTCGCTCGAATACATCAACCTCCCGAAGTCGGTCAAAACCATTGGTAATCAAGCTTTCCGCAATTGTAAAAACCTGAAGAAGGTGGAATTTGCCGAGGATGCAGCCCTCGAGAACATCTTCACAGGTGCCTTTGCCGACTGCGGACTGGAGAGCATCACCATTCCAGGCAAGATCGTTACCATCGAACCTGAAGCCTTCCGCAACTGTGACGTGCTCGAGACGGTCTCTCTGCCACAGTCGACCACTTTCGTCAGCCCGACTGCATTCAAGGGTTGTCTGAAGCTGAAAGAATTTGTCGTGGACGAGAACAACACTCGCTACTCGAGCGTCCAAGGCTACCTCTGCTCGAAGGACAAGAGCACTCTCGAACTGTTCCCGCCGGGAATGGCCCGCGAAGACTTCACCCTGCTGCCCCCATCGCTCACGAAGATTGGCGACAACGCCTTCTACGAGTGCGGCGAGACTTTCACCAACATCTGTATCCCTGCCAAGGTTGAGCAGATCGGCAAGCGCGCCTTCGGTCTCGACGCCAGCCTGCAGTCGATAGCATTCCTCGGCGACGAGCTCATCGACCCAGACAATATTGCGCAGGGTGAGAACGTTATGGCCATCGACAACGGCACGCAGGCCCCTGATATGTTCCGTAACATCACCATCTATGTGAGAAAAGAGGTGTATCAGAAATTCGTCGATTCCCATAAAGGCACTGGCGACAAGTACGACACCTACTACAAGCAGTTTAAGGATATGAAGACTTCTTTCTATGCTCAGCGCACTACCGACGACGGCCGGGACGAGCTGCTGCCAATGTCGAACACCGCTGCCAACCTGCTCGGCACACGTTCGACGGCTAAGGTGTACATCGTTCCTGAGACGGTGACCAACACCGAGGACGGCGCTACCTATGCCGTGAACCTCATCGGCGACTATGCCTTCGAGAACGCAAGCGAGAACATCAAGGAAGTGGTGGTGAAGAGCAAGGTGGGATACATCGGCTCTATGGCTTTCGTGACCAAGACGGAAACTGTCGACGGAAAGGTGAAGCCCGTATCCTCGACCATCGAGCAGGTGGTGTTCACTGCCAATGAGCCAGCAGAATGGATGAGCCGCCAGTACTTCGGACTGTCGGAGGAGTTCAAGGAGTTCCTGCCTTCGCAGAAGATTTACGTGAAGAAGAGCAAGTGCGAGGCTTACAAAAATGCATGGACCGACTTCACCGAACAAATCGACTACAAGATTCCCGGCATCAAAATCAATACGAAGTATGGCACCTTCTCGCGTGAGTTCGACGTCGACCTGGCGGAGTTCAAGAAGGAGACAGGCAACGGTGATGTGATAGCCTTCGCTGCTGTGCTCGAAGGACTCAAAGAAGGCAAAGGCGACTATGGCGAGAGCGAATACCACGTGCGCATGAACTCGCTCCAGTCGGCAGGTGTCGACGGCACCTACATCCCAGCTGGAACGGGTGTGCTGCTGAAGTGCTTCGGCAGCGACAAGACGGCCGACAACTACTTCTACACCATCGGTGAGAGCGACGTGAACACTGCAGCTGAGAGTGCCATGATTGGTGTGACCATTAACGACCAGCAGGTCGAAGACACAGAGAGAAACATCTATGTGATGTCGGGTGGACTGTTCAAGGCTCTCTACGGCAAGACCATCACGATGCCTCTCCACAAGGCATACCTGAAGCTCGAGAACTCTGTGCAGGGTGCTAAGCTCGTGTTCTGTTTCGACGACGAGGCAACAGGCATCAGCTCTCTCGTCGACGGCAGCGAAGTGATGGGCGATGGCCAGACTTACAACCTTCAGGGAGTGCGCGTCAGCGATGCTGCCTCTAAGGGCATCTACATC
>CACXTQ010000109.1:0-3863 GCA_902770595.1 uncultured Bacteroidales bacterium | reverse complement strand
CACGATCAGCAAGAGGAATATGAAGATGTTGAACACCGCATTTGTCGACATGGCATTGAGGGTGTCGGAGCCGAAGAGCGCCGTGACAAGCAGTCCTAATCCCAGATAGATGACGATGATAGAGAGACCGTAGGTGAATGCCTCGCGGATGCCTTTCCGTTTATCGTTCTGCGCGCGTTTCAGGAAGAAGCTGACGGTCATGGGGATGATGGGCCAGATGCAGGGCATGCAGACGGCCAGCAGCCCCCCCACGAAGCCCATGAGCAAGAGCCAGAGCAAGGACTGATGAGCCAGATCCTCGCCAGTACCGAAGGCTTGGAGTTCGGCGGTGACGGGAGACCAGAGGGAGGTTGATGGTTCAAGGTTCAGGGTTGATGGTGAATGGGCTGACGCTGTGGTATCTGAAGGGGTAGGGGCGTCGGCGGGAATCAAGGGGACAGGTTCATGATTGCTCGTGCCGAGCGAATCACGCGACCTGTCCCCTTGATTCTTCTGATTCCCACTGTTCCCTATTTCCGCGGGGCTCTTGCCGGACTGTTTGAAGGCGGCTTCGGAGGGACTTTCGTCGCTGCAGGTGCCGTATTCGAGATAGCAGTCGATGTCGTATTCGGGTTTTGTGAAGCGGATCTTCTGGACGAAGGTGGCCTCATTCTCGAAGTACTTCAGTTCCATGTTGAACATCTTGTCCATCTGTGTAATGACCTTGCCCTTCGGTGTGAGTTTGCCAACCAGTTCGGCGCCCTCCATCTTCACCACGTTGAAGGAAGCCTCGATGGGGCCGTTGTCGCCGATGTCGGTGGAATAGACGTGCCAACCCTTATCTATTGTGGCGTGGAAGATGATTTCCGCCTCTGTCCCTTTACCAGTCTTGAGTTGTGAGGAGAAATGGACAGGGTTCATCATCTGGGCATTGACTGCTAGTGTCAGCAGCAGTGCCCATAAAGACAGTAAGATTTTTTTCATAACCTAATTTGTGGTGCGATGCTTATCGAATTTCTTGAGGAAATAGTTGAAGGCCTCCAGACCTACCAGTACGAGGAAGGTTGATGCGGCCGCGATGATGTACAAGCCCCCTCCGCAAGCCAGACCGATGGCAGCCGTGACCCAAAGGCCGGCAGCGGTGGTCAGTCCGCGTACCACATTCTCGCTCTTGTGGAAAATAATGGTTCCAGCACCGATGAAACCGATGCCGGACACTACCTGGGCAGCTACACGCGACACATCCCAACGGTGTTCCGGTGTATGCATGGCACCTTCGAAGCCGTAGGCAGAGACGATCATAAACAATGCAGACCCTAAGGCCACGAGGAAGTGGGTACGCATACCAGCCTCCTTGGCCCGATACTCACGCTCCAGACCGATGGCTCCACCCAACAGGGCAGCCACGAAGATGCGCAAGACAAATTCCCAAGTCATATCCATAATTTCCATTTTTTATTTATTGATTACTTTCTTGTAGCAGCGGTGGCGGCGGTGGATGGTCGATTCCAGATACTGCCATTGTGAGAGGACGCTCCCGTTGGACTCCATCTGAGGACCAGTCTCTGCCCATTTGAAGCCGTAGGTCTGGAACTGTCGGATGAGGTCGTCGAAGATCAAGGCGTTTGCCCCTTTGGAGCGGTATTCCGGTAATACGCCGATGAGCAGCAGGTCGACCGTGTCGGTCTGATGCCATTTCAGGGTCTTGAGCAGATGCCACCAGCCGAAGGGCAGGAACCGGCCGTCGTTGGTTTTCTGCAGTGCCCGAGAGAACGATGGGAAGGTAATGCCGAAGCCCACCATCTCGTCGCCGTCCATGATGGCGGTCACCAGATTGAGGTCGGCGATTTTGATATAGTCGTTGACCAGTTTGTCGATCTGTTTCTGTGAGAGTTGGCTGAAGCCGTAGAGGTCTTTATAGGTTGCATTCAGCAGGTCGAAGACTTTCTGGCCGTAGCCCTCCTGAATCAGTTCGTGGCGTGTGAACTTATGCACCCGCAGGTTGTAGCGTTTCCGGACCATTTCTGTCAGTTTCGCGAACTTCTCCGGCACCACCTCCGGCACTTTCACCTTGCACTCCACATAGTCGTTATCTTTCTCAAAGCCATCCATCTGTTCTATGTGTTGGGCATAGTACGGATAGTTGTAGTTGATATACATGGTGGAGAGTTTGTCGAAGCCATCGATGAGCATGCCTTCTCGGTCGGTGTCGATGAATCCCAGTGGTCCGGCAATCTCCGTCATGCCTTTCGTCCGTCCCCAATCCTCGACAGCTTTCAGCAAGGCGGCAGACACCTCCCTATCATCGATGAAGTCGAGCCATCCGAAGCGTACGGCCTTACGGTTCCAGCGTTCGTTGGCCCTTCGGTTGATGATAGCAGCCACACGTCCGACGACTTTCCCGTCTTTATAAGCCAGGAAATACTCTGCCTCGCAGCATTCAAACGAGGGGTTCTTATCCCGTCGGAGGGTTGCCATTTCGTCGGCATAGAGGAAGGGCACGACACAGTTGTTGTCGCGGTATAGGTCGTAGTAGAACTGGATAAACTGTTTCAGTTCCCGTTTCGTTTCAACGCGTTTGATTTTAATCATTGGTGCAAAGTTACGTAAAAACGAGAGAAAAACCAAATTATTTTGCGTTTTTCCGAGTGTATATTAAGAAAATTCATAGAGCGTCGATGTATTCGTAGAGCTTTTTGTAGAAGGGATGTCGTGTCATGGTCGAGGCATCTCCGAGGATGATGAGTTTCATCCGTGCGCGGGTGATGGCCACGTTCATCCGTCGCAGGTCGCGCAGGAAGCCTATCTGTCCTTCTTCGTTGGCGCGGACGAGGGAGATGAGGATGATGTCGCGTTCCTGTCCTTGGAAGCCGTCGACGGTGTTCACGCTGATCAGGTGTCGGTAAGGTTTGAAGAACTCACGTTTCTTGAACAGCCGTCGCAGGTATTGCACCTGTGCGCGGTAGGGAGAGATGACGCCCACATCGAGTCGTTCCTCGAGGATGCGTTCCTTACCGATCTTCTTGAAGTACTGCTCCAGGGCGAGGAGGGTGAGTTCGGCTTCGGCCTTGTTGATGCGGCCGAAGGACTCGCCGACGAATTCCTCATGGAAGAGTTGTTTTGCCGGTGTCTCGGCATCCCCTGTGTTATCTGAGTACTCTGTGAACTGCGACGTGTCGACCCATGTCATAGGGATGTCGAGGTCGAGGATGCTGCGGTATTTCACCTCTGGGGCACTCTCCACCTGATTGCCGTAGAACCAGTCGGATGAGAACCGCATGATTTCCTCGTTCATGCGGTATTGCATCTTCAGCAAGGTGACCGTTTCGGGATGATTTTCGACTATCCGTTCCATGAGTGTCTTGCCGAGGCCGGCCTTGAGGGCAGCGAAGCTCTTGATGGTAGGTGGCAGTTGGCAATGGTCACCGGCAAAGATCACCCTTGAAACCCGTCGTATTGGAATCCAGCAAGCCGCTTCGAGCGCCTGTGCCGCCTCGTCGATGAAGAGTGTGCCGAACTTCTGACCTTCGAGTAGTCGGTTGCTGCTGCCTACGAGCGTGCAGGCTATGACGCGGGCTTCGCCGAAGAGTTGGGCATTGATGCGAACCTCCAGTTCGGTGGCGCGTTCCTTGAGGCGTTCCAGTTTCTGGTGGAACCGTTCATCTCCCCGTTTGCGGTGGGTACGCAGGTCGCGGATGGCCTTGCGGATGCTCCACAAGAGGGTGTAGTCGGGATGCGCCTCGAAGCGCCGCTCGTAGGTGAAGGAGAGCATCTTATCGTTGACGCGCGTGGGATTGCCGATGCGCAGGACGTTGATGCCCCGGTCGACGAGTTTCTCGGATATCCAGTCGACGGCCATGTTGCTCTGGGCGCAGACCAGTACC
>CACXTQ010000108.1:0-3450 GCA_902770595.1 uncultured Bacteroidales bacterium | reverse complement strand
CCTTTCAGAACTAGTGTTGGGCTGGTGCACCTATAATGGCGACCACATGTCGATGTATGCAGTAAACACATCAATCCCCAAGACACTGGTCAAATATCTAGTAAGATATGCTGCCATGAAGGGCGACGAAGAAGCACGCCCCTATCTTTTGGACATCATTGACACGCCCATCTCACCCGAATTGACACCCACCAATAGTGCAGGAGAGATTGAACAAAAGACCGAGGATTTCATTGGCCCTTACGAATTGAATGACTTTTTTCTCTATCATTCGTTCCGTTTCGGTGCCAGTCCGAAAAAGATCTTCCTGCTGGCGAAGGAAGCCTTCCAACGCGACAAATATAAAGATGTTCGTGAGGGGACCTATGACGACGAAACAATCAAGAAGTGGATGCGAAGCTTTTTCCGCCGCTTTTTCCAGCAGCAGTTCAAGCGATCGTGCCTACCCGATGGGCCAAAAGTCGGCACGGTGAGCATATCACCACGTGGAGACTTGAGGATGCCAAGCGACGCATGTGCGACAATTTGGCTGAACGAATGCGATAAGCTTTAATTATTTTCATTTGATTATGCCACGAAGATGTCCGTGGCATAGTTTTTGCAACCTAATATTATTATGACTAGGATTTCGGAATTTCGTTATACCGAAATAACGTAATACCGAAAAAATAATAATAAACGAAAACTACTAATTAGAAATATGACTATTGAAGAATTCAAGTCCTCACTTGATACCGAGATGCTGGACAAGGTGAAGGACGTGTGTGCAAAAGATAAGGATGTGAATGAGGCTGATGCCAAAGTTCTCTATGACTTTATCATCGACGTTGCTTCTCCCGCCTTGGGCGAAGACAATGTTGGTGAGCCTTTCCGTTATCTCTGCAGTTCGACGAACGGTGTGCGCATCGACGACCTAAAGGCAGTGATCGGCGAAGACTTTAACACAGAAATATGGACCGAGTTCTGCACAGGACTAGGCTTCGACCTTTTCGTGAAGCGCCATCTAACCCCCAACTGCGAGGTGACGGACTTCCGCTTCCCTCCTATACGCGTGAGCCTGCAGAAGCTGATGGGCGAAGGAGCCTATCGTGCATGTGCAAGTGACCTCGGCTATCATCTGCTTGAACAGTATCAGGCAGGCGATCCAGTGCGTGACCTACAGGCCATGCACCTTCTGCTTGATGGAGACGAGGCAGCAGCTGCTGCCGAATACGTCAGCCAAGCGGAGGGCGAATCGTTGCGTTTGGCCGTAATGACGATGGGAAATGCATTGAAGGATGGTCCGGAGTATGTGCAGCAGTGCGTCTTCGACCTGCCCTTGGTGCAGAGCGAGAAGGTCGACCAAAAGAAGATCCTTATGCTTCAGCTCAATGACTGCATTGCCATCGTCGGCAATCCCGACCGTCAGATGATTGTGGCCGAAAAACTCCACAGCATCATCGGGTCGATGATCCAACAAGGCAACAACGAAATCACCGTGCTACTGGGTATTGCCAAGCTGCGCATTGCCCAAAGCGCACGTACACGTGCACAGATCGCCCACCAGCAACAGAAGGAGGAAGAAGCCAAGCAGTTTGAACAGCAGGCGCAACAAACCTTCATCAGTGCACTCAATTACCTCATGCCACCCCTTCAGCAGGCCGATCCTACGACCATCAGCGACGAGCAGGTGCGCCAGTACTGGCTCTGCCTGAAAATCTGCCAAGAGATGGCACAGCCAAAGGCCATCAGCCTCCTTTTCGAAGCCATTGTCAAGGTAGAGCAAGCTCAGATTGCAGCCCTTGCCAACAAGCATGCTGACACTAGTGAAGTAAGCGAGGAAGCAGAGGCTGACGAAAAACGCACCCATCAACTTTCGACCAGCATCATTGACCAGCATATCGACATGTCGAAGCTCTATTACCAGATGCCACAGCCCCTACAGGAGCAGTTCACCAACTATTCAGAAGGCTGCATTTCGTTGATACAAGCCTACCTCGATGGTTTGAACAAAGAAGGTGAAGACAACGAGAAAGGACAATGCGAAGAACTGCGTCTCTGCAATTTCTATCAGACCTTGGGAGAGCTTTATGACCACCTTGGGAAGACAGATGAAAGTTACGATGCATACACAGAGGCTCAGATACGGCAAATGCGTTATCTCGCTGCCCTCAAGAAGGAGGACGAAGAGGCTGGCATACAGATGTCACAGCGCTCGCTCATTGCACGTCTGACACTCAGTGTCACTAACCACAATCTGGGTCTTTACTACCGCAAGGAGGGCAAGTCGCAGCGCGACCTTTCGGTACTGCTTCGTTCGAATATGGACATGGCACTGGATTGTTTCAAGGCATATCCACGCGATGGACGCGTGATCCACTTTGTGATCAACGCTGCTCTCGAACTGGGCGACCTGCAGCACAAGAGCAAGGGACTGAAGGCAGAGTGCGACACTTATACACGCGTAATCAGCCAATTTGGCGTGCTCAACAACCTGCGCCTCGATCAGCAACTCTGCGTAGATATGGCGATGATCCACACCAAGTGCGGACAGTGCCAGGCCGACGACAACATCCGTCGTTATCGTGATGCACTACGCAACCTCGATGTGGCCCAAAAGCTGTGGTCGTCATTGGCACAAAATACCAAGAACCCAGAGTTCCAGAAGAACGCCGAGGCCGTGGCAAAGATGATAAAGCAGATTGGGAAATAGGCCTTTCATACCCTCTTAGGAGGAAAAGGCGGCCAAAGTTGGCCGCTGACGAAGACAAAGAAGGCCCAAAAGATTGGCGGCCCACTGGGACACTAATAACAACTTAAAAACAGAAAGGTATGAATAGTTTTCATGATTTAGTGATACATAGGCGGAGCATACGGCAATATACAGGGGAACTGTTGGATCCGGACCAGGTGAGGATGATACTTGAGGCAGGGCTAATGGCACCTGCCGGCAAGCGACGCAATCCCTGGCATTTCGTTGTGGTTGACGACCCAGAGACATTGCAGAAGCTGAGCGAAGCACGTCCGATGGGTACTGCACAAATAGCTAAATGCGCTATGGCCATCGTTCTCTGTGCCAATCCTGCCGAATCGGACACATGGGTTGAAGACCTTTCGATTGCCAGCATACAGATGCAGTTGCAATGCACAGACCTTGGATTGGGCAGCGTCTGGTGCCAAATTCGTGGGCGCGAGAATGCCGATGGCGTGCCTGCTCCTTATGTCGTTAGACAACTGTTGGGCATACCAGATGAATACGAGGTGCTCAACATCATTGCCATCGGACATATTGGCGAAGAGCGCAAGCCTTACGACACTGCCAAGCTGCAGTGGGAAAAGGTGCATGTGGAAAAGTGGTGAGAAGCATCTCGAGAATCGAGTAGGAGGTAAACGCTAATCGTAGGCGTTTATCTCCTACTTTCACGTTTACCGACCTCTCACACCACCGTACGTGCCGTTCGGCATACGGCG
>CACXTQ010000107.1:0-3472 GCA_902770595.1 uncultured Bacteroidales bacterium | reverse complement strand
GTATCGCGACGGTCGCTGGACGAACGTGCGCTATATGCCCACGACGGCGGAGAACGGTTTCGTACCCGAGTTGCCCAAGGGCCGTCCTGTCGATGTCATCTACCTGTGCTACCCCAACAATCCGACGGGTACGGTGATTACCAAGCAGGAACTGCGCAAATGGGTGAACTACGCCTTGAAGAACGATGCCCTCATCCTGTTCGATGCAGCTTATCAGGCTTATATCCAAGACCCTGATATTCCGCACAGCATCTACGAGATTCGCGGTGCCCGCAAGTGTGCCGTCGAGTTCCGCTCGTTCTCCAAGACGGCCGGTTTTACGGGTGTCCGCTGCGGCTATACCATCGTGCCTAAGGACGTCAGCGTTTCGACCTTCGAAGGCGAGCGCATCTCGCTGAACCAGCTATGGCTGCGCCGACAGTGCACCAAGTTCAACGGCACCAGCTACATCTCGCAGCGTGCTGCCGAGGCCATCTATTCGCCCGAGGGCAAGCAGCAGGTGCAGCAGACCATTGACTACTACATGCAGAATGCTGCTCGCATGCTCAGTGTATTGAGAAGTCTCGGTTTCGAGTGCTATGGTGGCGAGAATGCTCCTTACATCTGGATGCGCACGCCCGACGGCACCAGCTCGTGGCAATTCTTCGAAGCCCTGCTCTACGGCGCTAATGTTGTCTGTACGCCGGGTGTCGGCTTCGGACCATCAGGCGAGGGCTATGTACGATTCACCGCCTTTGGCAGTCGCGAGCGTACCGAAGAGGCCCTGCAGCGCATCGCCACCTGGGCCAATAAATAGCTCAATCAATAAAATTGAAAAATAAATTGTCAAATTGTAAATTGTCAAATTGTAAATGACTATGATGGAAACATTAAGATTTCAGGTTGTCGGTGAGGCATTCAAGAAGAAGCCGCTCGACGTAAAAGCACCCAGTGAGAGACCTTGTGAGTATTTTGGCAAGAAGGTCTTCAACCGTGAGAAGATGTACAAGTACCTGCCCAAGCAGGTGTACGAGAAGATGGTTGACGTGATGGATAATGGAGCACGTCTGGATCGTGAGGTGGCCGATGCCGTAGCTGCAGGCATGAAGCAGTGGGCTACGGAGAACGGTGTGACGCACTATACGCACTGGTTCCAGCCGTTGACCGAAGGTACTGCCGAGAAGCACGACTCGTTCATTGAGCACGATGGCAAAGGCGGCATGGTCGAGGAGTTCAGTGGTAAGTTGCTCGTGCAGCAGGAACCCGACGCCTCGTCGTTCCCCAGCGGTGGTATTCGCAGCACTTTCGAGGCTCGCGGCTACTCGGCCTGGGATCCCACGTCACCAGTGTTTATCATCGACGACACACTGTGCATCCCGACCGTATTCATCAGTTATACGGGCGAGGCACTCGACTACAAGGCTCCGCTGCTGCGTGCCCTGCATGCTGTCAACGTAGCAGCTACGGAAGTGTGCCACTACTTCGACCCGGAAGTCAAGAAGGTGACCTCAAACCTCGGTTGGGAGCAGGAGTATTTCCTCGTCGACGAGGGACTGTATTCAGCCCGTCCCGACCTGCTGCTCACCGGTCGCACGCTGATGGGTCACGATTCGGCCAAGAACCAGCAGATGGATGACCACTATTTCGGTGCCATCCCCGAGCGTGTGGCAGCCTTTATGCGCGAACTGGAAATCGTCGCTCTCGAACTGGGCATTCCCTGCAAGACACGTCACAACGAGGTGGCACCGAATCAGTTTGAGCTGGCGCCCATCTTCGAGGAAACCAATCTCGCCGTCGACCATAACATGTTGCTCATGTCCATCATGAAGCGTGTGGCTCGCAAGCATGGCTTCCGTGTGCTGTTGCACGAGAAACCCTTCGCAGGCATCAACGGCTCTGGTAAGCACAACAACTGGTCGCTGTCGACCGACAACGGCGTGCTGCTGCATGCTCCGGGCAAGACCCCAGAGGCCAACCTGCGCTTCGCCACCTTCATCGTCGAAACCCTGATGGGTGTCTATCGCCACAACGGACTGTTGAAGGCCTCGATTATGAGTGCCACCAATGCCCATCGTCTGGGTGCTAACGAGGCACCGCCCGCCATTGTATCCTCGTTCCTGGGTAAGCAGGTAAGTGAGCTGCTTGACCATATCGAGAAGGCCGATGTGGAAGATATCCTGGCTATAAAGGGCAAGCAGGGACTGAAGATGGACATCCCTGAGATTCCCGAACTGCTCATCGACAATACCGACCGCAACCGCACGTCGCCTTTCGCCTTCACAGGCAACCGTTTCGAGTTCCGTGCTGTGGGTTCCGAAGCCAACTGCGCATCGGCCATGATAGCCCTCAACAGTGCCGTTGCCGAAGCCTTGGCAGACTTCAAGAAGCGTGTCGATGATCGTATTCCCGAGCTCACCGAGAAGCTGAAAGGCACCGGCCACAGTGCAACCTTCCACGCCATCATCGACGTGCTGCGCGAGGACATCAAGACCTGCAAGCCCATCCGCTTCGACGGCAACGGCTATAGTGACGAGTGGGTGGCAGAAGCCCAGAAACGTGGCCTCGACGTGGAGAAGTCGTGCCCCAAGATCTTCGAGCGCTATCTCGACGACTCCAGCATCCGGATGTTTGAGAGCCTCGGCGTGATGACCAAGAAGGAGCTGGAGGCCCGCAACGAGGTGAAGTGGGAGACCTACACCAAGAAGATTCAGATTGAAGCCCGTGTGTTGGGCGACCTCTCCATGAATCACATCATTCCCGTTGCCACACGCTACCAGACGCAGTTGTTGCAGAACATCAGCAACATGTCAGTCGTCTTCCCCATCGAGACTGCTGACCAACTTTCCGTCCGCAACAAGAAAATCATCCAGGAGATTGCCGAGCGCACCAGTTGCATCGAGAAGGGCGTTGAGGAACTCGTGGAGGCTCGCAAGAAAGCCAATAAGATTGACGATGAGCATCAGAAAGCCGTTGCCTATCACGATACCGTTGAGCCCAAGCTGGACACCATCCGCTACGAGATAGACAAGCTGGAACTCATCGTCGACGACGGTCTCTGGCCGCTGCCGAAGTATCGCGAACTGCTGTTCATCCGATAGCCTGACAGAAGTCCCGTGACAAAAAGGTGGAAGTCGAAAGATTTCCACCTTTTCTTTTGGCTCTTTTTCATCTTTCCTTGTCTCATCTTTTTTGAATAGCCATTGCGAAGATAAACATTTTTGTTCGTTTTCAACTAAGTTTATTAAAAAAGTTGTATATTTGTACCCAAATTAAAGTTTGGAATCTATGAAACGGCTCGTATCATTATTTATCATTCTTATTTCGGGAATGACCCTGTTCGCTGCGGAAGTCAGCCAGCAGGAAGCGATGGAGAAGGCCCATGCCTTCATGCAAAAACGCCAAGGCGGCTCAAAAGCGATGCATCGCGCACAGCTTTCCCTCAATATGCAGCAAACCGATGCCGGTACACAGCTGCTCTATGCTTTTAATATAG
>CACXTQ010000106.1:0-4893 GCA_902770595.1 uncultured Bacteroidales bacterium | reverse complement strand
CGGACGGGTAGAGTCGTCAACATCCGGTTTGCCACCGGGCCAGCCTGTAATCGTATGCTGCAACTCGTTGAATACTTCGATATTGACGAGACCAGCCTGACCGCCGAACTGCTCGACGAGATGGCCTAAGCCATTATCGACATAGTCTTTTGTAGACAACTTCAGCAAGGGCTTTCCCACCTTGCGACATAGGTCAATCACTTGCCTGCGCAACGTATGCTCAGGCATCTTGATAGTAGATGTTAGGTTTAGATTCATATTTCTTTTGTTAATAGTTTAGAGTTTATTGTTTATAGATGATTACTCCAACGGCAGGAGAACTACTCCAGTTTGTTTCTTGCCGTCCATCATAATCTTCAAGGGCTTGTCGAAGCGCACATGACGCACGTATTCCGTTTCCTCAACAGCAGGCATCTGGTCAAGGATCTCCTGCTGGAAGATGCCATCACCAGTGTAGGTATTGATGGTAAAATAACCGACACCAAAACTGGTGAGGTTCTGGAAAAAGTGCGTACCTTGCGAGGGATCCACATGGTAGTTCTTCAAACCCATCTCCACAATGACACGGGCAGCAGAAATATGCGGCCACTTCACGGGGATGCCCAACCAGTAGTCACTGCTGCCCCAGCGTCCTGGACCGATGAGCACGTAGTTCTTGTCCTCATTGAGGAACTGTTGGTTGATCTTCTCGATATGCGAGGCGATGGTGGGATTGTTGGCGGCGGTGAAGTTCTCGTCGGTCTTGACATAGACCACATCCACCACATCCTCAGAGATACCGTGTCCCAATGAGTTATGGGAACGCAACAGACAGTCGGCATCGGGGATCTTCTGCAGATCTTCGTCGAGCACTTGCTTTGAGTCCACGATAGGACGAATCTGGAGCAAATAGAGTTCTCCCGAACGATCGTTATTCAGATTACAGGCGAACTCAATCTCCACAGGACGACGCATCTCTTCCGAGCCATATTTCTGCGCCATCTGCAACAGTTCCGGCAACGGGAAGATGCCTTGCTGAAGCACACCACAGAAGGAGATGATCTTCCTTCCTCCCTCGTAGATGCCATCGCGGATGAGCTGATCTACAGGATCGTAGGTCGAGGCGATATAGGTCAGCGAACCGTCAGCATCGGCCTGTTGCGCAAGGTCTGTCCACCATCAACGATATACTTTCCTAGTCCTAGAGCCAACGAGGCTATACCCTCTTCGGCTGTTTCATCACCAATCGGATAATAGTTCAGCGAGCGAAGCACACCTGAGAAGTTCGGATAATAGAGGTCACCATATTGCTTGCCGACGACTTCCTGCAAGATAACCGCCATCTTCTCCTGGTCGATGACGTTCTGCGTGGCGAGCATATAAGCCTTCGAATCCTTATAGTAGACAGAGGCATAGACGCCTTTGATGGCACAAGCCAGCATCCTTAGCATCTCGTATTTGTCGTTCAGATAAGGAATCATATAGGTACTGTAGATACCTGCAAAGGGCTGATAGTGCGAATCTTCCAAAAGCGATGACGAGCGCACGGCAATCGGCGACTTCACAGCCTCAAAGAAGGTGAAGAAATCTGCAATCAGCGAATCAGGCAACTGTGCACGTAGGAAGTGCTGCAGGATCTCTTCATCGGGTGCATCACTCAACGCAATGGGATAGAGATTGTTGTTCTCCATAAACTCGTCGAAGAAGTCGGTACAGAGCACTACCGTCTTTGGAATCATCACCTGCGCCTGCTCATACTGATTCAGTTCCGGATGGCGCTTGATGATATTATCGAGGAAAGCAAGGCCTCTACCCTTTCCACCGAGGGAACCCTCACCGATACGGGCGAAGTGAGCATAACGGTCGAACTTCAGGCGGTCGAACACAGCTACGATGCCGATATTCTTCATCCGTCGGTATTGCACGATGGCGTCGAAGATAATCTGTCGGTGGGCGTCGACATCCTGCAGCTTATGCCAGGTGACGTGTTTCAGGAAGGCCGACACGGGGAAAATGGCTCGGGCACAGAGCCAACGGCTCATATGGTTACGACGGATATGACGGGCCAGCGAGTCAGCAGGAATCTTGAAGATATTATCCTGCAGTTCTTTCAGCGAGGTAACGCGAGCTACCTCTTCCTTCGTCACGGGGTCGCGGAAGATGAAGTCGCCAAAGCCCATGTGTTCCTCCATCAGATGATGTAAGTCGACGTTCATCTTCGTCGAGTTCTTGTCGATAAAATGGAAACCTTCGGCCTTTGCCTTCTCACGATTGGCGGTCTCTTTCGAGTCAAGGATCAACGGAACATACTCGTCGCGCCGACGGATCTCGCGCAACAGTTTCAGTCCAGCCTCGGGGTCGCCATCCTCAACGTGCGAGAGACGGCCTGGGGTAATATGCATCGGGAAACGGGTATCGGAGATCACACCGAGCGTGTTCTCGTGATACTTCTCGTAAATCTGCATCGCCTCCTCGTAGTTCGTGGCGAGCACCACTTTCGGACGACCGCGCTTTCGCTGGGCTGCGGCATGTGGATTCAATGCCTCGGTAGAGAAACGCTTCGACTGCGCGAGGATATAATTATATAAATTAGGTAGCACGGAGGAATAGAAGCGGATGTTATCCTCTACCAAAAGAATCATCTGCACACCGGCCTCCTTGATATCGTGGTCGATGTTCATCTTGTCCTCCAGCAGTTTGATGATCGACATGATGAGGTTGGTATTGCCGAGCCAGCAGAACACGTAGTCGAACACCGACATATCCTCGTTCTCGATGCGCTTGGTGATACCGTGCGAGAACGGGGTGAGCACCACGCAGGGGATATTCGGATGAGCGGCCTTCACCTCGCGGGCGACGGTGAAAGCGTCGTTGTCGGCATTACCGGGCATACAGATCACCAGGTCGATGTCGGTGGTCTTCAATACTTCGCTCGCCTCCTCCGTCGTCGACACCTGCGTGAACGAGGGCGGATAGCGCATGCCGAGTTCCATATACTCGTCGAAGATCTTCTCGTCGATGCGGCCGTCGTCCTCGAGCATGAAGGCATCGTAGGGATTGGCCACAATAAGAACATTGAAGATGCGCCGCGTCATCAGATTGACAAACGACACATCCTTCAGATAGAATTTATTCCATTCCTTGGGTATCTTGGTTACTTCTTCCATAAGTTTTCTGCCATATCTGGCTGCAAAGATACGAAAAATCCCCGAAAGTCATTGCGCATTCGAGGATTTTTTCGAAACTATGCTGGTGATGAATCCACTTTATGACTAGGGGTTTCTGTTGCTTTTGAGGTTGATGGTGACGGGAAGCGTGTCGAAACTCGTTTTCAAGGGGCTATAGCTGTCGCAATAGATACTAAGGTTATTCTCCTTGCCGGGCGTCCAGAAAAGGAAGTGTCCATTGGCATCGGTGAGCGCGCCGCCATTCCATCCGTTCCCGCTGATGTAAACCCACGCATTGATCACCGGCTGTCCGATTTCATCCTTGACAAAGCCCTCTATGCGCCGCAGGTTCTTCTTCATGTCCGGATGCTGCTGCACGTAGGCGTCGCAGAGCGTATCGGTCAGGGCCGTGATGTCGTAGATGTGATGGCGAGCGATGATGCCATAGTCCTCAGCATAGTCGCGCTGCATCAGCGCATTGCGATAATAATGCCTTTCATCGCAGACAATCTGCTGACGCTGATAGAAGTATTCCCTCGGGGTCCTGCCCTGCCGATAAAGATGGCTGGGCATGATCTCGCCGTTGGCAACGACGAGCGTATCCACCACGCGGCATTGTTTTGAGAGCAGCGGATCCTGATCTGCCGGCAGACGGTCCATGCGCTCAATGGTCTTGTCGAGGGCGAAGTCGATGAGGAACTCTATCTTATATTCGCTCCCCTGGCCGACGGCTTCCTCAATCTCTTGGGTGAAGCGCACCATCGGGTTGTAATCGCGCCGAGCTTTGGCTTGCTGGCCGCCGATGAAGAATTGCCAGGTGATACCGTCGAGCATATTGTCAGGCTTGTCCTCTGCGGTGCTGACCACGTGACGCCAAAGAGCCCGTAGCTTCCGGGCCTGAATGTCGCTGATCCTGACGGCCCAGGTCTTGACGTCGGGCGCCTTGTAGCGGCTCAGGTCGTTCTCTGCGATAGGTTTGTACAACTCATGCCAGATACTTTTCGCTGCCGACTTTATGACCAACTGCTGGGTAAGGGAATCGTAGGACAGTGCCCGCTCACGACCATTGGAAGGGACGACAATCATGCCGAACTCAGCATGTTCTGGAATGAGCAGGCGGGCAATCTCCTTGGAATGGAAGGCCAGATGGGGGACTTCCTTACGGGATTCGAGTTGGTCGGCGCTGATGCGCATGAGTTTGTCCTGAGCCACAGCCGAAAAGACGGCGAGGACGAGGACAAGGGCAAGGAAAAGGGCTGCTCTCTTCATACTGATTGTTGATTAGTTGATGAATGTCGCAAAGATACGAAAAAATACTCGTAAGCACCAAACAATCTTGGCGTTACGGGCATAATCATCGACCAAAAGGACAGAATAGGGAAAGCCCTATTGTTGTTTAGGGATTTCCCCTATGATTGCATCGGAAATATAACTATATTCGCGGCGTGAATCACTAAAAACGTTAAGTTATGAAGAAGTATCTGGTTACAATGGCGTGCACACTCCTGGCAGCGATGGCACTAAACGGGTGTGCAACATCAAAAGAGAAGGCTGCGAGGAAAACTGAACAGACAGAGCGAGTGAAGGCTGCGCTGGCTGAAAGACATTACAAGATTGAGGTGAACGCGATGGCAGACCAAAGCAAGACCGACGAAAACAGAAGTCCGCAATTACGGAACAGATATTCGCTGGAAGTGAGAAATGACTCGCTGATTTCATTCCTGCCGCAGTACGGATATAATCATAT
>CACXTQ010000105.1:0-4169 GCA_902770595.1 uncultured Bacteroidales bacterium | reverse complement strand
ATTTTATTGCTGATATATTTCATATTCTTTTTCGATTAACAATTAATAATTCGGAATTAGCAATTGTTGCTTAGAAGTCAACCTGCAGACCGAAGGTTATGCCACGGTTGTAGTATGTGGCACCTGTGTCGAGGTCCATGAAGTCAATTGACGAGTAGAGCATACCGAGGTTCTTGCCCTGAACGTAGATCTTGAGATTGCTCAGGCCGAGTTTCTCGATGAGTTTGCGGTTGAAGTTGTAGCCAAGCGAGAGGTTGCGGACCTTGATGAACGAAGCATCCTTGAATCCGAGCAGACTCGAATAGGAGTCGCCACCGGCGGTGCTATAGACTGGCTTCTGCCAATCGGCACCCGTGTTGTCGGGACGCCAGTAATCAATTTCGCGCTGTTGGTACATACCAAGCTGACCTTCGCCACCGGTGCTGACCATATACTTGAAGCGGCCCTGAAGTTCGAGGGTGAGTTCGAGACCCTTCCAGCTGATGGTGTTGGTCCAACCTGCAGTGAGGCGTGGATTCTTGTTGCCCAGAATCACACGATCGTCGGCAGTGATCTTGTAGTCACCATCCTGATCGACAGGCTTTACGCTACCAGCGGTAAACTTGTGACCGTTCTCGTTGAACTTGGCCATCTCGGCAGCGTCTTCCTCCTGCCAGATGCCGTCGGCCTCGTAGCCGAAGTGTACGGCAATCGATTCGCCGATGAACCATGCATTGTTGATATCGTCCTCCTTGCCATTCGACAGTTCGTCGATCTGATCCTTCTGCAAAGCGAAGTTGAGGTTCGAGCTCCAGGTGAAGTCCTTAGTCTGGATGGGGAGGGTGTTCAAGGTCACTTCAATACCCTTGTTGCTGGTCTTGCCGATATTGGCCATCATCGAAGGATAACCAGTCAGCGATGGGATGGACATGGCCATAAGCAGGTCCTTGGTTGAAGAAGTATAGACATCGACTGTACCACCGAGACGACCCTTGATGAAGCTGAAGTCAACGCCGACATTCCACTGTGTGGTCTTCTCCCAGCCGAGGTTCTTGTTCGGCATACGGTTCGAGCTGTTCGAGTAGTAGGGTTCGTTGGTGACGAGAATCTGCGTGTTGCCTGTGCTGAAAGGCATCCAGTAGGAACTGATGACGCCTAGAGTACCATAAGGATCGACAGCCGAGTTGCCGGTGACACCTACACCGAAGCGGAGTTTCAACTGGTCAATCCAGGTGATGTCGTTGAGCCACTCTTCCTGTTCCATGCGCCAACCAAGGGCCATCGATGGGAAGAAGTCCCACTTGTTGCCTTCGGCGAGAACCGACGAACCATCCCAACGTGCAGATGCGGTTAGGAGGTAGCGCTCCTTGAACGAATAGTTGATACGTGCCATGTACGAGCTCAGAGCATGTTCGGTCAAACCGGTGCCCATCGAAGCCTTGTAGGCTGCGTTGGTGATATCCACCGAGCCCATGTTGTTCCAGAGGAAGGAACTCATTGGGATGGCTTCTGCATGTTCATTACTGGTTTCGCGGTTGAACTTAGAGGCCGACTGGAGGAGGGTGAGTCCCACGGTGTGGTCGGCAAAGGTCTTGTTATAGAGCAGCATGTTGTCGAGTGTCCATGCCATATCGCGAGTATCGTTACGTGTTGCGTAGTTGTTGCCACCGCCACGTGCCGACGAACTGCTGTCGATGAAGATGCCCTGGCGATAGAAACGGAAGTCAGGACCGAACTGGGTCTTCCACTGCAGGCCTGCGAGTGGTTCCCAAATCTTGCCGAAGTCAATCTGTGCATAGAAGCTGCCGAGGGCGCGATAGGTCTCGCGGTTGTTCTTCGACTTCTTCCATTCATCTACTACAGTGTAGGTGTTGACAGTCGAACCACCGGGCATCAGGATGATGTTGCCAGCCTCGTCGTAAGGAAGGGTATAGCGAAGGATCTGCTTTGCAGCACCATAGATGTCGGTAGGACCGGAGTTCGACGACTGACCTGTGCGGTCAAAGCCGTATTCCTGTTTGCCAAGAGAAACGTTCATCGAACCACTGAGCTTGAACCAAGGAGTGGCCTGTACGTCAGCAGAAGCACTGAAGTTATAGCGTTCGTAGGTCTGACCTTTCTGGGTGCCTTCGTTGTTCAGATAGCCGAACGAAACAAATCCGCTCAGGTTCTTTGTACCGCCGCGAGCGCTGACGGTATGTTCCTGGGTGATGCCGGTTTGGGTCACCATGTCGGTCCAGTCGTAATCGGTAACCTTCGAGCCGTCCCAGCTGCCGCCAGCCCAGCCCTTCTCGATGTTAGCCCAGGCTACTTCGTCACCCGAGAAGAAACTCTTATCCTGCTCGAGGGTTGGCTGGTTGCCGGGAGTATATTTGTCGGGAGCCGAGTTGTAGTAAGCCCAACGACGCCATGTGATATAGTCACTTGCGCTGAATGCAGGGGTGCGGTCAACAATGTTCTGCAGGGTCACCGAACCCGAATAGCTCAGCTGGGTCTTGCCTTCCTGTCCGCGCTTGGTGGTCACGAGAACAACACCGTTGGCGCCACGGCTACCATAGATGGCGGTCGAAGAAGCGTCCTTCAGAATGTCGATTGACTCGATGTCACGAGGATTGAGGGCCTCGATGCCGCCCGACTGGAGGGGCACACCATCCACTACGTAAAGTGGGGCGCTGGAGGCATTGAGCGAACGAGTACCGCGAATCATGATACTGCCCACCGAACCAGGACGCTCGTTCGAGGTGATGTCCACACCGGCTGCCTTGCCCTGAAGTGCCTCGAAGGCATTGCTTACGGGCTTCGCGTTCATTTCTTTTTCGCCTACGCGTGTGAGGGCACCGGTTACGTCAGTCTTGCGCTGAACACCGTAACCTACAACCACCACTTCGTCGATGAGCTGCTTGTCTTCCTCGAGCGTCACGTTGACCGTGTTGCGGCCGTCGAGGGCGATGTTCTGTGTGCGATAGCCCACGTACGAGAACACGAGGGTGGCATTTCTTGAAACGCCTGGGATCGTGAAGTTGCCATCAAGGTCGGTCACCGTACCTGTGGTGGTGCCTTTCACAACGACGCTGGCACCGATGATGGGTTCGCCAGTGGCGTCAACAACCGTACCCGTTACCTGTCCCTGTGCCATGATGGCGGTCGGAAGGACTGCAATCATGACCAGAACGAGAAGACGCGCCCACAGCGTGCCGACGCGCTTCGTGAAGTTTGTTGCTTGTTCTTTCATTTGATTAATGTTTGGTTGTAAATAAATCTGTGAATATGTATTTTTATGGCGCAAAGATAGCGGGTTTTCCGCAACTGATACCTACAGATTTTCGTCTTTTTTGGTACATTTTTTCATCGGGGGCAAAAAAAGGGCTTTCGGGACTTGTACACATTAATATTATTATATATATTTGCACTGCAAAAACAATTTCGAATCCTTTCCTTTTTCTCAATAATTATGAACCGAAGATTGATCATTGCATGTAGCCTCACAGGCGTCCTGGCACTTCAGGCACAACCTCGCTACGACATGTCGAACCTCTGCCGTGAGACGCTCGACCGTGGTGTCGTGGCTATTCGTCAAGACCAGCAGGTGGTCGTCAGTTGGCGCACCCTCACCAGCGATGGCGTGGGTGAGGCGTTCGACGTCTATCGCAACGGTACGAAACTTAACGTTGCGCCTCTCACTTCGGGTGGCACCTTTTTTGTCGATTCCCAGCCCTTGGCAGGCGATGTTACCTACGAGGTGAGGGGAGGAGGCAAGGATGGTGCATTCACCTTGCGTGCCGATGCGCCCCAAGGATACCTACCAGTTCCCTTGCAGCGTCCTGAAGAAGGCCAGTCGCCCGATGGTCGCAAATTTTTCTATTCGGCCAACGATGCTTCGGTGGGTGATGTCGATGGCGATGGTCAGTATGAGATTATTCTCAAATGGGATCCCTCCAATGCACACGACAATGCACACGATGGTTACACGGGTCCTACGCTCTTCGACTGCTATCGGCTCGATGGCACCCTGCTCTGGCGCATCAATATGGGCATCAATATCCGCAGTGGTGCCCACTACGTGCCTTTCATCGTCTATGACCTCGATGGCGATGGTCGTGCCGAAATGATGGTGAAGACTTCTGATGGCACCATCGACGGACAGGGCAATGTCATCGGTGATTCGCAGGCCGACTATCGCCACCGTGGTC
>CACXTQ010000104.1:0-7833 GCA_902770595.1 uncultured Bacteroidales bacterium | reverse complement strand
TGGTTCTCGCGTTCGATGGCAAGCATCGAGTTGTCAATCACCACGCCCACCTCGGGCGTGTGAGCTGCTTCGCTGATGACCTGCCAACGTGCCTCCTTGGGCACGAAGAACACGTTTTCGGCGGTGTATTCGTCCTTGTCCTCCTCGTCGGCATATTCGTCAGCCTTCAGCTGCTGGTACATCTCGTCGAACTTGTCGGAGATATATTTCAGAAAGATGAGACCCAGAACCACGCCCTCATATTCCGCTGCATTCAGGTTGCCACGCAGCACGTCGGCCGCTTTCCAGATCTTGTCTTCGAATCCTATCGATGTCTTGTCTTGTGCTTGTTTCTTTGCCATGAGATAATTGTTTAGCGGGTGCAAATATAGGCCCCGGGGGTTAACACCCCCGTCTGTGGTATTTCACCCTTTCAGGGCTTTTATTTGATCAAGACTTTCACACCATTGTGGATGTAGAGGCCCTTGGTAGTGGGCTTGTCGAGGAGGCGACGGCCGGAGAGGGTGTACCAAGTTTCGGAATAATCAGAGTATTCCGAGTAATCGGAGATCTCAGAGATTCCCGTCTCCTCGCCGAAGTTGAGGTGGAAGGCCTTGATGGCTTGACCGGATTCGGTGGACGTCGGCTCGCCTGCGGTGAGGTCCTTGTTCAGCTGGAAGTAGGCGCGGAAGGAGTTGATGGACATGGCAGCGCTGGGATAACAGAGGATGTTGTCGTCGCCAAGGTAGAGGATGGTGTTGTCACCTTCCTCCCCGATGATTACGGGATTGTAGGTGCCGACGAAGGTGACGTATCCATCCTGGCTGGTGGCGCTTTGACCGGCGGGATCTTCGTTTACGATGGTGACGTTGTGGAATTCGGGATTCTTGATATAATCAGGATCGGCTGCAGCCCACTTCACGATGTAGGCGTGGCCGGCCTCAATCTCTTTGGCATCCACGAATTCGAGGTAGAGTGTTCCCGATGCTTCGTCAAAGCGAGTGTTGCAAGTAGCGCTGTTGCCCAATTCCTTAATTGTAGCGCCTTCAAGCGGGGTGCCCGAGAAGGATTTCAAATCGAACGGCAGGCAAAGCGTGTTCCACGAACCGTCCTTGTAGAGTGTACGGTCGACGAGGGTGACGTTGCACTCCTTGCCGACATTGGCAGCGATGACCTCGCTGTTGTCGGCATTGTCGAGCAGGCCAATGCTGGTCGCGTCGGCTGTGGTGAAGGTCGTGAGTACCCATTCGGACGGTTGATTGTCCTTGTTAGACTGCACCTGGACGAGATAGTTGGTATTTGGCTCGAGGCCACTCAAGGTGTAGGAGGTGTTCGAAATGTCGTTGACGGTAGTCCATTTCAATTCGTCAATGTCATCAACGGTCAGATCGACACGGTCATTCGATCCATCAAGAGTAACCGTAAATGTATAGTGCTTGCCTGGCTCAAATGTGAAGTCATCTGCCCTTCCGCCGATATTGCCATTCTCTGAGGCTATCCATATGCGACCATCATTTGGTGAGGGGTTGGTGATGCACCAGTCGTAGGTGCCGGCAGGGATTTCGATGGTAATGCTGCCTTCAACAATGATGTTGCTTGTTGCCATGTACCCATCGGCATCCTCAGGAATCTTGTACTCGAATTCGTCATACGTCCCGTCAGGTGCGTCGCCACTGGATAACCCGCCTTTTTCTGGAATAATAGTGCCGTAGGCGGTGTGTTCGGCATCGAGCAGCATCTGATAACCCGTTCCGTCTTCCCAGGTATCCTTAGGAACGTTTAGCGTCACCTTGGCAAAATTACCTTCGATACTGGAGTAGCGCAGGCTGTAGTTGCCGGCATAGGCTGTCCAGCCGATGGTAGCCGTATTGGAGGTGAGATTGGTCACATTGACGTCAAAGGGTGCGATATGGTCGTCTATGGTGGTCAGGATGCCCCTGGGCGAGTAATAGGTTTTACCACCAAAGGTATAGGCTACCTGATAATCGTATTCGGTATTGGACGTCAGGCCGGTGATGGTGGTTCCGCTTGTGGCGTTGTCGACAGTCGTCCAGTTGTCGCTGTTGTCGTAGACAGCAAAGTCATCGAGCATAAGATAGTACTGATCGGTGCAGTTGAAGTGACGGATAGCGATGTAACCTTTCTGACCTAACCATTGACTCAGGTCGGCGGTGTATTTCAGATACTCGTTACTGGTCACGGTCTCGGGTACCAACTCGGTGAAGTCGGCAATCTCTTTGCCTGTCGTAGAGATGTAGATGGCGAAATGTTCCGCGGGGGCGTGGTTTTCACCTGCCATCCATACCTCGAGCGATGTGCCGAACGTGAGTTGGGGAGAAATAAGCCAGTTGTCGGGTGTCAATTTATCGGTTTCTCTAGACCAGCTTTCTGAGACAAAGTAGATATTGCCACTTCTGGCTTGATCACCACTGGCAAATAGCCAACCATGTCCATCGCCGTCTGCGTCAATTCTGCTCCAGGTTGCAGCGATTTCGTCTGCGTCTTCAAAGCTGGTGCTATATTCCGTCTTCTCACGGTAGCGCAACTGGTAGGTGAAGTCTTCCATAGTATTCCAGTTGATCGTGGCACTGGTTGCGGTGATGTTGCCGGCAGTGGCATAACACGCATTTTCTATATCCACGAAGAAGCTGATGCCTGCGATGGCCTTTTCCACTAAAGTCATGCTTGGAGAGCTATCGTCGGAGGCATAGGCCTGAACACCACCCTGATTGTCGCCAAAAGCTGTGATGTAGTAGCATTCTTCGACGGTGATGTTAGTCTTGTTATTATCGCGGCCACGTGAGAATGTAGCGCTTCCGCTGTTGTTGACGTTCTGACTGCTCGGATAGAAGAGGCAGTTATTGAATCGGACGCTGGCAGAATTGTCGCTTTCTGTCCAACCCACGAAGCCACCCCAGCTATCGGTGTTGCTGCCGTTCAAGCTACCGGTGAAGGCACAATTGTCGAAGGAGGTGGAGCCTCCCTGGATGTTGGCCACAAAGCCGGCGTGGGTGCCGTCGCCGTTGACGCTGCTATTGATGGTGATGTTGCTGACGCAATTGGAGAAGCTGTTTTGGCCGATGGCTTTGCCTGCGAAGCCGGCAGCAAACTTATTGCTTGTGTAGATGGTACCTTTGACGGTGAGATTACTGAAATTGGCCAGGTTGATGTAGCGGAACGGGGCGCAATATTCTTCGCCGAAAGGATTGGATGAGGAGCCATAATTGAAAGTCAACGTTTTGCCGTTGCCATCGAAGCTGCCCGAGAACTCGCAGTTTCCGGTGCCTAACATCGTCGTGACGGTGATGTCGGCATCGAGCTTGAAATACATTCCGATGAAGCTGGCACCTTTTTCGATTTCGGCGCCCAGCTGATCCCAATGAGTGGACGATGAGATGAGGTATGGATCGTTGGCAGTACCATTGCCACCACCGAAGGACGATTGAGCCAACGTTCCCTGCACGGCTGCGCAAAGGAGAAGGGCGAGGGAGAATATTTTTTTCATGTATTAATGTTAGTTTTATAATTTTGCGGGCAAATATAATAATAAATAAACAAATACGCTGCGGTATGTGCCGAAAAATTGCACAAAGCCGCAGCGTATGAGTTTAATGCTTATTGATGCCGGGACTCGATGGCTTGTCGAGGAGACGGCGGCCGTCCAGGGTGCACCATCCAGCTCCATAACCATTAACCCATAACCCATAACCATTAACCCATAACCCATAACCATTAACCTCTTCAATGCCCGTCTCCTCGTCACCGAAGTTGAGACGAAGGGTTCTTATTGGAGCCGATTCGCTGCCGCCTACGGTGAGGTCCTGCTTCAGCTGGAAGTAGGCGTGATAAGGATTGATGGTGATGTCGGCTGTAGGGTAATAGAGCTTGCTGGCGTCACCCAGGTAGAGCACGTCGCGTCTTTGCGCTTCAAGGGTGATGGGCGAGAAACTGCCGATGAAGTCCACCCAATCGGTCTCGGCGGGCGCAAGGTCGTTCCGGATGATGATGTCGCGGAACGTGGGATTGTCGTCGTTGCTGCCACTTTCCCACTTCACGATGTAGGGCTTGCCTGCCTCGATGGAGGAGAGGTTGTTGCTGAAGTTGAGGGTGAGGTCCCCGCCGCTGAAGCTGGAGCTTTCGAGCGTCTTGACCGTGGCGCCCTCGAGCGGCGTGCCGCTAAAGTTGGAGAGCTCGAAGGGCAGGCAGAGGGTATTCCAGGAGCCGTCCTTCCAAAGGGTGGTGCCGGCGAGGGTCAGGTCGGTGAAAGGTACCTGGGCGGCAAGGGTGAAGATGGCAACACGGTTGTCGGGGTTCTCGTCTGGATTGGCGGGGCTGCTTTCGAAGGTGAGGCTCTCGACCTGCCTGTTGAAATCGGTGAGGATGCTGAATTCGAAGAGCTTGAACTTGTTGCTTTCGGAGAGTGTACCCGGGCCTTTGTCGCCCAACTGTCGCGAGAGCATACGCCCCAGGTCGTCCACGGCAACTGCAGCGCCGCTGCGTGCCCAATCGGGCACAAAGAACGTGAAGGCATCCGACTTGGAGCCATCGGTGTAGTTGGCGGTGACGCTGAGCCTGCCTGCGCCGTTGGCTGCGGTGGCAGTGAAGAAGATGCGCCTTGCCTTGACGGGCTCGGAGATGCGGAGGGTACCGTCCCGCTTCAGCTGGCTGTCGTCGTCGCCGCCAAGCTGGCCTTCTCCGAGCACGAGGGCATTCGGCTCATCGACGTCGGTATGATAAGTGATTCGTTCGCTCTGAAAGTCGCCCACAGAGGTGCAGAGCGAACCCTCGTCTTTCACTTCGGAGGTGTAGAAGACCCATCCGTCCTTGTCGATGCCATAGCCTTCGCCTGTCGAGACGGTAGCTCCGATATCCTCGGAACTTTCGCAGATGACGTCCATGTTGTAGCCATAGGCCTCGACCGGATGCATGGTGAAGGTGGAGGGGTCGAAGTGCTCGGCATCGGGGTCGTAGAGTGTCTGGTCGATCCACTGGAGGCGGCCCTCGGTGTATTGCTTGACCATTTCAATTTCGTTTGACCACTGTTCGAACTGTCCGCCCCAGGCCTGATTGTCACGCAGGGCGGCACCCTGGTCGAGCAGGTCGCGCAGGGAGTCGCAGATGGCCGTGACGCGCTCGTCGGAGTAGGCCGTCTGGCGGCGCTCGGTGTAGCGTATGACAAGCTGCTTCGTGTAGGCTTCGTCGTTCATGAGCGTGTGCCAGAAGAAAGGGATGAGGTTTCCGTCGCCATCGTCAGAGCACATGATGTCGTTGGCAGCATAGCGCCAGACGTCGCCCGTGGCTTCGTAGTAGTTGGCGTTCCCGTAGCCGAGGTTGAAGTCCCAGATGGCGAACTTCCACTTGTCGTTGCCGCCCTTGGCGCGGGCATGGGTTGTGCTGTGCTTCCAAAGGGGTGTACTGAGGCGGTAGCCGTCGATGTTGTTGGCCACCTCCTGAGCGATTTCGAAGTCGATGAATGAGAGCACGTCGATGTGGTCGGCATAGTGGACGGCATCATCGTCGCTGCAGAAGGAATCCTCCATCCGATCGATGGCGTCGTGGACGGCCTGTCGCGCTCCTTCGCCAAGCTTGTTCTCGTCGAAGTCCGACTCTTCGGGATAGCCGTACTGATAGGAGATAAAGCGTTGGGCCAGGCCGTTTCCGTCGTAAGGCTGACCGGCGCTGTTGACGGGATGGTTCGGCGACTGGTAGTGCGGCTCTTCGACGTTGAGGAACGGGTTGTAGCCACGGTCGATCTCGACGAGGAAGTCGCCCGTAAGGTCGCTGATGGCGTTGCCCTCGGCATCTTTTCCGAAGGACCACAGGTCGAGGCGTGCTGCCCCGGTGGTGGCACGTTCGCAGAGAATATACACGCCGTAATAGACATCGTTGAGGAAGACTTCGCAAAGGCGCATCTGTGGGGTGAAAACCTGCCCGCCGCGCGCAAGCTGCTGCGTGAGGATGTCGCGCGAATAGCTCTTGTCCTGCCAGGGGGCGAGGAGGCACCAGTCGTTGTCGGCACCCATGCCGAGCAGGCTGACGGCCTGCTTCTTGCCGTCGATGCTGGTGGCGTCGCTGCGAAGTGTCTTGATCGAGATAGGCTTCTTGGTCTGGTTGTCGTCACCGAACGAGGTGTTGCCGCGCCATTTGATCGAGACGGGGCCTTCGAAGTCGAGATGCTGGTCGGGATTGGCGACGAGGTCGGGCGAGTTGTTGCCGCCGGGGTTGCTGATGACGGTCATCCTACCGAACTTGCGGTCGTAGCGGCTAAGCACCTCGTCGGTGGAGATGATCACCAAGGGGAGGTTGGAGCTGGATAAATCTACCGAAATGTCGAAGGGCGGGTAGTTTCTCTCTTCGAGGGTGAGGTCACTTTCGCCGCCTTCGCCGCCTTCGCCGTCCGGGTTGGTGGTCAGGATGCAAAAGGGCGAGTAATACGTTTTATCGCCATCGGTATAGACCAACTGACATTCGTATGAGGTGTTGGACTCCAGACCGGTGATGGTGATTCCGCTTGAGGCGTAGTCTTCAGTCATCCAATAATTGCCGCCATAGACTGTATCATCCTCCCTCACACGGTAGCGCAACTGGTAGGTGAAGCCTTCCGTCGTATTCCAGCTTATCGTGGCACTGGTTGCTGTGATGTCGTCGGCAGTGGGTTGACACGTATTTTCAACTTCCAAGAAGAAGTCGATGCATGCGATGGTCTCTCCAACTAAAGTCGTGCTTGGAGCGCTATCGCCGGAGGCATAGGCCTGTACACCACTCTGAGTGTCGCCATAAGCTGTGGTGTAGTAGCAGTCTTCGATGGAGATGTTTGTAGTGTTATTATCGCGGCCACGCGAGAATGTAGCGCTTTCGCTGTCGTTGCCGTTCTGGTCACCCGGACGGAAGAGGCAGTTGTTGAATCGGACGCTGGCAGAATTGTCGCTTTCTGTCCAGCCCACGAAGCCACCCCAGCTATGGGTGTCGCTGCCGTTCAAGCAGCCGGTGAAGGCGCAATTGTCGAGGGTGATGGAACCGCTCTGGATGTTGGCCACAAAGCCGCCGTGGGTGCCGTCGCCGTTGACGCTGCTATTGATGGTGATGTTGCTGACGCAATTGTTGAAGTTGTTGTAGCCGATGGCATGGCCTACGAAGCCGGCAGCAAATTGATTGTTTGTGCAGATGGTGCCTTCGACGGTGAGATTACTGAAATTGGCCTGGTTGATATAGCGGAATGGGGCGCAATATTCTTCGCCGAAAGGATCGGACTCCGTGCCACAATCGAAAGTCAACGTTCTGTAGTTGCCATCGAAGCTGCCCGAGAATTCGTGGTCATCATCGGTGCCTAACATCGTCGTGACGGTGATGTCGGCATCGAGCTGGAAATACATTCCGATGGTGTTGAAGCCTTTTGTTATTTCATCGCCCAGCTCGTCCCATTGAGCGGACGTAGAGATGATGTACGGATTGTTGGCGGAACCGTCGCCACCACCGAATTCGGGGTATGCCCACGTTCCCTGCACGGCTGCGCAAAGGAGAAGGGCAAGGGAGATTAGTTTTTTCATTTATAAATGTTTATGGATAGTGATAAATTTTGGGTGTAAATTTAATGAAAAAGAAATAAAAACGCTGCGGGAAGTGCCGAAATAATACACGAAGCCGCAGCGTATTGGGTTAACCCTAAATGATTTTCAAAGTCGATATGGCAATAGAATTGCCAATGAGTTATGATACTTACTTGATCAGGACCTTGCGTCCGTTGTGGATATAAAGGCCGGGACTCGATGGCTTGTCGAGGAGACGGCGGCCGTCCAGGGTGCACCATCCAGCTCCATAACCATTAACCCATAACCCATAACCATTAACCCATAA
>CACXTQ010000103.1:0-4236 GCA_902770595.1 uncultured Bacteroidales bacterium | reverse complement strand
GTGGTCGTGTAGACCTGGTCGATGAGCTTCTGCAGGGTGGTGCCGAAGTTGGGAAGGACCTCGATGAGACCGAGCTTCGTCGGGTCGTTGGTGGTGATGGCTTTCTGAAGGTTGATCATAAAGCCAGTGAACTCAGCATTGTTGAGCTTGGAAATTGAGAAAGTGTTAATCGTAAACATAGTTTCTTTGGTTTTAATTAAACATAGGGTTAACGAAAAAAGTAGTTTCTTGGGTGCGGTTCTTCTGAAACATATAATTACCGTGAATTTACATTAATTATTATGCAGGCGCCTTTGCAGAATCAATTCGTGTTCATTCGTGATAATTCGTGTTCTTCCGAAATCGCGGTGCAAAGTTACGCACTATCCGTGGCACATTCGCCAAAAATAGGGCTTAGACCATCGAATTTAACACTTTTTTTGACAACGTGTTGTCATTTTCTTCTCCATTTCTGCCGAAATCGGACATCGCACCACGATGTCTTGTCCTGAAAAGATAGACACTATAACCCCGTCTCAAAAATATACAAAATCAACAAAATCAATTATCAATTTTATCAACTCGCCGATTGGCACGCGCGTATATATTTATATAAAATAATTATATATTTATATATAAAATTTATTGCAATAAAACGAGACCCCCCTAAAGATTAATTGTCCCCCAAACTCAATCAAAATTGATTTTGTTGATAATTGATTTTGGTGAAAAAGTTGATTTTTTGGGGGAAATTTGGGGAAATAGGACGAATATAGATGAAAAACGATATATTTTTTAAAGATTTTTACAACTTATGCACCCCTTTCGCATAAGCTGCTCCTATCTTTGCACCGCGAAACAAAATCGCACATTTATAGTAACCTTTATTTAGATATGAAGATTGAAGTGAAACGTTATGAGGGTCCGTGGCCTGAGAGTGCACGGATCCTGGACCCTGAGGAAAAGGTGCTGCTGGCCACTGGAGCCATCGGAGCAGGACCATTCACAGGCGTGGTGGAAGGTCTTGAGAATGTTGCGCTCGGGTCGCTGCTGGGCAACATGGGCACACTGGTGACGATACCCCCATCAAGGAGTGGACTGCCGAACGCTATATCGAACGCAATATGGCGAAGACTGCACAGCCCTTCTTTGCAACGAACGATGTGGCCAACACCTTCCTCGAAATCCTTGACAAGAACTTGAACTAAGTTGGCGAAAATTCCGCGGACGATTCCGCATACGATTCCATTTTTCCGCGGACGATTCCGCATACGATTCCATTTTTCCGTGCTTGATTCCTATCTGACAAATTTTGTTGGATAGGAATTTTTTTGTTCCTATCTTTGCATCGCCGAAACAGAAGATGGGCCCTCTTCGTGGATTGGTATTATGCTGAACAATTAATAATAATGGAGAATAAGTATGAAACAATTTGAGATTACCAAGTCGGAGCTCTTCCAACATCCGAAGTTCGGAAACCTGCGGGTGTTGACCGATGAGAAGGGGGATCCGTGGTTTGTGGGGAAGGTTGTCGCAGAGGTTCTCGGATACAAGAATCCAGCTGAAGCTATAAGTGATCATGTCGTGAGTGAAGACCGTAAGACATTGATTTTCAAAGATTATAGCAAAACGCTATTAACTAAACTATGGCAAGGCAAGGATTTTAGGCCTAAGATTCTCATCAACGAGTCGGGACTCTATTCCCTCATCCTTGCCTCCAAGCTCCCTTCTGCCATCGAGTTCAAGCACTGGGTGACAAGCGAGGTGCTGCCGCAGATTCGACGCACGGGCGGATACATCCCGACACACGATGGAGAGGGCAAGCCGCTGAGCGACCTCGAGATTATGTCGCTGGCGTTCCAGATTCACGAGCGCACCATTGCCGAACGTGACCGCAAGATTGCCGAGCAGGACGAGACCATCCGCGTGTTGGAGCCGAAGGCCACCTATTGCGACGAGGTGCTCGAGAGTGTGAACTGCATGACGATGACGCAGGTTGCGAAGGAACACGGCACGACCCACGCGGGGCTGACGAAGATGCTGCACGAGAAGGGCGTGATCTACCTGCAGAGCGGACAATGGATGCTCTATGTCGACTTCTGCAACCACGGGCTTACGCGCAACCGCACTCATTCCTATCACGACTCATTGGGAGTGGTTCATTCGCACAGCTATCTGGTGTGGACCGAGAAGGGGCGGATGTTCCTCGATGGCATCCTGCGTCGCGATCTGAGCCCGAAGGAGGCACTTCGCCAGGTGGAGCAGGTTGCTGCACCTCAGGTCACTAATCACGTGCAGCTTGAAATCAATTTCTAAGGCTATATCCTTCGGATAGAAATCTTTGAGGAAATCTGATGTGGAAATGGAGGTTTGTCCCTACAAAAGCTTGACCACGTTTTATTTCCTCCAAAGATTTCCACAAAGATTTCTTGCCGTAGGCAATAATAATGAAATAATTACTTAATATTTAAACAAATGTAAGAAAATGAACAAGATGAATTTAGAGCCTGGTGTCAAGTACCGTGGCACAGGCTGGGTAAACGAGTATGGAGAATTTCAATTTCAGCCGGAACAGAAGGGCAGCAGGCCTAGCAATCTGAAGATAGTGCACCAAGAGGGTGACTTCGTGATCTACGAGAGTGCTCACCTTTGGCAGGTGAAGGTGAACTTGAAGAAGACGATGATCAACTCGTTGCAGCTGATGCAAATCTTCTCTTCTGCTTGCGGCATGCTCTACAAGTACATTAACAAGAATAATTAATTTATCAATCAAGAATTAGAGAATTAGAGAATTGATTTTGAGCACAATAAGCATAATACTAATTCTTAAATTCTCAAATTCTTGATAAAAATAAAAGAACAATATGAAACTTGATTACTATAAATCGGGCAAGAGCAGCGGGAAGCGAACGGCCGAGCTGGATTACGCGGGGCTGCTCAAGGTGCTCGAAGAGCCGAGGCTGCGAACCATCTGCGATGCATTTCGCGGTGGCGATGCCGAGGCAAAGAAAGGCTTGCCCTGCATAGCCTATATGGGCAGGTCGAAAACTGGTCAGCGCAAGGCCGACCTGATGGAGCCGACAGGACTCGTGATGCTCGACATCGACCATTGCGAGAAGCCGCGCGAGTGCTTCGAACACGTGAAGGAACATCTGGGCGACCTGCAGCTTTTGGCTGCCCACATCACCCCGAGCGGCAAGGGGCTGCGCCTCGTGCTGCGCAACCTTTCGGACTATGAAACCATCACAGACAACATCGTGGCGATGGCGAAGCAGATAGATGTTGGCGAGTTTGGCGATATCGATACCGTCTGCAAGGACCTGAGCCGAATCTCCTTCCTTGTGCCTAAGGACGAATGGCTGCTGCTGAGCGAGGAACTCTTTGCCGATGCAGACGTCTTCGTGAAAGAGGCAGGCGAATCAATCGCCACTGACACATCAGAAAAGGGCATCAAGGCAAAGGATGGCGATGCTAAGCCTCCCGAGGACACCCACGACTACGACGGCTATCGTTACAACGGTCACCTCGTGACCGACATCATCGCCAAGTACTGCCAGAAGTACTGGCCGAAGACGGGACAGCCCGAAGTGGGCAAGCGCCATATGTTCTACAATCAGATGATTCTCGACTTTCGCAACATCGTGGACAATGACCCGAGGATCCTTCACGCCCTGCTTCCTCGCTTCGGCAATTCAGCCGAAGAGACATGGAGCCAATGCAAGTCGATCTGCAGCCGCAACACCAAGACGCGCCACTCAAAGGAGTTCTACTTCTTCCTGAAGGATAACGGATTTTATCAAACCCAAGTCGCTGATGAAGAAGCAGAAGAGGCCGAGTCGGGTGACAACGACCCCTACTCCGAGGTGAAGGAACTGATTCAACGCATGCCGAAGCTGCCTCCCGTCTTTCGTGAATATGTCAATTCGGCACCCGAGTTCTTCAAGATCCCGATGGTATTCGCCCTATTGCCTGTCATGGGAACATTGACGAGCTATCTGAGTGCCATCTACGCCGATGGAGAACTGCATACCACTTCGTTCATCTCGATCATCTATGCCCCACCTAGTTCGGGCAAGTCGTTCGTGAAGCGCGTGGTCGATAAGCTGCTGGCTGACATCAAGGCACGCGATATGGTGAGCGCAGCGCGCGAGATGATCTATATGAACGTGGTGAACCGCAAGGGCTCGAACGAGAAGTCGCCCGAAGACCCGAAGGTGACGATGCGCAATATGCCGCCCATCAACTCCCTGCCCGAAC
>CACXTQ010000102.1:0-4333 GCA_902770595.1 uncultured Bacteroidales bacterium | reverse complement strand
TGGGTTTCAGGTAGGGGTTGCCGCTCTGGAAACTGTAACGGTTGAGATAGATGGTCGAACTCGACAGATTGCTGTAGTTCGGACGCTCGATGTCGCGACGATACGATAGCGAGACCTGTACCTTGCCGATGGGGGCGGCGATGACGGCAGTCGGAAACCAGTCCCCATAGTTGCGGCACACCTCGTCCTGACGTTTGCCAAAGTCGTAGTAGTCGTTCTTCAGGTGCTCGTAGCGCAGACCAATCTGTACAAAAAGAGTTGAGAGTTTAGAGTTGAGAGTTGAGAGATTAAAAGAGCGACCATACTCCATGAACAGGGCCGACGATTTCTCGTTGATCTCCGTGTCGGTGGCTTTTACAGGAACGTAGTCAGATGCCATATACGAGTAGGCGTCGGTGCGATGATTGTACGAATATTCACCACCCAGCGAGAAGTTGCCTTTCAGTATGGGATAACTGAGAATGAGTTTCGTTGCCCAGAAGTTGTTGGCACTGGCGGTGTTGCTCTCGATGGAGCGCCTGGTGGGACTGTCATACATCGAACCATCCAGATAGTCGCCCACAGGCGTCATCGTCTCGTCGGTGCTGCTATCTTCGTTGGTGTCATCGAAGAGTCCGTCGAGATTGAAGTCAATGCCCAGTTGCCCCACCTTTCCATTGTAATAGGCGTTGAAGATGTGCTTGCGGAAATTGTCATTCTCATTGATGCGACTCTCCGAACGTTCGATGTAGCAGCCGTTCTTGTAGTTGTCGGTATTGTAATCGACGATCACGTTGTCGCTGGGGTGACGATCGTATTTGTAGAAGGCACCAAAACTGTGGTTTTCGTTCACCATATAGTTGATTTGCAACTGTGGAGACCAGCCCTTCCACACGTTTTTTATCCTCTCGTGCTTGGTGATGCCTTTGTAAACCTCATCGCCGCAAAGGTAGTACATGTCGTTTTCCTGGACTCCCCCGGTATGACCATAACGGCCTGCCCAGAACGAGGCTGTGATGTCGAGACCTCCCGTGCGATAGTTCACGTCGAGGTTGTTGGTCAGCGTGTGGCCATACTGATATATTCCAGTGAGGTTGTCCTGGAAACTGATGCCTTCGCCCTGCGCCTTCTTGAGCGTGATGCGTACCACGGCCTTCGTCGAGGCTGCATAGCGTGCACCGGGGTTCTGCACCACTTCCACGTGCTGTATCTGGTCGGAGCGCAGACGCGTGAGTTCTTTCATGTCCTGCACACGTCGGCCGTTGATATACACTTCGGCATCGCCGCGCCCCAGCACCTTCACGGCGCCGTCGCGTTCGGCTTCGAGCGAAGGGATCTTCGACAGGGCATCGCTCACGGTTCCTGCCTTCTCGAGGATGGTTCCTGCCACGGTGGTGCGCATGGCATCACCTTTGACCAGCGTCTTTGGCAGCTGGCTCTTCACCACCACTTCGTCGAGCATCTCGGTCTCTTCCTTCATCTGTATGGTCAGGAGGGACGATGTTGAAGGTGTAAGAGGGATGAAGCGGGTTTCGTAGCTGATGCTTGTCAGTTTCAGGAGGCTTCCGTCCTCGCTCGAAATGATCTTGAACTCGCCTTGCTCGTCGGTGACGGCACCTTGCACAAAGGTTGAGTCGGGCGCAAGAAGCACCACGTTCACGTTGGGCAAAGGTTGGCCATTTTCGTCGGTTACTTTGCCATCGACGTCCTGGTTCATGGCCGATAAGGGCATAGTTGTGGCTATGACAGCAGTTGCAGCTGCCATTCTAAGATATTTGTAAAGCATTGTGATGGTCAGTTACTTGTTCTTGCGTCTGTTGCAGATGTCGTCAAAGATGAACGAACTACCGATGAATATCAGTAGAATGGGGGCAAAATAGACCGACTCGGGGTCGTCGGAAACTCTTTCGAGCCAACTTATGTGGATCAGGTGAAGCAGACTTGCCAGTTTGATCAGACTTGCAACAATAAAGATGATACCGAAGATAGTTTTAATTTTCATATTCTTGAATTTTTGATTGTTAATTATTAATTGTTAATTGTTAATTTACATTGTTAATTTCCATTGTTATTTGTTAATTGTTAATTGTTAATTTTTTCCCCCTTCCTTGATGCTTACTCCACCAAAGAAGTTGCTTGCCACGATGTGAAGGCTGGGGACGTTGGGCTTTGGATTTCTGTCTGTCTCATTCCCCACACCTCCAATGAAGCTTCTGCTCTTGACCACTACGTTCACTGTGGATGGGACATAAAGCTCCACGCCGCCCAGGAAGGTGTGGATGTCGATCTCCTCGTCCTCGGTGATGACAGCCTCGCGCAGATCCATGCTGATGCCGCCGCAGAAGGCATCGAGCCGGGCTCCCTTGAACGTCTCTCCCTGATACACATATTCGTCGGCACCGTAGTGAACCGAACAGTGGATGCGTTTTCCCTCGTCACCGATTGGCAGGGGGCGTCGAAGCCATTGGTCACGGTCACGCATAAAGCTTTCGATCAGCAGTTTTATGCCCACATATATTAATAGGATAGGAGTGAGGTAGATCATCCAGCGTTGTGCGAAGAGGTTTTCGAACCAGTCCAGATGGATGATGTCCCAGATGCTTGCCAGCTTGAGTATGCCGGCAACGAAAAGTGTGATACCAACGAATGTCCTTGCTTTCATATTCTTTATTTAGACTTCTATTAACGATATTATCATTTATGTTAGGTGAAAATGGCAGACAACAATATTTTCTGCGGAGCAATTTTCTGCTGCCATTGAGGCAGCATATTTTCCGGATTGAGAGACGGGCTATTGAAGCCCACGTCTCCAATCCATTTTCACCCTCTTTCTTGCTTTCATATTCTTGCAGATTATTATTAATCAGAATTGCTGCTGCAAAGATATAAAGTAATGCAAAAACCTGCAAAATTCTGGGATATTCTGCAGTGTTTTGTGACGAATGGCCAAAAATGATGGGATAAAAGGTCTAAATGTGACGAATGGTTTGGAGAAATGACCGAAAAAGTGTATCTTTGCGCCCATCATGAAGAATGGACAAAATGAAACTTTGCGGACGCGAATCATCAGCGTCTGCTTCACGATACTGGCACTTGCGGTCTTCAAGCCCTTTGGACTCGATGCGTGGCAGTGGGAAGCTTATGCCCACCTGCTGATGGTCGGTTTGTTGGGAGTGTGTGTTTGTATGTTCACCGAACTGATCTTGAAATGGGTGGTCAGGATGCCGAGGCGTTCGGACAACGGAGTGGAATACATCATCCGCCGCAATCTGTGGTTCCAGCTCATCAACACGCTGCTCGTCACGGTGATGATCTGCCTCTATCGGCACTTCCTTCTCAGCGATCGAGTGGAGGGCAACAGGCTGTCGTGGAGCAACTTCTTCGAGACGCTCGTCATCATCGCATTCTGTTCGTTTGCCATCGGCCTGTACTGGCGATTCAAGTTCCGCAGTCGTTATCTGGCCGCCGAACTTGAGGAGACACGTCTCTTGAACGAACAGTTGCAGCAGCTCCAGCAGGATGCCGTGCAACGTGTTGACGCTGCACCATCGGTCGAGACGAATGAGAAGGAAACTTTGTCGAGGGAACCCGTCCCGGACGCAATCGTGCTGAAAGGAACGACCAGCGACTCGGTGACGATTCCCCTTGCCGACTTTCTGTATGCCGAGGCAGTAGGTAACTATGTAAAGGTATATCAATGGAGCGACAACGAGCTGCGAACCGATATGATTCGCGCTACGATGAAGCAGGTCGAAGGTGATCTGCAGGCAAGCCGGTCGGTAGTGCGTTGTCATCGCGCCTTTCTGGTCAACCTGCAGCAGGTCGAGCAGATTGTCACCCGTTCGGGAGCGATGAATCTGCTCATCAGGCACAGTCACGACTCCATTCCCGTGTCGCGCAGCAACGTCGCGCAGGTGAAGGAGGCGATTGGGAATCTTTTAATTGGGGGATATTAAGGGATATTTAGGGATATTAAGGGATATTTGGGGACGTTACCTTGTTCCCGTTCGGTCACGTCCGAGAGAAGCGCCTTGAAGAGTATGAGACCCAAGTAACATTTGTCCCTTAGATTCCCTTAAAATCCCTTAGATTCCCTTAGAATCCCTAATAATCCCTTAGAATCCCTAATAAATCACCAACTCGCCTCCCGTGTGACTGATGGGAGCGTTGTCGGTGTCGAGACCTTCCTCGGGGAATCCTGCCGTGGTGCGTGCCGTGACGCTGCCGCCCGTCTGGTAGTAGGTGGGCTGACCTTCCAGCTCCTTGGCACGCTGTGAATCGAAATTCTTAGGTATGGAGGTTGCCCAGGGTTTGAGTTGGCCTCCGTTGATGTCGATGCCGTCGTTGTGGGAAC
>CACXTQ010000101.1:4942-9185 GCA_902770595.1 uncultured Bacteroidales bacterium | reverse complement strand
CGATGATGCCATTGCCGTCGATATCAACAAAGACGGCGTCGCCATCCTTTAGTTCAACCAGCTGGCGTGGGAAGGGTCGCCCGAATTTCTCCTCGTATAGCTCTGGTGTCTTGTCATCATAGAATCGGAAGAATTCGTACATGTAACGAGCACCGATGCGGTTCCCTCGTTCGTACTGGAATTCATTGGTATATACCTCCTCTTTCTTTTCAATTACCTCATTCTGGTTGTGCGAAAGGTTGACATTCACCCAATAGCGCAAGTCACTGCCAATCTTGTCGTTCCATTTGAATGATAGTTCCCAACCCTGACTATCGACGATACCCAGGTTGGAGAGCGGTACACTGAAACCGATGAGCAGAGGTGCGGTGAGGTCGGTGAGCATAATGTCGGTACGATGCTCCCGATAGTAGTCGAATGCGATACCCAGACGCTCGTCGAGCAGACGCAGATCGACGCCGTAGTCCTGCTTGAGAGCCTTCTCCCATGTAATATCCGGGTTGTTGCGGTAATCTTCAAAGGCAGCCATGTAATAGGTGGAGTTATCGACTCCGAAGTTATAGGCATTGGCCTTATTGCCGGTGCCACGCACCTCGCTTTGGTTAATATTGACCTGATATGGGTCGGAGGTGTACATAAATCGGATGGTGTTGCCCGCATATTTGTCGTTGCCTACCAATCCGCAGGAGGCTCGGAACTTAAAGAACTGTATGACACTCTTCAGTGGCTCGAAGAATGGCTCGTCGCTCACCGACCAACCGATTGAGCCGGCAGGGAAGACACCGAAACGACGATCGGGATGGAAATTTTCGGATCCATTGTATCCAATGTTAACCTCAGCCATATATCGATTTTTCCAATCGTAGGCGACACGTCCCACTAGTCCCACATATCCGTGAGGGATATCAGAGTAGGCTGCCGGATAATACTCTTTGCTCTGATTATAGAGGACGAGCCCCGTAAAAGTATGGCTGCCGAACGATCGATTGTAGTTGAGTTGTGCTTCTATATACCAGTCGCGGCCCTTGCCGGTGCTTTCGGTATAGGAGATGGCCCTCGTTTGGCCGAGCTTGCGATATTCGAGCGTATGGTCCTCCTGAATCACAGGTTCGTAGATAGCTATCTGCCCTGTTCCTTGCTTGATGACAGTAAAGATATTGTTGTAAGAGCCTTTGACCTTCAAAGCCAAACCTTTGGTGATAAAGTCTAATTTCTGTTCAAGCTGGAGATCTGCCTGCAGCTTATTGATATTGGTGCCAATCGAACCACATTGGTAGATGTCTCCTGATTGATTGGCATAGTAGGCGAGACCAGTTGTCCCGGTGTAGGGCAGTCGCAAGCCATCGGTATAATCAGTCGTGGTCATGATATAGTGGCCATCAATTATGCCAGGGCTTGAAAATGGAGTAGCCTGATACATGGTGCGAATCAGGTCTGACGAGTTTCCACTGGTCAAAGGCTTATGGGCGTTGCTTGTCATGCCTGCCAGATTAAAGGATATTTTCGTTGTCTTGGTGACATCCAGGTCAAGATTGGCTCGATAATTGAAACGATTGTACTGATATCCGAATTCTCGATCGGAGCCAAATTCATTGAACAGACCGCCTTGTGTCATCAGTCCGGCTGAAACAAAGTAGCGTAAGGTATTGGTTCCGCCGCTGATGTTGACATTGTGCTTGCTCTGCAGGGTGTTGTCCTTCATCACGTAGTCGGTCCATTGGACACTTGGAAAGCGTATCGGGTCAGAACCATCGAGGAACTTCTGAAGCACTGCATCGCTGAACCCCGGGTTGTAGTCGCCCAGGTCGCCGGCATAGTCGTTAAGTTGCATCTGGTTCCAAAAACGCCCATAGTCGTACGAACCCGCCTGCTTGACCAGTTGGGTAGGCTGAACGAGCGAGAAGCTTGTTGTCACATCAATCTTGGCCTTGCCCTCGGCACCACGCTTGGTAGTGATCAGCACTACACCATTGGCACCACGAACGCCGAAGACGGCAGTCGCTGAGGCATCCTTGAGCACAGTGATGCTTTCGATGTCCTCAGGGTCGATGTCGCTCATCGAGCGTTCTACACCATCGACCTGAACGAGAGGTGACGAATCGTTCCATGTGCCTTGACCGCGGACGAAGATGCTTGCTGCATCACTTCCTGGCTCGCCACTATACTGCACCGTGGTGACACCGCTCAACTGTCCCGCCAACACATTGTTGACCGAACTGACTGGCGTGCGTACCAAGTCATCCGACTTAAGACTAGACAGGGCACCTGTGACAGTTACTTTCTTTTGCACGCCATAGGCAACCACTTCGACTGATTCGAGCATCTGTTTCTCTTCCTCAAGTGTCACACGCATGCCATTCTGTGCGGGCCAGGTCTGGGAGGTGTAGCCTATGTAACGGAAGGTCAGCGGGGCACCTTGTTCGACCACAACCGAGAAGTTGCCATCCATGTCGGTTGTGGCTATGCCCTTGCCATCCTGCAGAATAGTGGCACCAATCAGACCGTCGCCAAATTCATCCACCACAGTGCCCGTTATGGTATGTTCTTGGGCATAGATACCTATGGCGCTGCATAACGCGACAACCAGACTGAGCAAGTTCACTTTTACAGTTCTCATTTGTTGATGGGAGGTGTTAGTCTATAAGAGTGCCATCCTTTCGATGGCACCCCCGAATAATGATTTGTTTTATTACTTATTTGATAAAGGCCTTTCGACCTCCCCTGATGACCAGTCCACGACCATTGCTGGGCATACCCATCAGGTTATAGCAAGCCGATTCAGCGCGGTTGTCACTAATGTTTTCAATGCCGCTCTGATTATTGCTTTGAATGGTGATTTTTTCGATGTAGCTACCAGTGGTGGTGTACATCACGAGGTCAGCCGATTCCTTCTCGGTGCAGAAGTGGAGTACGAACTCAGAAGAGGCACGATCGCCGGCTTCGGTGAAATCGGAAGCCACCATTTCCTGAGGATCCTCTTCACTGACGGCAAAGATGTCGTCGAATTTGAAGCTGGCGCCATGGCTCAGCGTGAAGGTTATTACATCACCGTTGTGAAGGCCAAGGACGGCAATCCAGCGATCGTACTGCGACCAGAGGCCCTTCCATACATGGTCCTTCGTATGACGATACTTCCAGCTGCCATTTCGATACTGGCCTGCTATGCGGTTGTTGAATGTTTCGCCCGATGGGCCATAGATGTAATTCATTTCAAGCGTCTGGCCGCCAGTCATTCCTCCGTGTGAAGCCGAAGCATCGACCGACTCCACGAAAGCCGATTCGCCCCAGACGGCATCTGCTTGTGTGTCGGCTTCGACAAGGGATGCGAAGTCATACTCTTCGACTGTTTGCGCATTGAGTGTTACCATTGCTGCTCCAAGAACGGCAAAAAAGGAATAGATTTTTTTCATAATGATAAATTATTAAATGGTTAGTAATTTGTCGATCACCCCATCGCAAAATGACGAAATGCGACAAAGTGTGACGTTATTGATTTGCATCCGTATGAGCTATTTTTTCAGGATTTTTCGACCCGATTGGATGATGAAGCCATGCTCGCTGTCTGGGTTAATACGGTTGCCCCAGAGGTTAAAGGCATCGTCGCTATAAGCGTCGTCGTGTATCAGTTCGATGCCCGAAGCATCACGACGCGAGGTAATGATAAAGCCTTCGACATACATGCGTGCTGACTCATTGCTAAGCAGCAGATCGGCACTCTCCTCGGTGGTGGTGATGGTCAGTGAGGTGTTGCCTGCATCTATGTTGGTGATGCCATCGGTCAATGAAGGATTCAGGATGGAGAGACTGCCGTTGCAGAGCAGGCATTGAACCTGATCGCCATCCTTGAGTCCCAACACTGCTAACAGGTTGCCCGATACAGAAGCATATAGGCCCTTTTGGGTTGAAGTCGCATCGCGAAAACGCCAGGAAGTGTTGTCGTCATTGCGATTGCAGGCAAACCGATGGTCAAAGTCTTCATCCTCTGTGCCAAGTAGGTAAAGAGTGTTGCCCTCTACTTCTACACTGTTTCCCCATTGAGGTTGCAGCATCGTGTTATCGGTAAATCCGGAAAAATAATACTGTCCGGTGACGAATCCCGAGGCATCGTATCCTGTTAGTCTGTCATCAAGATAATAACTCAAATGAGGTGGCATATTGTAGCCGGTATGCTGCCAGACGATACCCATTTCGTACACATGGTCGGTCATCAGCCAAGGTACCTTGTGGGGAGTGAGTATGTTGG
>CACXTQ010000101.1:0-4911 GCA_902770595.1 uncultured Bacteroidales bacterium | reverse complement strand
TCCTTCTTGTTCCAAAGCACGACCTCTTCACGCCAGTCGCCCAGCATATCAGCTTGCAGACATACCCATGGCTTGCCCGAATCTCCGGTGCCTGTGGAATTTCCGTAGTTCCCGAACTGAATCTGGTGCTCGAGGCTCTGTTTCGTCGGGTTCCATTTGTCAACAGTAGCTGCATAGAGAAGCTCTTCCTGTGCATCACCATCCCAATAGATACGAAACTTGTGAGGTCGCGCGCTGCCCATCGATGCGATACGTTTTCCCTTTATGTTGTAAAGATACGTGTCGGCTGCCGACCAGAATTCGGAACCCCGGCGTGTGCCGTCGAGATCACCTATGGTACCCATGCCATTGTCATCGGCACTCGTTGCTTCGACCAGAATCTCTCCTGTTGATGCATCGCAAAGATGATAGCCATAATGAGGTCCTTCTTCGTGAACCATATAATATTCCATGCCCTCACGATCGGGGTCGAAGTCACCTAGGTGGGTCGCATCGCCATGTCCATAACCCGTCGAGTAGAGTAGCCATCCGTCATTGTCGATGGTGGCAGCTCCGTAGAAGATCTCGTCACAACCGTCTCCGTCCACATCACCCACAGCCAGGTTATGGGCTCCGTTGCCATAGACGGTGTACCCGATGCCAATGCCACTGGTACTTGAGTTGTAGGTGCGGGTTTGTGTCTGCCCGGTGATGTCGGTGACGCTCATCTCGGTCTTGCTTGTCGAAGCACTGAGCCAACGCGTGGTCAGCGATGTGCCATCCCAGTCCACGGCCCACAGATAGGCACGTGTGTAGTATCCGCGGCAGAAGATGGCACTCGGATTGTGGTCCTGCCCATTGAGGTAGGCGACACAAGACAAATAGCGCTCCGAACGGTTGGCATAGTTGTCGCCCCAGAAATCAGTGCTAGGGTACGATGCGCTGCCGCCTAATGTTCCGGCACGATTGGGATTGTACCATACGGTATGTAGTGCTTTTCCTGTTTTCCCACTGAAAACGGTCAGCAGCTCTTCACCTCTCTTGATGACGCCACTGGCATATAGATTGGTCGTATTGGTGGTGATGCCGCGGATGTCATCGTCAGTAGCAGCATCGCTCACATATCGACCATCAGCATCGGTGCTGCCAGGAGCCGTCTTGCACACCAATTCTGCGCAACCATCACCATCCAGGTCATAGAAGACGGGCTGTGTGTAGTGTTCTCCAGCTCGGATATTAGTGCCCAGATTGATTCGCCACAGCCGCTGAACGTTATCACTTCCATCCAAGACGGGCAATTTATAGCAATCGAGGATCACAGGCCCCGTCTGGCCGGTCTTGCTGTTGTCGTGCAGGTTGGTGGGGTTCCACTTCATCAGCAGTTCCGACTGGCCGTCTCCATCAACATCGGCAATACAGCAATCGCCAGGATAATAGGTATAGCTCTCTTTGGTAGCTGTGATGCCACCATCTGGACGATCCAATTTTGCCGTGACATAAATGTCCGACCATGGCGTCTGGGCCTGTGACGTTTCCATCACTTCTCTTTCCTGTATTACGCGTACTGCATATCGATCGGCCGTCGTTCCTTCTGCATCGACCCAAGAAGTGGCCTCACTGTTGTCGAGATCGGCAATCACCTCATCGTTGCGTAATATCTGATAGACGGTCGACGCGTTTTCGTCAGAAGGCATCATGCGCCAACTGACAAAAATACCACCACCTTGAGCGGGTAGAGCGACAACTCCACGTCCTGCTTTCGTCAGATTGGGCATACCCATCACGCTAAAGGCGATACACGCCAGCATCAGCAATATCAGTTTCTTGTTCATATCTTATGTAATTAAATAATGTGTCTTGAAATCGAGGAGGTCAAGTCTGATTTGATGCTGCAAAGATAGGCCATACTAACAGCCAAAATAGGTCAAATTTGTTCAAAAACGTGTAAATTTGTATTTTTTGTCATCAAAATTGGCAATTTTCATTGATTATCGGTCAGACGAACGATGGGATGTTCAGGATCGCTCATATCGATGGGTAGGAAAAGGTAGGTGGCATTGTAAACCGAATTGCCGCAAGTGCGTACCTGATATCGCTTATCTTTGGGTATTGGAGTGGTATAGTCTTGAGGGAAAGGTTTGTGACCTTCGTACGACTTGATTTTAGCTTGGGCTGTTCGGATGGCAAAATCGGTATTGTTGATGACGGGTTGCCAGACGTCTGCCAATGCCCAATATGAGCCGTCGGACCGTTTGAGGACACAACAGATTTGGCTCCCATACGAATGCTGCCATTTGTCATCTGGATGCGGGTTCCCCAAGGTCGTGTAGAGACCATGTGGATGTTCGAAACGATGCACCTGCGACGGATTGGGCGTATAACCTGTTGTTCCTGATGTGAACATATAATGTGTGCCCTGAAAGACGAAGTGTGCAGGCGCTTCACGGGTAAATGGAGGAAGCAAACCTGTAAAGTGAGTGCTGTATTCGGTCGTCACATCGAGGTAATCGGGCGTAAGCGTCGAACAGATCATCTCGTAATGAGGACGTTCAAACCAGACGTAGCCCGTACCGGTTGCCGGATCACTCCACATGTCGAAATCTCCCACGCCAAAGCCTTGAGGTTTGAGCGACTTCACGTAGCGATAGGGGCCCATGAAACGATCGGCCTGTAGGATTACGAAATATCCATCGGTATCCATACTCTTTAACCACATGACGTAGCGCCCTGTATGGGATGAATACAGGATATGCGGACGCTCGAGTATCTGCGAATAGTGGAGCGGTGAAAGAGGATTGAGCGTATCGGGGAGCATGATTAGTCCTTCGTTATGCCAATGCTCAAAGTCGGTCGACGTGTAGCAACGTATGCCCCATGTGCTGACATTCGAGCCCGGTATGGCTTCATCCTTGCTTTCTCCATACCAGTAATAGACGCTGTCGCGTTGCAAGATCTGAAATGCATGTGCCTGGATGGGCCGACCCTCATCATCGCGCATAGGTCGATGAGTGACCACCATCTCGGATTCATCACCCACACACTTCACCCGACGGTTCATTTCGAAGACCGACACTTGTCGGCATCCGTCGATCAGCAGGACACTGTCGGGGCTTTCGATCTGGATATCCTTCAGGTTGAAGAGCTCGGCATCGCGAACCAGTCCCAGTTCCTCACAACGAACGCTACTATTGCCAATGAAGAAGTCCTTCACTTTGCGCTCAGGCAGTCCTAGAATCTTGAGGAAGCTGCGGCAACCATCGATATGTATATTGTTAATATAAACCGAACGGATGGTAGGGATGGCAATAGCGCCTAACGTGTCAAGCGAACTGCGATTGTTCATGTCGGGGTGGCGACGAGAGAGTTCTCCTTCCCATCGCAGTGACCCAAGCATATCCACACAAATGCCATAATGCAGGATGTTGCGTGCTTCGATGTCATTCACCCAGATGCGTTCGGTTGTGCCGCCTCGCGTACGTCGAGTCTTGAGGCGAATAGCCTGATCGGTGCCATCAAACAGACAGTCATGGCAATAGATGTTCCGTATTCCTCCAGATGTTTCGGTGCCGCACACGATGCCACTTGCGCCGCGTAGTGCTATGCAATGACGTACCACCACGTTCTCGGTGGGACGATTGATGTTGCGTCCCTCTTCTCCTCTTCCCGACTTCATGGTGAAACAGTCATCTTGGCAATCCAATGTGCAATACTCTATCAGAACATTTCTCGAAGATTCTACATCGATGCCATCGGTACGGCCACGGCCAAAGGAATTTACTGTAACGCCACGGATGATCACCGTGTCGCAATATTGGGGCACTACATTCCAATAGAGGCTATGATCGAAGGTTACGTTTTCAACCAATACGTTGTTGCAATCTATAGGTGCAAAGGATTTGGGAAGGAAGACGGCTCCTCCGGCATGTTCTGGCTTTCCGTCGAAAATGCGCATGGTTACAGGAGTCGCTGGGTCTACCAGTCTTTCCGCATTGGCTTGACGAGGATAGTTGGTGCGGATGAGCGGGCAATCTCCTTCCGGTCCTGCAATGATACCACGCCCTGTGAGGGCGATGTGTGAAGCATTACAGGCATAGATAAAGGCACCTGTTGACATAACTTCCGTTCCTTCGTCTCGTGTGAAGACTGCTGGAAGATAATCGTCAATCTCTCCGCTGAACTGCAATCGGGCACCTTCGGAAAGATGCAGCTCAATGTGCGACTTCAAGACGATTCGGGCCACAGGCCAGTTTCCGGCAGGTACAACAATGCGACCTCCACCCAGTTGTGCCATGCGGTCAATGGCTTTCTGAATACGATGGGTATTACGTGCCGTAGCCGTTACTTCTTCCCTCAAACCTTTCACGACAACTTCGCCGGTCCCGATTTGGGGACGTTGGAGTTGTGGCATCTCAAAGGGTGCCTCAATGGTTGCTATCGTATCGGGGCAATTGTGTGCGCCTCTTGAGCTTTGGGCCGAAAGCATAAGATGCGAAGATATCAGAATGACAAGTGTCAACAGAATGTTTTTCATCCTCAATAATTCAATAAGTGTTACAAAAGAAAATAAAAATACGCAGCACAACACATAATCGGCCGTGCTGCGTACCACACAATTATTAACTAAAACTAACCTAAGTTATTTACTTGTATTCAGGATTCTGCTCGTACAGACCATCCTTGATGTTGATCTGGTCCTGTGGGATGGCATAACGGTAGTACTTGCTGCTGATGTTGGCAATGGCGGTCTGCGCATAGTCGGTTGTGTAGTACTTCTGGAGCATAGCCTTGTACTCCTCAATCTGACCATTGCGAACCATATCGTGCCAGCGGATGCCCTCCTGGGTGAACTCAAGGCGACGCTCGCGCTTCACTACGCCAGCCCAATCGGCCTGTGCCTCGGCAGCAGTAACGCCATCGGTGGCACGCTCGCGG
>CACXTQ010000100.1:0-5256 GCA_902770595.1 uncultured Bacteroidales bacterium | reverse complement strand
CGAAATACATTTCGAGACTATTGTCTCTCGTTTGATTCTTTCCGACGATAAGGTGGTTGGTGTCTCCACCCTCGATGGACGTGAGTTCTTGGGCCCCGTCATTCTCGCCACAGGTCATTCTGCACGCGATATCTACACGATGCTTCACGACGAGGGCATCCTCATCGAAGCCAAGGGCCTGGCCATCGGTTGTCGTTTGGAACACCCTCAGACCCTCATCGACCAGATCCAGTATCATTCCAAGGAGGGTAGGGGTCAGTACCTGCCTCCTGCCGAATACAGTTTCGTCACGCAGGCCGACGGTCGTGGCGTATATAGTTTCTGCATGTGTCCCGGTGGTGTCATCGTCCCTTCGGCTACGAGTTCCGACCAGGTCGTCGTCAATGGTATGAGCGCCAGTTCTCGTGGTGGTCGTTGGGCCAATGCGGCTATGGTCACCGAGATTCGTGTCGAAGACATCCCGCTCCTCGCCAGCCAGCTCCATCTCGACATCGATCCCGGTAGTCCTTTGGCGATGATGGCTGTTCAGGAGGCCATCGAGCATCAGTGTTGGCTCAATGGTGGTCGTACGCAGGTGGCACCTGCCCAACGTATGACCGACTTCATCAATGGTCGCTTGTCGGCCGACATCCCTGCCTCGTCCTACACCCCGGGTGTCGTGGCCAGTCCGTTGCACTTCTGGCTGCCTAAGTTCATCAGTGCACGTATGCAGGAGGGCCTCCGCTACTTCGGTCGTCGGGCACATGGTTTCCTCACTGCCGAAGCTTTGCTTGTGGGCACCGAGACGCGCACCTCGTCACCCGTCCGCATCCCGCGCGACAAGCTTTCGTTCTGCCATCCCACCGTGCGCGGTCTCTATCCCTGTGGCGAAGGTGCAGGCTATGCAGGTGGCATTGTTTCGTCGGCTATGGATGGCTGTCACTGCGCCGATGCCCTCGTCGCTCAGTGCTTTTAAGTGGAAATAGTAAGAAAAAGGGAGCAAAATTTGGTGAGTTCATTTTTTATCACTATCTTTGCACCCGCTAAAACGTAATTCTATGGCTGACCAAAGATATATGATGCGTGGCGTTAGTGCCAGCAAGGAAGATGTGCACAACGCCATCAAGAACATCGACAAGGGCCTTTATCCTCAGGCTTTCTGCAAAATCATTCCCGACATCCTCGGAGGCGATCCCGAATACTGCAACATCATGCATGCCGATGGTGCAGGCACCAAGACGTCATTGGCTTACATGTATTGGAAGGAGACTGGCGACCTCTCTGTTTGGAAGGGCATCGCACAGGACTCTCTCATCATGAACATCGACGACCTCATCTGTGTGGGTGCTGTCGATAATATCCTCGTCTCATCTACTATCGGGCGCAACAAGATGCTCATCCCGGGCGAAGTCATCAGCGCCATCATCAATGGCAACGACGAACTGATGGCCGAACTGCGTCAGATGGGTATTGGTGTCTATGGAACAGGTGGTGAGACAGCTGATATCGGCGATTTGGCACGCACCATCATCGTCGATTCCACGGTCACTTGCCGTATGAAGCGCTCAGATGTCATCAACAATGCCAATATCGCAGCAGGCGATGTCATCGTTGGACTTGCAAGTTTCGGACAAGCTACCTACGAGAAGGAATACAACGGTGGTATGGGTTCCAATGGCCTGACTTCTGCTCGTCATGATGTCTTCGCCAAGTATCTGGCACAGAAGTATCCCGAGTCCTACGATCACGCAGTGCCCGAGGACCTCGTTTATAGCGGTGGGCTCCATCTCACCGACCCCGTTGAGGGCAGTCCCCTCGATGCCGGCAAACTTGTCCTCAGCCCCACGCGCACCTATGCCCCTGTCGTCAAGAAGATCCTCGACGCCTTCCGCTCTCACCCCTCTAACCCTTCGAACCCTTCGAACCCCTCGAACCTTTCGAACTCTTCGAACCGGTCGCTCCGCGACCTCCACGGCATGGTACACTGCTCCGGTGGCGCACAGACCAAGGTGCTCCACTTCATCAAGGACTTGCATGTCATCAAGGATAATCTCTTCCCCATTCCTCCGTTGTTCCGTACCATCCACGAGCAGTCGGCTACCGACTGGTCCGAGATGTACAAGGTGTTCAACATGGGCCATCGTCTCGAAGTCTATCTTCCCGCCCAGTTTGCGCAGGAGGTCATCGACATCGCACACAGCTTCAACATCGATGCACAGATCATCGGTCACGTCGAAGCTCGTCCCGAAGGTGCCAAGGTAACTCTCCACACCGAGAACGGCATTTTCGAGTACGAATAATGGGTTTAAAAATGCGAAAGGGGCGTTTCACAACGACCCTTTGCATTAACCTTAAAATCTAATACCATGAAAAACACGATGCAAAGATATGCGATTTTTGCCCTTATAGCAAATAATTTCATAGAAAACTGCATATTTCCATCAAAAATATGTTGAAAAACATACGTTTGTCATCTGACTATTGCAAATGCAATGGTTTGCACAACCATTCCTGACCCCGTTCCGTCCCCCTCGTCCCCTTTTGTTCTTGTCGCAGCCGTGTATGGCTGCCCCTTCGTCCCTTTCGTCCTTGTCAGCAGCCGTGTATGGCTGCTCCTTCGTCCCCTTTTGTCCCCGTCAGTAGCCGTGTATGGCTGCTCTTCATCCTCTTTCCCCAAAAAATAACCCATGTCCAAAGTCCTGATCAAGACCCCCCTCGGTGACATCACCGTCCGTCTCTACGACGAGACCCCCCTTCATCGTGATAATTTCCTCAAGTTGGCCCGCGAGGGCTATTACGACGGCACCCTCTTCCACCGTGTCATCAAGAACTTCATGGTCCAGGGTGGCGATCCCGACTCGCGTGGCGCTTCACCTACTGCACATCTCGGTGCCGGAGGCCCCGACTACACCATCCCTGCCGAGTTCAACAAGTCGCTGATACACAAGAAGGGAGCCCTTGCCGCTGCCCGTCAGGGTGACGAGGTCAATCCCGAGAAGCGTTCCAGCGGTAGCCAGTTCTACATCGTCACTGGCGAGATTTACAGCGCTGGCAAACTCACCCAGCTCGAACGTCAGATGGCGCAGCAGCAGTTGCAGAACATCTTCAACGACCTCGTGGTCGAGAACCGCAGTCGCATCATCCAGTTGCGCAAGAATCGCGACAACGCTGGTCTGATGGCCTTGCAGGACGAACTGCAAAAAAAGACCATGGCGCTGGCCAAGGAGAAGGGTGAACCCAAGTACACTCCCGAGCAGCGTGAGGTCTATACCACCGTAGGTGGCACGCCCTTCCTCGATCAGAACTACACCGTCTTCGGTGAAGTAGAGGAGGGCCTCGATGTGGTCGATAAGATTCAGCTTGTCCGCACCCAGCCTGGCGATCGTCCCGTTGACGACATCACCATGCAGATCTCGGTTCTCGAAGATTAATTTCTTTTATCTTCTCCCGTATTCTCTTTTTATACGTATTCTCTATTTATCACGAATTATCGAATTTTCGAATTATTATTGTTCCCTCTACGGATTAACCCGATTATACGGATTATTTGTTCGTCTAGACAATATAAATCCGTTTAATCGGGTTCCGTATAGAAAACATTAAATAGCGCTGCAAATTAATCGGATTAGACAGATTTTACGCTCGGCCATAAAATAATCCGATTCAATCCGATTAATTCGTAGAGTCATTTCTAATTCTCCAATTCGTGATAATAAAAAACGTGACCCGCCAGTCCTCCCCCCTAAGCATGAGGACCGAGTGGGTCTTTGTTTCCGTTGCGGCCGTATTTGGCCGCCAAAATATTCATTGTAACAGCGGGGGCAGAATACCTAAGCAGGGGACCCGCAAGTCCTCCCCCTATAAGGGGGATAAGAGGGGGGCCTCAACGTTCACGCTTACCTCTTCCTTCTCCACCTCCGTGACCTCCTCGACCACCCCGCTGATTGAACTTCACGCTGCATCCCACAAGGAAATATTGTTTGAGGATAGTGCTCTCACGGTCGGTGATCGACGTGGCAGAGATAGAACGCCAGATGCTCGTCTTCTGATGCAGGATGTCGAACACCTTCACGAAGGCCGACAGGTTCTTGCGTTTCAGGAACGCGCGCGAAAGCTGCGCATCCCAGATGGTCTGGTTGCGTGTCAGGCCTGCCGAATAACCACGTCGTCCCGTGTAGGCGATGCTCGTCGAACAACTCAGGTTCCAGGGCAGACGGGCGCTGAGGTTGCTCCGTACACCGAACTGGTGTGTCGTTCCCAGGTTTCCCGAGGTGACAATCGTCGCCTCGCTGTGGCTCAGATGATAGTTCCCGTGCAGTTCCACGTTGAGCCATTCGTTACGGTAGGCGATACCTGCGTTTTCGCCTGCCGTAATGTTGTGTATATGGTTCACCTGCGTGTCGGTGCTCTTCAGGTTGGCATATCCTACGCTCTCGCGGTAGCCAAGGGTGGTTTGTGTGGTCACGTACCAGTGGTTGTCGGCGAAGGGGAACGACCCTCTGAATTCGCTCTGCACGTTCCATGCGCCCAGTCCGTCGAGGTTCACCGTCATCGTCGTGTCGGTGCGTAGGTCGGCACTGTACCAGCGTTTGGTGGCGAGGGTGTTGAATTGTGCACTGGAGCTGATCGAAGCCTCCATGGTGCGTCCCGTCTCCTTGCTGTTGGCACGGTAGCGTATCTGCATGTTGGTCTGGTAGGATGGTTCCAGGTCCTGGTTGCCCAAGGTCACATGGGTGGCCGACGTCTGGTTCTTGCGTGCCTGCAGTTGGTTGATCGATGGCTGTGTCGTCCTTCCATTCAGAGTGATACGCAGGTTCTTCCTGCGGTTCCAGTTGTAGCGGTATTCCACGCGTGGAGCAAGGTTCATATACGAACGCTTGTAGTCGCGCCTATGGTCGTAGTGGTCGGTGTAGTTCTGCGTATTGGGCAAAAGGTCCATGCCCAGTGATGCATTGACGCGTTCGGTGACGTAGCGATAGCTGGCCGAAAGCGTATAACTGTTCTGTTGTGTGCGCGAATCGGTGCTATAGTCTATGTTCGAACGTCCGTTCACCGAGTCGGCATATTGCCCAAGCTGGTCGTCCCAGAAGTGGTAGAGTTGCCGATGGGTGTTGCTTGTGAAACTGCCCGTTGCACCCACCTCGATCATATGATGTTCGGCGATGGGTTCCACATGGGTCAGGCGTACGCGATAGGTCAGCGAGTTCTGTCGCTCCTCCTGCCACTGGTGTATGGTAGTGTCGTTCACGAGGCTCAGGTCTCCTACGAGCAGGCTGT
>CACXTQ010000099.1:0-5554 GCA_902770595.1 uncultured Bacteroidales bacterium | reverse complement strand
AAATCGCGAGGATGTATTGGTGCTTCGTGAGGAACCAGATGGCTCCACACAGAGCTATCGAGTCGATATGACCAATTCGAACTTGATGCAGAGCCCTGTATATTACTTGCAGCAGAATGACGTGATTTACGTTTCACCCAATGAGCAACGTCGTCGTCAGTCACAGGCTACAGGAAATACCATTATGACTCCTACGTTCTGGCTTTCAATCACCAGCACATTGTGTACAGTAGCTACTCTTGTATATACATTAACAAAATAAAAAATGGATAATCAAACCCCTAATATCCCTCAGCAGCCCGTTCAGCAGCCTGTAACTCAGCCTGCTGCTGCTTCCGTGGAGAATGATGATTCGGAACTTTCACTTACAGAACTTTGGTACCTTTGTATTGGACGATGGCCATGGTTCGTGCTTAGTGTACTACTTTGCCTTGGCATCGCAACCCTTAAGTTGCTTTGTACACAAAAGACATATACTCAGCACATGGAGGTGATGATCAAGTCTGACTCTCGTGACTACAGTGGAGGCACAATGGGAGATTTTGCCGACCTTGGTCTCTTCCAGAGCAATAGTAATGTGAACAATGAGCTTATCGCTATCATGTCTCCAGCCCTTTCTCTTGAGGTAGTTAACGAGATGGAACTTAATATCAGGTATAGCGAGCCTGGCTTTTTCAAGGATAGGACACTTTATGGTCAGTCGCTACCTGTGAAGGTAGTCTTTTGTGATATTGACAACGAAGGTTATGCTGCATTCAGCATAGCACTGAAGGAAGATGGAAGTTTTACTTTAGGTGACTTCGATGGTGTCGATTTGGAAGAAGATGCCAAGGAGACAATCGTTGAAGGTAAACTTTCTCAAGACACTATTCAGAGCCCAGTAGGACGCCTTATTGTGATGAATGGTACGGGTTATGGTTCACTCGTGGGCGAACGTACTATTGATGTCGTACACATCCCAGCTTCCAATGCTGCGGGTGCAGTTCAAGGTGGACTGAGCGCTCAAGTTGCTAATAAACAAGCTACTGTAATCACGTTGACTTATGTCGATGTAAATCGTTTCAGGGCTGCGGATGTTTTGAATACTCTAATTGCTTGCTACAATAGGAACTGGGTTAACGATAAGAACCAGGTTGCTACTAGTACATCTCAATTTATCAATGATCGTCTAGAAGTTATTGAGAAAGAATTAGGCAATGTAGATACCGATATTTCGAAATATCAGTCGCAGAACCTAATTTCTGACGTGAAGGCTGCCAATCAGATGTACATGGCTCAGGCCAACCAGGCTTCACAACATGCAGTGCAGCTTAACAACCAGCTGTATATGGCTCGTTATCTGCGTGAGTACGTGAGCAGTGAGGCTAACAAGTATCAGTTGTTACCTGCCAACAGTGGTGTTGAGGATCGTACGATAGAAAATTTGATTAGCAATTATAATGCTAAGCAATTGCAGCGCAATAGTCTCGTTGCCAACTCTAGTGTCAACAACCCGGTGGTGCTTGACCTTGACAAGGAACTTACCGAAATGCGTAATAACCTTATTCGAAGCATAGACAATCAGATTACTGCGCTTAACACACAGATTAGATCTACTCGTCAAACAGAGGCACAGAGTAATGCACAGATGGCTTCGAACCCCACACGTCAGAAATATCTTCTTTCGGTAGAACGTCAGCAGAAGGTTAAGGAGCAGCTTTACCTTTATCTACTTCAGAAACGTGAGGAAAACGAGCTTTCGCAGGCATTCACGGCCTATAACACGCGTATCATCACACCTCCAATGGGCAGCAAGAGTCCCTCAGGTCCACGCAGCAAGATGATATTGCTTATGGCTTTCTTGATTGGTTTAGCTCTGCCACTTGCTTATATTTATCTTCGCGAGACGATGACTACAGTGGTACGTGGCCGAAAGGATATTGACAATTTGAAGGTTCCTTTCATTGGTGAGTTACCTCAAGGTTTGCCAGCTACAGGAAATAAACGAGAACGTATGGCACAGCGTCATTTGCTTGTAGTGAAGCCCGATTCACGTAACCTTGAGAATGAAGCTTTTCGTATCCTGCGTACCAATCTGGAGTTTGTAGCTGGTAAGGAAACCGCCAATCCGGCACAGACTATACTCGTCACTTCTATGAATCCAGGTTCAGGTAAAACTTATATCAGTATGAACCTTGGTGCTACTTACGCCATTGCTGGGCAGAAGACATTGGTGATTGACCTTGACATCCGCAAGAGTTCTGCCAGCCGTTATGTTGGTCGTCCCAAAGAAGGTATCACGACTATTCTTAATAGAAGTATTTCTGATTGGCGTTCATTGGTTGTGAATGTACAGGATCGTGAAAACTTGGATATCTTGCCTACTGGCCGCATTGCTCCTAATCCTACAGAGTTGCTTCAGGGCGATGCCTTGAAGAACCTGATTGATGAAGCACGCAAGGAGTACGATATTATCATCTTCGACTGTCCGCCATTCAACCTGGTTGCTGATACGACACTTGTCAGCAAGTATGCCGATCTTACGCTCTTCGTGATTCGTTGCGGTATTTTCCAGCGTGCACTTAAGAAGAATGTCGAGCAGCTTTATGCTGAGCAGAAGTTCAATCGTTTGAATATCCTTCTCAATGGTTCGGAAGCTGCCACCAGCAAGTATGGTTATAACCGCTATGGCTATGGTTACGGCTATGGTTATGGCTATGGTTACGGTAGCTACTATTCTACTGACAAGAAGAGATAATGTAGAGATGCTATAAAAGAATCCCGTTGCGAACATTGCAGCGGGATTCTTTTTATTGCCTAGCTTGGCTGTTGACTAAAACATAGAAGGCAGCCAGAGACTGCCGAAGACGAGAACACACGGGAGAACGCTATGGGGCAACCATAGATGTAGATGGCTGCGACAAAGACACGATGAGCTAAATGCCGATTAAGCCGTAGGCGACGATGCCGATGATGCCGCAGATCAAGGTGGTGTAGATGATGTTCCACTTTCGCCAGAAAACTCCGCAGAAAACTATCAAGCAGATGAGGATGCTGAGGATGAACTGGTTGGTTTGTGTTGAGGGATGGCCGAAGTTTTCGATGTTCATCAGGCTGATGGCAGCAGCTGCCAGCAAACCGATGATAGCTGGACGGAGGATGGCAAAGATGCTGCGAGTTACTTTATGATCCTTGTGCTTGATGATTATGTGAGAGATCCATATCATCACCAGGAATGGCAGCCAGACTACTGATATAGTAGCAAGGATACTACCGAGGATGCCGAAGAGTTGTGGAGCACCAATACTTTGTATGAATGGGTCGTTGACAACTGCGGTATATCCAACATAGGTGGCGCAATTGATGCCAATAGGACCTGGAGTCATCTGACTGATAGCAACAATGTCGGTAAACTCTGCTTCGGAGATCCATGCTTGTTTGGCAACCACTTCCTGTTCGATGAAAGAGAGCATGGCATAGCCACCTCCGAAGTTGAACAGTCCGATGTAGGAAAATACCAGAAATAATTTGATAAAAATCATGGCTGGGAGGATTTATTTTGACAATTGTTGATTATCTTTCCTGGTGAGGCCATAAAGGAACCCTGCAACGCCAGCTACAAGGATGATGAGAGCGGGCGTTACTCCATAGATGATGAGGGCTGTGGAAAGAATAGGAATCCAAACATTGCTCCATGTCACTCTTGCGGTCTTGCCCATCTTGAACACCGGCACTGCAAGGAGGGCAACGACAGCGGGACGAATGCCCATGAATGCGGCTTCGACCCAACGATTGTCGCGGAACCTTGAGAAGATGATTGCGATGAGAAGAATGATGATGAGCGAGGGGAAAACTACGCCGAGTGAGGCGATGATTCCAGAACGTATTCCACCGACCTTGTATCCGATATGGGATGCCATATTGACTGCGAAAACGCCAGGGGTGGCTTGCGAGACAGCCATCACGTCCATAAACTCGCTATGGGTAAGCCATTGATGCTGTGTGACGACCTGTTGCTCCATGAGAGGAATCATGGCGGCTCCACCACCAAGGGTGAAGCCGCCGATTTTCATGAAAGTCACAAAGAGGTCTTTGTTGAGAGATTTCATGCGTATCTATTTTTTGCAGCCATAGATGGCTGCGGACTGTAACACTTTGCAGCCAAGCATGGCTGCTGACGAAACACTTGGGAGCAACCAAACATGGCTGCTGACGGAAACGTGTTTAGTTGATAGCCGTTTTAGCAGACCTTGGAGCCGTTCTTGACCTTGCTTTCGTTGGTTACAACATGGAGGGAGCCATCGAAGTTAACTGCGGAAAGAATCATTCCGTTGGAGGCGATGTGCTTCATTACCTTTGGTGCGAAGTTGGCGACAAAGAGTACCTGCTTTCCTACGAGAACTTGTGGGTCGGGGTAGTGTTGAGCTATGCCAGAGAGGATGGTGCGAGGTTGTCCGGTACCATCGTCAAGTGTGAATTGGAGCAGTTTGTCACTCTTCTTGACAGGCTTCACTTCAAGCACAGTAGCGGTACGGATGTCAAGGCGCTCGAAGTCCTCGAAAGGAATATTTTCCTTGATGGGCTCAGGTCGCCAGTTGCGTTCGGCTTCAGCACGAGCAATCTTTTCGTTTTCCTCCTTGATGCGAGCCAGACGGTCGAGTTGAGGCTGGATGTCCTTGTCTTCAAGTTTCTCGAAGAGGAGTACACTTTCGCCAAGTTGATGACCAACAGCGAGGAGGTCGGTACGTCCAAGTTCCTCCCACTTGAAACTTTCCATTCCAAGCATCTTGCGGAGTTTCTCGGCCGAGAATGGCAGGAATGGCTCGAATACGATGGCCAGATTGGCAGAGATCTGGAGACAGAGGTTGAGAATGGTACCCACACGCTCCATATCGGTCTTTGCAATCTTCCAAGGTTCTGTGTCGGCAAGGTACTTGTTGCCGATGCGAGCCAATTCCATTGCCTCCTTTTGTGCATCGCGGAACTTGAAGTCATCGAGGAGGGCTTCAACACGTGCTTTCACATCCTTGAAGTCTTCGAGAGTCTGACGGTCATAATCGGTGAGTTCGCCACAGGCTGGAACCTTGCCTTCGAAGTACTTTTCGGTAAGTTTCATCGCACGGTTAATGAAGTTACCAAAGATGGCAACGAGCTCGTTGTTGTTGCGGGCCTGATAATCGCGCCAGGTGAAATCGTTGTCTTTTGTTTCAGGTGCATTGGCTGTGAGGACATAGCGAAGCACATCCTGTTTGCCTGGCATATCGACGAGATATTCGTTGAGCCAGATGGCCCAGTTGCGCGAGGTTGAAATCTTGTCGCCTTCGAGGTTGAGGAACTCGTTGGAAGGTACATTGTCGGGAAGGATATAGTCGCCGTGAGCCTTGAGCATGGCTGGGAAGACGATGCAATGGAAGACGATGTTATCTTTGCCGATAAAGTGTACAAGACGAGTGTCTTCATCTTGCCACCACTTCTGCCAGGGACCGTATTTCTCAGGATTAGCATCGCAGAGTTCCTTGGTATTGGAGATATATCCGATAGGTGCATCGAACCATACGTAAAGGACCTTGCCTTC
>CACXTQ010000098.1:0-6176 GCA_902770595.1 uncultured Bacteroidales bacterium | reverse complement strand
ATCGAAAAGCACGCTGCAAATATACATATTTTTTCTATATTATCTATACACAAATCTCGATAAATTTACGTTTTTTTGCAAAAAACCTTTGTTTATATATGAAATAATGCGTATCTTTGCCCCGCAAAAAACTACTTAATAAAACTAAGGACAATGAAAAAAATCTTTTTTATGGCATTTCTCGCTTTCACAATGAATGCGAATGCACAGGAATCAAATAATGTCGAGACAACTGTAACCGACAGCGATGACACCTACTCATACACTGTGTCCGACGATGACGACCCAAACGACGTGTCTTTCCACGGATTCATCGGTGTGAATATCCCCACCAACGTGCCCGATGGCTTTGACTTCGCCCCATTCCGCTCGTGGGAGTTTGACCTCACCTTTGCGCAGTACGACTACACGCCCAACCACAAGGAGACCACCTTTTCGGCAGGTATGGGTATCGGCTTTCGCTTCTATACCCTCAGTGGTCACGACAATATGTTATTCAAGGACAATGGCGTGATCAAAGTGGCAAAACGCGAAGGAGAGATGGCCGATCTTAAGGCACGCATCAGCACGCTCAACTTCAACATCCCCTTGCTCGTCAAGCAGCGCTTTTCCGACAAATTCGCCATTTCCGCAGGAGCAATGGTCAACTGGAACTTCTACAATCGCATCAGAAACAGCTATGAGATAGGTGACGAGGAATTTGACATCAGCACCAAGAACATCGGCATTCGTCCCATCACCGTCGATGTCCTGGGCATTATGCATTTCCCCGGTGACTTCGGCGTATATGTCAAGTATTCGCCCATGAGTTCCTTCAAGAAGGATCGCGGTCCCGAATTCAAGGCGCTCACCATCGGCCTCTATTTCTAATCGAAGCATCTCAAACTCTTGTTCGAACATCTTATGACACCTCAGGAAATAAGGAATGAGCGCCTTGCAAAGACGCTCATTCATAATCTTAATCGTCGACACATCGAGGGATTCTATTGTCCCACGGCAGCCGAGGCTGTGCAAAAGGTTTCCCAGCTCATCGACGATGGGAGCAGTGTGACGTGGGGCGGCACGATGACCGTCCGTGACCTTGGTATTCCCGGCTATCTTCGCAATCGCGGCACACTCGATGTGCTCGACCGCGACCTTGCCACGACGCCCGAGCAGAAGCAGGCCGTCTATCTCAAGGCATTCACAGCCGACGTCTATCTCACCAGCGCCAATGCCATCTCCGAAGATGGCGTGATCGTGAACATCGACGGCAATGGCAATCGTGTGGCTGCCATCACCTGGGGTCCGAAGAAGGTCATCTTCGTCATCGGGCTCAACAAGGTTGCTCAAAACGTCGAGGCTGCGCTTGCTCGTGCCCGCAGTACGGCAGCGCCCACCAATGCAGCACGTTTCGATGTCCAGACGCCTTGTCACGTCGATGGCACGTGCCATAACTGCAATTCCCCGCAGTCGATATGCAACTACGTTCACTTCCTCCGCAATTCGCCCAATGGCCGCCACGTCGTGGTGCTGGTAGGGGAGAGCCTGGGATATTGACACAATCCTGTTTATCAATCCATCTGACGTATGAAAGAATTCTTCTTGCGCATTGGTCGCAGCATCAGGACGTGGCTGCAGTCGCTGTCGTTCCGCACAGGAGTTATCGTCCTGCTCTGCTGCATCCCCTTCTATATTCTCTCATTTGCCCAAATGCTTTTGCCCATCAGTGCAGCAGCGAAGGGCATCCTTTGGACCGTCCTCTTCGGCATGGCAAAGACCTGCCAGTACGGTGGCCTCACCATCTTGGGTGTCGAAGGCTACAGGCGATTGAAGGACATGTTTCGAAGAAAGAAAACTTCCGATTGCTAATATGTCGAAGCCTCGGCGTGCGTGAACAGCCACTTTCCATCTCGTTTCACCACACGGAAAGTGAGTTGCAAACGCCAGGAGTGACGACCTCCGCCGAATACCGCAGCCGTAACAATGCTACGCCCAGTGAGCGTAGCATTGTTGTTTTCTACACGGATGTCCATCTTCTCGTGTTTTGCCGAAAAGTAATTCAGCGTACCATTGGCTATTGCCCTGATGTATTCCTGTTTCGATTGATGCATCCCTGTCATATGCGTCAGCACAAAGTCATCGGCATGGACACGATTCAAAGTAGCCGTGTCTTTCGCCACCATAGCTTCGTACATCTCACGATAAAGTGCTTCAATCTTTTGTTTATCATCCATCTGCGCTTGTGAGTTAACTGTCAACATGCAAAATAACAATAATGATAGAAGGAGTCTCATCAATGCGTAGCCTTCAGATATTGCAGGTCACCGTACCAATACGAGGCAGTGCAACCTCCATCGATAAGATAGTCGGCACCACTGATGAAACGACCGCGCGAGGACATCAGGAACTCAGCAAGATCGCCCACTTCGTCGGGTGTTCCGGCCCGACGTGCTGGCATACCCTCAATCATCCTCAGATAGCCTTCCTTGCGTGGACCGTGAAGTTCATCATTGGCCAATGGGGTGATGATGATGCCTGGCGAAATCGAATTGATCGTGGCACCACGACGTCCCCAGCGGGTAGCCTCCATCATCACACGGAGCACATTGCAGCGCTTCGAATACTGATAGGCCTTCAGTGTGTCGTTGATTGCACGAAGGAAGGGCAGATCCAACAATTCTTCCACGGGTGTGGTTGCAAGTGCCTCATTCTGCTCCTGGGGCAATGCTGGCAGACGATGGCCACTCTGCGATGAGATGATCACGCCCGAACCTCCTTCGGCAATCACCTTGCCGAATTCTTCCAGCAGAACACTCGTGCCATAGAGGTCAACGCGAAGAATCTCCTCAACGGGAGCCTGCGATGGTGAGACACCGGCAGCATTCACCACGTTGGTCACTTCGCCCTTGCTTGTGGCAAACTCCACCAGTCGAAGGATGTCCTCCTTCGAACCAAGGTCGCACCGGATGGTCGAACATTCGAAGCCAGCATCCTCCAATGTCTTGGCAGCCCGCTCCGCATTCTCTGTGGAGTAGTCTGCCAAAACGATATGTTTGCCAGCCGAAACACGGCGGATAATGGCCTGTCCGATGCTACCGGCACCTACTAATACCGAAACCTTTTTCATTTTCTTATCCGTAGTTCTGAATCAGATACTTCACGAATTGGGGATCGCCGAAAGCGATGGTGCCGGTGTCGTGCTGGTTCAATGAGGCAATCTGCGTCATTTCGTCGGCAGATAGCGAGAAGTCGAAGATGTCGAAATTCTGTGACATTCGCTCCTTGTGGCTCGACTTGGGGATAGCCACGATGCCGCGCTGTGTCAGCCAGCGAAGTGCGACCTGAGCAGCCGATTTGCCGTATTTCGCACCGATGGCAGCCAATGCCTCGTTCTTTACGATGCCATCAACACCTTGTCCGCCAAGGGGACCCCATGCCATCATCCGTGTGCCGAACTCAGCATGAACAGGTTCGATGCCCGTCTGCTGAATCATCACGTTGCACTGCAGCTGGTTCACCATAGGCTTCACATCCACATAGTGGGCAAAATCGAAGAAACGTCCTGCCTGGAAGTTCGATACGCCGATGGCGCGTACTTTGCCAGCACGATAGGCCTTCTCCATGGCACGCCAGGTGCCGAACACGTCGTTGTAGGCCTGATGAATGAGCAGCAGGTCGATATATTCGGTCTGCAGTTTGCGTAGGCTCTCGTCGATGCTCCGGGCGGCTTTCTCTTCGCCACCATTCGAAATCCATACCTTCGTGGTAAGGAACAGGTCCTCGCGCTTGATGCCGCTCTTGCGCCAGGCATTGCCCACGCCTTCTTCGTTCTGATATGCCTGTGCGGTGTCAATCAGTCGGTAGCCCACGCTCAACGCATCGGTCACGCAACGTTCACATTCGTCGTGGCTTACTAAAAATACGCCGTAGCCCAATAGTGGCATCTCAACGCCATTCGATAATTTGATTGTTTCCATAATCAATTCGATAATTCGCCAATTCGTGATAAAATAAATCAGTATCCCAGTTCCTTGAGCCACTTGATGACCTTGTCCTTGCCGTCCCTCACGTCGTGGCCATAGATGCTGAAGCCTTTCTGGACATTGGCGCCGGGGAAGGCCTTCTTCACGTCGTTCCCGCAATTCGCCAGGCCGCTGCCCTCATGGGTGGTGAAGGGGATGACGGTCTTGCCCTTCAGGTCGTCCTTGTGTTTCTTGAAGAAGGTGAACATCACCTGCGGATAGGTACCCCACCATACGGGACCGCCGATGAACACGGTGTCGTACTGGCTCATATCCACGTCGCCCTCGTACTCGGGAAGTTCGCCTTTCGAAGCTTCTTCCTTTGCCAGGTCGATGAGTGGGGTGTATGCCATGCCGTCGTATTTGTGCGTCACGATCTCAAACTGCTCGGCACCCGTCAGTTCCGTGATGTAATCGGCCACAATCTTCGTGTTGCCTACCTCGATGTTTCCTACTGCGTAGTTGTCTCCTGCATGCGAGAAGAACACTACCAAAGCCTTACCTTTCTGTTCCATTGCTTTTTCTTGTTTTGCGCCGCTGCATGCCGTCGAAACGACCAGTGCCAGTGCGGCTGAGATGATAGTTTTGATGTTCATAATAATCCGTTTTGTTTGTTTAACGCTACTTTTTAACAACTATGTTTAGGGGTCGTTTCACTCAAAATTATAAGAAAATTGATTATAAAAATTATCAAAAGATAAATGTAGGAAATTCAGAACTGTCAAGCTTTTCTTATAATTTTTTGATTATATTTTTCTATAATTTTGAGCTATGCGACCCTCATATTATTATCCGCTTTGTTTTTGACGCTGCAAAGATAGGGCATTTTTTCGAAACCCTGGTTTCACAAAAAACATTAAAATTTTCACTTTTTACCGAAATCGTTCTTTTATTAATAAAATAATGTGTATATTTGCACCAAAAATAGCCTCCGATGAAGATAGATTATCGCTATTCGAACGACTTTTACGCGATGAATGCGCCCGAATTGAAGCACACCTGCATGCATTTGCTCTGCACGGCAGGGGAGGGCAGTTTCGTGTTCAACGAGCGTTGCTATCATATCGTGGCGAACGATCTTGTGGTAATTCCCTATCCCGAACGCATCTCCAACCTGGCTGCCCATCCCGACATGCAGGTCGAGTGGTTTGCCGCCGACTACAAGTTCCTACAGAATCTGCTGCCATCCAACAACTACAGCATCGGGGGCAGTATCTCGCTCAACCAGGACCCCGTCATCCATCTCAACGATCAGCAGGCCCGTCGTCTGCTCGACGATTTTCACCGGCTTCGCGAACGGATGGACGAGCGCAACCTGCAGTTCTGCCAGACACTTTATGACTACATTACCAAGGACACACCGAATCTGAAATCCAATATGGATAAGCCGGTATATACCGCCAACTGGGCTGTGACCCGTAAGATCGGTCTGACCGGAACTCTTCTGGAATTCGGTTTCATCTCTCACGAGACAGACCGTACCATCCTTCAGGACGAGGCCGCTTTGAAGGTCGTATGCAGTTCCATCGGTGATTCTCTCGAGGAGTATTTTAAGAAGATCTGATAAGGAGCATCCTATGAATATTGCGGTGATCACCGGAGCTTCATCCGGCATGGGAGAAGAATTTGCCAGACAGCTTTCTTCAGACCGCTATGCGCAAATCGGCGGACCCTTTGACGAGATCTGGCTCCTTGCCCGTTCCAAAAATAAACTGGATTCTCTGGTAAATGCACTGGGAAAAGACCGTTTCCGGGCCGTCCCTTGTGACCTGACTGATTCCGCATCGGTGGATTCTTTCGCTTCTCTTCTTGCTTCGGAAAAGCCTACTGTGGGTCTTCTCATCAACAGCACCGGCATGGGAAAAAACGGAGCGTTCTTGTCCCAGTCCGTGGAAGACACTAATCAGGCGGTATCGCTTAACTGCCGTGCCCTTTCAGAAGTCACCCGGATCGTGCTGCCGTATATGACCCCCAAGGGAGAAAATGCTGCGAAAAAAGACAGGCCACGCATCATCAATATCGCGTCTTCGGCCGGCTTTCTGCCCCAGCCCGGTTTTGCCATTTATGCAGCGACCAAAGCCTTCGTTATCTCTTTTTCCCGTGCGCTGAATGTGGAACTGAAAAATAAAAATATAACAGTCACCTGCATCTGTCCGGGTCCATGTGAGACCA
>CACXTQ010000097.1:6550-11844 GCA_902770595.1 uncultured Bacteroidales bacterium | reverse complement strand
GGGGGCCTAATTTTGAATGTCAAAGAACAATCGTGGCTTTAAGAGCCTCTATAAATGATTAATCAGAGTGTCCGAGTTTTTATCGGACAGCAATAATTTATTATTAAGTATGTAACCAAAAATAACGGTAATTAATATCCGGAGCGGTCGCATAGCTCAAAATTATAGAAAAATTAAATCAAAAAATTGTAAGAAAAAACGGAATGGTGTTGATCACGGCAATAATATGCTAACTTCATTTGGAAATTTTCAAATCAATTTTCTTATAATTTTGAGCGAAGCGACCTCTTGAACTATAATGATAATTCGCGATAATTCGTGTTAAAGGAAAAATATGTATAGTTAATTCTGAATAGTTACTTAATATAATAAATTTTTTTGAAAAAAATTTGGAGGATTTGGAAATGTTGTGTATCTTTGCGGCGTTGATTTATCATGGATGTCAGTTAATATACAATACAATATACCTTTAAAAAATTAATACGTATGAAAAAGATCTTACTTTCTGTTGCCATGCTCTGCATGGCATTGGGTGGGCGAGCTGAGACACAAGATGTTTGTGTGGGCTGGCCGGCTGATTATGGTGGAGTGATGCTCCAGGGATTCTGGTGGGATAGCTACGATGCTACTAAATGGACTGCGTTGACAGCTCGCGCTGGCGAGTTGTCGCAGTACTTTGATCTGATTTGGGTGCCGAATTCTGGAACTTGCTCGGATAACCCGAATTCTACTGAACAAGGCTTGTCGATGGGTTATGATCCTTGCTTCTGGTTGTCGCATAATTCCTGCTTCGGTACTGAGGCTGAATTACGTGATATGATACAGGCCTATAAGAATCAGGAACATCCTGTGGGCATCATCGAGGATGTGGTGATCAATCACAAGAAGGGTCGGTCTAATTGGTGTGACTTCCCGAATGAGCCTTGGACGGAAGAAGGAACTGCTGAAAACACTCCAATCAAATGGAGTGCTGATTATCGTGAAATTACATGTAATGATGATTGTAATTTCCCAGGGTCCGGTTATGTCACTAAAGGTGGTTATGATACGGGCGATGACTTCCCTGGATTCCGTGACTTGGACCACACTTCTGAATTGACTCGAGCTAATGTGAAGTATTATTTGAATTTCCTTTTGAATGACTTGGGTTATGCTGGCTTCCGATATGACTTGGTAAAAGGCTATGCTGCCCAATATATCATGGAGTATAACGATGCAGCTCAGCCACGTTTTTCGGTGGGCGAGTACTGGGATGACCAGACGAGCATCCAGAACTGGATCATGAATACGGGCAACCGTTCTGCTGCTTTTGACTTCCCCTTGAAGTATAAAATTAATCAAGCTATCAGTAATGGTGATTATTCTGCTTTCAATTGGAAGAGCTTTACCTATGATCCGCAGTTCAGTCAGTATTCGGTAACGTTTGCCGACAATCATGATTCGGGACGTGAGGATCACTCGAAACTAGTGAACAATTGGTCGGCTGCCAATGCATTCCTTTTGGCTTCGCCTGGTACGCCTTGTATCTGGTTCCCACATTATGAGGCTGATCGTGATAATATTCGTGCGATGATCCTGGCTCGCAAGGCATGCGGTATCACGAATACGAATTGTCGCGTCAATGGCTATGCTACTGACAATAACAGTGGCTATGTGATGGAGTCGTTCGGCTCGAAGGGCAGCTTGTATGTGCTGCTTGGACAGGCTGCTTATTCGCAGACCGCTCCTTCGAACTATACGCTTGTGGCCGAAGGTAACGCCTATAAGTTCTATTCTACGAACGCAGACTTTGCCACTGTGAAAGTTTCGCCTAATGGAGGGTCGTTTACCACAGAGACGATGACTGTCACTTTGACTCCTGAACGTGTAAAGGATAACCAGGCGTGGTATAGGATCGGCAACGGAGAAGAATATGTAATACCAACATCTCCTATTACGATTAGCGCAGAGGAGGACGAAGATGTCACCCTCTATTGGCGTGCCATAGGTGGTGATAATGTTGAACATTCAGGTTCGGCCACCTTTACGAGGAGAAAAGCATATAATACGCCGTCGTTTGGGGAGGATGAAGCTGTCGGTGTGTTTTTTGAGACCGATGCAAGAGATGTATATTTCTATGCATGGGGCAGCGAACCTGCAATGGCTTGGGACAATAGTCAAACACCTAACATGACTCGAATGGGCATGAACAATGCCGGCAAGCTTGTCTATAAGTGGACTGGATCAATGTCGACTTTACCTACTGGTTTGCTTTTTGTTGCTGATGGCAAGAAGACGGCTGATTTCGACTTCGTGAACCATGGCTATTACTCTTCTACCGGCTTATCGTATCACATGGGCTCGAATACTGTCTATTATGACAATTCGGTAAGCCAGTGGGATAAGGTTTACTATTATGCTTGGGACAACCAGGGTCGGCATAATGCTGATTGGCCAGGCGTAGAGGTGACTACCAAAGACAGTCGTGGCTACTATCAGGTGTCGGTTGAAGGCTTTACTTCGATCATCTTCAACGATCCTAACGCTACAGGTTTGAAACAGACCGAAGACCTTACGGTCGAGGATGGCAAGGTTTATAAGTTGGAGGCTAATACTGTAGCTTTTGACAATAGTAATACCCAGTGGAGTAAGGTCTATTACTATGCCTTCACAGACGATGAAGTACAAAAGACGAAATGGCCTGGAGAACAGATTACTACGCCAAACTCTGAAGGAAAATACGAGGTTACTTTGCAGAAAGAATACACCAACGTGATCTTCAACGATGGCAACGGCGGCATTGCAGGTGTGAACCAGACCGAAGACCTTAAGGTGGATGGCAAAACGCATTCGGTGAGCACCAATACGGTTCGTTTCGACAATACTGTCGGTTGGGAGCATGTTTGTTACTATGCTTTCAACGTCCTCAATGGCAATGACCGTTCGAATATGACTTGGCCAGGCGTTGAGATTCCTGCAACCAGAGGACTCTACGAGGTCACCCTGCCGGAAGGATACAACTATGTCATCTTTGACAATGGTGACAAGAATGGGGAATTAGGAACTGGCAAGACCGCTGACCTTATGGTTGAGAATGGCAAGATATATACTATCTCGAGTCCGTCGAGTGTCAGATCGGTTGTTTTGCTTGGTAAGTTCAATGGATGGAGCACTGAGAACGTGCTGAAGGAGAGCCCAGAGAACACTTGGACCTATCTGCTGAATTTGAGCAATACGACTGATGATACAGAGTTCAAGCTGTTGGTGAATGGTAATCAATGGCTGGGCTACAGTGCGGTGTCGTTCAATGCTCCCGATGGCTGGATTGCCGAAGCTTCGAATGATGGCAATATATTGCTGAAGAACTCCACCGCCGATTACAAGACGTATCAGGTTACTATCAGCTGGACACCTTCGACTAATGTTACAAGCGGCTGGACAGTGAAGGTGGAGGGCGTAGATCTGCGATACTCTGATCTGACCAATACGATTTATTTTGACAACAGCCAGAGCGCCTGGAGTCGTATTAATTGCTATACTTACACCGATGATGGGACATGGAAGGTTGCTTGGCCTGGCGAAGAGCTTGCCAATCCAACTGATGGCGTCTACAAAGTTACATTACATGAACGATTCACCAAGGTTATCTTCAATAACGGCAGTGGCGGTTATGGTAATGAGACAAGTTCTTATGATATCGAGGATGGCAAGGTATATGATCTGTATGGCAGCACGTTTGTCACAGTTTATTTTGAAAAGCCAGAGGATTGGGGATTTGTCAAATACTACGTATGGAATGATAATGGTGATAATGGTTGGCCAGGTAAGGAGATCACCGCAAAAGATTACGAGACTGCGAGCGGTGGCTACTACAAGGCAGTGGTGAATTCGAATTATTCGAACATTATCTTTAACTGCATTAACGATAATGAGAGTGCTATTGCAGGTGTTAACAAGACGAAGGATCTTTTAATCAAAGATGGTAGTATCTACAGAATCACTGACGGCCTTGACCTTGCAGAAGATGAATTCAGCTCTGGTAATGCTTACTATCCACAAGGTAACGACTTCTTCTATCCTTCGAGCAAAAACGTTGAGGGCTATAATGTCATCGTGAACGACAAAGGCCACTATACCTGCGATTTGCTCGTACTTGAGGACGGTATGGAGTATAAGAACGATGTTGATTTCACGGCTAATGCAGTAAGCTATGTGCGTTTTGTAAACAAAGAATATAAGTGGGGCTCCATTATCCTGCCATTCGCTATTACAAGCAACAATGCTCTACAGTACTACACCTTGAAGTCGTTCGATAACGTAAAGATGGTATTTAGTCCTGTAGATGAAGTTCCGGCTAATACACCAGCTGTCTATAAGATACTTATCGATGAAATCCCGGAAGGTCAAGAAGATATATGCTTAGATATTTCCAAGGAAAATACCGAAGTTGAAGTGAAGGCATCGGGTGAAGGAAGGTTCTCGACCGAACCAATCACCGATTGGACAATGTGCGGCACTTATAAGGCTGTGGGAGGATTGGCTTCGGGCAACGGCACGAACATTTATTTCCTTGCAAATGATGAGTTGTGGTTGGCTGAAGTGGCTGTCTCCTCAGTTCCGTTCCGTGCATGGTTTGAGACCTCAAGTACTATTTCTTCCGCCAAGTTCCGCATCGAAGTGGAAGGCGAGCCCGAGGGTATCCAGACAATTGAAGAAGATAGCAACAACCACGAAATCGTCTTTGACCTAATGGGGCGTCAGAGTAATGAGACTTGCAAGGGCCTCCTTATCAAGAACGGCAAGATTGTCTTCATGAAGTAACATCCGTATGAAAACTAGTATTTTGTAATATTAAAAAATGAAAGCTATGAAAAAGCAATATATGGTTCCATCAATGATGGTAGTAGAGTTTGATAGCATGGATGTTATTGTAACATCGGATGGCGTTGATTATCACGGAGGAAATGGCAATGGTGGTCCGACGGTCATCAGTGCTCCGAATCGTCGTAATGCCATCTGGGACGAATAGGGGTGACGGGGCAGCCATATACGGCTGCGGACGAAGACTGAATGAAGGCAGCCATATACGGCTGCTGACGGAGATGTAAAAAAAGCAGCCAGGGATGGCTGCTGACGATGATAGAAAGAGGGCAGCTGGGAGGCTGCCCTCTTCGTTTTGTTGGGAGGGCAGCCAAACATGGCTGCGACTGAGACAAAGGGGACGGGAGGGGACGGGGCGCGGGAGCAGCCATAGATGGCTGCGGACGGGGACACGAAGGGGGCGCGACGAAATCGCGCCGTACGGAAAAAGGGAG
>CACXTQ010000097.1:0-6506 GCA_902770595.1 uncultured Bacteroidales bacterium | reverse complement strand
GGGAGGGACGAGGGAGGGACGAGAGGGGCGCGACGAAATCGCGCCGTACGGAAAAAGGGAGGAGAGGGGCGAGAGAGGGAGGGACGAGGGAGGGACGAGAGGGGCGCGACGAAATCGCGCCGTACGGAAAAAGGGGGCGAGAGGGGGGGCGAGAGGGGGACGAGAGAGAGGGGCGAGAGAGGGAGGGGACAAGAAAGGGACGAGAGGGGCGCGACGAAATCGCGCCGTACGGAAAAGGGGGCGAGAGGGGGACGAGAGAGAGGGCGGGACGAGGGAGGGGGCGGAGAGAGGGGGCAGAGAGAGAGGGGGACGAGAGAGAGAAGAGAGGGGTGGGGACGAAGGGGGGCTCTTTATTCGAGGCCCCAGGTGGTGGAGAGGACTTGGAACTCGGTGCGGCGGTTGATTTGGTCGGCGATGGAGCGCTGGTCGGGGGGGAGGGTGTTGACGAAGTCTTCGGTCAGTTCCTGACCTTCGGGGAGGAAGTCGTACTTGGCGTGGAGCTTGTCGTCGATGACCTTGGGGACGGATTTGCCATAGCCAATGGGGGTGAGGCGGTCTTCGTCGATGCCTTGCTCGATGAGGTAGTCGACCACGGACTGGGCACGACGCTGGGAGAGGTCGAGGTTGAAGGGCTGACCGCCTACACGGTCGGTGTGGGCGGCAAGTTCGATGGCGCAGTAGGGATTGTCGTTGAGCAGCTGGACGAGGTCGTCGAGGGCGGGATAGGACTCTTCGCGGAGGGTGGCCTTGTTGTAGTCGTAGAAGATGTTGTCGATGAGGACGGGATTGGAGATGGTGGGGAGGTAGAAGTCGACTTCGTAGTCAGCGTCTTCTTCGGCTGGATCACTCGTGAACTGTGCGCGACGGTTGAGGTAGCCTGTCTTGCCTGCCATCATGACGTATTCGGTGGAACGGTCGATGGAGGCGATGTAGGAACCGTCGGGCTTGGTGAGCGACTTGAAGTTCATGCCGTTGCGACCGACGACACGTACGATGGCTTCGGGGATGGGTTCACCTTCGGTGTCCATGACGTATCCGGTGATGTTGATCTTGATGGAGGGGAGGAGGAAGGAGTAGATGTTGTCGTAGCCCTTGCCTTGCTGGCGGTTGGAACTGAACCAACCTTCCTGCTGCTCCTGGGTGGCACGACAGAAGGTCATGCCGAAGTCGTCGGCATTGCTGTTGATGGGCACTCCGAGATGCTCGAGGTGCCAGGTGTTCCATTCGTCGAGGCGTGCGCTGTAGATGTCGAGGCCGCCCATCGATTCGCGACCATTGGTGCTGAAATAGAGTATGCCATCGGGCGAGAAGGTGGGGAACATCTCGTCGGCAGCGGTGTTGATGGCAGGACCGAGGTTCTCGATGAAGGCAATGTCGGTGGCGGCACGCAGTTGGGCACGCCAGATGTCCAAGCCTCCTTCTCCACCTGGCATGTCGCTGACGAAATACAGCCAGCGACCATCGGGTGATACGGCGGGATGGGCGTAAACCGAGAGCGTGTCGTTGCCAAACTGGAGCATGGAGCCTTTGCCGAAGGAGGCATCGGAACGAGACGAGGCATAGAGATGCGGGGAGGCAATCTGTCCCTTGCCACCTGCTGCGGTGTAGTACATCGTGTTGCCATCGGGAGAGAAGGCGGGCGTGCCTTCGTCGCCTTCGGAATTGATGCCACCTTCGATGAGTTCAGGACGGCCCCATTTCCCCTTGTCGTCCTTGCGGAGACACCAGATGTCGCAGTACTTGGTGCCTGTGATGGGCGATTTTTCGTCGCCAGTCGATTTGTCGGCTGAGGAGGTATAGTAGAGCACTTCGTCCTTATCGCCCCAGATAGCGGGGCTGAAATCGGCCCTACGGCCACTTGCCAGAGCAAAACGCTTTACCTGGTAACGAGAGCCTGCCTCTTTCCATTCGGCGGCTTTACGGCAACTCTCCAGGCCTGCCAGGGCGAGTTCGTCTTCGGAAAAGAGTTCGAGATACTGGAGATAGGTCTGTTCGGCCTCGCGGTATTTGCCATTGCGATGCTGGGCCTGGGCGAGATGAAGGAGCAGCGTGGGATCGTCCCAGCCGTAACGCTGGGCATTCTGGAATCCTGAGGCGGCCTGGGCGGGAATCATGAGCTTCTCGTAGCAGAGGCCCATATACCATGCTGCCTCGCCTTTCTTTTCACGATCGCTGCGTGCATCGGTCTTGCGATAGACGGTCTTCAAGGTCTGTGATGCCTCGAAGTATTCGCCTCGCTTGTATTGCTCGATGGCCGTGCTGAGACGGGCCGTGTTGCACGCGGTCGTCAGGAGCAGGAGGAGACCCAGGGAAAGGGTGGAAAGAAATGCGGACTTCTTCATCATACTAATAACGAAGAATTCCGCATTTTATTGTATTTTGCTTGTCACGAATTGGAGAATTTGAGAATTAATCTTTAAGAAGACGAAAAATGGGCATGGAAGAATGAAGAGCAAAAATGAAGCTCTGACGTCTATGGCGAGTTTGTCAGCTGAAAGCAAGCTTTCTTCTGCCAATCTCTCCACATCCGTCACCCTTCGGGTTATTCATTCTTCCATGCCGAAAATGGCCTTCGGCAGGAAAATTCTTAAATATATTTGCTTGATCCCTATTTCTTAACGTTAATGACCGTATAATTAGCCGTTAATTATTCATTAATGAAATGATGATGAAAAAAGGCTGCGCCAGAAAAAGACCCTCTCGGTCCCCCTTAAAGGGGGAAGAGGCCAAAAGATCCCGAGAGGATAACCTTCGGTTAGAAATCTTGGGGGAATCTGATGAGGAAATGGGGGATGAAAAAAAGGTGTGCGTGAAAAAGAGGCAGAGAATTACTTGATGAAGACGACCTGGCCATCGGTGATTTTGAAGCCTTTGCAGGAGGAGGATTTGCATCCTTGGAGGTCGAAGGAGCAATGGGGATGTTGAGCGGAAAGGTTGGACTCGATGGTTTCGAGCGCTTCGGGTACGGAGAGGTGGGAGGTTAGGAAGTCGTAGATCTTCTGGAGGCTTGCCAGATCGTTGGGGACGGCGTGGCCGTTGGAGAAATCCTTGATGAGGTCGGTGTCGACGTTGAGCTGGGTGAGCTTGTCCTTGAGGGTGTTGACCTGGGTACCGTAGTAGGTGTCGTCGGTGGAGTTGTAGAAGAAAAGGGTGGGAGCGGTCGATGAAGAGGTGCAAAGGTAGGAGCCTCCTTGCCTTTCCCAATCTTCGCGATGAGAGGACAGATCGCCCCAGACGGCGGTGGCGTGCTTGTTTTCGTTGCGGCCCTGGGGAAGGAGCGTGTAATCGAAAACACCGGGACCGAGGATGGCTGCCTGCACGTGGTCGTTGGCATCGGGATAAAGGCCACGGGAGGCATCCTGGAATTCGGGCACATCGAGATTGCCGATGGCCAAAGAGCCTGCGGTGGCACCACGTGAGAAGCCGAAGATGGCGATTTCACCATTGAGGCCCAGGGATTCGCCGATCGTGCGAAGGGTGCGTACGGCAGACTTCACCTTACGTGCTGCATCGGGATTGGTTTCGATGGAACCGTAATCCTTGTTGTTGCCACCTTTGGGCTTACCTTGTCCCCAATCGCAGTATTTCGGATGATCGGCAATTGCCCAGGCTATTCCATGGGCGGGAGCACCTTCGAGCACGGAATCGTCGAACATCGAGAGCGTGTAGCCCAAATAAAGGCGCTGATGGTAGTGTTCGTCGGTGAGCTTTCCTCCCGACAGGGTTGCATAACTGTTGGAATAGGAGAAGGAGAGGAGCACAGGGACGGGCGTGGTGGGAGAGGTCGGGTAGATGATGTCCATGTAGAGCGAATCGCCCAGGCTTTCGGTATAGGGCGAACCGGGCCAATTGTAGATGGTGGGATCGTCGAGGTAATAGCTGACGTCGCGACGAATGCGATAACCCTCCATGAGGATGTAGGAACGAATGGGAGAGATGGATGAGAATCCGCACATAGAGCCCTTGTTCAACTGGTCGTTGATGGAGATGATGTCCTGATTGATGCCGGGAGAGATGGCCTTGGCGTTGCCTTGATAATCGAGGCGGATGACACGATAGCCTTCATCGAGCATGGCCTGGACGTCTTCGTCGTTGGTGTGCTGGCTGATTTTCTTGAAGCCGAGGTTCTCGAGATAAACGATGGTCATGTACTTGCCGTTGCGGTCTTTCAGGGCATTGGTGGGAGAAAGGGTAGTGTAGGGAATATTAGATGAGAGCGTGGTACTGGACCATTGTCCCGTGCCGGCGTAGAGGACGGGGAAGAGGGTGAGGAGGAGAAGGGAGAAGAGGTGCTTCATAATATTTATAGGTCACACAGAAACCACTGATAGCACAGAAATTGTTAGTGTGTGGCCAAGGGTGGATAAGATAAAGGTGAGGGATTAAGATATGGAAACGGGGATGTGCCAAAAAGATTGGCACGTCCCCGTAGATTATTTAGAAGGGAGGTGATTATTCACCCTTGATAGCAGCAACACCTGGGAGCACCTTTCCCTCGATAGCCTCGAGGAGAGCGCCACCACCAGTGGAGATGTAGGAAACCTTGTCGGCGAGACCGAACTTGTTAACGCAAGCTACAGAGTCACCACCACCGATGAGTGAGAAGGCGCCTTCAGCAGTAGCCTCGGCTACAGCGTTGCCGATAGCACGGCTGCCGTCGCAGAAGTCGTCACACTCGAATACACCAGCAGGACCGTTCCAGAGGATGGTCTTGGCACCCTTGAGGGCCTCGACGAACTTCTTGCGGCTATCCTCACCAGCGTCAAGACCCTCGTAACCCTCGGGAATAGCGTTGGAAGGAACGTTCTTCACGTCAGCACCTGGCTTGAGGCTCATGGTACCGAAGTCGAAGCCGTTGGTAGCAACAGAGTCGGTGCCGAGCACGAGCTCTACGCCATTCTTCTTGGCAAGTTCCTCAACGCTGAGCGCAACGTCGAGCTTGTCCATCTCAACGATCGAGTTGCCGATCTCACCACCGTGAGCCTTGGCAAATGTATAGGTCATACCACCGCAGAGGATGAGCTTGTCAACCTTGCCGAGGAGGTTCTCGATGATACCGATCTTGGTGGAAACCTTCGAGCCACCCATGATGGCAACGAATGGACGCTTGATGTTGTTGAGGACGTTGTCGACAGCAGTTACCTCCTTCTCCATGAGCAGGCCGAGCATCTTGTCTTCGGGCTTGAAGTAGTCGGCGATGACAGCGGTAGAAGCATGCTTGCGATGAGCGGTACCGAAGGCATCCATTACGTAGCAGTCGGCATAAGAAGCGAGCTTCTCAGCGAATACCTTCTGCTTCTTCTTCATATCCTTCTTAGCAGCTTCGTAAGCGGGATCGGTCTTCTCGATGCCTACTGGCTTGCCTTCCTCTTCGGGATAGTAGCGGAGGTTCTCGAGGAGGAGCACCTCACCTGGCTTCAGAGCAGCAGCCTCGGCATCGGCCTTAGCGCAGTCGGGAGCAAACTTAACCTCAGGTACACCGAGAGCAGCAGCAACTGCCTCCTTGATCTGACCAAGGCTGAGTTCTGGCTTCACCTTTCCCTTGGGCTTGCCCATGTGGCTCATGATGATGAGAGCACCACCCTTCTCAAGAATGAGTTTGAGGGTAGGAACAGCACCGCGAATACGGGTGTCGTCAGCAATCTTACCGTCCTTAAGAGGTACATTGAAATCTACACGTACGATGGCCTTTTTGCCAGCGAAATCATAATTTTTAATTTCCATCTTTATATTAATTTAAAATGTGGTTGATGATTCATAATTTACGTGTGCGAAGTTACTCAAAAAATGGTTACCATGGAAAAGCATGGTGCGTTTTTATATGCAAAATAACTCCGCGCAATAGATTGCGCCAAAACGTTTGGCACGTTTGGGTAGCAGAACAATTACAGATTTTTCAACTTGTGGATGGTCTCGGTGGGATTCTCGCTTCGGAACACGGAATTACCAGCCACGAGGACGTCGGCGCCTGCATCCTTGAGCATGCGACCTGTTTCGAGGTTTACACCGCCATCGCATTCGATGAGGGCACTGAAATTACGCTCGACGAGCTTGGCACGCATGCGACGCACCTTGTCGAGCATGGAGGGGATGAACTTCTGCCCGCCGAAGCCGGGATTGACGGTCATGATGAGCACGAGGTCGAGGTCGCAGAGCACTTCGTCGAGCATGACATTGGGTGTGCCTGGGTTGATGGCGACGCCGGCTTTCATACCGGCTTCGTGTATCATCTGGATGCAGCGATGCAGGTTGTGGCATGCTTCCTGATGTACGGTCATGTACTCGGCGCCATAGGAGGCGACCTTCTCGATCCAAAGTTCGGGATGGACGACCATCATGTGGACGTCCATTGGCTTGCGAACGACGGGCTGAAGGGAGGCCATCACTGGGAAGCCGAAGCTGATGTTGGGGACGAAAGAGCCGTCCATCACGTCGAAATGAAGCATGTCGGCTTCACTCTTGTTGAGCATTTTGATTTCGCGCTCCAGATGGGCGAAATCGGCGCT
>CACXTQ010000096.1:0-6538 GCA_902770595.1 uncultured Bacteroidales bacterium | reverse complement strand
ACGAAAATAATGTAGAAATACTGAAAACTGCACAAAAAAAATGCAGAAATCGGCAAATTCTGCATTTTTTTCGTGCAAAAGTGATATTAGGATGTGGATTTGTTGGACAATTCGATAAAAATCCATATATTTGCAGCAACCATTTCTAAAAACCATTTCACCATGAAGATTCAATTTCTCGCAGCATCCATGCTGCTCATCTGTTCCCAATCCCTGACGGCACAGCAGCTCACGCTCAGTGCCGACAACGTAGATGAAGTCCTCAAGGCAATGACCCTCGAGGAGAAAGCCACCCTTTGCGTAGGTTACAGCATTGCCCAGGCCACCGAGCAACTCAATGGCGTCATCGGTGCTCATGCCGACCTTGTCCCGGGTGCTGCCGGTGCCACCCGCGCCATCCCACGCCTCGGCATTCCTTCCACCGTCCTTGCCGATGGTCCTGCCGGTGTGCGCATTCGTCCAACCCGTGAAGGCGATCCCAACACCTATTATGCCACAGGTTTCCCTGTAGGCACCGCTTTGGCCTGCACGTGGAACCAGGAACTTGTCGAGAGCGTAGGTCATAGCATCGGCAACGAGGTGCTCGAATATGGTTGTGACGTCCTCCTTGCTCCAGGCATGAACATCCATCGTTCGCCCCTTTGCGGACGTAATTTCGAGTACTATTCCGAGGATCCTCTAGTAGCAGGCAAGATTGCTGCTGCCTACGTGCGTGGCATCCAGAGCCAGGGCGTCGGCACCAGCATCAAGCACTTCGCCGTCAACTCGCAGGAGACCAACCGCACCTTTGTCAACGAAGTGGTCAGCCAGCGTGCCTTGCGCGAAATCTACCTCAAGGGCTTCGAGATTGCCGTGAAGGAGGCTGAGCCCTGGACCGTGATGTCGTCCTACAACCAGGTCAACGGAGAATTTGCCCAGCAGAGCCACGGACTGCTCACCACCATCCTGCGTGACGAGTGGGGCTACGAGGGCATCGTGATGACCGACTGGGGTGCCAAAGAAGGCACGATGAAGGCTGTCATTGCCGGCAACGACCTTATGGAACCCGGTAACCAGACCGAGATCAACCGCATCATCGAAGGTGTCAACAATGGCACCATCCCGATGGCCGACCTCGACCGCAATGCCCGTCGTATCCTCCAGTACATCGTTCGCACGCCTCGCTTCAAAGGCTACAAGTACAGCAACAAGCCCGACCTCAAGGCGCATGCCGAAGTCACCCGTCAGACGGCTACCGAAGGTATGGTATTGCTCAAGAACGATGCCAACACCCTTCCTATGAAGGACGTGAAGAACGTGGCTGTCTTCGGCATCACCGCTTACGACTTCATCGCAGGTGGAACAGGTTCGGGCGACGTCAACAAGGCTTACACCATCGACCTGATGCAAGGCATCACCAATGCTGGCCTGACCGTTACCGAAGATCTGAAGAATCTCTACTACGACTACAAGAAGTTCCAGGAGAGCAAGGATGCTGCCGAATTTGCCAACACATTCCGTTGGGGCAAGCCCGTGCTTCCCGAACTGGAGGTCGCTTCTCGCATCGTCTCCAACCAGGCCAAGAAGGCCGACATCGCACTGGTTTGTCTGGGCCGTCAGGCTGGCGAAGGCTCCGATCGTCACATCGAGAACGACTTCAACCTCACCGAGGTGGAGCGTAACCTCCTCAACGATGTCTGCCTCTACTTCCATCAGGCAGGCAAGAAGGTCGTCGTAATCCTCAACATGGGCAACGTCATCGAGACCGCATCCTGGAAGGGTATGCCCGATGCCATCCTCATGGCTTGGCAGCCAGGGCAGGAGGGAGGCAACTCCGTGGTCGATGTGCTCACCGGCAAGGCCAATCCTTCGGGCAAGCTCACCATGACCTTCCCCATCGCTGCTGCCGACATCCCGGCTCTCGCCAACTATCCCAACGTAGGCATTCCCGAGGTACGTGGCTGGCGTAGCCGTGGTCCCATCAAGAACACCGACTACACCCTCCATCAGGAAGGCATCTACGTAGGCTATCGTTACTTCAACACCAACGATGTCGCTGTTTCCTATCCTTTCGGCTTCGGTTTGAGCTACACCACCTTCTCCTACAGCAAGCCCGTCGTCAAGGCCACGAAGGATGGCTTCACAGCCACCATCACTGTCACCAACATCGGCGCTGTAGCCGGTAAGGAAGCAGTCCAGCTCTACGTCAGTGCTCCAGGCGGTGGCCTTGAGAAACCTGCCAACGAACTCAAGGCATTTGCCAAGACCCGCGAACTCCAGCCCGGTGAGAGCCAGACCCTCACGATGACCGTTTCGGCTTACGGCCTTGCTTCCTACAACGAGGCCACCCAAGCCTGGGAGACTGCTGCTGGTCGCTACACCGTGAAGTTCGGTGCAAGTGTCGAGGACATCCGCGCCACTGCTGTCTATACTCAGGCCAAGGCTCAAAGCATCGCCGGTCACGACGTCTGCAAGCCGGATATGGAGCTGTAATCATTAACACGACTGTTTAATCATATCTATCCATAATCAATCCCGTGTGGTAATCTCTGCCACACGGAATTATTTTATTAAATTTATACAATTCCGATCGATTATTTTGCATTTTGAAAAAATAATTGTATCTTTGCACCGTGAAACAGCCCGAAAAGGCGCTCGCTAATCATATGAGTTTCGAACTATGAGAAAAAGATTCAACATTACGGGTAGTTGTAACCCTCAGTGGCACTATATGGTGAACACTGATAAGAGATTCAATTCAGTGGAGGAACTGATTGATATGGGAGAATACTTCACCATCAATCGTGCACGACAATATGGAAAGACCACCATGCTGATGATGATCTGGCGTCGAATGTCAGACCGCTATCTCGTGGTGCCATTGAGTTTTGAAGGAATAGGCAGTGCGGCCTATGCCTCGCATGAATCTTTCGCTGCGATGTTTGCCCGGCAAATGGCTGAGAATCTGGTGTCGCTCAACCGCAATGACACCAAAGCAGAGATATGGCGTGAGTTTCAGCCAAAATCCATAGAAGAACTATCCATCGTCATCACTAAATATTGTAAGGAGGTGCAGTTCCCCGTCGTCCTCACCATCGATGAAGTCGATAAAAGCCTTGACAATCAACTCTTTCTTGATTTTCTCGGTATGCTTCGCAACAAATTCCTGGAACGGGAAATTAAAGGAATGAACTCCACTTTCCATAGCGTCATTCTTGCAGGCGTCTATGACGTAAAGAACCTCAAATTGAAAATCCGGCCCGATGCCGAAAAGAAATATAACTCACCTTGGAACATCGCTGCCGACTTCAATGTCGATATGACCTTCCATCCCGAAGAGATTGCTCAGATGCTCTCTGAATATGAAGCCGACACTCACACCGGTATGGACATCAAGGCCATCAGCGAAGAGATATACAAATATACTACGGGTTACCCGTTCCTGGTAAGTTATATATGCAAACTTATCGATGAAAGACTCGATCGTTCTTGGAACAAGGATTCTGTGCAGCAAGCTGTAAAAATCATTGCAAAAGGCGAGAATGTCACCCTTATCGATGATTTGTCAAAGAATCTGGAGAACAATGATGAATTACGAGACTTCATCTATTCGATAGTCATAAACGGACAGGAATTTAGTTATACGATGATCGATCCGATGGTGCGTCTGGCCAATATGTTCTCCTATATTCGCGAGAACCAACGGCACAAGACCATGATCCATAATCTAATCTTCGAGGAGGTGTTGTTCATGTATTTCGGAAACAAAACCATGCGTGAGCAAGGAACCCGCATCTCACCCTATATCCTTAATTATGTCCAGAATGGCAAACTCAACATGGAGCATGTGGTTACCCGTTTTCGCGACCTGCTATTGGAGGAGTATCGCGACAGCACCGTGCCTTTCCTCGAACGAGAGGGAAGACTCTTGTTCCTTACTTTCCTCAAACCCATCATCAATGGTACCGGCTTTTACTACGTAGAGCCCCAGACACGCGATAACCGCCGCATGGATCTTGTTGTTACTTACGGTCAGCAGGAATTTATCATTGAACTGAAGATATGGCGTGGTGACAAATACGAAGAGAGTGGTCGTGACCAATTGTCCGCCTATCTTGCAACCCGCAATATGAACGAAGGCTATCTCGTCACCTTCGACTTCTCAAAAGATAAGAAGGCAACTGAACCACAATGGATTGAGTGGAACAACAAACGACTTTTTGAAGTGATCATTTAGCGATAGCCATTCCTTTCGACAAAAACATTCCGACAAAAAACAGCATCGGTGCTTCCACACATTTGTCATTGGAAACACCGATGCTTGTACTACGCCCTTGATGGCGTGTAGATGCCGTTGTTGATGTTTAAGCTGCCTTGTTGGACGACTGTCCGATGTGGTAGTCAGCAGTGTTGTTGCTGTGCTTGTGGTTATTTACTGAATCGGCAATCTTATCGCAGATGTAGAGACTTGCTGCAAAGAGGAACACGGTGGAGTAGAATGCGATGGTGTACATAGTAGTATTTTTTTTATTGTTAATATTTTTTGTTTCTGTCTGAACGATCAATTATTAATTGTTAATTACCAATTTTAAATTATTAATTATTAATTGTTAATTGTTAATTGTTAATTGACCTTGATCATTCATTTTCACACCGCAAAGGTACACCCTTTTCCCGCTCCCTCCAAACATTTTCCCAACTTTTCACCGACTATATGGCGACACCCTCGCCAAACCGCGACACCCCTCGTCGAGCCCCCTCCAAATCTGTCGCGTCGACAGGCAAATTAGAACCTATATTTCCCGGCTTTCAGTTCCATTGGCGTCTTTCCGGGGAGCAGGAGGGTGGCAGAGGTGCCTTCGGGAATCGTGAAGAAGTAGTTCGTTGTCCCGTCGTCTTGCACCTTCCAACTGCTTTCAATGCTCCCATAGCGGGTGTCGAGATGTCCGCGGGCGTATGTCATTTGTCCCGTGGGATCAACCTCCGGACGAAGGATGAAGTGACCGAATCCGGGATGCTGTTCGTCGCGTTCGATGCCCAGACAGCGGTTGATGAGCCATTGTCCCACAGCTCCGAACGAATAGTGGTTGAAGGAATTCATGGAGTTGTTGCCGCCGAAGCCTGCCGTGTGCGTGTAGGAGTTCAGTCGTTCCCAAATGGTCGTAGCGCCTTGTGTCACCGGATAAAGCCACGAGGGATAGGCTTCTTGCTGCAACAGGCGATAGGCTACGTCGCTGCGTCCTGCATCGCTGAGCACACGGCTTATCCATGCTGTGGTGATGAAGCCTGTCATCAGCGAATAGGGAGGACAGCTCACGCCTCCATCGGTGGTGTTCTCGCGTTCGATGCAGGCCACCAGACGCTCCACAACCTTCTCTCGCAACTCACCCTCCACGATGTTGAAGGCTAAGGGCAGGACGTACGAGCCTTGGATGTCGATGGGCTGTCCCTGGCGTTTCGGATCAAAAGCCGAGAAGACGGTCTTACCCGTCGTTGCGTCTATATAGTGGTCGATGAAGAACTGCTTTCGCTCGTTCAAACGTTGCTGATAGCGTTCGGCATCGGTCTCTTTGTTGAGCAGCAAGGCCGTCTGTCGCATGATGTCCAGGTCGTAGATGTAGTAAGCTTCGAAAAGCAACGTCTTGTCATTCTTCCCGTCTTCCAATCCGAGCCAATCGCCCAGGTCTCCCCATTGCCGCAACTGCACCAGCAGTCCGGTGGTTGGGTCAAAATAGTGGTTGTCGATATAGTCGATATAGCGGGCCATTGCGTCATAATGATGGACAAGAATGTCAAGATCGCCATATTGCAGCCAGCATTCCCAAGGCACGGTGATGCCTGCACTTCCCCACAACATTCCACCAAAGCCGCCACCGACAGGGGCGATATCGGGGAAGCGGCCATCTTCCGTCTGCACGTCGCGTATGGCCTGCATGTGCTGACTTAGGAATTCATCGACATCGGCCATGTTGACTGCAGTGCGCGAAAAGACGCTGATGTCACCGCTCCATCCCATGCGTTCGTTGCGTTGAGGACAATCGGTGGGCATGCTGATGAAGTTCGACAACATCGACCATTGGATGTTTTGCCAGAGACGGTTCACCTTCGGGTTGCTGCATTCAAATTCAGCAGTGAAACGGTCAACACTGCTCACCACGAGCCCTTCCACGTCGGCTGTAGGCAAAGGTTCGTCTATGCCTGTTATCTCAATGTAACGGAACCCATGCAGCGTCATATCGGGCGCAAACACCTCACATTCGTCGCCTCCCGCGATGTAGATGTCCTGCGCCATGGCTGCGCGGATATTCTCGAGCATCAGCATTCCCTTCTTGTCAGCTTCCAAGTGTACGACTATCACCTTGTCGGGCAGAGAGGCGAAAACGGTGCGCTTATATTCCACACCATCACACTGGTAGCAGGTGGTGGCTATGGCATCGCTTATATTCAGTTCGCGCCTGTAATCACTTACTCGATTGTGGCCGCTTCGTATACGGATATTGCCCAAAGGAAGGAAACGCATACCATGCGGGCCCTTGACAAAATGCTGGTCTATCAGTTT
>CACXTQ010000095.1:0-6768 GCA_902770595.1 uncultured Bacteroidales bacterium | reverse complement strand
ATCAGTTTGAAGATGGGAGAAGCGGATTTTCTTGCCAAGGCACGTGTAGTGAAGCGTCTCGGTGCAGCAGTCATTGCCATGTGTTTCGACGAAGAAGGGCAGGCTACCGATTACGAGCGACGCATCAAGGTTTGTCAGCGTATGTATAAGTTGCTTGCAGTAGAGGTGGGCTTTGCCCCCGAGGATATCATCTTCGATCCCAATGTGCTGACTATCGCTACGGGTATGCCTGAACATGCTGCCTATGCGCAGGACTTCATTCGTGCAACTCGTTGGGTAACCGACAACTTGCCTGGAGTTCGCGTCTCGGGTGGACTGTCGAATCTCTCATTTGCCTTCCGTGGTAACAATTATCTGCGCGAATCGATGCACTCGGTCTTCTTGCATCATGCCATTGCCAATGGAATGGGCATGGCCATCATGAATCCAGCCACCGTGGTGTCATATAAGACAATCCCCCTCGAACTGCGTATGGCCATTACCGAGGTGGTTTTGAATTCGGCTACAGATGCCAGCGAGGACCTCATTGAGATTGCGCAAAAGATGAATGAAGCACAGTCGGCGGCAAAAGAGGCTGGCTTGAAATATGACCCAAAAGCGATTTTCTCAACAATGGCGCAGCCTGTCGAGAAGACAATTGCGGAACGAGACATCCCTCGCGTTGCTCAGAAACCAATGGTTGATACTCCAGAACAGCGATTGCAGGATGCACTTCTGAAGGGCCTAACCACTACGCTCGACACCGACTTGAAGGAATTGCTTGCAAGAGGCGATTCTCCTCTTTCGATCATTTCTGGCCCATTGATGGAGGGAATGAACGAGGTAGGTCGTCTTTTTGGAGAAGGAAAGATGTTCCTGCCCCAGGTGGTCAAGACGGCACGCACGATGAAGAAGGCCGTTGAGATTCTTGATCCTTATATCAAAAGCGAACAGTCTTCTGATGTCTCTGCAAAAGCACCCTCGCGTGGTCGAATATTGATAGCGACTGTGAAAGGTGATGTTCACGACATCGGCAAGAACATCGTAGGCGTAATCCTTGCATGCAATGGTTTCGAAGTGGTTGACCTCGGTGTGATGGTACCCATCGAGAAGATTCTTGCCACTATCCGTGAGCAAAACATAGACATTGTTTGCCTTTCGGGACTGATTACGCCAAGCCTCGAAGAGATGTGTGTCGTGGCGCGAGCCATGCAGGCTGAAGGACTTGATATTCCGTTGATCGTAGGTGGAGCCACAACCTCACCTGTGCATACTGCTGTGAAGATTGCACCCTGCTATGAAGGTCCCGTGTTCCATGTGCGCGACGCTGCCAGCAATCCTGTATTGGCGATGAAGTTACTCGATCCTGCTACTCGAGGACAAGTGATAGCCGCCAATCGTGCCGAGCAGGAACGCATTCGTCTTCAACAGTCTCAGCGTCAGTTGCGCGACAAGGTGCATGAACAGACCAGCCGAACTTTGGGCGAGGCATCGCCGTTGCAGCGCAGGTTAAAGATCGATTGGCAAAAATATCCAGAAGTCGTTCCTCCATTCTATGGAGCCCGTGTTCTGCCTCCAATACTTGTTCGCGACCTCATTCCTCACATCGATTGGACGTATTTCTTCTGGGCATGGCGTGTGAAGGAAGACAGCGAAGAGGGAAAGAAGCTTCGCCACGATGCGGATTACCTTTTGGCTCAGATTGCCGAAGGACAGGAATATGCTGTGCGCGTGACCCAGGCATTCTATCCCGCTGTTGGACTCGAAGACAGGATTCGTGTGACGCTTCGTCGAAATGGGCATGATCTGAATTGTCCCTGCTGCAATCAGACTCTCGACATCCCGACACCTCGCCAACAGAAAGAGATGGGCACATGCCTCGCTCTTTGCGATTATGTCAACGACTGTGTGGGCACCTTTGCGTGCACGGTGAGCGAGAAGTTCGTGCAACGTCTTGAGACACTCAAGCAAAGCCAGGGCGGTAGCGACTACGATGTGCTTTTGCTCCAGACGGTGGGCGATAGGCTTGCTGAAGCGGCTTCGGAGTATCTGTCGCAAAAACTAAAGGCAGAAAACCAATGGGGTGGCATTCGTCCTGCTGTGGGCTATCCTTCTTTGCCCGACCAGAAGACCATTTTCCTCTTGGCACGGATGATTGACTTCGAGGCTATTGGCATCAGTTTGACCGAAAACGGAGCCATGTATCCACAGGCTTCGGTGAGCGGTCTTTATATCCCTTATCCCGATGCGGAATATTTCAGTGTAAAGTGATGACCGACGAATACTATATGCGACAGGCCTTGATTGAGGCACGACAGGCAGCCGAAGCGGGAGAGATTCCAGTTGGCGCCGTCATCGTGTGTCGCGACCGCATTCTGGCACGCACGCACAACCTTACGCAGACACTCCGCGACGTCACGGCGCATGCCGAGATGCAGGCTATCACGGCAGCTGCCGAAACGCTGGGCGGCAAATATCTTACCGATTGCACGCTTTACGTTACTCTTGAACCTTGCGTGATGTGTGCAGGCGCATTGGGTTGGAGCCAGATCTCCCGCATCGTCTATGGCGCTCCCGATCCACGAAGGGGGTATGTACTCTTTGCTCCCAAGGCATTGCATCCCAAGACACAGGTTGTAGGAGGCATTCTCGAAGAGGAATCTTTGCAATTGGTGAAGGATTTCTTCTCTAAAAAGCGATGAAAAGAGTTGTTTCGAAGGGAAAATAGCAAAAAAGTGAAATGCTAGAATCATTTTTTTGCTTTTTTCTTTGGTGGTTTCGTGGAATGTTGCTATCTTTGCAAGCCTTTTTATTTGGTTATTCAATATAATTATGCAAAAACTATATAAAACACCCGCTGTTTATTTCGTCATTTTGGACGATGCTGACATTATTACTATGAGTAACGACGACCAAAAATCGTTAGATGTCACCGATACGAACACAGATTTCAGTGATAAAGCTCCAACTCGCACTCTCTGGGGCGATGAATGATATCCTTTTTTCGATATCTATTTTGCATCCCCGATTTGCCAAATCTGCGTAAATATCGGCTGAAAAACTCTCGAAACGTTCGATTTTAGGGCGTTTCTCTTTGCTATGCCACAAATTCATCGTAATTTTGCACCGCAAAAACAAAGATTATTAGTCCCGGAAGCGGACCAAAGAAACTATTTAATTATTTAAGGTATGATGAATTTTATGAATAAGAGACCCGTTATGATGGGAACTCTTGCAGCTTACGCAGCTGCCCTGATTTATGTGGCTTGGGCAATCTTCAAGTAACCTGTCCAGGTTGAGATTAGAAAACAGTTAATCATTTTATACCCAGCCGGTCCTTCATTTGTGTCCGGCTGGCTTTTTTTATATAACGATGCAAAGAGCTGAAAACGAAGTGCTGTTGCACTGTTGCTGTGCCCCATGTTCGAGCGCCATCATCGAATGGATGTTGGCCCACGACGTGCGTCCCACACTCTATTACTTCAATCCCAACATCTTCCCCGAGGAAGAATATCTGATTCGCAAGAACGAATGCACACGCTATGCCGCCTCGTTGGGCCTGGATATCATCGACGATGACTACGACCATGAGGCATGGCGTTGCCAAGTGAAGGGAATGGAGATGGAGCCGGAACGTGGCGCACGATGCCTGCAGTGCTTCAAGATGCGATTGCTTCATGCTGCACGCAAGGCCGTGGAACTGGGCTTTGGAGTGTTTACGACGACATTGGCCTCGAGTCGTTGGAAGTCGCTCACTCAAATCAACGAAGCGGGGCATTGGGCTGTAAAGAAAGTATCAGAGGAGACGGGTAAAACTGTCCGCTTTGACGATCGCAACTGGCGCAAGGGAGGTTTGCAGCAGCGTCGCAACGAATTGCTCAAGGAGAACGGTTTCTACAATCAGCTCTATTGCGGATGCGAATTCAGCCTGGAGGCCATGAAGAAGCGTTACCATTTGCCCGAGGTACAATCCACCAATACCTATCTGCTCGACCTTCTGACTCAAGGGACGACCTTGCCCGATACGACAGTCATCTATACGCTTCGCCAGACTGCAGGACGCGGACAGATGGGCAACAGCTGGGAGTCGGAACCTGACAAGAATATCCTTTTCTCGATGCTGCTCTGTCCTACGTTCCTGCCCATCAGGGAGCAGTTCCTCCTCAGTCAGATATGCAGTTTGGGCATCGTGGAGGCACTCGACGAATTGATTCGCACTCAGCACCTGCAGAACGAAGTAAAGTTAAGCATCAAGTGGCCGAATGACATCTACGCAGGCGACGGTAAGTTGTGCGGCATCCTCATTGAGAATCGTCTGATGGGTGGCACCTTGCAGCACAGCGTGCTCGGTGTGGGCATCAACGTCAATCAGGAAAAGTGGATCGGCAATGCTCCCAATCCTATATCCTTGAAACTGTTGGGTGTAGAGACCGATCCTCTGACTGTCTTGGATTTGGTGACAAAGCATATTGTCGAATTATATCATGCCTTGCGCGACAACAAGGAGATGGCTAACGTGATACGCGAGCGTTATATGCAACGCCTCTATCGCAAGGATGGCTATTATGCATATTATGACCCAGCAAAGAACGACCATTTCGATGCCGAGATAGCAGGAGTGGATCCGCAGGGGCCTCTCATGCTTAGATTACCTTCAGGCGAAGAGCGAAGTTATTGGTTCAAGGAGGTTAAATTTGTCCTACCTTGTGGTGTAACAAAGGAATAAATGATTATTATGAACAAGATGGCGCGACCCGAAAGGATTGCGCCATCTCATTGTAAAAGAGAAAGGGCTTTTGTGCGATAGAGCTTAGATATGTTGCTCCTTCATCAGGCGCTTCCACTTGAAAAAACCAAAGACAGCGATGATGACGTAAAGGGCATAGAGACTGGCCTTGAAGGGAATATCCTTATAGAAGTAGAGGATGCAGGTGACGACATCGACGGCAATCCATATGAGCCATTGCTCGAGGTACTTGTGTGCCAAAGCCCAGATACCGACGAGGCTGAGGGCGGTGGTAAAACTGTCGGCAAGAGGCACATTACTATTGGTGAACGTCACTAGTAGCCAGTAGATGATGCCCCAGATAGCCGCCATAAGCGCAAGCCAAGGCAGGATGAGGCGACGCGGGAAGGGGCGGATGGGCAGTTCCTTGCTTGTCTTTCCACCATGCACCCAGCGCCAATAACCGTAAACGGTCATTGAAAGGTAGTAGAACTCCATGCCGCAGTCGGCATAAAGCCCTTTCTGATAGTAGAGCACGATGCCGAGAGCCTGCATAAGGAAGCCGACGAGCCACATCCAGATGCTCGCCTTGTATTCCAGCAGAATGTAGGCCAGGCCGAGGATGGTGGTTAGGATGTCAAGCCAATGCGCGGTCAAAAATTCCATATCAAGTTTAGAATCTCAGTGTGATGTTGCCCATAACCGTCGTGCCGGCTTGTGGGATGTAGCCGATTTCGGTGTAGCGGTTGCTGTTAGGATTGCCGCCGCTCTCGTAAATGGCCGAATAAACCCAGCCCGAAGCGGCATAGTGCAGGTCGAAGATGTTGTTGATGTTGAAACCAAGAATCATCTCCTTGATGCCTTTGTTCTTGAAGTTGAACACATAGTTTGCCGAGAGGTCACTGGTCGAGAAACTCGGCAATGAGCGCTGCTTGCATTCTGTGTTGTCGAGATATTGGCGCGACACGTAGTTGGTGTGCCAGGTAGCCGTGAGCCCGTTCTTTCGGTAGGTGATAAATCCGTTGAGGATGACCGAAGGCGAGAAGGCAAGTGTACTGTTGTCGTAATGGATCACGTCGAAGCCGTCACCATCATAAGGCTTGCCACTGGCATCGGTATTGCCCTCCCAGTCGTCCCAGTTTTCGACATGCTCGTTGAAATCCTTGATTTTGTTCTGGCTGAGTGCGGCATTGCCCTCGATGGTGAGTCCAGGAAGGATGGTCCATGCTGCGGTGAGTTCCATGCCGAGTCGATATGACTTGTCGATGTTGGTGGTCAGGTTTTCGCCAATGTCGCTCAATTCGCCGGTCTGCACAAACTGGTCTTTGTAGTGCATCCAGTAGAGGTTGGCACCAAGGGTCCAACGCTTGGCCAGATAGTTATAGCCAATCTCGGTGTCGAGAAGTTGTTCGGCCTTGGGTGCAGGGTAGTTGTAATTGTCGGTGAAGTTGTTGCGCTCGGGTTCACGATTGCTCATGGCAAACGATGCGAAGGCGTGATGTCCATCCTGATGGAAGCTGATGCCCACTTTTGGATTGACGAAGTCATACTTCTTGTCGATGTCGATACGTTGGTTGACATATCCGTTATCGGTGGAGACGAACTTGTCGTTGATGCCATCGGTGGAGTAGGAGACGTGACGATACTGTACGTCGGCAAAGATGTCCCATTGGTCGGTGAGATGATAGGTAGCCTTGGCGAAGATGTTGCCGTCAAGCTTGTCGGCATCGCTGTCGTAATATTGGTAATCGCCGTTATTCAGGTACTTGTTGCTCATCTCGTTATTGGCAATGTACGTGATGTAACCGAAATGGTTCGACCAGAAGTTTTGGAGAGAGAGGCCTCCGATGATATCCCAGCGCTCGTCCTTGTAATTGGCATTCCAGACGAGACCTAGGAAATCTTGCGAGAGCCCCTTCTTGCGCACGAAGTCGGTGCGCTTGAGTGTCGAACCATCGTTCAGCGTGAAATTCGAGAATCCGAATTTCGAGAGCTTGTTGTTGTAGCGGAACTCCTTGTAGTAACCGTAGCCGTGGGTGTAGTGGACAGAGGCAGAGGTGGTC
>CACXTQ010000094.1:0-7020 GCA_902770595.1 uncultured Bacteroidales bacterium | reverse complement strand
AATCCTTGCGCCAACGAAGTTATTGCCACCATGCTTGGCAACTTCCAGGATGGTTCCGTTCCCGGCAAAATCCAGTTCGGTTCGGGCTGGTGGTTCCTCGATCAGAAGGACGGCATGGAGAAGCAGATGAACGCCCTTTCGGTTCTCGGCCTGCTCAGCCGCTTCGTCGGCATGCTCACTGACTCTCGTTCGTTCCTGTCTTATCCTCGTCACGAGTACTTCCGTCGCACCCTTTGCAACCTCCTCGGCAACGACGTTGAGAACGGCCTCGTTCCATACGTTGGTTATGAGAAGGACCGCTTGAACCAGATGGTTGAGGACATTTGCTACAACAATGCCAACAACTATTTCAAATTCTGATTTTTAATACACATTATTAATAACCAATAATTCATTTTCAGACAATGGGAAAGATCATCACCCTTGGCGAAATCATGCTTCGCCTTTCTCCTAACGGCCAGGACCGTTTCATTCAGACCGACGTATTCCGTATCATCCCCGGTGGTGGCGAGGCTAATGTAGCCGTAAGCTGCGCCAACTATGGACATGATGCATATCTCGTAACCAAGCTGCCAAAGCACGAAATCGGCCAGATCGCCGTTAACTCTCTTCGTCGCTATGGCGTCAACACCAAGTACATCGCTCGTGGCGGTGACCGTGTAGGCCTCTACTATTGCGAGACTGGTGCTTCGATGCGTCCTTCAAAGGTTATCTACGACCGCGCTCACTCTGCCATCGCTGAGGCTGATCCTTCAGACTTCAACTTCGACGAGATCATGGAAGGCGCTGACTGGTTCCACTGGTCGGGCATCACTCCAGCCATCTCCGACAAGGCTGCCGAGCTCACCAAACTTGCTTGCGAGGCTGCCAAGCGTCATGGCGTTACCGTATCGGTTGACCTCAACTTCCGCAAGAAACTGTGGACTTCCGAGAAGGCTATCTCTATCATGCGTCCATTGATGAAGTATGTCGATGTCTGCATCGGCAACGAGGAGGACGCTGAACTTTGCCTCGGCTTCAAGCCTGATGCTAACGTTGAAGGCGGCGAGACCAATGCTGCCGGCTACGAGGGCATCTTCAAGCAGATGAAGGAGGAGTTCGGATTCAAGTATGTTGTTTCGACCCTTCGTGAGTCGTTCAGCGCTACCTTCAATGGCTGGAAGGCCCTTATCTATGACGGCAAGGAGTTCTATCAGTCGAAGCGTTACGAGATCAACCCAATCATCGACCGTGTAGGTGGTGGCGACAGCTTCTCTGGTGGCCTTATCCATGGCCTTCTCACCAAGCCAACCCAGGGCGAGGCTCTCGAGTTCGCAGTTGCAGCTTCTGCTCTCAAGCACACCATCAATGGTGACTACAACCTCGTAAGCGAGGCTGAGGTTGCATCTCTTGCAGGCGGCAACGCAAGCGGCCGTGTTCAGCGTTAATACATTAATCTATATTACTGATTTACGATTGGCTCAGGCCTTTCGTAAATCAGTAGTTTAATAACTTTTCCATTCATTTATATCATGGCAAGATTTGATAAGTTTCAGGTGATGGCCAAGATCGGTGCCGCACCAATGGTTCCTGTATTCTACAACAAGGATGTCGAGATTTGCAAGAATGTCGTAAAGGCTTGCTACGAAGGTGGTGTTCGTGCTTTCGAGTTCACCAATCGTGGCGACTTTGCACATGAGGTATTCGGCGAGCTCAATAAGTGGGCTGCCAAGGAATGCCCCGAATTGGCTCTTGGCGTTGGTTCTGTTGTCGACGCTCCTACAGCTGCTCTCTATATCCAGCTCGGCGCTTGCTTCGTTGTAGGTCCTCTCTTCAATCCTGATATTGCTCCTGTCTGCAATCGTCGTAGCGTATGCTACTGCCCAGGTTGTGTAACTCCTTCCGAGATCGGCAAGGCTCAGGAACTCGGCTGCGAGTTCACCAAGATCTTCCCAGGTGATGTTGTAGGTCCAAACCTCGTGAAGGGTCTGCTCGCTCCAATGCCTTGGTCGAAGATTATGGTTACCGGTGGCGTTTCTCCCGATGCTGACAACCTGAAGAAGTGGTTCGACGCTGGCGTTTACTGCGTAGGCATGGGTTCGAAGCTCTTCCCGAAGGACAAGGTTGCTGCTGGCGACTGGGCATACGTTACCAACAAGTGCAAGGAGTGCTTTGATATCATTGCAGGATTCAAGAAATAAAGATTGACCCGATAACATAATTATTTTATATGGGAAATCCACAAGAAAAGAAAACTAATTGGCGCTGGTATCTCTGTGTCCTCTTGTTCGTGGCTACCACCGTGAATTATCTGGACCGTCAGGTACTTTCGATGACCTGGAAGGAGTTCATCGCACCTGAGTTCCACTGGACCGATAGCGATTACGGCACAATCACTGGTATCTTCTCCATCATCTATGCTGTTGCTTGTCTCTTTGCTGGTAAGTTCATCGACTGGATGGGCACCAAGAAGGGTTATCTTTGGGCAATTGGCGTATGGAGCCTTGGTGCATGTTTGCACGCTGGCTGCGGATGGGTTACCATGAAGTATACGGGCCTTGCCGACGTTGAGGCACTTCGTGCCGTACAGGCTGGCTCCGACCTGGCTGTTGCTATTGCTACCGTTTCGGTTTATCTCTTCCTCTTCTGCCGTACTGTCCTCGCCATGGGTGAGGCAGGCAACTTCCCGGCTGCCATCAAGGTTACTGCCGAGTACTTCCCTAAGAAGGACCGTGCTTTTGCAACCTCTATCTTCAATGCCGGTGCTTCTGTAGGTGCTCTTGCAGCTCCTCTTACCATCCCTGCATTGGCTAAGGCCTGGGGTTGGGAGATGGCATTCATCATCATCGGTGGTCTTGGCTTCATCTGGATGTTCTTCTGGGCATTCATGTATGACAAGCCTGAGAAGTCCAGCCATGTGAATGCTGCCGAGCTCGACTACATTCAGCAGGACGATGCTGCCGAAGCAGCTGCTGCAGCCGAGGCTGCTGCCACTACTGCCGAGGAGCCTTCGATTGGCTTGCTCGAGACCCTCAAATTCAAGCAGACCTGGGCCTTCATCTTCGGTAAGTTCCTGACCGATGGTGTATGGTGGTTCTTCCTCTTCTGGGCACCCGCTTACTTCCAGGATCAGTTTGGTTACAAGGCTTCGTCGGGCATGGGTCAGGCACTTATCTTCACGTTGTACTTCATCGTTACGTTCCTCTCCATCTATGGTGGCTATCTGCCAAAGCTCTTCGTCGAGAAGAAGGGTATGGAGCCTTATTCGGGACGTATGCGTGCAATGTTGATCTTTGCGTTCTTCCCCATCTTCGCCCTCTTTGCCCAGCCTCTTGGCTCCTACAGCGCTTGGTGGCCGGCTATCATCATCGGTTTGGCAGGCGCTGGTCACCAGGCTTGGTCGGCCAACCTTTATTCTACCGTTGGTGATATGTTCCCGAAGTCTTGCGTCGCTACCATTACTGGTATCGGCCAGATGATGGGCGGTTTCGGATCGTTCTGCATCAACAAGGGTTCTGGCGAACTCTTCGACTATGCTGCTGGTCAGGGTGCTGCTTTCACCTTCTTTGGTTTCGAAGGCAAGCCCGCTGCCTACATGATCGTATTCTGCATCTGCGCAGTTGCATATCTCATCGCCTGGAACATCATGCATGCACTTGTTCCAAAGTACAAGAAGATTGAACTCTAACGTACTTTTTCAGGTATTTTTAATCAAAACCACCCGTATGTTCAGCATTTTCGGGTGGTTTTGTTTTATTTTTTCATCTTTTTTTCTTGTTTTTTTATGCAAATTCTTCAAAATACCAAAAAGTGGGTATTGAATGAACGCCAAAATTGCTCTACCTTTGCACCGTCAAAAATGATAATTTGTTTTATATCATAATAAATAGTTTAAGAAGAAATAGTTGGTACTAATAGAAGTGCAAATGGGCCGCGCGTGAGCGTAGCCCTTTTTGTTGCTATTCTATTCATTAATTATTTTTTGAAAATCTCCACGAAAAGTTTGCAACATTCATAAAAAAACACTATCTTTGCCCCCGAAAACATATTTAATTAACACGCACACGCATACGACATGAAAGCGAAATCTGTATTGTTGTCTATGGTTATGGCATTGTCAGGCTCTATTTGCTTAGCAGAGCCTGTGCATATTTATGCTTCTCCCGATGGATTATCTCCCCATGAGGCGCTTCGTGAAGCACGCGAAATGCGGCGTCTGCATAAGGTCGGGGCTTCTGACACGCTATATATTCATCTTGCCGAGGGAACCTATTATCTTGGCGAGACGTTGTTTATTCGACCGGAAGATAGCGGAACTCCTTCTTCTCCCACGGTTATTATTGGTGCAGAGAATGGGAAGTCTGTACTGAGTGGAGGTGTGCCTCTTAAGATGCATCAAGATTTAAATACCTGCAAGATTTCCCCGATTTATGAATCTTATGCTCTAAACGGTCGAAATCCTATATCTATTCGACAACTATGGCAGGATGACCGCAAGTTGCCACACGCCTCGCTCGTTCCACTCGACAGTATGATCAACATTGTGGATTTTCGTAAGGAGGAACGTGAGGTTTGGATTCCTTTGTCAGCATTCCAGCCTTTCCTGCAAAGTGATGTCGATCAGGAAATAAGCAATCTTGAGATGATTTTGCACCAGCGTTGGGCCATTGCTATCCTTCGTGTAAAGAGTTACGTCATCGAAGGAGACATCGTCAAACTGAAATTCGAGGAACCCGAGTCCAGACTTGAGTTCGAGCACCCTTGGCCGCAACCCGTAGTCAACGAAGATAGGGGAGATGGTGTACTCCGAACTTCTTCGTTCAATCTGCTCGGCGGAAAAGGTTTCATAAAGCCCGGTACTTGGTATCAGAATAATTCGGGTTTTTCTCGAGGTTCGATTTACTATTATCCTGCAGAAGGCGAACAGAATTGTGAAAACCTTGCGTTTACGGCCCCCGTGCTGCAAACTATCGTAGAAGTCAATGGCTCCCTCGAACGCCCCGTGCATGACGTCATCTTCCGAAATGTCAGCTTCCAGCATGCAGCTTGGAATCGTCCTTCCTTCAAAGGTCACGTCACCTTGCAGGGAGGTATGTATCTGCTTGATGCCTATAAATTGCAGATACCCGGACTTCCCGAAAAGGAATATCTCGAAAACCAGGCGTGGATTGAGCGCCCTGAAGCCGCGGTAAGTGTACGCGGTGGTCAGCGCATCAATTTCGAAGGCTGTGAGTTCACGCACCTTGGAGCAACTGGTCTTGACTACGTTTGGGCAGATTCAGCCTGCGTGGTGAAGAGTTGTCATTTCCACGACATTGGAGGCACAGCCTTGGCGCTCGGTGCTTTCCCCGATCGTGGCTTCGAGACACACGTTCCCTTCCGTCCCGTCAATATGCGTGAGCTTTGTTCCGACTTCCTGATTGCCGATAATGTGATTGAAGACGTCACCAACGAGGATTGGGGATGTGTCGGCATCGGGGCCGGCTATGTGGCTGACTGCATCATCGAACACAACATCGTCCGCGACGTCAATTATTCCGGCATTTGCGTAGGGTGGGGATGGACGCCGCTCGACTCTGGTATGAAGAACAATCACATTCGTGGCAACAAGGTCTATCGTTTTGCGAAGATGCTTTATGATGCAGGTGGCATCTACACGCTTTCCTATATGCCGGGTTCGACCATCGAAGACAACATCATCGACGAGATTTATCCTCCGAAGTATGCCACCAATCTTCGTGGATTCTATATCTACCTCGACGAAGCCACCGATGGCGTAACGATTCGCAACAATTGGTGTCCCGAAGAACGCTTCGGCGATAATCGTCCCGGTCCTGATGTGCATTGGGAAAACAACGGCCCCAAGGCCACACCCAATACCGATTGGCTCAAAAACAAGTAAAATCTTCCATTGCAAGTAATAAAATCTTTTGTCTATATTTATGAAACAGACAAACTACTATCTTTTCGATTTCCTCGACTTCGACCCTGCCTTGCAACAGGATGAGTACCTTTGGAAATCCTATTGTCCCCGAAGTGTAGAAGCTCGTGACGGCGTTGTATATATCACCGTTCCCTATCAGCGACAAGTGCGTCAGAATGATATGCTTGCCGATGTTTCTGTTCCTCAGCGCGAATTCACGTTGATCATCAAGGCATATACCCACAATATCATCCGAGTATTCTCGTCGTTCGATGGTTCTGAACCCATCGATCAGGACGATATGATGTGTTGGCATAAGAAGATACGTCCCATCGAGCTCAGCGTGAACGAAGATGCGGGATTCTATTGGATGGTAGATGGCAATGGAGAGGTGCGCGCCACGCTCAATTGTGCCGAACCTGTCATCGAATTCTGGAGCGACCTGCAGCCTGCTCCTCAGCCGACGCTCGACTTGAAACTCTATCCCGAAGGTGCCAAGAGCGAGGATATTGCCGAAGGGACTGCCAAGAGTGTCAATCTCTCGGCCTACGATCATTTCTCGCCACCGCGTTATGATGCCCTTCCCTTGGCATTTGTCGAGCGTTGTGGCAAGCCTGCAACGGCTACGATGAGTTTCGAATGTCTTCCCGACGAATGCTTTGTCGGTACGGGTGAGCGTTTCGCGAAGATGGACCTTTCGGGACATACCTTCCAACTCAAGAACCAGGATGGCCAGGGCGTCAACAATCGTCGATGCTACAAGAATATCCCGTTCTATCTTTCCAGCCGCAAGTATGGCGTGTTCTATCATACGTCGTCCTATTGCAAACTGTCTTTTGCCGATCATTCGACGCGAAGTGTGCAGTTCCTCAGCGAAGAGCCCGTCATCGACGCCTTCATTATCGGTGGCAATACGCCCGAACAGATCCTGCACGGATATCGCTGCCTGACGGGATTCCCTCCGATGCTTCCCCTTTGGAGCTTCGGCATTTGGATGAGCCGAATGACCTATTTCTCGGCCGATGAGGTGAATGCCATCTGCAATCGTCTGCGTGCCGAACATTATCCCTGCGATGTCATCCATCTGGATACCGGTTGGTTCAAGACCGACTGGCTTT
>CACXTQ010000093.1:0-7352 GCA_902770595.1 uncultured Bacteroidales bacterium | reverse complement strand
CTGCGATGTCATCCATCTGGATACCGGTTGGTTCAAGACCGACTGGCTTTGCGAATGGAAGTTCAACGAGGAACGTTTCCCTGATCCATTGAAGTTCATCCACGACCTCAAGGACAAGGGCTATCGTGTGAGCCTTTGGCAATTGCCTTATATTGCCGAGGATGCCGAACAGATTACCGAGGCCCGCGCCAATCACTACATCGCTGAGCCTCAGAAGAAGGAACTTCAACAGGCAGAGGAAGGGCGTTCGAATTTCTCGTCGCTCGACTATGCCGGCACCATCGACTTCACCTCACCCGCTGCCACGGCTTGGTACAAGGGCCTTTTGAAGCGCCTGCTCGAAATGGGTGTCACCTGTATCAAGACCGACTTCGGCGAGAACATCCATATGGATGCAAAATATTTCGGTATGCCCGCTGAGAAGTTGAACAACCTCTATGCGCTGCTTTATCAGAAGGCGGCTTTCGAGATCACGCAGGAGGTTTGCGGCAATCCATCGCATTACGCCAAGGCATTCGATACCACCGAAAATGCCGGCATCGTCTGGGCACGTAGTGCCTGGGCAGGTTGTCAGCGTTATCCCTTGCATTGGGGTGGCGATTCGGCACATTCCTGGGATGGCTTGGCCGGCAGTCTCAAGGGAGGCCTGCACTTCGGCCTTTCGGGATTCTCGTTCTGGAGCCACGATGTGCCGGGCTTCCACAGTTTGCCCAACTTTATGAACTCTCCTCTGCACGACGATATCTACGTGCGCTGGACGCAGTTTGGCGTCTTCTCGAGCCACATCCGCTATCACGGAAGTCACCAGCGTGAGCCCTGGTGCTATCCGGCCATTGCGCCCATTGTGAAGCGTTGGTGGAAGTTGCGCTACCACCTCTTGCCCTATATCTACGACGAGGCAAGGAAATCGACCGTGAGCGGCTATCCGATGGTGCGTGCCCTGCTCATCCAGCATCCCGACGATCCGACCGTATGGCATATCGACGATGAGTATTACTTTGGTTCGAAGTTCCTGTGCTGTCCCGTGATGAATAGCCGCAATCGTCGCAACATCTATCTGCCAGCAGGCGAGTGGGTGAATTTCTTCACCGGAACGCGCTACGACATGGCCGAAGGCGGTTGGCTGCTCGATCAGGAAGTGCCGCTCGACGAGATGCCTGTCTTCGTTCGTCCCGGCACCGAGATACCCATCTATTTCGACGAAGTGGATTGCACCGACCAGATGGATCTCGACAAGGCCGAAATGCTTGTCGTCGATGACGACTTTAATCCGAAAAACTGGAACCTATTATGACTTGGAAATCCAATTTGGCTGAGACCAAGAGACATTACGTCAATTGGTGGAATCATCGGGGCATTGTGCTCAATATGTGGGAACATTTCCAGCAGGGAGTGGCTCCGCACGGACCGTATGCTGGCGAAAAGCCTATCGTGTTGACGCAGGAGGCCGCCAACAATTACGGTACGGGTAGTTTCAATCTTCCTGGAGCGCCACAGACAAAGGACCTGAATCAGCGATGGTTCGATCCCCAATGGCGTGCCGAATTCCTCGATTGGTACGTCGGTCATTCCTGCCTCAAGGCCGATATGCTCCCTGTTGCCAACACGCAGTTGGGACCGGGTTCGATGGCCGCTATCCTGGGCAGTGTGTTCGAAGGGGGAGAGGATACGATTTGGATTCATCCCGACCCGCATTATTCCGACGATTTCCGCTTTGATCCCAACCATCCGAATTTCAAGTTGCATAAGGATCTGCTCAAGGCTTGCGTCGAACGGTCTAAGGGCAATTACTACGTCGGTATGCCCGACCTGATGGAAGGCCTTGACGTGCTGGCTGCGATGAAAGGCACCGACAAGGTGCTGATGGATACCCTGACGCAACCCGATCTGCTGGAGGAGCAGATGCAGCGCATCAACGATGCCTATTTCGAGGTATTCGACGCGCTCTACGACATCATCCGATTCGACGGTCGCGATTGCGGCGGTCCCCTCGATCCAGATTATCGGGGCGCCAATTTCGGAACCGATGGCGAGATGGCATTCTGCTATTTCTCGTTGTGGGCACCAGGCAAGCTCACCAAGCTGCAGAGCGACATCTCGACGATGCTTTCGGTCGACGATTACCGGCGTTTCGTGCAGCCGTTCATTCGCCAGCAGGCACAGAGGATTCCCTACACGCTCTATCATCTCGATGGCGTTGGCGCGATGCGTCATCTGCCTGCACTCCTTGAGGTTGAGGAACTTAAGGCCATCCAATGGACACCCGGTGTCGGCCAACCGCAGGGTGGTGACCCCAAGTGGTACGACCTCTATAAGCAGATTCTTGCGGGTGGCAAGTCCATTATGGCTTGCTGGGTTACGGTCGATGAACTTCGCCCGCTACTCGACAATATCGGCGGCGATGGCGTGCATCTCGAAATGGATTTCCACAACGAGGCCGAGGTTGAGCAGGCACTTCGCATCATCGAGGAGTATCAGACGGCCGAGGTCGAAAAGAAGGTGGACGAATGCATTCGTTTGGGCGATATGCCCGAAGAAGAGGCTCCTCAAAACACAAAGCGTAAAGTAGTCGAAGGCGAATCGCTCACCATTGAGACTCCGTCCTTGTCCGAAGCCCTTCAGGACTCCGAACGTATCTTCCTGCTCGATGGCGGTATGGGAACTATGATTCAGCAGTACGAGCTTGCTGAGGCGGATTTCGGTGGTCATCCCGGTTGCAACGATTACCTTTGTCTGAGCAAGCCCGAGGTGATTCAGGACATCCATCGCAGATATCTGATGGCGGGTTCCGACATCATCGAGACGAATACTTTCAGCGCCCAGCGTATCTCCCTGAAGGATTGGGGACTTGAGCAGGAAGTAAGGAATGTGAACCTTGCTGCGGCTCGCGTCGCTCGTCAGATTGCCGATGCCTTCACGCTGACCAATCCTTCGAAACCGCGCTTTGTCGTGGGTTCGGTAGGTCCTACCAACAAGACCTGCAGTTTCAGCAGCGGTGACGAGCCCGCGCTCGACTACAATGCGCTGAAAGCCGCCTATCAGGAGCAGATTGAAGCCCTTGCCGAGGGCGGTGTCGATGGCATCCTGATCGAGACCATCTTCGACACCTTGAATGCACAAGCCGCTGTCGAGGCTGCACAGGCCGTGAAACTCCCCGTGATGCTCAGTTTCGCACAGGTCAACGACCAGGGCGTGAATATGAATGGGCAGGATGTGTTCGCTTTCATCGACGATATCTGTCGAAAGTATGACATCTTCTCAGTGGGCTTGAACTGCTCGTCGGGTGCTGCCCAGATGGCTCCGATCATCCAGGACCTTGCTGCGCGTGTCCAGTGTCGCGTGAGCGCCTATCCCAATGCCGGCATCCCGAATGCCAAGGGCAGGTATGAGCAAAGCGGGGAGGAGTTTGCACGTCAATGCTGGAGTATGATCGATAGTCACAGCGTCGATATCATCGGCGGATGCTGTGGCACTACCGACCAGTATATCTCCGCCCTCCGTCCTTTGCTCGAGCCTGCTCCAGGATGCTTTGTCAGCCCCAAGGGCGAAACTGCTGCCCGCCCTCGCTACAAGCAGCTCTATCGGGCGCCGATAGGTGGGAAGGGGCGGAGTGATCTGAATAATCGGAGTACTCAGAATACTCAGAGTACTCCGAATACTCCGAGTTCTCCGACCACTCCGAAAACCCCGCCTCTCGACCCCAAGGAGCGCCTCCTGCAAGCCATCGTTGACGGAAAGCAGGACGACGCCCTCGAAGCCACCAAGGCGGCCCTGGACGAAGGAGCCGATGCCACCAGCCTGATCAACAATCAGATGATCTGCGCGATGGGAATGGTGGGCAAGAACTTCGAGGAGGGAAAGGCTTTTGTGCCTCAGTTGCTGATGGCAGGTCGCGCCATGAAGGCGGCATTGGGTTATATCAAGCAGCACGAGGCCGCCCAGGGCAAATCGGCATCCATACAGTCGATCGGAAAGATTGTCATCGGAACGGTGAAGGGCGACCTCCACGACATCGGCAAGAACCTCGTCGCATCGATGCTCGAAGGTTCCGGCTTTGAGGTCGTGAACATCGGCATCGATATCGACGCTGATACTTTTGTCAAGGCGGTTGTCGATAATCACGCCGACATCCTTTGCCTCTCGGCGCTTCTCACCACCACGATGACCTATATGAAGGATGTGCTCGATGCACTCCAGAAGGCAGGCATTCGCGACAAGGTGAAGGTGATGGTGGGCGGTGCGCCCGTCAGCCAGCAGTTCGCCGATGAGATTGGGGCCGATGGCTATTCGTCGAATGCCAACGAAGCCGTGACTGTTGCAAAGAAATTGTTGAACATTAACTAATAAAGGGATAATCTGACCATGAGCGATCAACTTCACTTCCTCGATTGGACTATTCTGGTAGTCTATTTCGTACTTCTCATCGTCATCGGACTTTGGGCATCGCGCAAGCAGCAGAAGGCTGAAGGCAAGGACGGCAACTCGTTCCTTGCCAGCAAGTCACTCTCGTGGCACACCATCGGCCTTTCGATGTGGGGCACAAACGTCGGCCCTTCGATGCTGATTGCCTCCTGTTCGTCGGGATTTGCTGCCGGTGTCGTTTCGGGCAACTATGCGTGGTATGCGTTCATCTTCATCGCCCTGCTTGCCTTTGTGTTCGCTCCGCGTTATCTGGGCGAAAACATCTCCACCTTGCCTGAGTTTATGGGGCGTCGTTTCGGCCAAGGCACGCGCTCGGTGCTTGCCTGGTACACAATCGTGACCATCCTCATCTCTTGGCTTGCGCTGACCTTGTTTGCGGGCGGTGTGCTCATACGTCAGATCTTCAATATCCCGATGTTCGCTTCAGCGCTCATCCTCCTGGCTATCAGCGCCTTCTTTACGATTCTCGGAGGCTTGCGCGCGGTAGCCTACACCAATGTCTATCAGATGACCTTGCTCATCATCGTGAGCACCATTCTGACGATTGCCGGCATCTGGAAACTGGGTAGCGGTTCGTTCTTCGAAGGCATTGGCGTGCTGATGAATCCCGAAGTGGTGCCAAGCGGCTATTGGAACCTTTTCCAGCCGCTTTCCGACCCCGATTATCCCTGGCTTCCCATCCTGTTGGGTTATCCCGTGATGGGCATCTGGTTCTGGTGTACCGACCAGTCGATGGTGCAGCCCGTGCTTGCCGCAAAGAACCTCCACGAAGGACAGAAGGGCGCCAACTTCTGCGGATGGCTCAAGATTCTCGACGTGGCCATCTACATCATCCCCGGCATCATCTGCTATGCGCTTTGCAAGACGGGCATCTTCACGACCACTCCCAATGCCGACGATTCCTACCTTTTCATGGTGACCAATATCTTCCCCATCGGTATGGTGGGCCTTGTGATGGCTGTGCTTACAGCGGCCCTGGTTTCGACCATCGGCTCCTCGCTCAATGCCCTTTCCACGGTGTTCACGATGGACATCTACGTGAAGAACATCAACCCCGGCGCCACGAGCAAGGACATTCGCAGAATGGGTCGGATGGTCACCATCATTGGTTCGCTCATCAGCATCCTGATTTGCGTGGCCGTGGATCTCATCAAGGACATCCCGCTCTTCAACATCTTCCAGTCCGTCCTCAGTTTCATCGCTCCTCCGATGGCTGCCGTCTTTGTGATGGGCGTCTTTTGGAAGCGTTGTTCGGCATCGGCGGCACAGATGACGCTGACCTTTGGCACGGCGCTCTGTCTGCTGGTCGGCATCTTGTACTATGTGATGCCCGAAGGCCTGGCATTTGGCATCAGGTGGCCGCATTTCATGCTCCTTTCGTTCTATCTCTTCGTGATTTTGATTATCAGTATGGTGGTTGTGAGCCTGATAGACAAGAATTCTCGCGAGGATGTTGTGCTTCAAAAGGTTAACCAACCAATGAAACCTTCCGTTCTGGTCGCCTGGTGCCTGCTGTTTGTCGTGATGATCTCGCTCTACGTCATCTTCAATGGCCACTGAAAACCGTTTGTTCAAATATAATTCGTGTAAATTCACGATAATTCGTGTTAAGTAAAAAACACTTATGACGCTCAGGTCCTTAGCCTTCTTTCTTATTCCCATTCTCCTGCTTGGAGCGTGCCATTCGTCGCGCCCTTCCGAACCTGAGGACAATGATACCCAACGTTACGATGAAGCTTACGCGATGGCCAATTTCCTGAATGAGCCGCGTCAGGCGATGTTGCTCATCGACTCTGCCTTCGAGGCCCAGAATATCACCGACGAACGTCGCCAGTACCTGAAGGCCATCGTGATGTACAATGGCTTCTCGCATCCCGACAGCAGCCTGCTGATGTGCCGCCATCTGGTCGAAAGCGACGAGTGGGAGGAGGTGACCGATACGGTGTTGATAGTCGATGTCTATAGCTTGATGTCCACCGTGGCAGGAACCCTGAACCGTCATGTCGATGTGATCCATTATGCCCAGTTGGCTTACGACCTGGTGCACGGCAATCCGGAATTCCGTGTTGAGGAAAATGACTTTTTGAGTCGAGTGGGTCGAACGCAGGCCTTCCTTGGTCAAAAGGAAGAGGGTTTGGAAAATATCAAGCAGGCCTTTGATAATGTGAAAGGAACGAAGTCCTGGCCCGCGCTGATGACTTCGTTGAATATCGGACGTAAGTTGGCAAATACCCAACGTGAGATGAATCAGTACAATGATGCGCTTCAAACGATTCGTTTTCTGATCAATAAACTTGAATATTTCTATGCGCATACCGAGGAATTCACCGACCTGCAGGCAAGTATGCGGCAGAACCGTAGGGCCGTCGATGATTATGTCAACTATATGCGTGTGCGCTGTTATGGTGGTATGGTCAGAACCTTTGCTGGCATTGGTGCCCGCGATTCAGCCCTCTACTGGATGAATATGATGGACAAATTCAAGGAGTCGGACGACCCGCAGATTGTCCTCAATCTGATACCTTCGATGGTGAAGCTGCACTTCGACGACCGTGTGATGGAGGATTTCGGCGATGTGATTCAGGCCATCGGTTCCGACACCTTGGACCAGGAATATGTGCGTCTGCTGGAGGCGATGTCCGATTTTGAACGCAACCGCAACAACTGGCGAGCTTCCAACGATTACCTGCGTCGTGCATCCGACGTCCGCGATAGCATTGAGCAAGAGAGTTTTCGCAGCCAGCTGACCGACCAGCTCACCATCTATCAGTTGCACGACGAACGCACGAACCGCATCGAGGCCGAAGGAAGGAATCGACGCCTGTTCTTTGTTTCTGCCTCACTGAGCCTGTTGCTTTTGCTGTTGACGATGATAGGTGTGGCATTGCGTATCTTCCGCACCCTCAGGGTTTTGAGGCGCGTTCACGATG
>CACXTQ010000092.1:0-7630 GCA_902770595.1 uncultured Bacteroidales bacterium | reverse complement strand
CCGATGCACTGGATCTCGCCACGGCTGAGGGCGGGTTTGAGCATATTGGCGGCATCCATCGAGCCCTGGGCATTGCCGGCGCCTACCATGGTGTGGATCTCGTCGATGAAGAGGATGATATCCTTGTTGTCCTCCAGTTCCTTGATGACGGCCTTGAGGCGCTCCTCGAATTGTCCGCGGTACTTGGTGCCGGCCACGAGACCAGCCATGTCGAGACTGATGACGCGCTTGTCGGTGAGCAGCCACGAGACCTTCTTTTCGACGATGCGCTGGGCGAGGCCTTCGACGATGGCGCTTTTGCCCACACCGGGTTCGCCGATGAGGATGGGGTTGTTCTTCTTGCGGCGCGAAAGGATCTGCGTGAGTCGCTCGATTTCGTCGTGACGACCCACTACGGGATCGAGTTTGCCTTCCTTGGCGGCCTGGGTGAGGTCGAAGCCGAACTTGTCGAGCGCCGGAGTGCTCGATTCGGCCTGCTGTCCCTGCTTACGCTGACGGGTACGCGAACGCTGACCGCCCAACGGGCCGTCTTCTTCCTCCTCTTCTTCGGCATCATCATCGTAGCCGTCGCTGTACATGTCGTTGTTTTCCTCGTCGGCAGAGGCCTGCGGCTGATTGTCGCGCAGCGTGTCACGCTGGTTGTCGTCGCGTGCCAGGCCATGGGCGCGGGCATTGTTCTGCTCGCTGGGATCGATGTGCCCGATTTCGGCCACCTGCTTGTAGTAGGACGAGTAATCCACATTGTACTGCATGAGCAACTGGCTGACCACGCTCCGGTCGTCCTTCAACATGGCCAGAATGATGTGCTCGGGAGCCACGTTCTGCTCCTTCATCATGCGCGCTTCAAGCTGGCTGAGCTTCATCGTGCGGTCACAATCACGTGACAGATGCTGCTCGTTCTCGTCGAGGGTATCGGTGGCTCCGCTTTCGGCCGTCGGCACGCTGTCGAACTTGTCACTCGTGGTGTTGTAGAGACTCTGCTCGATATTCATGCGAAGACGAGCAAGGTCGACACCATGACGCAACAACGCCTCGACACCACGTCCCTTGCCATCGCGAAGGATACCCAGCATGAGATGCTCGGTCTTGATTAGAGGGCTATGGAAACGGTCGGCTTCCTGCTGGCTGAGTCGCAGTATCTCCTGAATGCGCGAGTTGAATTTGTTTGTCATTATCGTTGTCAAAAATAAACCATTTGGACAAAAAGTCCTATAATTTGATGCAAAAATAAGAATAATTTTCGAGAATCGGGTGGTTTTTCGAAAAAAATTCACAATAATTACCTAAAAATGTCACAAGATTGGAGAAAAATCACTATTTTTGCACACCAATATTATAAAAAATATGACACAGAAGGATTTTATCCCATACATGCAAAAGTCATGCCATCTTGACCGCCAGCAATGCGCCGTGCTTCTGAACGCCGTGGGCAAACTGATGGCACAGGCAGGCGTCGAACAAATCCCTGTGACCTTGCCCGGGCTTGGCACCTTCGTATCGCACAAGCATCCCGAATATATCGCCAACGACCCCGAGACGGGCCAGCAGACGCTCTATCCGCCGCGCATCACCTACCGCATGCAGGTCGAGGAAGAAGGCTTAGGGCGCGAGTGGCTCGACCGCCAATTGGCCGAATCGACCAAGACGCCCATCGAGGAAGCGAGCCGCTTTGTGGCAGCCTTGGCCAAAAGCATCCTGACCGTGCTTGCTCGCGGCGAGGAGGTGGAGGTGAAGGGCATCGGCACATTCCGAACCATCAATTCGAACCAGGGCGAGATACAGCGCGTGGCATATACGCCCGACGAGCAAATGAAGGAGCTGGTGAATGCACCGTTCAACTTCTTCGAACCTGTGACAATCAATCAGAAATAATAGATAATGACTACAAACGAAGAACTCAAGGCCGTCACCACGATTTGCCGTGACGTTTTCACCAAAAAGACCTACGACTATGGTGCCTCGTGGCGTATAATGCGCCCCACTTCGATCACCGACCAGCTGCTGATCAAGGCCACCCGCATACGTTCGCTCCAGATCAAGGGCGAATCGAAGGTGGGAGAGGGCATCCTGCCCGAATTCATCGGCATCGTCAACTACGGACTGATGGGCCTGATACAGCTCGAATACGGCCCTGCTGATGGCGTCGATATGGATGCCGACAAGGTTGTGGCGCTCTACGACAAGTATATGGAGAAGACACTCACCCTGCTCGAAGCCAAGAACCACGACTACGACGAAGCGTGGCGACTGATGCGCATCTCGAGCTACGTGGACCTGATCCTGATGAAGCTCGAACGCACCAAGCAGATCGAGGACCACCAGGGGCACACGCTCATCAGCGAGGGCATTGACGCCAACTATATGGACATGGTGAACTATTCGCTCTTCGCGCTCATCAAGCTGGTTTGCGAAGGCGAGGGCAAGGAGGAAAGCTAAGGACCTGTACTCGAAAGGATGAAGATTGTCGTACGCACCGTTCAGTTCCTGTTCGCCGCTGTGTTCATTTTCAGCGGTCTGGCCAAGTGTGTCGATCCTGCAGGCACCTCGATCAAGGTGACCGAATATCTGCAATACTTCGGATTCGGCATGCTGACCGACCTGTCGATGGGCATGGCGTGGCTGTTGTGCATCGTGGAGTTTATCTGCGGTGTGAACATTCTGTTGGGCCATGCGCGACATCTCACCCTCGTGGTCAGCTCCCTGGTGCTGCTCGTGTTCACCCCGTTGACGCTTTGGCTGGCGCTTACCGATGCCATCAGCGAATGCGGATGCTTCGGCGATGCCGTCCATCTGACCAACTGGCAGACATTCGGTAAGAACCTGATTCTCATCGTGATGCTGGCCCTGCTCTGGACGAAAAGCGAGCTGATGTACCGGCTCATGGGACGCACGTTCTACGTGTTCTACAGCTATTGTGCCCTAGGCTTGGCCGTGTGGCTCTGCTGGATGGGCAGCTGGCGCGAACCCTTCATCGACTTCCGCCCGTTCACCCCCGGCACCAATCTGAGGGAAGCCGTGATGGGAGAGGGGCAGGAGCAGGCGTCGGACTCCGACACGGAATGGGTCTGCATCTATCAGCGCGATGGCGTTCGCCAGGAGTTTTCGCTCGACAACCTTCCCGACGAAGCTGAGGGGTGGGAGTTTGTCGAAACGATTGAACGTCACGCCGATGGCAAGGTTTCCGATGACAGGAGCAAGGCCTTACCAACACACATCGACTTCTTCGTAAAGACAGCCGATGGCGAGGTCATCACCGACGAACTTTTGTCGAGACCGGGATATACGCTGCTTCTGCTCAGTCATTCGCTCGACAAGGCTTCGCAGCATGACATCGACCGCATCGAACTCCTTTCGGAATATGCCGGCGACAACGACTACGGCTTCCTTTGCCTTACGGCACGCGACGAAAAACAGCTCGAACGATGGAAGTTCAACACGGGCGCCGAATACCCGTTTGTGTTCACCGATGCTTCGATCATCGAGACGATGTGCCGCGCGAATCCAGCGGTGATGTTGCTGCACGACGGAGTCATCTGCTGGAAAACGCCCCTTTCGCGACTCGATGCCGAAGGTCTCACAAGTGGCAAGTTAAATGAGCAAACAAGCGGCGATATTGAAGAAATTAACTACCATAACCGAATTTTATTGGTTTTGTTTTTGCTGTTTGCTCCATTTTTTCTATTTTTGCTCGTTGAAATAGTACAATTCCTACATAAACAAACATTAATTAATAATTCAAAAAAATGCGTAAGAAAATCGTAGCCGGCAACTGGAAGATGAATACCACTCTCCAGGAAGGCGTAGCACTTGCTGAAGGTCTCAAGGAGGCCCTTGCAGGCAAGAAGGTCAATTGCGACGTTGTCGTTTGTACTCCATTCATCTCTGTAGCATCGGTAGCCAAGGCTGTCGAGGGTAGCGTCATCGGCGTTGGTGCCGAGGATTGCTCTGCTCACGAGAAGGGCGCCTACACAGGCGAGGTTGCTGCCAACATGATCGCTTCGACGGGTGCCAAGTATGTCATCCTCGGTCACTCTGAGCGTCGCCAGTACCACGGCGAGAACAACGAGCTGCTCGTTGCCAAGCTCCAGCAGGCTCTTGCCAATGGCCTTACCCCAATCTTCTGCGTTGGCGAAGTGAAGGAGGAGCGTGTCAATGGCACCTACAAGGAGGTTATCGAAGGCCAGATGGAGGCTCTCTACACTCTTTCGGCTGAGGACTTTGCCAAGTGCGTCGTTGCTTACGAGCCAGTTTGGGCTATCGGTACCGGTCTGACCGCTACCAGCGAGCAGGCTGAGGAGGTTCACGCCTTCATCCGCGCTTCTATCGCTAAGAAGTACGATGCTGCCGTAGCTGACAACACCAGCATTCTCTATGGCGGCAGCTGCAAGGGCTCGAATGCTCCTGAGCTCTTTGCACAGCCCGACATCGACGGTGGCCTGATCGGTGGTGCTGCCCTCAAGGTAGATACCTTTATGCCTATCATCGAGGCTTGGAAGTAATCTTTAACCATCTGTCGCGAAGGGTGGACTTATTGTTTCACCCTTCGTGGCTTTTATTCAAGATGAAGAAAATCCTTATTTCACTCTTTTTCATTTGTTCGATCGCTTTTGCCTACGGGCAGGAGTCTCAGGATATCTGTACCTATCTGCAGTCGACTGGACGAGTAACCATCCAGCAGGATAGTCGTCTCACCGAACTCGTTGGAAATGAGCCACATGCATACTATTCCAACGGAACCCGTTCGGGCGAAACTGCGCAGAATGTCATGGGTTATCGCATCCGCGTATTCTCGGGCAATCAGCAGACGGCATCCAAGAATCGTTGCTATTCCATCCAATCGTACATCAATCAGGAAATGCCCGATCTGCCTACCTATGTGGCATTCAAGACGCCCAACTGGCGCGTGTCGGTAGGTGACTTCCGCACTTCGGAAGAGGCTAGCTCGATGTTGGCCAAATTGCGCAAAGCATTCCCAGGCTATGCCAAGGATATGTTTATCGTGAAGGAAAAAATCAATCTTTAACCAAAAAACTTAATAACATGGATCTAAATGGACGTCGCGAAAGCGGTAATGTAGTGGATCGTCGCGGTCAATCGAGCGGCGGTGGATTCGGAGGATTCAGCTCCGGCGGTGGTGGCTTTAATCTGCTTCAGCTCTTGCTTCAGCTTTTCCTGATGAAGCGCGGCTCGGGAGGCGGTACAAACAATGCTGCTGGTGGCGGCAAGGGTGGATGCGGTTGCATCATGATCCTGCTGGTGTTCCTGGTGCTCTTCTTCCTGTTGGGCGGCATGGGTGGCAACAGTGGATGCTCTGATATCCTCGGCGGTATGTTGTCGGGTGGTGGCATGGGTGCTACCTATGGCGATGACGACACCGAACAGACAACCACACCATACCAGGGCAGCGAACAAGAGGAGGAACTTGCAACCTTCACCAAGAAGATTCTGGCTGGCACCGAGGACGTGTGGACAGCATATTTCCAGAAGATGGGCAAGACTTACCAGGCTCCAAAGCTCGTGCTCTTCACCGATGCCGTTCGTTCGGGTTGTGGCGCTGCTTCGTCGAGCACAGGACCATTCTATTGCTCTGCTGATCAGACAGTTTACATCGACCTTTCGTTCTTTATGACTATGAAGCAGCAGATTGGTGCCGATGGCGACTTTGCCTATGCTTACGTGATTGCCCATGAAATTGGCCATCATGTTCAGAATCAGCTCGGTACGCTTGAAAAAGTGCATGCTCAGATGGCTCGCTACGGCCAGGACAGCAAGGAAGCCAACCAGCTCAGCGTACGTCTCGAGTTGCAGGCCGACTTTTATGCAGGCGTTTGGGCTCATCAGGACAATGCCATGTTCGGCTCTTTGGAAGAAGGCGATATCGAAGAGGGTCTGAATGCCGCTTCGAAGATCGGCGACGACTACTTGCAGAAGAAGGCTCGTGGTTACACCGTGCCCGAATCGTTCAACCATGGTACCAGCGCTCAGCGTAACCGTTGGCTGAAACTCGGAATCAAGACCGGTGACATCACGAAGGGTGATACATTCTCACCACGTTACGAAAATCTTTAATTTGATATCACATAATATTTTATTAACGCGAATTAGAGTATTATCGTATTTCATGAAGGAGTAATAATTTCAGATTATTTCCAATTCATTTATCAAATTTAGCCCCAGACATTATGTTTGGGGCTTTTAATATAATAAGGTGTAATATCAGGATCTAAATAATCATTATTCCGCCATCTGCGTTTACTGTTGGACAATTTGCTTAGGAAAACCCATATTATTATTCTTTAATTGGGATTATGTTAAGTTGAGTTATTACAAATTAGGATAGCCTTCTACCCTTTGGAGTATCCGAAGAACAATTGGCTATCCTAGGGTCTTCACTTCGTAATACCAGTCACGTTCTTGATCATTCCCCTATGCGTGTCGTTTTCTTTCGTGATAGTTTCGGTGAATTCGAGCGTCTTGTTGATTTCGTCGTCAGTCGAGATAGTTGCAACGTACTTCATATCGCTATCGAAGATGAGCGTAGCTTCGACAATAATCTTGTACTTTCCTTTCGGAACAATCACACCACGCTGATCCTTGAAGTCCCAGGTAAACGTCTGAACACCATTGCTTTGAGGCGTAGCACCCGTGAAAACGTCCAGTTCCTCATCGCTCAACTCGTTGGCATTCACTGCCTTAACCCAATCAGGAACGCAAGCAGGGCGCTTGATGTATCCACGAACAAGTTCCTCATCGCCACGTGCTCTTCCCTTGGTGGTAAATGAAGTGACGAAGAGCGTGCGAACCACCTTACCCTGGGCATTCTCTACCCATACGGCATACTGGTTCGAACCAGGTCCATCCTGATGCTCGTAATTGAAGGAAACCTCCACACTTGAAGCCTTTTGTGCACACGAGGTTGTAGCGAAAAGTGCAGCCGCAACCATGAATAATGAAAGAATTTTTTTCATAGTTTTAAAATAAATAATGTATTAATAAAAGCGGTACAAAGATAGCAAAAATTGATTAATCAGACAAAGACTGAGGGTAAAATTCGTATTTTCGGGCATATTTTTGCGCATTTCATGAAAAAAATACTATTTTTGTGGCCGAAAAATGAAGAACAAATGAAAGAAAGTGCCTTAGATATTGCCAGTCAAGCCGGACACATCATGCTCGAAAATGGAGCCGAGATATCGCGTGTCGAAGAAGTCATGCAACGCATCTCGGCATGTTATGGCGTGAGTTCGAGCAACTTCTTCGTGCTCAGCAATGGCATTTTCACCACAGGTCAAGGCGGCTATGCGAATGTGGAGTTTATCCCCTTCCATGGCACCCAGCTTGATAAGGTGGTGGCTGTTACCAAACTGTCACGTGACATCGAATCGGGCAAATATACGCTCGATGAAGCCAACGAGGAACTGCAACGCATTCGCACGCTCCCGCCCCATCCTGCTTGGGAACAGATTGCGGCATCAGCCGTTGGTTCTGCTGGTTTCTGTGCCATCTTCGGCGGCGGACTGATCGACTGCGCCATCTCCTTCCTTTCGGGCATCCTGCTTTGTTGTTTCGTCTTGTTTTTCATTGCACCTAACTTCTCGAAAGTCACTGCCAACATCTTGGGAGGCGCTCT
>CACXTQ010000091.1:0-12249 GCA_902770595.1 uncultured Bacteroidales bacterium | reverse complement strand
GAATATTCGAGATGATGGAGGGAAGCTTGTCGGTGCCGATGTGGGGATGTGAAGCATCGAGGATGCCCGTATCGGCTCCGAACTGACACAAGCCTTCGAGCACACCCTGCACATTTCCACGCTTCTTGGAACGGGTGAAGAGCTTGCCATCGGAGAATGCCCCTGCCCCACCTTCGCCAAAGCAATAGTTGGAGTTGGGGTCAACGCGTTGCTCGCGGGTGATGAGGGCGACATCGCGACGACGATCGCTAACAGGGCGACCACGCTCGATAAGGATGGGACGAACGCCCAGTTCGATGAGCCGAAGAGCCGCGAACAGTCCACCAGGACCCGAGCCGACAACAACGGCCTGATGGGCATGGGAAGGCAGTTCATGATAGACGACCTTGCGGAAAGTCTGCTGCGGAGGCTCCTCGTTGATATACAGATCGACGTCGAGCTGCACCATCACCTGACGCTGACGAGCGTCGATGCTGGTGTGCTTCATGCGCAGGCCTCGCAATGCCTTTCGACTGATGGCGAACTCACGGCAGATCTGCGCCTCGAGTTGCTCAGCATCGCGCCATACCTGCGGGAGTACACGAATTTTGATATTCTTTATCATTTGAACAATAGACGGAAAGCCTCGTCGACACGAGCGACGGGACAAACCTGGATCTTGAGCGTCTTTACATCGATGCTCTTAAGTGCAATATTTGGAATGAGGATACGTTCGAAACCGAGTTTCTCGGCCTCACGGATGCGTTGTTCCAGGCGAGCCACAGGACGTATCTCGCCCGAAAGGCCCACTTCGCCCGTCATACACGTGAGCGGAGGAAGCGGCATATCCAGGTTGGAGGAAAGGATGGCAGCCATCACAGCCAGGTCCATGGCGGGGTCGGACACGCGCAGACCGCCGGCAATGTTGAGGAAGACATCCTTCTGAGCCAGCTTGAAGCCCACGCGCTTCTCGAGGACAGCGAGCAGCATGTTGAGACGACGCTGGTCGAAGCCCGTGGTGGAACGCATTGCAGTGGCATAGACGCTGGTGCTGACGAGTGCCTGTGTCTCGATGAGGAAGGGACGCATACCCTCGATGGCGGCAGCGATGGCAACGCCTGAGAGGTCCTTGTGGTCGGAGTTGAGCAAGAGTTCGGAGGGGTTGGTCACCTGTCGGAGACCCGTGCCAAGCATCTCGTAGATGCCCAGTTCGGAGGTCGAACCGAAACGGTTCTTGATGGCACGGAGGATGCGGTACATATAATGCTGGTCGCCTTCGAACTGGAGGACAGTATCGACGATGTGTTCGAGCACCTTCGGACCTGCCAAGGAGCCTTCCTTGGTGATGTGGCCGATGAGGATGACGGGCGTGCCCGACTCCTTGGCGAACTTGAGGATACGGGCGGCACATTCGCGCACCTGACCGACACTGCCTGCACTCGACTCAAGGTCGTCGGTGGCGATGGTCTGGATGGAGTCGATGACGAGGATGTCGGGCTCGACATTGGCAACATGGGTGAAGATGGCGTCGAGGTTGGTTTCGCAGGCGATGTAGACGGAGTCGAGGGAAGAGGCAGCCATACACGGCTGCGGTGAAAGGTTCGAAAGGTTCGAGGGGTTCGAAAGGTTCGAGGGAAGTGATGGGTTTGAAGCAAGGCGGGTGGCACGGAGCTTGAGCTGGTAGGCAGATTCTTCGCCTGAACAATAGAGGACCTTATGGTCGTGGATGTTCATCACCGTCTGGAGGACGAGGGTGGATTTGCCAATGCCGGGGTCACCACCCAGCAGGACCAAGGAACCGGGCACAAGTCCGCCACCCAACACACGGTTGAGTTCGTCGTCGTGCATATCAATGCGCTGCTCTTCTCGTGCCTCTATTTCAGAGAGACGACGAGGACGCTCGTTCTGCCCCGGAAGGCCCAAGGTGCCTCCATGACTCCACTGCACGCCACCCGACTTGCGGGAAGCCTTACCGATGGCACCCGTTTGGGTATCGACAATCTCTTCGACACAGGTGCCCCATTCGCCACACGACGGACATTTGCCAAACCACTTGGGCTCTTCGCAGCCACAGGAGCTGCAGAAATAGGCGGTCTTCTTCTTTGCCATATCGACGGAAAAACTATTTACGGCGCAAATATAACGATTTTTTCGATAACTTGTATCAAAATATGACCAAATTACCGCAAAATCCTTGGTCACCTCAGGAAAATGACTTATCTTTGCAGCGTACATTTCAACTATTCGGAAGCAAATGGAACAAAAACGAGCAATCATCATGGGAGCCACTTCGGGCATAGGACTTGCCGTGGCCAAGCGGCTCAGTGCCGAAGGATGGCAACTGGGCATTGCCGGACGAAGGATGGATCGGCTCATCGAGATGCAACGCAAGGACCTCGACGTGGTGGCCATCCAACAAATCGATGTGACGCGCGAAGAAGCATCGCAGCAACTGCTGACGCTCGTCGGCAAGATGGGCGGAGACATCGACCTCTATTTCCACAGTTCGGGCATCGGTTACCAGAATCCGGAACTCGACCTTGACAAGGAACTCAGGACCGTGGAGACCAATGCTGTCGGCTTCACACGCATGGTAGCGACGATGTTCAATTATTATGCCGAAAGGCCTGAGCGGGAAGCCCAGATTGCCGTCATCAGCAGCATAGCAGGCACCAAAGGACTGGGTGCAGCCCCCTCCTATTCGGCCACAAAACGCTACGTGAACCACTATCTGGAATGCCTCACCCAACTGAAACATATCAAAGGGCTCAAACATCTGACCATCACAGATATCCGTCCTGGCTTTGTCAAGACGCCATTGTTGAACGACGGAGGAAATTATCCCCTGCAACTCGATGTGGACAAGGTAGCCGCGGAGATTGTGGAGAAAGTCGGGAAGAAAAAGCAGATCATCACCGTTGACTGGAAATACCGCATCCTGGTCTTCTTCTGGAAGATGATACCACGGTGGATTTGGGTGAGGATACCTGTGGTTTCGAAGAAGGGATAGTTGCAATAGTGGCAATAGTAACTATAGTGGCTATAATAACTATAGTGACTATAAATAATCCCCTCCATTTCTATAAAGAGGAAATGGAGGGGATATCTTTTGATAAAAGGGTATTAATGCCACTCCTTGGTGACCTTATCGCCACGCACGACGATGTTCAGACCATGAACGGGTGACTCGGAGATTCGGCCAGAGGCATCGTAATAACGAGGAGCTGCACCATCGGTCGAAATCGAGCGGATGCCCTCATCTCCATTGCCAAACTGAGAGGCTGTAATGGCCATCGTATTGGCTACTTCGCACTTGGTCTTGTCGCTTGGATCGTAATCGTGGACAAAAGCGAGGATACCGAGGTTCTCGAAGACGTAGTTCTGGTTGTATGGGATGACACATTCGTAGGTGTAGTCGTCACCTTCCCATTCGATGACATCGCCCCACGTGCTGTTGACACGACGACCCACATTGTAGTGGATATATTCGCCACTTGCACCAGCTTGACTGATGGCAGCGAGATTGGTTTCGGTGAGGACAACGGTGATGCGGGCAGGCTGACGTGTGAAGTCTTCCTTGGCGCGGGAACCTGTGACGCGAACCTTAATCTGAAGGTTTTCGACATCAGCTTCGGCAGTTACCTTGAGGCTTACAAAAGCCGTTTCGCGCATACGCTCACGAATGAGGGAATACATCTCCTGCTTGCTGCCAGGGTTGCTGACGGGAGTTATAGCATCGGGCTGAGCATAACGATCGTACATCACGGCAGGGGCATACTGATTGTCGTAGAACCAGCACCAATCGGTATCGAAGCGGGTGGTGAAGTTGTCGGTATAGTATCCAGCGTGATGCTCGGTGGTGAAGAGACGGCCTTCGAACTCAGGTTCATTCATAGCATCATGGATGTAACTTGCTACGCGAGGACAGTTGACGCACTTCTCGGTGGTGAACTCCTCGAGCAGGACGTTGCGCTCGAAACTGTGGAGCGTCACACTGAAAGAACCCGTCATCGAGTTGTCGCTCATGTTCTCGTCCTTTCCCTCGTTGAGGTTGTCGATAGTAAGAGTGAGCGTGCGCTTGGCAGGATCCATGGTCTGAATGCCCGGGAAATTGGCAGTGAGTTTCACTGTCTTGACCTCACCGTAAGCGATGACCGAATCGCAGTGAACAGAGTAGGTGTCGGCGATGCCTTCGATAGCACAAAGAACGTCGAAGCCCGTGATTGTCACGGTGGCATTGTTGCGCACCTGCAAAGAGAAATTGAACGTTCCCTCATCGACCACGAAGTTCTTTTGAAGCGTAGCAGCTTCGAGCGTGAGGTCATACTTGGGAAGATTATCACCGTAGAAGACGGCTTCGACACAGGTGGTATAGTTTTCGCTGTGGTCGGTCCACTCATCACTGCCAGACTGCACGAAACACGAGAGGCCAGGCACACCCTGTTCCAAGGCGCTCATTGCCTTGCTGGTGCTCTTCTGATGGTAGGAATAGCCGATGTAGAGCGCACCCGTCTCAGCCGTGATGGCGAGAGGCACATTGAGCGAGACGGTGTTCCAATTCTTCGAAACACTCTCAGCAGTACCTTCTGCGAGGTTTTCACCATTGAGATCGCTGCGCACCCAAACGCGAAGTCCATCGACATTGAGTTTGGAGGCAAGTGCAGCACTGACTTCACGGAGTTCATTGCCCTCGAACATTTTCACCTTGTCGGCAGAAAGAAGGATGGCAGCACTGGTCCAAGTGTCCTTCTGAGTGGAGACATTGGCGAAATATTCATCAGCCGTCGAGGGGAAAGGTCCCATCTCGCCCTGGCAATAACCTACATGGAAGCCCGATGTCTGAGCATTGCCCACCCCGATAAGGGTGAGCAATGCGGTTAGGATTAACGTAATACGTTTCATTGATCAAAGATTACTTCATGATCTTTTGAACACTGACACTTCCATCGGCATTGTTCTTGCGAACGATGTTGATGCCATTGACCATACCATTGGCCTTGCGACCATCGACGGTGTAGATCTGAACGGCCTCAGGAGCCTCGACTGCATCGATGCTACGAATTGCATCGGGCTGCTGGACGTGGAGAATGTTTACGTCGTCGAGACGAATGATATACTGACCGTTGCAGTCATGGTGACGGAACAAGAGTACGATCTGCTTGCCCATGTAGTCGGCCATGTCGACTTCGCGATACTGCCAACCATCCATAGCTCCAGCCTCTTCGGGGAGAGTCTCGCTGCAAACAGGATCGGTGAGAGCCACCTGCTGGATGTCGAGGCCAGCCTCAGCGTCGTACTCAGCAATGTAGAGGCTATAGTGCTCGGCCCAACGGGTTGGGCTGAAGGCTGCTACGTAGTAAGAGAGTGTTGCACCACCATCCTCAGGCATGGAGATGATTGGAGAAAGGGTCCAGTTGTCGGGCTCGATGGCACCGAGGTAGTTGCTGTAAGAGATGGAAGCAAGGCACTGGCTGCCACTATGGCAATACTCGGGACGATCGCCCCAGAGGTTAGAGCCCAGATTCCAGGTCTCGCCGTCGCCATCAGGATCGGCTGCGGTCCAACCAGCTGCATCATCCTCGAAGTCGCCAAGCAGGATGAAGCCTTCGGCAGCGGGGTCAAGAGCGGTGCCATGGCAGATAACCTCTACATCGCCAGCGCTGGTGGTGATAGTTACCTTGCCGTCGTAGGTACCAGCCTCCTCAGGATAGAACCAGAGAGTCACATTGATGTTCTTGTTGAATTGTGCAACCTCGGTAGTCTCAATGCCATAGAATGGAGCCTCACCATTGATAGCACTTACACTGAGGGCATTTGAACCTGTGTTGTGGAGACGGACAACGGCAGTCTTGTAACGGTTGGGACCTACATAAGTATCTTCGAAGGTCACTTCTGGATCGAGCAGTTCAACACCATCGGGGTTGAAGTCCTGGACCTTGATGCGGATGTTCGAAATCTCGATCTTATCTCCCTCAGGCACAGTACCGTCACCATTGTGGTACCAGCCCCACTGATAATAGTGTTTGCCAGGGATACAAGCGAGGTAGTCAGCCCAGAACGGATCGTTGGCAAAGACATCGGAGCTGGCGTCAGCACCATCGGAACCATAAGCAGTCTTCGAACCAGAAGTCATGGGGTGAGAAACGTTGTAAGATGCATAGCTACTGTACTGGTATTCGTAGGAACCCTCAGTGATTGGGCGTCCCCACATCTGACCATCCCAAGTTACATAGGCAAGCTTGCCCTCGGGGATGGTGAGATTCATCTGGAAGTAAGCGGTAGCGTATGCACTGTTGTCACCAGCGTTCTTATTGGTGGCCTTACCATCGACGATGACGAACGGATAGGATTCGTTCATCGTCCAAGAGGTGATGTACTCAGCGCCCTCAACAACAAGGCTTGCGAAGTCGGGCATGTCCATTACGCTGGCAGTAGCCTGAGCAGTGAATGTACCAGCAGAGGTGACGATGGTATAGGTAGCCGACTTCTCGCCAGAAGCCTTAGCCTCCATTGCGATTGGGATGTTAACCTCCTGCATTGTAGCAGCTTTGGTGAGACCACTGATGTCGGCTGTGAACTCCTCGTTGTCACTTGTTACGCTGGAGATAGTAAGGGCATTAGCACCGAGATTCTTGACAGTAATGAAACCATTCTTGGTCACAGTGCCACCAACGGGAAGGATGGCGTTGCCAAGAGCTACCTCAGGAGTGAGGACTGCAGCAGAGTCGGCGTTGAGCGTAGCCTCAGTATATTCAATGTCGTAGACATAGAGACGGTTTTCGGCGAGGCCTGAGTAGTAGTTACCATCGTACTGGAAACGAATGAAGTGGTCGCCAGGAGCGAACTCCCAGTTGCCCGACATATCTTCATTAGCACCCTGGAAAGAAGCCTTCGCACCATTGAGCGTATCGACGAAGTAACCACCGGCATTGTAATACCAATAGCTGACATTGTTCGAAACGCCCTTCCAAGCTACTGTGGCAAGTTTGCCCTCGGGAACAGAGAAGGCAAGATTGAGCCATGACGAACCATATGCGCCATAGGTGGTAGAAGAGGCGACAGTAGTGCCATCCTCGAGGGTCACAATCTCGAATGGATACTCAATGCCTGTGGTAGCGGTGAAGTTACCGCTCTTGATGACAGCACTGTAGTCGGGATAATCCTTGGCAGAACCAGCGAGATCAACGACGAGGGTGGATTCGCCTGCACCATTATCATAGGTGATAGTGACGATACCTTCGTAAGCACCAGCCTTGTTGGCAAGGAAGTCAAACGAGAGGTCAAGTGTGCCCTGTGCGGGAACAGTGCCTCCAGTTACAGCAGAAGTAAATGCATCGTCCTCAGCCTCGAGCTCGATGACAAAGTCAGCATCCTTACCACCGGTGTTGATGAGCTGGAAGCCCTTGGTAGAAGATGTGCCGACAAAGCATTCGCCAAAGTCAATCGACTCGGTAAAGGTGATGACGTTGGCCACCTCAGGATTGGGCAGCACAGCAGTGAACGACTTATAGACACGGATGTTGCCGTAGTCATATTTTGCGAGGAAAGAAGTACGGCTGGTAATCGTAGCGATAGTGCCATCCTCGTTGACAGTAACGTCAAAAACGAGTTCCTCGGCAGGGGTCAATGTTCCTGTCTCGTTGACTTGTAGTAGCCACCCATGTAGTTACCACAAGCCACACCAGTGGCGCCGGTGGCGATGGTGATGGTCTTTGCATCGGCATCATAAACACCATCGACAGGATAGTCGTACGACTGATAGTAAGAACCGGCAGAAGCAGCTAGCATGTCGAAGAGGTTGGAGAACGTAGCCTTGGTGCCATCGAGCGCAAGACCAACGTTATAGGTGAAGATGTCTCCACCCTCGTAGTTGAAAGTGTAGCCGTTATGGAAGGACTGTGCTACGGCAAAGTAGGACACAGTATCTACTTCGGCGGCATCAAGACGAGCCAAAGGAGCACGACGGGCGGGACGGGCAGCTGCGGGAGCAGCACCTTCGAACAAGCCATCGACGGTGTTGGGTGTAGCCAAGAAGGTCACATCACTGGGGTTGAGAGTTGCTTTCAACTCTGCAGCATTGATTTTCTGCTGCGGGACGAGCTTCTGCGCATCAGCAGTAACTGTCAAGCAGAGAACGGCTGCCAAAGGGAGTAAGATTCTCTTCATGTTGTGAATTATTAAATGTTAATAAAAAGATGAATTCAATGCTGCAAAAGTAGTCAATTTGGGCGATTAATGCAAAAAAAGTGGCTCTTGGATTCGACATTTTCAAGAAATTGAATAAAAAAAGATGGATTTCGGTTGATTTTTGCTCACTTTGCTTACAGAATATGGAAAAAATGTGTAACTTTGCAAAAGATTCAGGGACTAAAATTGCCCCTTGTAAGCTAAATAATGAAGAAAGCGCTCCTTGCACTATTGACTTGCCTCAGTCTTTTGCCTTCGTTGTGTGCCATGACGCACAGCGAAGATGCTGACAGTCTCGTCAATGCCGCCCATCATTATTATAACGAATACCATTATATGGATGCGCTGGACGCGCTGGCCAAGGCTGTAGAAAGGGCCGATGCCACGAGCAATGAGATTGCCATGGAGAAAGCGCTTCTTTCGATCGGCAACATCCATTCGATGTTCAACGACTACGAGCAGGCTTTGCACTACTACACGCAATGCTACAACAAGGCCCAAAACGCGGGCAATGAATTGATGCGCTCACGTGCAGGTGCCAATATGCTGATGTGCTACTGCATGATGGGCGATGCCAACGAGGCACAGAAGTGCTACGACAAATTAGGATCACTAGATATGGAGGATCCTAATCTGACACGCTTCTACAATTATCTTAATCAAGGATTACTCGCACGTGTGCGCAAAGATCTTCATGCAGCCATCTTTATGCACACACAGGCACTCGACTATGCCCGTAACCATGAGATGGACGGGCATTTTGCAGTTTCACAAATGGGGCAACTGGGCACACTCGAAGAGGAACTGGGCAACGAAAAACAGGCCATTGACTGGTATCTGCAATGTGAAAAGCTTTCGAAGGAAGGCGGTTATATGAGTCCACTCGTTACCGCTTATGAGAAACTATCAAACCTCTATCGCAAGCAGCACAACGACAGCGCGTCGATGCGCTACCAGCGACTATTCGTCAGCCTTTCCGACTCGCTCTTCAACGAACGCGAATTCAATAGCAAGCGAGGGCGCATCGTCGATTACGAGACGCAGCACAATATCCTTGAGATCAGTTCGCTCAACAGCCGCAACCGCACGCTTATAGCCGTCATCATCCTTTTCGCACTTATGCTGGTGGCGCTCATCGTTTTGATCAGTTACATCTTCCGACAGAATCGAGAACTTGTATCTACACAACGACTGCTCATCGAGAAGCACAACGAACTGAACAAGCAACTTGAGATGCAGAACAGGTTGAGCGATGAATACTTCAAGGCTCCCGCCCCGTCAGATTCCCAAGCCACTCCACCAACGGAAACTGCAAGCGACAGTGACAAGATTGAATTGAGTGACAACGCCATGGACGAGGAGAGCTACGAAAGCGCAGCGCCACTGCTTAGCAAGCAACAGTCAGACATGCTGCTCATTGCCATCGCCAAGGTCATGGAGGACAGTCGCACCATCAGCGACCCTGACTTCGGACTGCAGACGCTGGCCAATCTGGTAGGTTCGAACACGAAATATGTGTCATGGGCCATCAATGCAACCTATGGAAAGAACTTCAAGACCTACCTGAACGAATACCGCATCAGAGAAGCCTCACGCCGACTGGCAGACACCGAGAGATACGGCAATCCCACCATGGCTGTGCTTGCCGAACAACTTGGCTACAAATCGCCCACAAGCTTCAACCAGGCGTTCAAGCGCATCCTGGGCATGACACCTGCTGCCTATCAAAAACTCATCCGTCAACAATAAACACACTATTCTTCAATACAGTTAAACGACATGAACAGAACTATCACATCACTTGTGGGCGCCATTGCCTTGACACTTGGCATGACTGCGACCATGCAAGCCCAGGCACCTTCGAAGACCTGGAATCCCAACATCAAGAACGGCATGTACAAGAATCCGGTGATCGATGCCGACTACTCTGACCCCGACGTATGCCGTGTGGGTAATGACTACTATATGACATCGTCGTCGTTTGCCTGCTTCCCAGGACTGCAAATCCTCCATAGCACCGACCTGGTGAACTGGGAGCTCATCGGACATGCCTTGACCGAAGACTATCCCGTTCTCCCCGAATACGAAGGTACCGACCTCGACTGGCACAAGAAAATTCAGCACGGCAACTACGTGTGGGCTCCCGCTATTCGTTATCACGACGGGTGGTTCTACATCTATTGCGGTGACCCGGACCAAGGCCTTTTCATGACCAAGACACAAGACCCTGCAGGCACGTGGGAGCCTATCGTCTGGGTGAAGAAGGGCAAGGGACTGATTGACTGCTGCCCCCTGTGGGACGAAGATGGCAAGGCCTACCTTTCACACGGTTGTGCAGGCTCGCGTGCCGGTGTTAAATCTGTTCTATTTGTAGCTCCAATGTCGCCTGATGGCACCAAGGTAATCGGTCCTTCACGTATCGTATATGATGGACACGAGGACCAGCCCACCATCGAGGGCACGAAATTCTACAAGCGCAACGGTTACTACTACATCTTCAGCCCCGCTGGTGGCGTGAAGTACGGTTGGCAAGTGGAACTCCGCAGCCGCAGTCCTTTCGGCCCTTACGAGGAGTATGTGGGCCTGGCGCAAGGCAAGTCGAAGGTCAACGGCCCTCACCAAGGCGCGTGGGTTGATACACAAAACGGCGAAGACTGGTTCCTTCACTTCCAGGACAAGCATGCCTACGGACGCGTAATGCATCTGCAGCCTGCACGATGGGTGAACGACTGGCTCGTGATCGGCGAGGACAAGGATGGTGACGGATGCGGCGATGCCGTTGCACAATGGAAGAAACCCAACCTTCCCTCTTCGGGCGAGTTCCAACCTGTTGAGGACGACGAGTTCGACGCTCCCGAACTAGGTCTGCAATGGCAGTTTGAAGGCCCCTACAGCCACTACTGGTACTTCTGCGATGCCAACAAGAGCAAACTGCGCCTCTACGGAGTACAGCGCCCTGACGGCTTCAAGAACCTCTCAGACCTGCAGAACGCCCTACTCCAGAAGTTCCCCACGGAGAACTTCACAGCAACCGCCAAGATGCAGTTCATCCCCAATCCCGAATACAAGGACAAAGGGGAAGAAGGCGGCTTCATCATCAAGGGACAGGACTATGCAGCGCTCAAGATTGTCAGCATCAGCGACGGCTGCGAACTACGCTACGTCACTTGTGCTGATGCGATGAAAGGCAAGGCCGAGAATATCGAGAAGCGCGTGGAACTGAAGATGTCGAAGATGAAAGCGCCCTACACGCAGAAGTATGCCGTCGATGACATTCCACAGCCCCGTATGGCCACACAGGACGTCTATGTACGCGTCACAGTGAAGAGCGAAGGAACCGGCAATGCCATCAAGTCGAAGGCACAGTTCTACTACAGCTTCGACGGCAAGAAATACAAGAAAATCGGTGACGAATTCACCGTGAAGGAAGGCCGCTGGATCGGTGCGAAACTCGGTTTCTACAATTCCCGTCCCGGCGTGAAGAACGACGGTGCCTTCCTTGACATTGATTGGATCAGATTCGAAAAGTAAATGAACGCAACACTGGTACTGGGCGTCATCGTCCTTTACTTCCTGATGGTGTTCGGCGTCAGCTGGTGGACTACCCGCCGACGTGACCGTGACACCGAAACCTTCTATCGTGGCGATCGCAAGAGCCCCTGGTGGGTAGTGGCGATTGCCATGATTGGTACATCCATCTCGGGCGTGACCTATGTGAGTGTGCCCGGCATGGTCGAGGCGAAGCAGATGAGCTACATCCAAATGGTGATCGGTTTCGTCTGCGGCTATTTTGCCGTGGCATATATCCTTCTGCCCCTCTACTATCGCCTTGGGCTTTCGAGCATCTACGTCTATCTGGAACAGCGCTACGGGCGCTATGCCCACAAGACGGGTGCAGCCTTCTTCCTCCTGAGCAAGTATCTCGGTTGCGCGGTCAGAATGTACCTCACGGCCGTCGTACTGCAACTTGTACTCTTTGACCAACTGGGCGTACCCTTCGGCCTATCGGTGGCCTGCATCATGCTCATTGTCTGGCTGTACTCATTCCGTGGCGGAGTGAAGACACTCGTCTGGACCGACCTG
>CACXTQ010000090.1:0-8006 GCA_902770595.1 uncultured Bacteroidales bacterium | reverse complement strand
CTGGCTGAGGATGGGCTGCAGCGTTGCATTCACCAGCGTCGACTTGCCCGATCCCGACACTCCCGTCACGCCAATCAGGCAACCCAGTGGGAACTCCACCTTTTCGCCCTTGAGGTTGTGTCCCGATGCGCCTTCGAGCACCAGCATCTTGCCGTTGCCCTTGCGACGTACGGCAGGCACCTCGATGCGACGTGTGCCGTTCAGGTAGTCGCTCGTCAGCGTGTGCTCCTTGAGCATCTGGTCGGGAGTACCTTCAAACACCACGTTGCCGCCCTTGCGTCCCGCACCGGGTCCGATGTCCACGAGGTAGTCCGACTGCAGCATCATGTCGCGGTCGTGTTCCACCACGATGATCGTATTGCCGATGTCGCGCAGTTTCTTCAGCGACTGTATCAGCAGCTGGTTGTCACGCTGGTGCAGTCCTATCGAAGGCTCGTCGAGGATGTAGAGCACGTTCACCAGTTGCGAACCTATCTGTGTAGCCAGTCGGATGCGTTGCGACTCGCCGCCCGAAAGTGTCATCGAGGGACGGTCGAGCGAAAGGTAGCCGAGGCCCACGCCCAGCAGGAACTTGATGCGTGTGGCAATCTCCTTCAATATCTCACCGGCGATGCTCTTCTGCCTTTCGTTCAGCTTCGCAGGCAGCTGGTCGACCCATTGGGCCAGGTCGGTGATCGTCATGGCGCTCACCTCGGCGATGTTCTTGCCGTCGATGAAGTAATGGAGCGACTCATTATTCAAGCGCTGTCCGTGGCAGTGGGGACAGGTCTGCACCGTGCTGAACGACTCAGCCCAGCGGCGTTCCTTGGCCGAAGCGTCGTCACCTGCGGCATCCTTCAGATATTTCACCAGGCCCTCATAGGGCATGGTCATCATCGAGTAGCCCATCGACTCTTCCGACACGTGGTACGATTGTCCCGTTCCGCTCAGCACAGCCTCGATGGCATCTTCGGGCAGGGTGCTGATGGGGTCGTCGAGCGTGCAGTCATAGGTCTGCAGCAGTGCCTCGATCTGCCAGAAGATCATGCTTTTCTTCTTCTTGCCCAGCGGTACGATGCCGCCTTCGGCTATCGACAGCGACGTGTCGGGGATGATCTTCGTCCGATCCACCATCGTCACCGTTCCCAGGCCATGGCAGTGGGGACAGGCGCCCATGGGGCTGTTGAACGAGAAATCGTGCGGCGCAGGTTCCTTGTACGACAGGCCCGTCACGGGGTCCATCATCGAGCGCGAATAGTACTTCAGCTGGTCGTCGCACATGATCATCATCATTCCCTCGCCATGGCGCATTGCAAGTCGCACGCTTTGGCGCAGACGATGTTCGTCGATCGACTCCACGCGCATCTTGTCGACCACCAGTTCGATGGAGTGGTTCTTGTAGCGGTCGAGCTGCAGGCCGTGCAGTATCTCGCGCATCTCGCCGTCGATGCGCACGTTCAGATAGCCCTTCTTGCGCAGGTTCTCGAAGAGTTCGCGATAGTGGCCCTTGCGGTTTCTGACAAGCGGAGCCAGCAGATACACGCGGCGTCCTTCGTAGTCCTTCAGGATGAGGTCGATGATCTGGTCTTCGCTGAACCTCACCATCCTTTCGCCGCTCAGGTAGCTGAATGCCTCGCCGGCACGTGCATAGAGCAGTCGGAAGAAGTCGTAGATCTCGGTGGTGGTGCCCACCGTCGAACGCGGATTGTGGTTCACCGTCTTCTGTTCGATGCTGATTACGGGCGAAAGGCCCGAGATCTTGTCCACATCGGGGCGTTCGAGGTTGCCGAGGAAGTTGCGCGCATAGCTCGAGAAGGTCTCGATGTAGCGGCGCTGACCTTCGGCATAGATGGTATCGAACGCAAGCGACGACTTTCCCGAACCCGAAAGACCGGTCACAACAGCAAGGCTGTGACCGGGGATGGTAACATCTATATTCTTCAGGTTATGGACTCTTGCGCCTAATACCTCTATAGCCATATATCAAAATAGTGCCCGTCGGTTGAGACGGGCTTTTCTTGGTACGCCCTTTGTCAGAGCGATAGGATTAATTCTCATTCTTGGCTTTCCAGCCGAGAGCCGAAGCGCCGAGGACGGCAGCGTCGCCCGATGCGAGACCCGAAGGCAATACCTTGATCTTGCCCTTCCAGATCTGCAGGAGGTTCTCCTCCATGGCCTTCACGATAGGCTTCATCAGCAGGTCGCCAGCGTTGGCAAGACCGCCGAAGAGGATGATGGCCTCGGGAGCCGAGAAGGCAACGAAGTCGGCAAATGCCTGACCCATGATGCGGCCGGTGAAGTCGAAGATCTCCTTGGCCAGTGCATCGCCTGCCATGGCAGCGTCGAACACGTCCTTCGAGGTGATCTCCTCGGGAACGAGGTTGCGCAGAGCAGAAGGAGTCTCACGGGTTGCAAGGAATTCGCGGGCTGTGCGAGCCACGCCCGTAGCCGAGCAGTAGCACTCCAGGTGGTCGGTCATACCGCATCCGCACATGCGGTTGCCGTTATGACGGATTCTTACGTGTCCAAGTTCGCCGGCAAAGCCGTCATGGCCATACACCAGTTCGCCATTGATCACGATGCCCGAGCCGACACCCGTACCCAGGGTGATCTCGATGAAGTCGCGCATGCCGCGTGCAGCTCCGTAGGTCATTTCGCCGATGGCTGCAGCATTGGCATCATTCGTCACAGCCACGGGGATACCCAGGCGCTCGTAAAGTGCATCTGCCAATGGGAGAATGCCTTTCCATGGAAGATTAGGTGCATATTCAATCGTGCCGGTGTAATAGTTGCCGTTGGGCGCACCAATACCGATACCTGTGATCATCTGGGGGCCACCCACCTGCTCGAACAGCTCGCTGAGCGAACGTGCAATGGCGTCGATGAAATCGTTGAATTCGATGTAAGCTTTGGTTTTGATGGCATTTTTGGCAACGACCTTGCCACGACTATCAACAATACCCATCACGGTGTTGGTGCCACCGCAATCGATACCTACTACATAAGGTTTACAAGTAACCATAATTTATATATATTTAAAAGGTGTAATACTTTTTCGGGGGCAAATATACTAATTTTTTGTGGAACATGCAAGAAATAGTGGAGTTTTTTTGCAAAAAAACCTATTATAACCCCCTAAACTATCTCAGTCGCAATACCTGACCCTCATGTACGGTGGCCGAAACCAGCTTATTTCGCCTCATGAGGCTCTTGATGGTCACACCATAGACTTGCGAAATGCTCCACATCGACTCGCCCGCTTTCACCTTGTGGACGGTGAATTCCTTGGGAGCCTTGCTGCGCTTGCTCTGCAGGTAGATGATGTCGTTCTCCTTCAGCACCGAGCGCTTCGTCAGCTCGTTGTATCGGCGCAGTTTGCGCTCGTTGATGCCGTAGTCCTTGGCGATGGCAGCCAGGTCGTCGCCCTTCAGGCAGCGCACGTATTTCAGTCCGTGTTTCGCACTGGTCACGTAGAGGGTGCGGTGGACGGTGGTCACCTTCTTGTTCTTCAGGATGTCATAGACGTCGAGGTGATAGGTCTCGATCAGGTTCACCAGCATCGTCCCGTACTTCGGATTGGTGGCATAGCCGCAGGCCTTCAGTCCGTGAGCCCAGCTCTCGTAGTCACGCACGTCGAGCTTGAAGAGCGAGGCATAGCGCGGGTTGTCGCGCAGGAAGGTCGAATGGTACTCGTAGCCCTCGGCCACGCTGCCGAACTTGCAGAACGGCTCGTTCCTTGCATCGTCGTCACACAGCACCGTCGCGCCCTTCCAGCCTCGGCTGTAGGCCTTGATGCCGAAGTGGTTGTTGGCAACCACAGCCAGGTAGCTCGACCCGTAGCCCGACTCCAGGATGCCTTGGGCAAGGGTGATCGACGCAGGTACGCCGTATTTGCGCATCTGCTTTTGTGCCATTTCCGAATATTTCTCGCAGTACTCTTCTACCGTCAGACGCGGGCCCATCGTAGGGCATTTCGCCTTTTTTGCACCGAATGAGGGTGTAAAAATGAGTTCGACGATGACAAATGCAACAAAAAGAATAGTTTTTTTGCAAAAAGTGGTGCAGTTTGTTTGGACATTTGAGTTTTTTGCCATATATTTGCAGTGTTATAAAACCCTAACTCCTATGAAAACCATAGAAATCGCCGCAAAGATACGCATTTTAGACGAATCTGAGCTCACTTTGGACCAAAAAAATGTAGTTGATGCCGCAAAATTGGCCACTTCGCGCTCATATTCGCCCTATTCACACTACAAAGTGGGCGCTGCTTGCCTGCTCGACAACGGAGAAATCATCACCGGAAGCAATCAGGAGAACGCTGCCTACCCCAGCGGGCTCTGCGCCGAGCGCACCGCCGTGTTCTATGCGCAAAGCCGCTACCCCGAGGCACGCATCCTCAAGCTGTGCATTGTCGGCAAGACCGCATCCGACATTTATTCAAAGGGAGTATGCGCTCCGTGCGGTGCATGCCGGCAGGTCATCCTCGAGGCCGAGTACCGGAATGGCGCTCCCATCGAGATTCTCCTCCCCTCGCAGCAGGGAATCTATGTCATTAATGGTATCTCGACTTTACTACCTTTCGGTTTTTCCTACGATGAAGTAACCGAATAGTAATTTGAAATCATTTTTTTTAACGAAACACGAGTTATCAACAATCTAAATGCTACTTTTTCAAGAGGGAACAAGCATATTTCACCCCATTAAAGATTGTTGATAACTTTTGAAAATGAACTTTTCGCCAAACACTATATCTTTCTATAAATCAACGAATTGCAACCTGCAAAATCGACGAATTTCAAACACCCCGATTTGAAGTGAATCGAAATTGAAAATCAACGAGTTAGAAATTTCCAAATTTTTTCGCAATTTTTTTGCTCTTGCACCGTAATTTTTTTTTCTATATCTTTGCACCGCGAAAGGGTAATTCGCCCTTTTCGCAACCAGTTTGACCTATCATAACACAATATACAACCCATCGAAACCCTTCGACCAATTCGAACCTCTTGAACCCTTCGAACCTCTTGAACCCTTCGAACCCTCGAACCTTTCGAACCTAAATAATATCTTCTGTAAGTAAATGGCACCATTCGAGAAACAGTGGGAACAATGCCTCGCCATCATACGCGAAAACCTTCAGAACGAGGACGCCTATCAGGCCTTCTTCGCTTCGGTGCGTGCGGGCGAGTTCAAGGACGGCAGGCTCACCCTGCTCGTTCCCTCTCACTATGTCTATGAGACGCTCGAATCCGACCAGTACTACAACCTTCTCTCCAAGACCTTCTGGCGCGTCTTCGGTCCCAATGCGTCCATCAAGTACCGCATCGGAGTCGTCAAGACCAGCGACGACGATGTCCACGACGACAATGCCTCGGTGAAGCTCAACCCGAAGAACCGCATCGAAGCCGCTCCCGAAACCAATTTCGAGTCACATCTCAATCCCAATTGCACACTCAGCGCGTTCTGTCCCGGCAAATCCAACGAGCTCGCGCTCAGTGCTGGCCTCACCGTCAGCAACCGTCCCGGTAATTCGGCATTCAACCCCTTCTTCATCTTCGGAGCCAGTGGTGTCGGCAAGACGCACCTTGCACAGGCCATCGGCCTCAAGATCCTAGAGAACGACCCCACCAAGCGCGTGCTCTACGTCACCGCCTATCAGTTCAAGGTGCAGTACACCGATGCCGTGCGTCAGAACCGACTGAACGACTTCATCAACTTCTACCAGAGCATCGACGTGCTCATCGTCGACGACATCCAGGAGTTTGCCGGCAAGAACCTCATCGCAACGCAGAACACGTTCTTCCACATCTTCAACCACCTGCACCAGTTGGGCAAGCAGCTCGTGATGACCTGCGACCGCCCGCCTGTCGAGCTTGAAGACCTCGTGCCACGTCTGCTCACCCGCTTCAAGTGGGGCTTCATCGGCGAAATCGAGCGACCCGACTACGAGCTGCGCAAGGGCATCCTCCGCAGCAAGTGCGAGAAGGAGGGCATCACCATCAGCGAGGACGTCATCGAGTACATCGCACGCAATGCCACCGACAACGTGCGCGACCTCGAAGGAGTCATCAACTCGCTCCTCGCCCATTCCATCGCCTTCAATCGCCCCATCGACCAGGATCTCGCCACGCGCGTACTCCGCATGATAGTCAAGATCGAGTCGAAGGTCATCACCTGCGAGAACATCATCAACCTCGTCATCCAGACATTCGGTGTCGATATGAAGAGCCTCAATTCGAAGAGCCGCAAGAAGGAGATTGTTCAGGCACGTCAGGCAGCCATGCACCTCAGCCATCAGTTCACCACCCTCTCCGTAGTCCGCATCGGCGAAGTGATAGGCGGACGCGACCACGCCACCGTCCTCAGCGCCTTCAAGAAGGTCGATGATATGCTCGCTACCGATCCAAGTTTCACCGAGAAGTACCGCGCTGTCGAGAAGCAGCTCTCGGCTAAAAGGGATTGATCGCAGACAGTAAATTGTATCAAGAATGATAAACCATTTTTACAATTTACAATTTTACAATTTTACAAAATAATACCATTAAATCCATAAAATCGCTTAGCGTACTCCGTCGGCCGTTAGAGTATTTCATTCTTTAGCATTGAGAACTCTGGCGGCCGTTAAAGTATTCCATCCTGTCGTATCGGGAATTCTATCGGCCGTTGTAGTATTCCATCTTGTGGCATCGGGAACTCCGTCGACCATCACGATATTTTAGCAAAATGCGGAAGTACTCTATCAGCCGTTGGAGTATTTCCGCAGTTGTATTAAGAACTCTATCGCACGTTAAAGTTCTCCATCTTGTAGCATCGGGTACTCCATCGCCCTACATAGTATTCCATACCATAGCATCGGATACTATTACTGCCGTTAGAGTATTCCATCCCATAGCATCTAGTGCTTTATCGGCCGTCACGATACTTGCGCGAAATGAGGAAGCATTCCGTCGGCTGACGGAGTGCTTCCTCTAATGTAGATTAAATTTTATGCTCTTTGACTAGCCAATCGAGTGCAGTACACCCGCAATAGCGCTTGAAGACGTGCGACATCACGACTTCCGACTTCCATCCGCAGCGATGGGCTGTCTCTTTCAGCAGCTTGACCAGATCCTTCTTCGTGAGGCTCTCGTTGCATAGTTCTCCTAGGCGCTTGCGAAGCCAGTCCTGTGCCTGCAACACTCGCCAATGGGTGATCACATCGACAAGGCGTGTGCCTGTCAGCATATGCCAGGCTGACCTCAGGTCTCTGACCTTGACATCCATCAGCAGCGCCACATCTTCCGGATAGATGAGCTTGTAATGCCTGAGGATGTTGATGACTTCATCGACAATCACCTCGCCAGTTGGCTGTCGTGCGTGGTACATCTCCTCCACGCTCTCTACGATATGTTTCATTTTCTAAGGGATTTTTAGGGATTCTAAGGGATATTAAGGGATTTTTAGGGACGATAGTTTGCGGGACCCGCGAAGGTGATGTCCTTTAATGTCCCTTCATTTCCCTTAATATCCCCTAATATCCCTAAGCGTTAATGATGTACTGATACTCGACAGAGGCAGGAGGATCGAGACAAGGACAAGCCTTGTGGGGATTGAGTTCGCAGTGTCCCACGATGCGTGCCTCGGGATAGATCTCGTGAAGGATGCGCAGTACTTCGTCCAGAGCGACCATCTGTTCGGCAGTGCGATTGTCCTCATACTTGACATCGGGGCTGCACGAGTGACCGCCCTCATAGCAGATGCCAATGCTGCTCGTGTTGTAGCCCTTCACGTGACAACCACGTTCAGCAACAGGACGACAATAGAACAGGGTACCATCGCGACGCACATAAATGTGATATCCAGGATAGGCACCATAGCCTTTGTTGCGATGGCTGCGCATCAGCTTCTCGATGGTGAAGTCCTGGTCGGGACGCGTGTCCGAGCAGTGGAGAACCAGCAGGTCAATCTTCCTCGTTGAATGATGACAGTCCCATTGCAGCGAGTATAACACCTGCGACCTTGGCAACAGTCTTGAGCAGTTCGACGAATAG
>CACXTQ010000089.1:0-8249 GCA_902770595.1 uncultured Bacteroidales bacterium | reverse complement strand
ACCGCCGTATGCCGAACGGCACGTACGGTGGTGTGAGAGGTCGGTAAACGTGAAAGTAGGAGATAAACGCCTACGATTAGCGTTTACCTCCTACTCGATCGCAGCAGCCTTGTCCAGCTGTGTTCAGTCTTGTTTCGTTCGCAGCCATGTTTGGCTGCATCGTCTTCACTTCACCAGCACCACGCGCCCGCCGCTTACACGCACTCCGCGCTGTTCCGAACGCACCTTTCGACCCATCAGGTCATAAGCCACGCCGGCAGGGGAGGAGTCAAGACGAACCGACTGTATCGCATCATCGCCCTTCACACGCATCACGATGATGCCCTGCACATGGAGCGAGCCCGAAGCAGTATTGGTGAGCTGCACATACTTGTAAGGAGTGTCGAGGGTGACGCTCAGTTCCTTGACACCCTTGCTGCCGCTGTATTCGGTAATCTCGGTGAAGTTCACGCCATCGTCGCTTCCTAATACATCGCCACCAAACGAACCCGTACGCGCCAGGTAATAATCGACCGAAGTGATGCCATCGGGACAATAGACAGTCAATGTGCCCGTGCTCTTGGCAAGCTGGATGGAACCCACCTTATCGGAATATACAGTGCCATCGCCACCCGCTACATTCGAAGTAGTTTGGAACTTGCTGCCTTCGTCAAGGATGATGACACCCGAAGACAAGTAGGCATTCACAGCCTCTGCATTGTCAGCATTGAACCAGAAGTAATCATACGTGCCGTCTCCCTTGTCGCTGGCAATATATGCCTCACCTTCCGATGTTGGGGTAGTGCCACCGCCTCCTGCCCACGAGGGAACATAGGCATCGTTCTCGGCCTGATCCATACCCACGCCGTCGCCTCCATTTACCGTTTCCGTAGCGCCACCATTGCTGATTGTCGTACCATCGGCAAAGCCAACGAGCGTGCTCTTGTAATTGAGCAAAGCGGTCTTGAGCTCAGTAATCACATCGTAGTTCTCGTCCTGCTTCGAGTTGCGGAAGGTCCACTTGAAGTCGCCATGGTTCATACGACCGGCACCCAAAGTACCACGAACGATAGCGGGCACATCAGCAGGAGCATCCATCTTGTTCTCGACGTAAGTGCTTCGAGCTGCTGCATCGGCTTCTTCGTTGTAGGTCGTACCACCTGCGTAAGCCTTGGCAGTCACTTCGTCAGCGCGATTGGCTACGAGCACAGCATCCCAACGTCCATTGGTTTGACTACCATCGTAATACTGAACTTTTCGCGGATTGACAATCTCGTTGTTGAACGCCTTGATCACGCCGCCATTCTCGCCCGAGAAAGTGCCGCTACCTTCGGCATCCGTACCCTGCTTCGAGATGAGCATCGGGTACTTGCAGTTGCGGAAGTAGTTGCCTTCGACGAAAGCCGAACCGCCCATCGTCATACCCACGCCATACTTCGACACACCATCGAAATAGTTGTTATAGACGTGGAAGAACATCGTGCGAATGCGTGGATGACGCGAGTCGCTGTGATCGAACCAGTTGTGATGATAACTGTGCCAGCAGGCAATTGTTTCGCTCTTCATACCTCCGAGGCTCGACTTGCCCGTGTCGAAGAAATGGTTGTACGAAACGGTAATGTTCTTCGATTCACCCTTGATGTCCACAGTGCCGTCGCCCTTGGCCTGATCGGCATCGCTGCCAGGTTTGCCATAGAAGAAGTCGCAATTATGAACCCACACGTTCGAGTTGCCCGTGTCGAGCGAGATGGCATCGTCCATACAGCAAAGGATACCGATGTTACGAATCTCCACACCTTTACAGTTACGCACCAGCATACCGAAGCCGTGGAACGCGGCATCTTCGCCAACGCCCTCGATGGTGATGGGCACATTGCTGTATTCGTTCTTGCCCTTTACCTGCAGGCCTTCGCCACTCGACTCAAAACGATCCATATCGCCATCCTTGATGGTTCCAATCACACGAATGGCCAATGGCGTCGTGTCGTAGCCTTTCTGATAATAGTAGATGATGTCCTGCAAGCCCTTTGCTGTGGTGTACTTCGAGGATGAGGTCTTCACGTCGGTGCTAACCGTCTTGGCATTATCTGCCCAAACATAGATCACCTTGGCACCCTCTTTCAAAGCGCCATCATTTCGGTAAGCGCCGATACCTTCGTCCATACCCACGTGCGCAAAGCCTGAGCGATCATGAGCAGAGGCAGTAAATGCTTCGGTCTCTGTTGCCTCTCCGTTCATCTCGCCGCTTGCATTCACCGGAACGACCTTGAACTGATACGTTCCCGCCTTCAAGCCCACGGCATCAGCACGGAAGTAGGAGGGATACTGACGCACAAGTTCCTTGTCAAGTTGCGTCCAATCGCCGCCCTCACCAGCTTTCACATAGACATTGTAGTCGGTAGCGCCCGACACACCCGTCCAAGTGACATACCCAGACTCAAACCATCCACCAACCTGCTGGACCTCAACGCCAGCTTCAGCATTGGCAATCAGCAAGGTTGCCAAAAGAAATAGAAAGAATTTTTTCATAATGTGTTTAATCTCTAATATCGGAGAAATCGGAGTAATCAGAGTACTCAGAGTACTCAGAGTAATCGGAGTATTCGGAGCATTCAGAGTACTCGGAGTAATCAGAGTAATCAGAATAATCAGAATAATCGGAGTACCCAGAACATTCCGATCATTCCGAGTACTCCGATTTTTTCGACTAGTTAGATGTTCGGCTCATCCCAAACCTTGGTGGTCGTGCAATTGACGCTTTGGGTCAACTGGCCCACCTTGAGGATGAATTCGCCTTCTTCGAGCGTCCACTTGCCGTCTTCGTTGACGAAAGCGAGGTTCTTGGCAGGAAGCTTGAAGGTAACAGTCGCGCTCTCACCCGGCTTCAGATCCACCTTGTCGAAGCAGCGCAGACGACGATTGTCGGGCACGATGCTTGCCACCACGTCGCTCGAGTAGAGGAGGACAGGCTCCTTGCCAGCCACCGAACCGGTGTTCTTCACATCGACGGTTACTGTCAGTTCGTCGTTCACACCAAAGTCGGTCTTATCCACCTTCAGGTTGCTATATTCGAAGGTGGTGTAGCTCAAACCGTAGCCGAAGGGCCATTGCAGCGAAACCTTGGCATCGTAGTTGTAGGCGCCAGCCATGGTTCCTACCTCTTCGCTCACCTTGTAGTCATAGTTGGCAAGCGAGTTGATTTCACGCGGATAGGTGTAAGGCAGCTTTGCCGAGAAGTTGGCATCGCCAGCCATCAGGTTTGCAAGCGCATCGGCACCGTAGTTGCCTGGAAGCAGGATGTCGATAACGCCCTTTGCCAAAGGTTCGATGTCGGCAATCAGACGTGGACGGCCTTCGTTCAGCACGAGGATGATGGGCTTGCCTGTCTTTGCCAAAGCCTTCACGAGGTTGCGCTGGTTCTCGCTCAACCAAAGGTCAGTGAGGTTACCAGGAGTCTCGCAGTAGCTGTTCTCGCCAATGCAGGCTACGATGACATCGACGCCACGGGCAGCAGCCACGGCCTTTTCGATGCGTGGAGGAAGTTCGTCATAGTAGGCACCAGCCTCGTTGTATTCAACGCCCTTTTCGAGGACAACATTCTTCGCACCGAACTTATTGCAGAATGCCTCGTAGATGGTATTGTACTTCTCTGCCATCTCCTCGATATTCGAACCCTGCCAGGTGTAGCTCCAGCCACCATTGAGGCAGCGCATCTGGTTGGCATTAGGTCCGGTAAGCAGAATGCGGACGCCCTGCTTGAGCGGGAGGATGCCGCCTTCGTTCTTAAGCAGGATCTCGCCTTCCTCAGCCGAATGGAGGGCCTTCTGTGCAAATTCGTCACATCCGAACTTCTCATAACCTTCGCCACCGGTGTTGGGGTTATCGAAGAGACCGAGACGATACTTCACGCGAAGCACACGGCGAGTGGCATCATCGATACGCGACATGGGAACCTTGCCTTCCTCAACCAGTTCCTTCAGCAATACGCAGAACTCCACGCTATAGGGGTCCATGCTCATATCGATACCGGCGTTGATGGCGATGCGGATGGCATCCTTCTTGTCCTTTGCAACCCTTTCGCGCTGATAGAGGTTGTTGATGTCGGCCCAGTCGGTCACAATCATGCCGTCCCACTGAAGGTCTTCCTTCAACCATTGGGTCAGATATTTGTAGCTTGCGTGTACAGGCACGCCATTGATCGAAGCGGAATTGACCATGATGGTCAGAGCACCCGCCTTGATGGCATTCTTGAAAGGCTCGAAATACTTCTCGCGCAGCATGGCAGGGGAGAGGTAGGCAGGAGTGCGGTCCTTGCCGGTGAAGGGAGCACCATAGGCGAAGTAATGCTTCACGCTCGTTGCCACATGGTACTTGCCGAGGTGGTTGGGATCGTCGCCCTGATAACCTGCAATCTCGGCCTCAACCATACGCGAATTGACGATGGCATCTTCGCCGAAACTTTCCCAGATACGCGACCAACGCGGGTCACGTCCCAAGTCGAGCACAGGATTATACACCCAGGGGCAGTTGGCCGCACGGCTCTCGTAAGCGGTGATTTCGGCCATCTCCTTTGCCAAGGCGATGTTGAACGAAGCGCCGAGGTTGATGGGCTGCGGGAAGAGTGTGCCACCCTGCACGTAGGTCACGCCGTGGTTGTTGTCAAGGCCATAGATGTCGGGGATGCCGAGATACTGCATCGACTTTTCCTGGATCTGCGGAATCCAGCGCTGCCATTGCTCCACCGTACCGGCCTTGCCAGGGGCATTGAGCACCGAACCTACCTTCCATTTGCTGATGGTGGTGTCGAGCACGGTCTCGTTGAGTTCCCACGAACGCTTGGTGTCGCTCGTGAAGATGTCGAGGCCATAGCCGCCCATACGCTGCATGATCTCTTCGTCGGTGAGCTTCAGCACTTCGGCCACAGCCTGTTCACCTTGTCCGAATTGAAGCAATGTCCTGCGAAGTTTATTGCGGTCAATCTTCGCATTCTCAAACTTCATGCCACCCAGGACGTCAAGATTGAGTTCGAGCATCTGACCAATCTTCTCATCGAGCGACATCTCAGCCAGTTTCTTCTCGATCTTGGCTTCAAGTTCTGCATCACGAGGAATTGCCGGCTCGGTCGTCTGCTGCTTGTTACATGCGGTTGCAACCACAGCCAGGGCAAGTGTCAAAAGAAATGTCTTTTTCATTTGTGTTGGTTTTAGTAAGGATGTTTACTCATAAATAATAATATACGCCGCAAAGTTAATTAAAATTCTTCATTCCACAAAGTATATCGCCCGAAAATCGCAAAATTGGGAATAAAAAATGACTTTAACAGTTTTATATGGATGCAAAACGTATATTTCAAGGACTTAAGCCAAAACATCACCAATCCATTTCAATTAACTTCCAAAACTTTCATAACCAAGAGAACATTCTTAATCTCACATTTTTACCACCTCTATTTGTTAATTAAGGTTAAATATAGAAAATATTGCTGTTTGGGCTTGCTTTGATGATAATAAAGGCATAACTTTGCCGCGTTTTACAAACAGCAAACGCCGAAAACTTGTTTTCTCATTTTGTATCTCATTATTAACTGACGATATTCAATAATGGAAGAACTTATACAAAAGATAGAAGCCATCATGAACGATGAGCGATTATTCAGGAATCCCGAACTCACTATTAGGGATGTTGCCAGAGAACTTGCCACTAATCGCCTTTACATATCGAGGGCGATTAACTCAACATTCGGATATTCATTCACTGTTTACTTGAATAAAAAGCGCATCGAATATTCCATCGCTTTGATGGCCGAACATCCCATGATGACAATGGAAAACGTTGCCACCGAATCGGGTTTCTTATCAGAAACGGCATTCTTCCGCAAGTTCAAACAAATAATGAATGATTCACCACGATCATATATGATGAAAATTAAGCCTTGACCAATTTGGCCAAGGCTTTTCTATTGCAAGGAAATATACTTTCCATCCAAAGTCCATCAGTAATTATCCCAGTCGGATGAACCCTCTCGACGTTTAGTCAGCTGTTGGCCTTCGTCGGAAGGTTCATCGGAGATCTGTGGGTCGGATGTGACAATGATATCGTCAACCTTCACTTGCCGCACATTCAATCGGGGAGTGGTATAAATCTTTTTCATATCCTTGCTTTTATTGTTCTATCTGATAATCTAAAACCTTCAACTCTTCTAAAACTTCCTGACTCTCTATTTAACATAAACCTTCTGAGCCTTACCATCTTTGCCAATAATCACGTTCAGGCCCTTTTGAAGTGAAGTATGACGCTTGCCGTCGATGGAGTAGATGCCGGCAGGACGTGATTTGTCATTACCAACCACTTCAATTCCCTCTCCCTCTTCTCCAATCTGTCCGGGCAGGTAGAGTTTGGCTTTATTGGCAGCATCGAGGCGAAGGAAGGCGCGGAAAGGAGTAGCCAATCTGTTGCCCTCGTTGTCGTTCTCCGACGGGTCGGCCGAAGGGGTGCCCGTGTACTTGAAGAAGGCTGCCCTGCCGTTCTGCTCCTGCAGGATATAATCCGTACCTGCTTTGAGTGGCACATTATCGGCAACAGCGCCAACGAGAATACCATCGGTGAACGACGGCTTGTCTACATCGATGGCCTTGGGCCCCACAAACTGATAGGACGATCCAGGAGTGGCCTGCACGATATAGGGCACATTGCGCCTGATGCTGCTTTCTTCGACCAAAGTCAGCACGCCATTATCATCCACGCCCAAGCAGCCATAGACCTTCATACCCTCGGGTAGTTCCTGGTTGAAAGGCAGAATCAAAGTGCCATACCCCGTCGAACCCACGCTATAATCCACCGTCAGCCTCGAGCGAAGAGTGAAGGTGATGGATGGGTAGTTCCAAAGACGTGTGCATTGGAAATTCTGATAAAAGAAGACAGAGGAAGGCAAGTCTTCAATAAAGAGACCAAGAAGCCCTAAAAGATTAACCTCTCCACTAGTTTCCTCATTTGGGTAGAGCGTTCTTATAGTAGCAAGAAATTTTGATGGCCCTCCTTCTTTATCAGTGATGGAGAGGCCTGCATTGGTCCGATGATCGCTCACATTAATGGCCCTGTAATGCAGGGTGAAGTCTTCATCGTAAGGATTATTATCGTTGTTGAAATAAGGAGGTTCGGTAAATTGAATCTCATCTTCATTTCTTACAGTAATCGGAAATCCCATTGGAGAGTAGGCATAGTAGTGCCTTGTCTCGGGAGCAGAGACCTCGATTTTGACTTCTCCCTCAGCCAGAGCTGTAACCTTGCCTGCTTCATCCACCACAACTATTGTTTCATCTTCACTTTTGAAGACTGGTACACCATCATATCCATCCGTCCATGTGAACTGAGCCGTCTCACCAACTTTTAGCAAGTAAGTGCTTAACCAGACTTGTACACCATACTTCTCCACAGTTATCTCGAAACTTGTTGTAGTCGGATTCCAGGTGGCTGTTCCAGGAGTCGAAGCTGTGATAGTCACCTTACCTCCGTCTATGCCGGTGATGACTCCATTATCATCCACCGTAGCTATCGACGGGTCGCTGCTTGTGAAGATTAGTTCTCCATCGTAGTTCACTGGTGCCCATTTAATCTTCAAAGTATAATCTACATAAACATGATCTTTTATGATCGAGAATGTCACATCGCCTTTCACAAGTTCGATAACGGTGATGTCGAAAACCACAGATGTTTGCTTGAAATAGCCTTGTGCTTCGCCACTCACATAAATTTTAACGTCACCAGGTGTTACTCCTGTTACCAAGCCATTCTCATCGACTGTGGCAATATTCTCATTGCTCGAAGTGTAAGTGATGGCACCAGTATAATAGGGGTTGTGCTTTATCTGAAGAGTTCGACAAGCTTGCACAGTATTACCCTCGATTGAGAAGGGAATATCACCAGGATTCGGGTCTGAGGCTCCTGTCACACTGATCGTGATGATGGGTTCAGATTCCCAGATGTCAATATCTATCCATTCGTCATCTGGATTATACGCCTTGCGGCAAACAGGCCGTACTTCATAAAGACCATTATAGGTCAAGTCGTGGGGGTTGAAACTAAGAGGATACGGATTATAACGCCTATTCTTCTCGAGGTTAATATAGTTCACACTCGTCCAATAATATGATGCCCCAGTTGCCACCTCGGTCAGCTTGACACCAAGCTCGAACGATGTTGTATTAGACCAGCAATGATTCCACAAGGTGGTGTACAGATAACAATTCAAGTCCCCAGATGTAAAGTCATAG
>CACXTQ010000088.1:0-8274 GCA_902770595.1 uncultured Bacteroidales bacterium | reverse complement strand
CTGGGGTTTCAAGGCGTTTGATCCATCGTCTGATGCCGACGAGTCATGGGCACTGCCCCATCCTTTCCGCAGCAGCCACAATACACTGCACTTTGCCGTTGGTTATCCTTTCTAAGCAATTGTTATTTAACTTCGATAATATGAAAAAGACACTTAACGAAGTCCTTCAGGACTCCATTTCCAATCATTGGGATCTTTTGTCCCTCTCCAATTATGAGGGCGAAAACTACTATTACCGTGATGTTGCCGACCGCATTGCACGTTATCATCTTGCCTGGAAATCAGCAGGCTTGGAACCAGGCTTCCGCGTAGCTCTTTGTGGCCGAAACTGCGCCGAATGGTGTATCGGACTGCTTGCAGCCTTTACTTATGGCGCTGTGGCTGTCCCTTTGCTCAACGATTTCACACCAGAGATGGTGCTTCGACTCATCGAACACAGCGAAGCACAGGTGCTCCTTGTAGGTCCTCATGTGGCTAAGAACCTTGAGCCCTTGCATTTCGAAGAGAAACATCCCGGTGTGAAGATTTGTTTGCTCGACAATCAGGACATGGTCGAAGACCTTTACAAGTCAGCTTATCCCGAAGGCATTAAGCCATCTGACATCCATTATCATCGCCAAACGGCTGATGAACTGCTCATGATCAACTACACGTCGGGCACGACTAGTGAGCCCAAGGGCGTGATGATTCCGCAACGCGCCATGTGGAGCAATATGGCATTTGCCGAAGAGGTGCTTCCCAACCTGCGTCCTGAAATGGAGGTTCTCTCGCTGCTTCCTACAGCTCACCTTTATGGCATGGCCTTCGAGCTGATGTATGAGTTCATTGTAGGTATTCATGTTACCCTCCTCAATCGTGCACTCAGTCCTGCGCTTATACTTAAGGCTTTTCATGACATACGTCCTCACCTTATTGTTGTCGTCCCGATGCTTATCGAGAAGATTGTCCGCAAGGGCATCATGCCCGAGTACAATTCGACCAAGATACGTGCCGTGCGTCGCATTCCAGGCATGCGAAAGGCCGTCAATGCCAAGTTCCGCGATGGTCTGATGAAGGCTCTTGGTGGACGCCTCTATGAGGTCATCATCGGTGGTGCAGGTCTAAATAGCGAGGTCGAGCAGCTGCTCAAGGAGATTGACTTCCCGTTCACTGTAGGTTATGGTATGACGGAATGTTCACCCATCATCGGCTACTCCGACTGGAAGGAATTTATTCCCAACTCGTGCGGCAAGCCTGCTCCTCGTATGGAGGTGCGTATCGATAGTCGCCATGCTCGTGTGCCAGGCGAGATTCTTACACGTGGCATGAATGTGATGCTGGGCTATTACAAGAACGAGGAGGCTACACGTAAGGCCATTGATGCCGATGGCTGGCTCCATACGGGAGACATGGGCATCATGGACTCGGTGGGTAACATCTTCATTCGTGGACGCATCAAGAATATGCTGCTTTCGCCATCGGGCCAGAACGTCTATCCCGAAGAGATTGAAGCAGTGGTCAACTCGATGCCCTATGTTGCCGAGTGCGTCGTTGTGCAGCGTGACCATCGCCTTGTAGCACTTGTCTATCCCGATCGTCAAGTGGCAGACTCGGCAGGCCTGCACAATGATGCTGATATCCTTCAGTTCTTCAATTCGCGTCGCAACCAGGTAAACGCCGTCTTCCCACCTTATGCCCAGGTAAATGCTTTCGAGCTTGTCGAGCACGAATTCGAGAAGACACCTAAAAAGAGCATCAAGCGCTTCCTATATACTTGATTCCATGTTGTATTTCACTTCCGACTATACTACAGGTGCACATCCCGAAGTGATGGAGCGCCTTGTACAGACCAATCTTGAACATACCGTGGGCTATGGTGCCGACCACTATTGTGCCGAGGCGAAGAATCTCATCCGTGAGGCTTGCCAGGCACCCGATGCACTAGTGCAGTTCCTTGTGGGTGGGACGCAGACCAATGCTACGGTCATCGATGCCCTCTTGCGACGTCACGAGGGAGTGATGGCTGCCCAGACGGCACACATCAACGTGCACGAAAGTGGAGCTATCGAGCACAGCGGCCATAAGGTCCTCGTCCTTCCCAGCCATGACGGCAAGGTCCGAGCCGAGGAAGTGGAGCAATACATCAGCGACTTCTATCGCGACGATACATACGAGCACATGGTTGCTCCCGGCTTGCTCTATATAACACAAGCTACCGAATACGGTACCATCTATTCGCTTGCCGAACTTGAAGAGATTAGCTCCGTCTGCCATCGTCACAATATCCCGCTCTTCCTCGATGGCGCACGTTTGGGCTATGCCTTGGCTTCTGAAGTAGCCGACTTCACTTTGGCCGACATAGCCCGGCTGTGCGATGTCTTCTACATTGGAGGCACCAAGCAGGGACTGCTCTTTGGCGAAGTCGTGGTAGCAGCCAATCCTGCTCGACTTCCACATTTCTTCCCTTTGGTCAAGCAGCATGGAGCTCTGCTGGCCAAGGGACGCCTTTTGGGAGTACAGTTCGGAGCATTGTTCACAGATGATCTTTATGGACGTATCGCGCGTCATGCTGATGCCATGGCAATGCGCATTCGCCATATTTTCGAGAAAGAAGGCTACAAGGCGGCTATCGATTCGCCCACCAATCAGCAGTTCTTCGTTCTTCCCAATGATGTGATGGATCGATTGCTTCAGCACGTTTCGTTCGAGTTGTGGGGACCGCGAGGTGAACACGAGACCACTGTCCGTTTCGTCACCAGCTGGGCAACTACCCAAGCCGATGTCGATGCGCTCGCCGCCCTGCTTCATCTAATGATTTGCAAACCTATCTATTTACAATAAAGCCCTACGCACCACGGTTAAGCGACAGTTATGCAAGATATATTGGAATATAAAAAACTATTGCGTCAACGTGATAAGTTGGTAAAAAAACTTGATGAGACAACCGATGCTGAAGAGAAGAAAGAAGTCAATGCTGAAATACAAGACATTGATGATCTACTTGAGCACATGCGCCTGAATTCTAAGTCTGTTCAAGATTTTCTGCGCAACGGTTTGTCCCAGGATAACACAGAGAATAAAGAGGAGATTTCATCGGATTCTAATGCTCAGGAAGAGACGAAAGAGAAAGAATCCGGGAATCTCTTCTATGGTTGTATCTTCTTTTCTGTTGTTCTATCTCTTGTTTTTTTTGGATTCAAATCTTGTTTAAATCGCCATGATGCGAATAGCAGAAAGGATTTTTCGGTTGAATCAATTCTAAAAAATGGCGAAAACGAATTGCGCCTTGAAGAACAACAAGAATTAATCAAAAAGCAGCAGCAGCAGATTTCCGAACAAGAACGTAGAATTCGTGAACAAGAGAAAGAAAAAGCTGAATTACAGAAAAAGGAACAGCATGAAACACTTGTTAGAAATAGTATCTATGTTTCAAACGCGAGATATGAACCCAACATCTTTGATGGATTTATTTATTTTAGTTTTACTTTGACAAATCTTTCCAGTAAAATCATCAAATATTACTATATTTGGGTTGATATATATAATAGAGTTGACGATTTGATTGAAAAAGATTGGTGTGGAAAATATACAGGTCCACTGAATGGAGGACAGCAGGAAAACGTAACCTTCAAGCTGACGAATGACGATCAAGCCTCTCTCTTCAGAGTAAAGAAGATGCGAGTCGAATACATGGACGGTACGGTCCTTGAAGTTTCACCTGACGAGATCAGCCAAATATATAAACATGATTGATTGTCAATAAAGATTCGCTCAAAACGATTGTACTTTTACGGCAGTTTTTGGACTTTTTCACACTTTTTCTCGGAAAAATATCTTGAAAATGGGGGCGTAGTCAGTAAAACAAGAATTGTCACATGCTTAATAATCTGATATTTGACAATTCTATTATAATCGTGATAGTACCCCAAGCGGGGTCGAACCCGCACGGCCTTTAGGGCCAAGTGATTTTAAGTCCCTCGTGTCCACCGATTCCACAATTAGGGCAGTCCAGTTTGACGAGCAGCGTTGCCTCATTTCTTCCCCCTGGTCAAGCAGCATGGAGCTCTGCTTGCCAAGGGACGCCTGTTGGGAGTACAGTTCGGTGCATTGTTCACAGATGATCTCTATGGTCGTATCGCGCGTCAAGCTGATGCCATGGCAATGCGCATTCGCCATATTTTCGAGCAAGAAGGCTACAAGGCGGCTATCGATTCGCCTACCAATCAGCAGTTCTTCGTTCTTCCCAATGATGTGATGGATCGATTGCTTCAGCACGTTTCGTTCGAGTTGTGGGGACCGCGTGGCGAATACGAGACCACTGTCCGTTTCGTCACCAGCTGGGCAACTTCTCAGGCAGATGTCGATGCCCTTGGCGAACTTCTTCGGGGAATACTAACCTAAGATTTATAAATTATGATTTACAAGAAACGTATCCTGCTCATTGACGACACAGACAAGATGGTCTCTCTTTTGAGTAATGCATTTGCCAATGACCAGAGAATTGAATTAGTTTGTTCGACGTCGGCACGCAACGACCTCCGAAACAAATTGAGCTACGACTATTACATCATCTATATTCACCATGATGGATTGATGGCCGATTTGCGTAACTTGGTAGGCTATTTGTATTCGTTCCTCAATTACATGAAGCCAGTGATTCTGGCTTTCACGTCCGACCGAGAAACGATAAAGTCCTACGTCATTCCTGGAGTGGGATTTCTTCCTTTGCCAATCAACATCGATGTGATACATCAGCAGGCACTCAACGCCATCGATATTCTGTCGGCCAACCGAAGCATCAACGACGTGTCACACCTTTCGGGCAACTATGCCATCGATGTCACTTTGCGTGACAAGATTGAGAAGGGGGATAAGTTTGTACTTGTTTATATCGACATCGACAAGTTCAAACCCTATACCGACTACTACGGTCTATTCATGGCAGGCCAGCTTATTGGCTTTCTGACAGAGCTGCTAAGCAAGGCTGTGGCTCAATATGGATCGAAGGACGATTTTATCGGGCATATCGGAGGTGATGATTTCGTGCTTATTCTTAATGACTATGCTTATGCCGAAGCTGTCGGAAACGAGATTATCAGTCAATTTGATGCCAATGTCTCAAATTACTATGAGCCCGAAGATCTTGAAAGAGGATATATCGAAGTGCTTAACCGTAAGGGTGCAAAGGATCGCTTCGGCCTCATCAGTCTTTCAATAGCCATGGTGAGCAATGAATTCCGGACTTACAATTCCACCGATGAAGTGTACAAACGGATGATGTTGGCGAAGGACGAAGCCAAACAGATTAGCGGCTCGGTCATGTTGTGTGACACGTCAAAACAATAGTAGTCTATGCCGAATCGAAGTGCCAAGAATGTCGCGTTGCTGAATGCAGATCCGCGCAAGTCAATACCCCGACTGGCTTTGCCTGTGATGGTGACGATGATCATCACCTCACTCTACAATGTCGTCGATGGTATCTGGATTGCGGGTTTGGGCGAATCTGCCATTTCGGGTATCGGCTTGATTACACCTTTGTGGATGATTATCACGGCAGTCTCCAATGGCCTTGCACATGGAGCCACCAGTGCGGTGAGTCGTCACGGGAACCAGGACAAGCCCTTGGCTGAGCGAACAGCTGAGCATGCACTTGTCATCTTTCTGGTGGGAGCCGTCATTCTCACTGTCGTACTGCTTCTCGTTTTGTATCCCTATTTGAATTATTTCAAGGTTACAGGGGATACTCGTCGGGCTGCTAATGATTATGCTGTTCCACTCTTCCTTGGTTTGATGGGTGTTACCCTGATGAATGGATGCGCTGGCTTGATGCGTGCCGAAGGCGACACCCGTCGGCCTATGTATGCCTGTTCGCTTGGTTTGATACTCAACGCCTGTCTTGACCCCGTTTTCATCTATTGGATGGGGATGGGTTCAGCAGGAGCCTCCATCTCCACGGTTGTCACTTCGTGGCTGAGTGCAGCCATTATGCTTTATTGGATGTTTGTCAAGAAGGACACTTACTATCGTGTCAAGCTTAGTGGCATCGTGCATCCCGAATGGGATAGGACCATAGTCCTCGACATCCTCAATACCGGTATTCTGGCTTCGATTGAGCTGATTATGATGTCGGTGGCCAGTTTCCTTTTCTATTCTTTCATCCGTACATTGGGTGGCGACTATGGCGTGAGCGTCTATTCGTCGGGCTATCGCCTCTATTTGCTCAACTTGATGCCGGTTTCAGCCCTTAGTATGGCATCGGTAGCCATCGTTGGCACCTGGTATGGTAAGGGAGATATCGTTAACCTGAGGCGAACGCATAATTATTGTTGTCTCTATGCTACGGCAATAGGTCTTACTGTCACGCTGTTGGTCTTCCTTTTCTCTGGCTATCTTGCCCGGCTTTTTGCCCTCACCTCTGACGATGCCAACCTTATCAGTGGCATCAACGAATATATACGCATCACGGCATTCTGCATTCCATTCCTTGGCTTGGGGCTTCCTTCCACATTCATGTATCTTGGAATGGGCAAAGCCAAATACAGCCTCTTTTGGACCGTTATTAACGAATTGATATGCGCCGTTGCTGCAACATATTTGTTGGGCTTTATTCTCAATTGGGGACTTTACGGTATTTGGTGGGGCTTTGTCCTGGGGCGTGGCATTGCCTCGATATGCAATTTCATTTTTTCACGATTCACTATCAATAGATTAATATGGATAAGAAAAAGAACGTCGTTGTGATTGACGATTTGGGCGATCTGCTGCATCTTCTGACCCTGTCGTTCATCGATAATCCAACGATACAGTTAATTCAGACGAGCTCTGACATTGAGGATGTGAATAAAACATTAGGTCTTGAAAATTATTTCATCATTGTCAACGAAGAGGGCCTGAAGAACGACATCACCCAACTGGTGAGGTACCTCCATGCACGCAACAAGTTCACCATTGCTCCTATCATTGTCGCTACAGGCAAGCGATACGAGCTGAGCGATGATGTGCAGAAGCTTGTGCCTGTCATCAGCGTCATCCCTAAGGATATCGAGCCCGCTCGTCTTGGTCATCATTTGGGCAACATCATCGATTCCATCGAGTCAAACCGCAATCTGAATGCGTTGTCTGGCCTGCCAGGCAACAATGTCATCGGCCAGAAAATACGCGACTGCAAGGCTGATGAAAAGGATTTCGCTGTGATGTATATAGACCTCGACAACTTCAAGGAATACAACGAATACTATGGTTTCTACAAGGGAGACCAGGTTCTTCTGTTTCTTGCCAGAATGCTGCCAACTGTGATGCGTGAATGTGGTGCCGAAACCGACTTCGTGGGCCATGTGGGTGGTGACGATTTCATCATGATTCTCCAGCACCTGAATGTCGTGAAGGAGATAGGCAACCGTATTATCGCCCACTTCGATGCAGGTATTTCCAACTTCTATGAGGCAAAAGATTTGGAGAATGGATACATCGAGACCCGCAATCGTGCCGGACAACTCGAGCGTATCAATATCATGAGCATCTCCATCATCGTGATGTATTCCGACGAGATTCGTTCCACTCCCGTCAATGAGGTTTATAAGCGCATGATGCTCTATAAGAAGCGCGCCAAGATGGTACGTGGCAGTGTGCTTCTAAAAGATTTCAATTAACTATTATTGCGAAACGAGACCCCGTTTCCAAAAATAGCATTATAACCTTTTTTGGCCAAGATTGGTTATTGCTCGGCAGGAGTATGACCATTCTTGGCCAAAAATGGTTATGCAGCGGTTGGAGCATAACCAAAGTTGGCCAAGAAAGGGTTTGCCGCGATCGAAGAATAACCAATCTTGGCCAAGAAAGGGTATTCCTCGATAGGAAATGACACTCTGTCGGCCGTCAGAGTGCTTTCGCCGATTGGAGCATGACCAACGTTAGCCAAGAAAGGGTATGCCGTGATCGAAGAATAACCAATTTCGGCCAAAATAGGGTATGCCTCGACAGGAAATAACACTCTTTCGGCCGTCAGAGTGCTTTCTCCAATTGGAGCATAACCAATCTTGGCCAAGAAAGGGTATGCCGCGACAGGAGAATAACCAGTCTTGGCCAAGATTGGTCATTCTAAAATTGGACATAGAGCATTCCTTTCCGCCAATTGAGTATCATCGCCGAGGACGAGAACCTAATGTGGATACGTGGGGAAAATGTGGGGATAAATAAGGAAACAGGAATTGCCTGACATCTAATTTGCAGATGCTAGGCAATTCCTGTTTAATTGAAAAGGTACCCCAAGCGGGGGTCGAACCCGCACGGCCTTTT
>CACXTQ010000087.1:0-8428 GCA_902770595.1 uncultured Bacteroidales bacterium | reverse complement strand
GATCTTGAAGGCCTTGTGTTCCTTCTTGAGACCGAGGCTCATGATGACGTTGAGGTCATCGGCCTTCTCGGCAGCGACAGCATCATACTTGCCGTCCTTGTTGAACTCGGGAGCATAGGCATTCTTCACGAAGCAGCCTTCATGAACGCTATATGCATCGAGATCGACACACTTCTCGATAAAGGCGGGAGCAAGTTCCTCGCGCTTGTAGTACTTGCCCGTCAGGTCAACCATTGGACGAGTTTCGCCCAAAGTATTGACCATATAGAGTGCAGGAACCTCGGCTGCCTTGGCAACCTTGGCATCATCAGCACCGAAGGTAGGAGCAATATGCACGATGCCAGTACCGTCCTCAGTGGTCACATAGTCACCGGGGATGACGCGGAAAGCCTTCTCGGCGATCTCGACAAACTGGTCCTGACCATAGGTGAAGACCTTCTCGGGATGCTGCTCGGCATACTCCTTGATATATGGAGCAGCAAGTTCGTTCAACTGCTCACATGGCTTCACCCACTGGTAAAGTTGCTCGTACTTCATGCCTACAAGGTCACTGCCCTTGTAACGTCCTACGATGCGATAAGGAAGTTTGCGGCCATCGACCTTGTTGAGGTCAAGAGCCTCCATCTCGGCAAGTGTATGAAGTTCCTCGCCAGCAAGATAAGCCTTGAGACGTGCCTCGGCCATAACGACGGTCAGCTTGTCACCATTGTATGGGTTGAAAGTCTGAACGGCTACGTAGTCGATATTCGGGCCAACGCAAAGTGCGGTATTCGAAGGCAGAGTCCAAGGTGTAGTGGTCCATGCTACAAATACCGGCTGTCCCCACTCGGTCATCTCCGGCCTTGGATCAAGAGCCTTGAAGATAGCGGTCACCGTGGTATCCTTCACATCACGATAGCAGCCGGGCTGGTTGAGCTCGTGGCTCGAAAGACCAGTTCCTGCAGCAGGCGAATAAGGTTGGATGGTATATCCCTTGTAGAGAAGGCCCTTGTTATAGAGTTGCTGGAGGAGCCACCAGAGGGTTTCGATATAACGGTTGTCATAAGTGATATACGGATCATCGAGATCGACCCAGTAACCCATCTTGCGGGTCAGGTCGGTCCACTCCTTCGTATATTTCATGACCTCCTTGCGGCAAGCTGCATTGTAGTCGTCCACCGAAATCTTCTTGCCGATGTCCTCCTTGGTGATGCCGAGCATCTTCTCGACGCCCAACTCAACAGGAAGTCCGTGAGTATCCCATCCTGCCTTGCGCTTCACCTGGAAGCCCTGCATCGTCTTGAAACGGCAGAATATATCCTTGATCGAACGAGCCATTACGTGATGAATACCAGGCATACCATTGGCCGACGGGGGACCCTCGTAGAAGACAAACGAAGGATGGCCCTCACGTGTGGTCATCGATTTAACAAAGACGTCTTTGGCGTCCCAATTCTTCAGAACCTCTTTATTGATTTCTGACAGATTAAACTGATTATATTCTGCAAATTTCATATTATAGTACTATTTTTAGGGCGCAAAAATAATACTTTTTTCTATTAATTCCAAATATTTGGTCCAAAAACTGCATTTTAGCATGTCCAAAATAGTATATTTGCCAACTTTTATGACTAAAATGGGGTGATAGTTTTCTTTTTATGGGACCTTTTCTTGGAAACGTTGAAGTTTTTATTTATCTTTGCCACCACAAAAGCTACACGTGGTTATTTTACGGCTAAACCACGTGAATCGGCATTGTCAACATTACGTTCAATTGACACCTTTTAAAATAAAATATATGGGACGATTCTCTTCTCTTCCAATAGTTTTTGGCCTCTTGGTATTGGCCACATCATGCGAAGTTCCGACACAGACTGCATCCATCATCAACGGACTCGAAATCTATCATGGTGATCTGCTTTTCAGCATCGAGGAACCCACGGGCGACGGATTGAGTGATGCCATTGCCAACGTTACCGAGGGCGTCGGTGGTTCCCAAGTGGTGCATGTAGGAATAGCCTGCGAAGAGCAAGGCAGGATGATGGTGCTCGAAGCCACGCCGAGTCATGGCGTATGGCTCACACCCATCGACAAGTTCTTCGAAGAGGCGGAATATGACGAGGAAGGCAATCCCTGCATCCTCGTGGGCCGACTGCGTGACACGCTGGGTTTGGGCGCTTCGGTCGAGCGGGCAAAGCAATATCTCGGTTTGCCTTACGACACGCTCTACATTCCCGATGCCAGGCAGATCTATTGCAGCGAACTCGTCCAACTCAGTTATCTGCGCCCTGATGGCACACCCATCTTCAAGACGCGTCCGATGTCCTTCACCGACAGTTCGGGTGACATCGCTCCCTACTGGAAAAAACTCTATGCTGAACGCGGCATTCGCGTGCCAGAAGGAGCTCCTGGCACTAATCCCGGCGATCTGTCACGCGACAGCATTACCCTGCAGATAATGCAGCCTTAAAAAATACTGACGTTAGATATCAATCACCATCTGTTCCCGGGTCAATTCTGTATTCGGGAAAATCTGTTGTGCCTCATCGAGCAGGATTTTCTCATCCTCGTAGGATTGGAATTGCGAAGAATAATGTCCAAGCAGAAGCCTGCCCACCTCTGCCTTCATGGCTATTGTTGCCGCTTCCACCGAAGTGCTGTGCCCGCGCTGATGTGCCTTGAGCGTATCGATGTTGCTGTAGGTCGATTCGTGATAGAGCACGTCACAACCCCTGATGATGGGAATGATGCTCTCCGAATACATCGTATCCGAACAGAATGCATACGACTTGCTAGGTGTCGGATCAGTAGTAAGCATCTCACACGGGATGACCTCGCCCGTCTCGGGGTTTGTCCAGTCCATCCCCTTCTTGATGCCACGGAAATAGGCAAAAGGAATACCGAGTGCCTCGCATTTCTCTACGAGCAGATGCCTGTCGCGAGGTTTTTCCTGGAAAAGAAACCCTGCAGTAGGGACACGATGACTCAACGGGATGGTCTTGATGAGGAGTGAATCGTCCTCATAGATCACCTCCGATTTCCGGGTGTCGAACGATTGGAAAGTGACCTTCATCGAGAGATTCGGGCAAAAGAAATCGAACAACGGCTGGAATATCCGCTCGGCATCCTTATGGGCATGGATGACGATCTCACCCGTACGTTGCCCCAAACCAAGTGTCGCAATAAAGCCGACAAGTCCCAGACAATGGTCTCCATGCAGATGACTCAGCAGGATGTGTCCGATTTTTCCTACAGGGATATGATTACGGGCGAGGCCGATTTGCACACCCTCGCCGCAATCCACCAGAAAGAGATTGCCCCTGAAATTGACAATCTGGGCCGTCGGAGAGTGACGAAGCGTTGGCTTCGCGCTTCCGCAGCCCAGAATATTTACCTTGAAACAGTCCAAATTGTTTATTTAGAATTTAGCATTTCGCATATCGCCTGTCTCCTCGTATGCAATGTGCATGGCGAATGCATGGCGAAGCGAATGCGGTGTGTGAACACTCTTGCCCTCCGAGAGCTTGAGGTAATCCCAAAGCAACTGCTTGTAGTCGGGATGTACGCAGTTCTCGATGATGAGACGTGCGCGTTGCGAAGGCGACTTGCCGCGAAGGTCGGCGACACCCTGCTCGGTGACAAGCACACGCACGCTGTGTTCGTTCGAATCGACGTGTGTAACCATCGGCACGATTGAAGAGATGGCTCCTCCCTTGGCCAACGATTGTGTCGAGAAGATCGACAGGAAGGCATTGCGGGTGAAGTCGCCCGAACCGCCAATACCATTCATCATCTTCGTTCCCAGTACGTGGGTCGAATTGATGTTTCCGAAGATGTCGGCCTCGAGGGCTGTGTTGAGGGCAATGACACCCAATCGACGGATGCACTCGGGATGGTTGGTGATCTCCTGAGGACGAAGAATGATACGTTTGCCGAAAATGTCCATATTGGCGTACATCTTATCCACGTAGTCATCGGTCAGGCTCAACGACGAACCGGTAGCTCCAAGGCAACGGCCCTTCATGATTAGGTCGATGGCAGAATTCTGAATCACCTCGGTAAACATCGTGAACGGAGGAACCTCGGGGTTATCTCCAAGCGCACCAAGAACCGCATTGGCGACATTGCCCACACCCGACTGCAGGGGCAGGAACTCCTTGGGAATACCACCATTCTTCAATTCATTGACAAGGAAATTGGAGATATGCGCACCGATAGCCTCGGTATCCTTATCCAAAGGCTTGAAGCCTGGCTGATTGTCGTATGCATTGGTATGCACCACGGCAATGACTTTCTTGGGGTCGATCTTGAGGTCGATGGTTCCGATGCGGTCGTTTACCTTCATGATCTCGAAAGGCTTGCGATAGGGTGGCATCTCAGGCAGATAGATGTCGTGCATTCCGGTGAGTTTGCCGGCATGGACCTCGTTGAGCTCGACGATGATATGCTCGGCATGCGCTGCAATGGAAGGCGCAATGCCCACCGATGTCGTAAGGATGAGATGACCTTCTGGCGTAATCTCCGAAGCCTCGATGATGGCTACATCCATCTTGCCGAGGAATCCGTAATAGACGTCCTGGCCAATCATCGAAAGATGACAATCGAAATACTCGACCTCGCCAGCGTTGATCGCTTTGCGCATGTTCGGGTTCGACTGGAACGGGGTACGGAACTTGACGGCTTTTGCCAAGGGCAGATCGGTATCCACCGCAGGACCTGTGGCACCACCTGTAATGAGACCAACCTGGAACGGACGACCTGCCTCGTGCTCCTCAATCGCATACTTGGCGAGGGCCGCAGGAACAGCCTTCGGCACTCCTACCGAAGAGAAGCCGCCAATACCCAGGACGTAGTCGTTTTTAATAAGTCTCGCTGCCTCTTCGGCAGTCATAACAGGATAATTAATCATAACAGAATACCTTAATAATGATATAATAAAAAGAAGAGAGGATTGAAATATAAAAAATGTCATAGCATCAACTGCCCTGAAATCACAGTTAATCGTATCTCGCCTGCCAGTCCTCTCCTGCTGGCTTCAAATTTCCCCTCCCCCTCTTCGGGGGAAGGGACAATCGGTTGTTTTGCTTAGTCGTTGATGGCTCGCATCGCGCTTACCTCAGGCACCTTCTGCACCTGTCCGCCGATGGCGTAACCTGGACGAATCATATCGTAAATCACGCCACGCTTTGCCTCTTCCTGCTCCTTGAAGTCCTTCGGATAGAAGGAGTTGATGAGTGGAGCATTGTTGAGCTTGAAGTTGTCACGCTCAAAGTCATCTACAAAGAGGTGTGGCATAATGAGCGAAATGCCATAGCGTCCCATCAGGGCAACGGTCTCCGAAGCAGCAATCTTCAAGCTGTCCACAGGAATGCCCGAACGCTTGAACTCATTGAGGAACAAGGGTGAGATGGCGCTGTAGGACGAGATGCGCAGCAACTCCGAAATCCACGAATATGTGTTCTCGAGATCGCGACGGAACGTGGTCTGCATCAGGTTGTAGAGGCCATCCACATTACGCGACTCTTCTGCCTCGTTGTTCACAATGTTGCGGTTGAACCAGTTCATGAAGCTGTCGAACTTCTGCGCAATATGCATGGTGGTGTTGTGGTAGTTGTTGTCGGCATTGAAAGCCTCCACACCCTCCTTCATCAGCTGGATGTGCTCCTCGATGAGTCCCAACGACGAGCGCAGACCATCGCGCTGAATCTGCAATGGCAGTTGCAGCTGGCTTTCGAGATGCTCAACCTCTTCCCTGGCAGCCGCTACCTTGGCAGCGGCTTCATCCATGCTCTCCTGAGCCTTCGATTCGGCAGCGGCAACTGCGGTTGCAATCTTCTGCTCAGCCTCGATCTCGAGTTCTGCAGTCTTGAGGGCGACAGTGTTCTCCACTTCCACCGACTTCTGTGCAAGCTCGTTCTGCACATCTGCCAGTTTCTGGCGCAACGTAGCCACTTCGGTATCGGCCTTATGACGAATAGCTGCAATCTCCTGGTCGGCATTGCGCTGTACCTCAGCCACCTCGTCGCGGTACTTCTGCTGGGCAGCGGCAATGGCAGCATCCGACTTGCGCTGAGCGGCAGCTACGGTCTGCTGGGCATTCTGCTGGGCTGCAGCAACAGCCTGCTGGGCACTCTGCTGAGCAGCGGCAATGGCCTTCTGGGCATCCTGCTTGGCAGCATTCAGATCCGTATTTGACTTCAGTCGCATGGCATTGAGTTCATCGCTGTGCTGCTGCTTGGCATTGGCCAAGTCGGTGGCAGCCTTCTGTACGGCAGCCGCAAGGTCGGCAGCAGCCTTCTGAAGCAGCGACTCCTTCTCCGACTTGAAGGCAGCAAGGTCGTCGGCAATCTTCTTGCGAAGTGAATCGTTCTCTGTCTTGGCGGCAGCAAGGCCTTCGGAAGCACTCTTCTTGAGCTTATCCATTTCGACATTCGACTTCAGGCGCAAAGCCTCGGTCTCCTGCTTGGCAGCAACGATTTCGGCGGCAGCCTTCTTCTGCAGCTCAGCCGTAGCGGCCTCAAGTTGCTTGGCGGCATTCTTCTGGGCTTCGGCGATGGCGGCATTGGCCAACTGCTTGGCATTGTTCACTTCCTGTTGCTTGGTGGCGAGTTCCTGCTGCTTCTGCTGAAGGATGGTACGAAGCGAATCGACCTGACGCTGAATCTCGGCATTGGCCTCCTTATCCGACAGATTGACCACTGGAACAGGCTTCTCGACAATCTTCTCGACAGGCACCTCCACCTTGACAATCTTTTCGACAATCTTCTCTACGGGAACCTCTACGCGCTTCTCGACAATCTTCTCGACAATCTTCTCCACGGGAACCTCGACGCGCTTTTCGACGATCTTCTCCACGGGAACCTCGACGCGCTTTTCGACGATCTTCTCCACGGGAACCTCGACGCGCTTCTCGACGATCTTCTCGACGGGAACCTTGACAATCTTCTCGACAATCTTGATTTGTGGAGCCACAGCGGCCACATTGGTCTCCTGCTTGGCGGCAGGTTTCTCGGCCTCCTGCTTCTTGGCAGGCTCGGCCTTAACGAAATTGTCCTTTCTGGGCTGTTCGACCTTCTTTTCGACGGTCTTCTCACCCTTCTTCGGCTGGGGAGTGACGACAGGCTTCGCTGCTTCCTGTGGCCCCTTACCCTTCGGCTTCTTCTTGAATTGGTTGTACAGGTAATAGCAGATGATGGCTGCAATTGCAAGGGCAATCAACGCAGTCAGGATCGATTGCAAGGTATCGATCCACGAACTACGCTCGTCCAAGGCATTCTTCTTGGGCTTCTCTGCGGGAGCCACTTCGCTGCCTTGATTCTCCGTACCTTCTTCTTCTACTTCCTCCGAAGTACCGGAAGCTTCAGCGATGCCAAACTTTTCACGCACATCGGCAGGAGCTGTACCATCGGCAATGCGTACCTGCAAGGGACCTGCTTTACTGTAGTCTTTGTTGCTGGGCAAGCGGAAGGTAAGTGTGGTATTCTTGACACCGTCCAGGCGGAAATAGATGAAATTCGTGAAGTTATTTGCCTTTACTGGCTGGAATATCTTTTTCTTCCCGTCTCCTCCCTTAGTCGAATAGTCATAAACTGTAGCCTTGCCCTTATCGAACCTGATCATGGCATAATTACCTTCGGGGGACTTGGCATTGTTTGTCGACTTGTTGACAATCTTGATGATAGGACTTGTCGTATATAGCACATTGCTAGTGCCCTCAGTCTTCAAAAGACCGTTGGCAGATTCAACAGTGTACGGTTTATCAGCACTATCGATGCAGATAGCGACAAAACAAGTATCAGAAGTGGCGCTGGTTGCCTGCGCATGCAGCATTACTTGTGAACCAAGACCCAATGAAAGGGCTAAAAGACAGCTTAATTTTCTCATAATTGAGCAATATCGTATAAAAATCAATAATCAAAGGGTATAAATCGCGCGCAAAGATACGCATTTTTTGAATACAATCGACAAAAAAAGCCCGAAAAAATTGATTTTTCGGACTTTTTTTTCAAATATTAAGGATTATGATGCCAAATTGAATGCTTTTGCATTACTTTTCGGCAGCTTCCTCAGCCTCGTGGGCTGCGATGAGCTTGCTCTGGATGTCGGCAGGAACGAGCTCATAGCTTGCGAACTTCATGATGAAGCTGGCAGCACCCTGGGTAAGGCTAGAAAGGGTGGTTGCATAGTCGGCCATCTCTGCCAACGGCACCTTGGCCTGCAGCTTCTGGTAGCCGGCCTCGGCATGCATACCTACAACCATACCGCGATGGTTCTGGAGGTCGCTCATCACATCACCCATACGATCACCGGGAACGAAGACCTCAACGTCATAGATAGGCTCAAGGACCTTAGGACCGGCCTGGCGGAATGCCATGCTGAAGGCGTTGCGTGCAGCAAGCATGAACGAAAGTTCGTTCGAATCAACCGGGTGCATCTTACCATCATAAAC
>CACXTQ010000086.1:0-9374 GCA_902770595.1 uncultured Bacteroidales bacterium | reverse complement strand
GCCGCATCAATGCAAGTCATCCCCCATTCACAACCCGTCTCATGAAAATCCTGCATACCGCCGATCTGCATCTCGGACAGATCATCTATCAGAACTACGACCGCATCGACGAACACCAGCATTTCTTCCGTCAGCTCGAAACCTGGTGCCTCAAGGAGCAACCCGATGCCCTTCTCGTCAGTGGCGACATCTTCGACATCCAGCAGCCTTCGGCTTCGGTCAAGAAGGCATTCACCGACTACTTCGTGCACCTCCACACCGCATGCCCCGACATGCATATCATCGTCGTGGCAGGCAACCACGACAGCGCTTCCCGCTTGCATGCCGACAATGCAGTTTGGAAGTTCGCCAATACCACGCTCATCGGCCTGGCTCCTTCCAACGAGCTGCTCAAGAGTCCCGACGGATGGCAGGACAATTACATCGTCAGGCTTTCCACAGGCTTCGTCATCGCGCTACCCTACATGATAGGCGAACGAAAGGATTTGATGCAAAACCTCCTCGATTATGTCAACGGGCTGAACACCGCCAATCTTCCCGTGGTCATGATGGGACATCTCGCTGTCACCGGATCCGATGCCACCGGTCATGGCTTCGAAATCGGCATGATCGCTACCCAGGACGTTGCCTCGTTGGGACAGGGTTACGACTATCTTGCCTTAGGCCACATCCATAAGCCGCAGACCATCGGTCATCCCGACGATGCCCTGGCCGTCGAGGTCAGTTATCCCGCTCCCGTGGTGCGTTATTCCGGCAGCGCTCTCCATGTCAGCTGCGACGAGACCTATCCCCACACCGTAAGCCTCGTCGACATCGACCGGCACAATGGTCAGATAAACCTCCGTCAACTGCGCATCGACGAACTGCGCCACTTCTTCGTGCTGCCTGCCGACGACGCTTCTTTCACTTCCGCCAACGATGCCATCAAGGCAATCCAGGCCTTCGCCGAACGTCAGAAGAAAGGTTACTTCCGGCTGCGCATCGACTACAAGACCGCCCTGCCCTCCAATTTCAGCCAAATGGTTTACGAGGCCATCGCCACCTACAATGACGAGATACGCTACAACCCGAAGATCATCTGGACGGGAATGCCCGACAACGATACCACCGAGACCGTCAAGCCGACATTCGAAATAGCCGACCTCCAGCAGATGACCGAACCTTTCAAGTTTGTCGAAAAGACCATCGACCAGTACCCCGAACTCAAATTGGACGAAGTCCGCGAAGCCTTCCGCGAAATCAGCGAGGAGGTAAAGCGCATGGACGAAGAGGACCGACAGAAGGCAAACGCTAAAAACAAGAAGGACAAATGAAAATCAAGGAATTACATATCAGGAACATCGCGTCAATCGAAAAAGCCGACATCGACTTCGAAAAAGGGCTGAACGACCCCATCACCGGCTGTCCCGCCAGCATCTTCCTCATCTCGGGCGATACGGGAACCGGCAAGTCCGCCCTCCTCGACGGCATCTCCCTGGCGTTATACAGGAAGACGCCAAGAATCACGGGCGTTGTCAACCCAAAGAACAACAAATTCACCAACAGGGAGGGCGAAGAGATGTCGATCAACAGCATCGAGCAATACACGCGTCTGGGAATCACGCCCAAAGACGAGTGCTACGCCAAGGTGGTCTTCGAAGGGAACGACGCCATCGTCTATCATGCACGTCTCTCCTTGGGCATTTACAAGGGCAATACCAAGGAGGTGAACGGGCAAAAGACTCAACCCCTCCTGCATCGCAAACCAAAGTGGGAATACATGAAAGGGAACGATGCCTGGGCAAATGTCGAAATCAATACAGGCGAACCGCTGCTCTCAGCCATCGGCCTGTCCTACGACCAGTTCTCGCGCATGGCAATGTTGGCGCAGGGACAATTCGCGTCCTTCCTCACGGGCAACAAGTCCGAGCGCGAAGCCATCCTCGAAAGGTTGACCAACACCGAGATCTTCTCCCGCTATGGCGAGGCCATCAAGCGCTTATACCGAGATGCTGACGAAGGCAGGAAGTTGGCTCAGAACAAGCTTGACACCTTAACCAAAAAGCAGGACGATGGTCCTGATGCCGAGCAGTTGAAAACCGTGGAGCAAAGTCTCAACGAACAATTGATAGCCCTCAAAGCAGAGCGCGACAAGAACAATGACATTTTGGAGAAGGTCAAGCAACTCGAGACCTTCATGAATGACCTGAACCAGGCCATCCAAACGAGGAATCAGCTTCAAGAACAGACAGGTAGCGAGGAATTCAAGGCGAACGAACGCCTCATCACCGATTTCGATGCAACCATCGACCAGCGGAAGCTGTTGGCCGAATTGCAGTCTGCTGGCAAGGACAAGAGCCTGGCACAGGAGCAGATCGAGCAGCTGAAGGTATCCTTCCTGCAGCTTGTTGCCGACCTGGCATTCCGAACCCTTCAACTCGATGCCTCCAAGCAGGACCTGTCGAATCGTAAGGCATGGCTCGACGAGCGTATCGACCGCGATGCCCTCTACACCAACGCTGGTCAGACCATCGAGCAGATCCGGCAGTTGGGCGATAATATCCGCGATTTCAACGAGACGCGAACCAAGATTTCGGAATATCAAGGAAAGGTTGAGCAGCTGACGCAGAATGCCAATGACGCACAGCAGAAAGCCCTCGATGCCCGAAAGGCTGTCGACGACAAGCAGACGCAGATAGACGCACTGTCCCAGCAGCGCGACAAGCTCAATCCGAAGAAGGTCATCACCGACATCAATGCCGAAAATGACCGAATCACCCAGTTGAACAATCTGAAGAATGATAGCGGCAACCTGGCCGACAAGCAAAGGGAAGCCGAGGATTTGCGTATGGACTGGGAGCAGAAGAAGTCCAAACTCTCCCAGCTGCTTGCCGACAAGGAGGAAGCCGAAGCCGCATTCTCCGTGGCCGATGCAAACAACGAGAAGGCACAGGACCTGTTCTCAACCATGAAAACCAGCATGGAAGAAACCCTCGCAAGCCTGCGCCGACGCTTGTACGAACAGCATGCCACCACCTGTCCCCTTTGCGGACAGGGCATCGACCACCAGCACCTCATGTCCGACGACGAATTCCAGGCGCTGCTCTCCCCCATCGAGGAAGAAAGGCAGAAGGCAAAGCAGATCTACGACCAGGCATTAAGAAGACAAAACGACGCAATAACCACGTACAATACGGCCAAGCTGACATGCGAAACACAGGAGAAGGAACTCCAGAAGAAAAACAAGGCAAATCTCCTGTCCGAGACGCAACTAAGGCAGAAGGCCTCCGCCTTGGGTCTGGATGTCCAGCAGCCCATACTCCCGCAGATAAGCAAAGCTCTCGACAGCAGCACCAAGCACCTCAACCAATTGCAGGAATCCCAGAAGCAGGCTGAGGAATTGCAGCAACAGATCAATTCGCTCTCCCAGGAAAAGAAGCTGTTGGACAAGGCAAGGGAAAATGCCGACAAGGCTTATAATCAGGCCGAAAAGGACCAAACGAAGAACGCCGACAACATCGCCAATGCACGTCAACACGCCGAGTCGCTGCTCACGAAGCAGGCCGACCTGCAGCAGGTGTTGCGTCCTTTGCTTAATCCCTATTATCCCGATTGGGAAACCGACTATCAACTTGCCCAAACCACACTGAGCACCGATGCCGGAGAATACAATCAGCGCAAGACCGCTTACCGGGATCTGCGCCTGCAGACGGAGAAAGAGGCCGACCTCATCACCAATCTCGAGCAGGTCCGAAAGAGCATCATAAAGCAGCAACCCGATTGGACCATCGACGCCGAGCCAGCTCCCTTCAGTTGCTCCGACATCAATACTAAGTGGACCACCCTCTATGGCTCCATCTCGTCCCAGACAGGAAAACTGCACTCCGCCGAAACCATCATCCTCAATCGGCAGACCACGCTCGAAGCCTATTACGCCGCATCAGGCAAGGTCGAAGCCGACCTCCTGCGCATCGATGCCCAGACAAGTTCCATCCCGGCTATTCGCAAGTCCATCAACGACACCTGGGCTCAGGTCAAGTCCAACAACGACCAGATCGAAAGCAAGAAAACGGGCATTCAGTCAACCCTGGCATCCCTCAATGTCCAACGTGTCGAAGACGCTCCCGTCAGGGAGAACGTAGAGGGGAAAATCGCCGAAAACGAAAGCATCATCAGCAGCATCACAGGGCAATTGGGAAGCATCCGCACGCAGCTTGAAAACTACCAGAAGAGTGAAGCCGACATCAGGGAGGCAAAAGAGGGGCTTGATGCCGCAACCAAGAAATTTGAGAAATGGAACCTGTTGAACAAGCGCTTCGGCGACACACGTTTCCGCACCTTGGTGCAGACCTATATCCTGCTGCCCTTGCTCAACAATGCCAACATCTACCTCCAGCAGATCACCGACCGTTACAAGCTCACGTGCAGCGACGACAACGAGCAGTTGGCAATCCTCGTCCTCGACAGGTACAACAAGGACCAGGTGCGAAGCGCCACCGTCCTCTCGGGTGGCGAACGCTTCATGATCTCCTTGGCCCTGTCCCTCGCCCTCTCCTCGTTGAACCGTCCCGACATGAACATCGACATTCTCTTCATCGACGAAGGTTTCGGCACCCTCGACCAGAATAGCCTCGAATCCATCATGTCCACCCTCGAGAAGCTCCAGGAGATTGCCGGTCAAAGCAATCGCCGCGTCGGCATCATCTCCCACCGCGAAGAGCTCCTCGAACGCATCCCCATCAAGATCAAGGTCTCCAAGAAGGGCGAAGGCCGCAGCTTCGTCGAGATCCAGAATGACATCAAATAAAGCACTCCTCTCGATGGATTCCAACATAAACGGGGATTATCATCCCCGTCTGTGCTCTCCCCAGCCTTTCAGTTCATTATACGGTCATTAACGTTAAAAACTCCTGAGCCCAGTGTTGAGTCTCAGAGGTCATTCCTCTCGGTTTTATCAGAATTCCCCGCTTTATTCCTCTCGGTTTTGTCAAAATTTTGCCATTTATTCCTCTCGGTTTTATCAAAATTCAGTCAATATTCCTCTCGGTTTTATCAAAAATGGCGAAAAAACTTGGAAGTATCATCATATTGCATTATCTTTGCCCGCAGAATCATAGCATAAAACGTCGAAAATATGTATTTAGAAAGAACGATAGATACCCTTCTGCTGGAATGGAAGCAGAGCAGCAGTCTCAAGCCATTGCTACTCCGAGGAGCACGTCAGGTAGGAAAATCCTGGGCAGTAGAGCATTTGGGAGAAACCTTCGACTATTTCATCGAGGTGAACTTCGAAAAGCGGCCCGAGATGAAGGAAGTGTTCGAGAAGGTTCATGATGTGCATGCCCTTGCCGACAGATTAAGCATGCTTTACAGCAAGCCTGTAGAACCAGGCAAGACATTGCTATTTTTCGACGAGATACAAGATTCCCCCGATGCCATCAGAAGCCTCTGGTCTTTCAAAGAAGATTATCCCGGTCTTCATGTGATAGCAGCAGGCTCCCTATTGGAATTCACGCTGCAGGAACTGCCTTCGTTTGGCGTTGGAAGAATACGGTCATTGTTTGTCTATCCCTTCTCATTCGACGAATTTCTTGCTGCAGAAGGAAAGTCCTCATGGGTGAAGGCAAAAATGGAGGCAAAAGATGGAGAGCCACTTCTCACAGCACTACACAACGATCTCGTCCAGCATTTTCGCACATTCCTTATGGTGGGAGGCATGCCAGCCAGTGTCGCTGCATGGGTGAAAACGCACGATTATCGTCAATGCCAAACTGAACTGGACGACATCCAATTGTCATACTATGATGACTTTGCCAAATATGCCAGGAAAGTTGATCCGGCCTTACTTCGCAACACACTACAAAGCATCATCCTGCAGGTCGGAAACAAGTTCATGTATAGCAAGGTAGAAGGTTCATACCGATCAGAGGAAGTGAAGAAAGCCTTGCGACTGCTGTGTGACGCCGGTGTCATCAAACGCGTTAGTCACACCGCAGCCAACGGGTTGCCACTCGGAGCCGAAACCAACGACAAGTTTCGAAAATATATCTACCTCGACAGCGGACTGATGCTGCGCATCCTCGATATGGATCTGGGCAGTGCACGTCAGTTGTCCGAATTGATATTGGCAGGTTCGGCCGAAGACCTGGTGAATAAGGGTGGATTGACAGAAATGGTATTAGGGTGGGAATTGGTGAAATACAACAACCCTCGTTCACAGCATGACCTCTATTATTGGGAAAACACAGACGAAGGCACTCGCTCGGAAGTGGACTATATCATAGCCCGTGACATGAAGGTGCTGCCCATTGAGTGCAAATCTGGCATCAGCGGCAAGATGAAGAGCCTGTTTTTGTTTATGCGCCAAAAACATTTGAATCGAGGCATCCGATGTTCTCTTGAAAACTTTGCCTTGTTGGAGAACGAGGACAAACAAGACAACAACGCCCCACGTCACATCCAGATTATCCCCCTATATGCAGTGTCAAATATTCTGCATTCCGATTCACCAAGCTAAATATCCGTTTCTTTGCAGCCAAATATTTGGACCTAACTGCGACAATTCAATAATTTCATAAATAATCTTTCTAATTTTAGTCTTAATTATGTTCAATCAACTGTCCCCCCGACCCACGATGAGTGAGTTCCTTTCATCTTGTCTTTCAATGAGAAATTCAAGGCTCCTGCTTCTCCTCTCCACCCTGTTCTGTCTTTGCCAGGGAGCATTTGCGAAAGAAGACAATCGTGAAGCCTATGCCGTGCTCGATGCCGAAGGCCTGCTCAAGTTCTATTATGACACCAACAAGCCTTCTTCTGGTACCGTCTATGATATCCCATGGAATTCCGGTGAGCAAGACGATTGGAATGTTCCAGAGTGGGCCAATTTTGATGATGGTGATGGATATGGTAAACTAATTGGAAATACCGCCATTAAGTCAGTTGCATTCGATGCTTCTTTCAGCGATTATAGGCTCGAATCTGCCTTTACCATGTTTGCAACATGTACAGCCTTGACAGACATTGATTTCACGAACTTCAATACGAGTAATGTCAAAACCATGTCAGGCATGTTCTACAGTTGCAGAAGCTTGACGGCCCTCGACCTCTCTAGTTTCATTACGGATCAAGTCACAGACATGTCATTAATGTTCTTTGACTGCTCTGCACTGACAAGCCTTAACATCTCGTCCTTCAACACCGCAAGCGTCACCAATATGTCTGGTATGTTCGGCGATTGTTCAAGTTTGCAGCAACTCAATCTCTCGAATTTCAACACCGCAAGCGTCACCGATATGTCCGATATGTTCGGCGATTGTTCAAGGTTGGAGCAACTCGATCTCTCGAATTTCAACACCGCAAGCGTCACCGATATGAGCACAATGTTCGATGGTTGTTCAAAGTTGCAGCAACTCGATCTCTCGAATTTCAACACCGCAAACGTCACCAAAATGCTTGGAATGTTCTACGAATGTTCAAGCTTGGAGCAACTCGATCTCTCGAATTTCAACACCGCAAGCGTCACCACTATGAGGTATATGTTCACCGATTGTTCAAATTTGCAGCAACTCAATCTCACGAGTTTCAACACTGCAAACGTCGACGATATGTTGTATATGTTTGGCGGTTGTTCAAGCTTGCAGCAACTCGATGTCTCGAATTTCAACACCGCAAACGTCATCGATACAAAGCATATGTTCTCCGATTGTGAATCCCTGAGGTATATCTTTTGCAATGACGACTGGAGCAGCATTCTACGAAGTATAATTTTTAGATCGGAATATATGTTCTCGCGTAGTAGGAACCTTCCCCAATATGATCAAAATAATGCCAATGACATTACCTACGCTACCCCGTCAACCGGCTACTTCACCTACGCACTCAAGGACAACGCCGACAACACCACCCTCATCGAGAACACTACCGATATGCCACGAGTAGGCCTTGTCGGTCGCACACTCTACAAGGATGGAGACTGGAACACCCTCTGTCTGCCCTTCGGCCTCACAGCTGAACAGTTGGCAGCATCACCCCTCGCCGGGTTCTCCGAACTACGTACACTTAGCGAATCCATGTTCGACGAGACAACAGGCACGCTCACGCTCAACTTCACACCCGCCGAAGGAGAAGGCACCGTGACCGCCATCGAGGCAGGCAAGCCCTATATCATCAAGTGGGCGAATACCAGTGAGACAATCGAAGATCCAATCTTCACAGACGTGACCATCAGCAATGCGACCACTCCCGTCGAGACCAACTACGTCGATTTCGTGGGCACCTTCTCGCCCATCGACATCTTTACCGAAGACAAGACCAATCTTTACCTCGGCGCCGACAACCTGCTCTACTATCCTTTGGGAGAGGACATGACCTCGTTCACCATCAACTCCTTCCGCGCATACTTCCAGCTGACCCTCCCATCCGGTCAGCACGCCAAGGCCTTCCAGCTCAACTTCGGAGATGAAGAGACCGGTATCCAGGAGATCACAACCCCTTCAAACCTCTCAAACCTCTCAAACCCCTCGAACCTCTTCCTTACTCTCGATGGCCGTCGCCTCTCCACCCGTCCCGTCACTCCCGGCATCTACATCAACCGTGGCCGCAAGGTTGTGATTAAGTAATCTTAATTTGAATTAAAAGAAAAGCGGGCCTTTCGGCTCGCTTTTCATTTGTAAGGGTGAGGGGATTATTCGTAGTTGAGCTTGAACTCGGCGAGGCTGTAGCCAATCGGGTTGCCAGAGCACTCGATGCGGTAATACTTGTAAACGCCAGGCTTCTGGATGTCGAGTGTCAGCGTTGCACCTGTCTTCGATTCTAATTTGTCGTTGATGCGACCATAATAGATAGTCTCCCACTTGTCATTCTTGTCCTTCTTGGCAATGAGCTGGAAAAACTTGGGTATATTATTCTTTTTGCCGCAGGTGATGGTGAAGCTCTTCGGAGCATTGTTGAAGAAGGTGTGGAATTCCACCCATGAAACAGTGTGGGAACCAACTACAGAAGGACTATAATCTTCATAAGTTTCTCCGTCATGGAGAGTTCTTGAATCCCTTGAACTCCACCAGAACGTTGAGGGATCCCCATCGATAAGGGCGTAGCCACATTCTTCTTCGTCGGTATAACCTTCATCGCCGTCGTACCAATAAAGAAATATGGAGTTGTCGCTAATCGGAGTGCGTGCAATCCATGCGCGGATGCTCTGGATGCGAGCCACCTGGCTGTCGTACATGGCTGTGAAGTGGGTCTTGTCGGCTGCCTTGGCGTTGTTGTACACCTTCTCCAGCTCGTGTGCTCTGCACGTCACGTATTCGGGCAGGTAGGTGCGGCTATAGACGAACGTCCTTCCTTCGTGTTCGACTGTTACGGTGACGGTCACCTCGTAGGCGGGCAGCATGTAG
>CACXTQ010000085.1:0-9417 GCA_902770595.1 uncultured Bacteroidales bacterium | reverse complement strand
ATGCACCTCGACGATGACGAACCTGGTGCCCACAACTTCGCTGCCAAGGCTGCTATCGACATCGCTCGTCACGACCTTGTGGGAAAAATGCTCTGCCAGCCTCTATGGCGCCTTTTTGGCCTTTCGCCCGAACGTTGCACCTATACCACCTACACCATCGGTATTGACACCCCCGAGGTTGTCAAGCAGAAGGTACGCGAAGTGGAGGGACGTTTTGGCCGACTGAAGGTCAAGGTGGGTGTAGAAGGCGACCGAGAACTCATCAAGTCCATTCGCGAGGTTTCTGACCTGCCGCTCACCGTCGATGCCAACCAAGGATGGACCTCGGCCGAAGAGGCGCTACGTCAGATTGAATGGCTACAGACGCAAGGTGTCATCATGGTCGAGCAACCATTGCCGAAACACAATCTGGAAGGCTTGCGCTGGCTCACCGAGCGCTCACCACTTCCCATCATTCTCGACGAGAGTGTTCAAGGGCCCGATGATGTTGTCCTCCTCAAGGGTTGCTGTCATGGCATCAACATCAAGCTGATGAAGTGCGGTGGCCTTGCCCCTGCCCGTCTTATGGTGCAGTTGGCGCGTATGCAGGGCATGCAGGTGATGCTTGGCTGCATGACCGAAACGACGTGTGCCGTCACCGCAGCCGCCCAACTGGCCCCTTGCGCCGATTATCTCGATCTCGACGGAAATCTACTCATCTCCAATGATCCGTTCCGTGGTGGCATGCAGGTCATCGACGGCCGTGTTACTTTACAGACCGAACCAGGCTTAGGCCTTATTCCAGAATTCCGAGTACTCTGAGTACTCCGAATATTCAGAATACTCCGAGTATTCCGATCACTCCGAAAAAAACAACAATGAATAAGAATCGACGCTACACCGACCGTGCCCAACGTTCCGACCAGGTGCGCCCCATGTCATTCGATGACAAGGTGCGTGCCAAGAAAAACTTGGGCCAGCACTTCCTCACCGACCTGTCCATAGCCCAGCGCATCGCCGACACGTTGGACACCCACAGCCAGCTGCCTGTGCTTGAAGTAGGCCCCGGTATGGGTGTTCTCACGCAGTTTCTTATTCAGAAGGGTTGCAACCTGAAAGTCGTCGAACTCGATGGCGAATCGGTATCCTACTTGCGGTTGCATTATCCCAGTTCGCTCGACAAGCGTATCATCGAAGCCGACTTCCTCAAATTGCCGCTCGATGGTCCCGAAGTCTTTGGAGGCCAGCCTTTTGCACTCATCGGCAACTACCCCTACAACATATCTTCGCAGATCTTCTTCCGCGTCGTTGATTATCGCGACCTGATACCTCTATGTTCGGGCATGATTCAGAAGGAGGTGGCCGAACGTCTTGCCGCCAAGCCTGGCTCAAAGACATATGGTGTGCTCTCGGTACTCATCCAGGTGTGGTACGACATCGAATACTGCTTCACTGTTCCTCCTGGAGTGTTCAATCCACCTCCGAAGGTGCAAAGTGCTGTCATTCGCATGACGCGCAACAATGTCTGCCAACTACCTTGCGACGAACGCGACTTCCGCACCCTCGTCAAGAACGCCTTTGGAACCCGTCGCAAAACGCTTCGCAACTGCCTGCGCAGCCTCGTGCAGGAATGGCAACCCGATAACTTTGCCGCCATCCTGCAGGATCCACTCTTCGACCAACGTGCAGAACAACTCTCCGTACAGGACTTCATTGACCTCACGGTTCGACTCAAAACGAAATGATTGATCAACAAACCATAGACAAAGTTATCGACGCTGCTCAAATCGTCGATGTTGTCTCCGACTTCGTGACACTACGGCGCCGCGGAGTCAACTATATCGGTTTGTGTCCTTTCCATCCCGACAAGTCGCCATCATTCAACGTTTCGCCTGCCAAGAACATCTGCAAATGCTTCTCCTGCGGCGAAGGCGGTTCGCCAGTCACCTTCCTGATGAAAAAGGAGCAGATGACCTTCTACGAAGCCATTCGCTGGCTTGGCAAGAAGTATGGCATCGAGGTCGAGGAAAAGAAGATGAACGATGAGGAGCGTCAACAGCAGACCGATCGTGAGGGGATGTTCAACCTTAATGAATTTGCCCAAAAGTGCTTCGAGGACGACCTCTTCAATACTCCCGAGGGACGAAACATCGGACTGGCCTACTTCCGCGAACGAGGCATTCAGGATGCCACCATCCATCGCTATCACCTTGGCTACGCGCTTGAAGACAAGTACAACTTGGCCACTCGAGCCTTGCAACGCGGCCATAAGCGTGAATACCTGCTCGATGGCACAGGCGTAGGCCTCTGCTACGGCGACGACCCCAAGAAGACACCCGTATGCCGGTTTGCTGGTCGCGTTATCTTCCCCCATCATTCTCTATCGGGCAAGTGCATCGCTTTCGGAGGACGTATCCTCCAGCGTGTCGATCATGCTTTCAAGAAGTACGTCAATTCACCCGAATCGGCTATCTATCACAAGTCCGACCTACCCTACGGCTTGTTCGAAGCCAAGAACGAAATGGCAAAGCAGGACCTCTGCTACGTAGTCGAAGGTAATGTAGATGTGCTCAGCATGTCGCAGGCTGGCTTCCAGAATGTCATAGCAGCTTCTGGTACCGCCTTGACCTCCGAGCACATTCGCATCATTAAGCGATTCACCCGCAACTGTGCTCTTATGTTCGATGCCGACAATGCAGGCATCACTGCCGCCATCAAGAGCATCGACTTGCTCCTCCTCGAAGGTATGAACGTCAGCATTATTACTTTGCCCGAAGGCGAAGACCCCGACTCGTTCTGTCGCAAACATTCGAGCGAAGAGGTCGCCAACTACTTCAAGGCCAATATGCAGGATTTCATCTCGTTCAAGACCCGTACGCTGCTCAAGGACGTTAATCCCTACGATCCCTACGCTATGGCAAAGGTGGCGCAAAGCGTGTGCAACAGTGTTGCCCTCATCGCCGACCCCATCACCAGTTCAATCCTTGTCGGAAGGGTGGCACAAAGTCTCAATCTCAGCGAACGCCAGACTATGCGCTACGTCAACCAGGCCAAGCAGAACAACTACCAAGCCGAGGTGCGCAAGATGGAAATCGAGATGAGACGCGAGCAAGCTGCCCGCGAACGCGAAGAATTGGGAGTAACAAAGGATTCTTCTGATTACCCGGAACCTGCTGAAAACTCCGACAACTCCGGAAATTCAACTCCCGAACCAGCTCCAGCGACACAGACCACAGCCTATCCCTCCCGTCTTACCGATCGCTTCGAGCGCAACATCATCAAGCACATCGTCCGTCATGGTGGCGAAACGTTTACGTTCTCCTATTTCAACAATGACGAAAAGAAGGAGGAGAATGTCGATATCCGCGTCATCGACTTCATCTACAACGAACTCAATGTCGATGAACTGACCTTCCAGCATCCACTTTATGCACGCATGTACAACTTGGCGCTCGATGCATCGGCTGACCCAAGCGTCGCTTGGAATAGTGTCAAGTTCTTCAGCAATCGTTTCGACGATCCCGAGGTGCAGCAGACAACCATCAACCTCTTGCAGGACCGTTACGATGCCCTCGGCATCGCCCAAAACATCGAACGCATCGACATCCTCGTCCCTCGCTCTATCCTCGAACTGAAGAACTGCATCCTCGAACAGCAGATCGATGCCCTTACCCAGGAACTGCGCGTCACTGCCGACCTTTCCAAGTGCAACGAACTCATGCAACAACTCGCCGAAAAAATCAAAATAAAAAAATCCTTCGACAAAGAGTTAGGCGAACGAGTTATCATCCCAGGCCGCAGATAAGCATTTGAAGTAAACAGGAGTTAGCGCTCCCGCGCGGAGTTAACGCCAGATAAATATAATAAACAATGTGAGTCATCTATCCCAGATGACTCACATTTCTGATTTATTACCTTCTTTCTAATTTATTATTATTCAAAAGATTTGGTCCACTTTCTGTGCTTCTTCGCCTATGAAATAGCGAACAGGAGTGAGATGTTTTGCAACGTCATTGACCACTTCATTAAGCTGCATGGCAATGAACTGACCATCGTGTGAGACGCAAAGATCCAGACGGTACTTTCCATCTTCTTTTGTCTCGACATCCTCCAAGGGCTTCAGATTCTGCTCGAGGTCTGATGCAGATGCATCAATCAGGTTTCTGAAAAGAAACGCTTCCTTGTCCTCGTAGTAGTTCGAATAACTCTCCACCTCGCTCGATGTCGGAGCATAGACTGTGTTGCTAAACAGGCCGAAGAAATGGTTCTTCAATACAATCTGAGGATGCTTGGCCACTTCCTTAGCCATATCCAGTTTGTTGAAATTTGACATACGCGTGCAGTTTTTATTGTGGTTAATGACTGAAATTCTATTTATGCAATGCGCTGCATGAAACTGATGTTGAACTGGTCATCCTGCTCTTTGATGCAGACGCTGTCGCCATCTTCCCATACAGTCTTTTCGTCACTCTTGTATTCCTTTATTTTATATATTGCATTCAACGTCAACGAAAACAGAAGCACTACGCTAAAAAATACTAATACCATAATATTATAATTTTTATTTATTGTTATTGTTTGTTGTTCTACCTTCATCCAAGAATCTGATGATCGGTATTTTTCTTTTTTGACGCTGCAAAGTTACGGCTTTTCTGCAAGTTGAAAAAGAAACATTGATTGTTTGTTCCGATAATCATTATCAGTATTTCTAAATTTAGGGAAACCGATTTTTGCTATAATAAAAAATTATAGCTATCACTTGGATTGTTTACAAATAATTAGTATCTTTGCACAGATTTTTATGCCTTAAAAACTCAACTTAATGGAATTAAGACAATTGCGTTATTTCGCAAAGGTTGCTGAACTCAAGAATTTCAGCGAAGCCGCCCGGCAACTCAACATCACCCAAAGCAATTTGTCACAACAGATACGCTTACTGGAGGGCGAGTTGGGAGTTGAGCTGCTTATCCGCGACTCTCATCACGTAAAGTTATCGGATGTCGGATTGGCCTTCCTTCCACGTGCCGAACACGCCATTTCGGCTGCCAATGCCTGTATCGACAGTATCCGTGATGTGAAAGGACTGGAAACTGGCGAACTGGTATTGGGTTCTACCTATTCGTTTCTGCCACTGCTCAAGGAGACCGTGATGCAGTTCATGAAGCAATACCCAGGCATCAAACTTAAGATTTCTTGCCACTCGATGGAGACTCTGCTCAAGATGCTGCAGGAAGAACGTCTTGACGTGGTACTGAGTTACAATCCTTTGGTCGTCTATCCCGACATCAGTTCGCACATCCTTTTCGACAACAAGCTCGCCGTCATTGTCAGTGAAAACCATCCATTGGCTGGATTGTCGAAGGTGAAACTGCAGGATCTTGAACGATTCCCGTTAGCCATGCCGGCATCGGGCTTTCAGGCACGCAAGGCTTTCGACCGTATTACCGAAGGTACAACATATAATTTCGACATCAGGCTCGAAATCAATGAGGTGAACGTACTGATTTCGCTTGTACACGCATCAACCAGTCTGGTCACAGTGCTCAGTCAAGCCGCTTTGGCAGGCCGAACAGGGTTGAAAGCTGTCCCTATCGATTGTGAAAACACCGATATGGAAGGCTCATTCCATGTGCTCAAGAACAGTTACATGAAACGAGCTACCAAAGAGTTCCTGCGGATGCTCTGTGAGAATCGTTCCTACGGTATGGCTTTGATGAACATTTTGTAATGACAACTAATACCTGAATACCTTAATATATATAAAAGGGTGTGCTCAAATGGGCACACCCTAATTATTTGTTCAATGTAAAATTGACGTGTATTACAAATCGCGCTGACGAACACCCATACGGGCCTCGACAACATTTACCACATAGTCGGCGAGTTTCTCGCACTCGTTCACGAGGTCGATGTAGGTCGTACCTTCGGCATAAGTGTACTCGTGGTTGTTCACGTCGCTGATGTTCTGTGCCTTCAACTGGTTGCGGAAGTTGTTGATTTCGTTCTCCAGATTGAACGTCAGGTTGATGTCGTAGTCCTCCTTACGGCCAGCCATCAGCATATTCATGTTGGTGAGGGCTTGGTTGGTGAGGGCAATCATCTGATAAAGACGCTCGTACTGCTTATCGGTGAAGTGCTCCTGCTTATTGACGAACTTGCGGTTGATGGTGCGTGCCAGGTTGTAGCACGAGTCACCGATACTCTCCAACTCGCTCACTTCGCGAAGCATTGCACGAATCTTGCCCTTGGTATCGTCGCTAAGGTGTGCATCGCTCACCTGCTCGAGGTACTGGCCAATTTCCAGTTCCATGTTGTCGCTGATGCTCTCGTATTTCTCGATACGCGAATATAGTTTGTTCAAGTTGGTCTCGCGGTTCTTGTCGGCGTTCAGTGCACTCGATGACAGGTATAGCAGTTCCTTCACCATGCCGAACATACGCTGCATACGTTCTGCAAACGAAGAGATCTCCTTCTGGGCCTCGAGTACCGAAAGTTCGGGAGTGCGCATGAAGCCGGCAGTAATGAAGTGCAGGCGGAAGTCCTCTTCCTCGTCGACACGCTTCGGCTTGATAACCCAGCAAACGAACTTCTCGATCTGCTTGATGAACCAGATGAGGATGAACGTGTTGGTTACGTTGAAGGTGGTGTGGAAGGCAGCAAGCACAAAGCTCAGCTTAGCAGCATTGGCCATGAACGTAGCGGCATCAACAGCCTCCTTGTTCATGTTCACGTCGTAACCTACCCAACCGCAAACCATGTTGATGAAAGGACGGAATACGAAGAGAATCCAGATTACGCCAAACACATTGAAGAACATGTGTGCGAAGGCTGCACGACGTGCCTGGGTGTTGGCCGAAAGGGCTGCAAGGTTCGAAGTGATTGTAGTACCGATGTTCTCACCCAGCACCAGTGCAATACCCTGATAGATGGGCAGTGCGCCACTCGAGCAGAGGATCATCGTGATGGCCATTACAGCAGCACTCGACTGTACGCAGAAAGTCAAAATACCGCCCAACAGCAGGAAGACGATGGTGGTGAGGAACGATGTCGGATCGAACGACGAGAAGAAGTTCAGCAGTGCCTCATTCTCTCCCAAGTTCATCTCGGTGCCCGTAGCACGAAGGGTACCCAAGCCCAGGAGCAGGAACGACAAACCGAAGAGGAAGTCGCCAAAATAGCGATAGCGTTTCTGGTAAATAAGGATGATTCCGAGGAAGAAAGCCGGATAAACAACCGACGTGATGTCGAATGACATACCCGCCGACATAATCCAGGCGGTCAACGTGGTACCGATGTTGGCACCCATAATGACCGAGATGGCCTGAGCCAAGGTGAGCAAACCAGCGTTAACGAACGATACCGTCATGACGGTCGTTGCTGTTGATGACTGGACGGAGGCTGTAACAACCATACCCGTCAACATTCCCGTAAATCGGTTGGTGGTCATGGCTCCCAAAACATGGCGCAGTTGTGGACCCGCCATCTTCTGCAGGGCATCGCTCATGGTCTTCATACCGAACATAAGCAGGGCCAATGAACCGAGAAGCTTAAGGACAATCCAGATAGACATTGTGTTTTACTGTTTGGTTATTTCTTTACGCTGCAAAGATACTTATTATTTTTCATATTACCGAAAAAAATTGTTCATTTCGTATAATATTTGTTGTTTCTCGAAGTGTTTGAATCATTTTTTACATTTTATTCAACATTTTTCACAAAAAAACCGAAGGCGCTGCACCCTACGATAGGTACTGCGCCTTCTTACAAAGAATGGAATGAGAAAGGACTGAATCTTATTTATAACGGTCTATTAGATGCTGAGGAAGACGAACGATGCAGATGTTCATCGAACGACCATCTTCGGAAAGCATGGCCGACTGTATTTCGATCTCTGTGCCATCGGGCTTGAATGTCGGGTGAACATGGTCGCGAGCCGTTGTCTTATGTCCTGCGCTGAGCAGAATACGTTCTCCCGTATGGCGATCGATGAGCCACAGCTCACGAGCAAAGTCATCGCCAGCCACCCAATGTCCATCCTGTGAACCAGCCACATGCCAGAAGTTATCACCTGGAACCTGACCTTCGAGCATCAGTTCGCGTGTACGCATATTCACCACAGCAATGCCCGTGGCATATTCCTTGGTGCCTGAAGGCCCCCAGTCATCAGATGTGGCAAAGGACTCCAGACCATCAATCGTCTTCTTTTCACCCTTGTTGATGGGACGATGGCCGATGATGGCTATCACAAGTTCGTCTTCGCTAATAACAGCCTCATGAGTCACCCAGTCATGCTCCGTTTCCCGATAGATGGGACGCAGTCCTGTGCCGTCGGCATTACACATCCATGTGCGTTGCGGCGCTTTGCCGCCAGTTTCCCAACAGAAGATAACCTCTCCAGGATGCCAGGGATTGCCTTGGATATGACCTACCTTGAAATGAACAGCTACCACAGGCTCGGCCTTGCCCGTCGTTAGGTCCATCTTGCCAATGCCTCCAGGACCTGCTCCCATGTGACGTGGACCAAAGTTGGGGGCAATCTGCTCAGCTATGGGATACTTACGGGCAAACTCCTTGTCGAGACGGAAATAGACAAACGTCTCGCTGCCGTCCAATGCCATGTCTCCTTCACTGCACATCTCTATAGGGATTATGCCGCAGATGCGCTCGTATTCTTTCTTCTTCTGCAACTTGCCAGCCTCACTGTCGGCAAAGAGTTTCTCAAGGTTCACCTCGACCACCTCCATACCGGTGCGCTTTCCCTCCTTATCCTTTACTTCGCGCATGTGATAAAGGTTCATCGACTTACGGGCCACACAGAGCATGCCCGTGAAACCTCCTTCAGTCACTTGTATGATGTCACCTGTCTCTTCATTGACAGCCATGGCCTCGCCCTCTACACGATTCGAACGGAAAATAACCCACTTGCCATCCGAAGTCCACTGATTGTGGGTTTGATAGATCTTGGAGTCGCCAGTACCACTCTTGGAAGTAAGGAATATCAATTCCACTCCAGTTTTAGGATCATTGATCACTTTACGCTCTGAAGGAAAACGACGACCCATCTGCGCCCAGGAGGATGCAGCAAAAAGGGCTGAAAGAAAAAAGATGATAGCTCTATTCATGTTGTGTCTTATAATAAATCCGCAACAAAGATACACATTATTTTATTAATAAAGGCAATTCCAACAATGTTATTTTTCATATTGGCGGAAATCTGTATGCAGATTGACGCTTTTCCATACTAGAATATAAGGTAGATTAACAAAATAAATACAAAAAAAGAGACCCGAGCTATAGCAACTCGAGTCTCATGTAAGGTGGCGGCTTCCTACTCTCCCACTTTCGCAGTACCATCGGCGTTACAAGGTTTAACTTCTCTGTTCGGAATGGTAAGAGGTGGAGCCCTTGTGCTATAACCGCCTTGTTTTTAAGTCTTCA
>CACXTQ010000084.1:0-11519 GCA_902770595.1 uncultured Bacteroidales bacterium | reverse complement strand
TTCATTTATTGTTGTAGTAAAAGGGGAGTAAAATTTATGGATTAACCATCAGGAGCTTGCTTTTCGAGATTTCGGTACTGCCGTCGCTCGATAGGAAGACGCGGTAGAGATAGAATCCCGGGCGGAGGTTGGGTGAACTCCATTCGATGGCTGCTGCGCCCATGAAGTTCGAAGTCTCGTCGGCGTTGATGGCATTGTTGAGCATCGTCGGATTGTCCATGCTGAATGCGTAAACCTTGCTGGCAGAACTCGATGACGCGGTAGTCTCATATACTTTGTAGCCTGTTTGGGTATAAACCTGTAGGGTGATGCTTTGCGCCGATTCGGGGCGGTTGTGGAGCACGCGGAAGGTGACCGTGTCGCCCGTCTTGGCGGGACAGGGATATGCCTGGACTACGACGGCCTCGGGAGGAGTTTCGTTAAGCACAGTGAACGTAAACTTCCTGGTGGTCGGATTGTTATAGACGTCCCAGACTCGGAAAGTAGCTTCGTAGGTGCCGTCCTCGAGGGCAGGGATGCTGTACTGGACGTTGCCCGTGGTTGGGTCGTTGGTGTAGGTGGTGAAGTAGTTGTTGAGCGTGTGCTGTTCGCTTGCCAGCAGCATGTTGCTGGTGCAGCGGATGGTGAGCACGATGTCATGTCCTACGGTATTGCCTGTAGCATTGAATCCGCCGTCGTCCTGTACTTCGGCGAAGAAATAGGGCGTCGAATTGACTACGCTGCCATCGGTCCAGGTGTTGTCGTTGAGGAATAGTTGCTTGATGATTGGTCCTTCGGTGTCTGTGATGACATAATCGTCGGCGCTGACGAGATGATAGTTGTCGTAGAAGCCCGATGCCTCGTCGCTGTTCTCGCTGGCTGCATAGAAGTTGGCCAAACCGAGATTCTCGCTATAACTGATGTCGATGGGAACGGTGAACGAGAATTCGAACTGTCCGTTGGTAATCTCACTGCGTCCCGAGAAAGCTTTCTTCGTACGTGTAGTGAAACTATAGACGGGTGCTTCATCCTGTACGTAACCCTTGTCGGCGGTGAGCGTGTCGAGGGCATCGTAGAAGGTGGGGTAGAGCAGGCCGTTGAAGGTGGAATCGACTTCTGTCTCGCTGCCGGTCTTCAAAACGTGTCCGCGGACGGTGACATTGTTCAAAGTCTTTAGCTGGAACACATCGCTTGCGCCATCGGTAGGCTTGCCATTGATGTGAGTGATCTTGATCTGTTGCTCGGGATAGGCGAGGGTCAATGACGGGTCGCCAAGGAGGCAGAAGTTTAGTTTGTTGTAATCGGAGCCAAGCTCGATCTTTGCAGCTTTGATGATGTCGCCCAGTCGATAGCGAGTGCCATCGCTGAAACGATTGAAGATGTTGTCGATGATGGCGGTGTTGAGCAGGAGGTTCTGCTGGGCATAGACTACGCGCACTGTCGAAAGCATGGCGATGGCGCCACCATTGGGATTGAGGAGCAGACATTCGCCCATCGAGATGCCATCCTCGTCCCAACGCGAGACGTCGCACGAAGCAGTGACCCACACGGGCAGATGCTTGTTGTTGAGTTCCTGGGCGGCAGCTGCAGTCATCATGTTCTCGTTGGTGATGGCTGTGGTGTTGCCGTGTCCGGCATAATTCACCATGAGCACACCTTGCTTCAACGTTTCGTTGAATTCCTTTTTCGCATCGGGGTAGTCCGTGCCTGAAGCACTTTCGGTCTGCTTGTAGGCAGGCAAATAGATCTTTTGGAAGACGAATTCGTTGTGATTGGCCTTCTGCAAGGTGTTGACCAGTTGGTCGTTGTGCTTCACGTGGCAGTTGAAGGAGTCGCCCGCCTTGTCGTCGTCGCTGAGGAAGCAAAGACGGTTCTTCCATGTGCCAAGGTAGGCATTGTTGCCGTAGTTGACAATCTTGGCAAGCATATTGTTCGACATCTCTATCGAACTTACCGGAAGTCGGCCGATGCCGATGTCGAGCGCATCACGTGAGATGGTGTAGCGCTGGTTGTTGTCCATCGTGCCACCTTCGCCATCGTCGAGGAATCCGAAATAATCGTCACAGACGCACGAAGATGTTTCGACAAGCGAAGCTTCGGTCTCGTAACTGGGCAAGTAGTAGTTGCGGTCGATGGCCTGGTTGTCGTAGTACCCATCGCCCCAGAGAAGGAGGTAGAGCGGTTCGCGACGCGTGTTGTCGGCGAGGCTGTCGAGCCCGCTGTTGGCCGAACCATGCCAACGATCGTAGAACATCTTCATCAGCAGACGTATGGCCGTGACATCCTGCTTGCCCGAAGAGAACTCGTTGTAGATGGCATCGGGGGTAACGACGGTGACGTGCAATCCGTCTTTTTCGCGGCGATACTCGGCAAGTTGCTCAGCTTGGCTAAGGTAGACAGGAGCCACGACGATGACCATATTGGTCATGGGCAGGGCGTGGAGGTTCTGATTGCTGACGGTGCCTTCGTTGACAACGCCCTTGAAGCTGGTGGCGTTCACATTGACCAGGGCATATTCGCGAATGCCTGCTTTGTCGGGCGTGAAACTGTTGCTGCTCGATACAAGCTGGCGTTTCACGTTGCATGGATGGGTTACATCCCAAAGCTGGATGTCACCGTCGATAGCATTGCCGAGTTCATAGCGCACGAGATTGCTATAGGCATTTTGTGTGCGAAACAGCTCGAAATCGTTGGGCTTGAAGAAGTTTCGTTTGCCTTGGATACGAATGTAGTTGAGTCGTGCAATCGATGGAGTAGAACCTGCAGGGGGATTGTAGGTGACGGAGATACTAAGTCCTGTAGAATTATCAATAACCAGATTCTTGTCCAATGTATTCTCGTTAGCAAAGGCATAGTCGTTGGTTTTACGAACGATGGTGTTCGTGCCAAGCAAATTGCCGTTGACAGCTACGGAATAGGTGGAACTTTCGATGGCATCGACGATGAAGTTGGCAGTGACGCGCAGCGTACCGGGGTCGACACTTTCGAAGTCGAAGGTCTGGACACGGTTGGTGATGAACGATTCGCCGTACTTCTCACGACCTGTCTGCCCCAAATTGATGAGATTGTTTTCGTGGACCCAATGCACATCATATTGTGAAACCGTCGTAGAAGAAGACCCGAGTTCGGCGGCCAGTTCCTCCATAGGGATAGGTGCTTCGTCGGTCTTTTGGTGGAGGAAATAGTAGGCTTTGGTGTCGTAGGTGTTCCAGCGCTGAATGAAACCGCGTGTCGTGTTGTAGTCCCATCGAAGGGTGCCTTGACCATAGAAGAGGATTCTGCGGTTGGCAGTATCGTGATAGGTGGCAACCTCGGGGAGATCATCGACTATGATTGAATTTACAGCCTCGTGGAGAGGATGGCCACCAAAACCGTATACACCTACCTGTTCAGGGTTGGAGAATCCCATCTTGGTAAGCTGGTCGTAGGTAATCTGGTAGATGCCGTCCTCGGTTCCGTCGAGCGAAATTTTCTGCCATGTTCCTGTTGCAAGCTTTGACGATGCAGTAAAGGTGTGCAGACCTGTCGAGACAGCCTGCACGTTCAGTATGCAAAGCATCATCAAGGATGCCATCAGAATATATTTTATTCTCATAGTCGCGCTTTTAACTGAAACAATAACGCGAATTTCTTCATTTTATTGCCTAAAATAGTATTTTTCTCAAAAAATCAATCGTCAGGGAAATCGGAATTTGGGAGAAAGGGAAAATGATGAATAAAATCAAAAGCCTCTCACGCGCATATTATTCTCTTCTCTTCTCTTCTTTTCTTTATCTATAGACAATGTACCTGCGCCCGTACAAGCCTCCGCGCAAGCCTCCGCACGAGCCTCCGCGCATACTCCCGTACGAATGCGTGCAAATGAATTCAGCTCTTCACTTGCTTATTTGCATCTGCAATTCAGCACGTCTATTCCTTCAAGTTGAGCCGTGATGAGGTCGCCTTCTTTGACACGTCCGACACCAGCGGGTGTACCGGTGAAAATGAGGTCGCCGGTCTTGAGCAGATAGAATTGGCTGGCGTAGGCGATGATCTGATCGACAGTGTGAATCATGTCACCCGTCCAGCCCACTTGTCGCGTCTCTCCGTTAAGTTGCATCTCGAAATGCAGGTCCTGCACATTCTTTCCCGGCATCTCGGAAAGACGGAGCCACTGCTGACCGCAATAAGCTGCGCCGTCGAAACCCTTGGCAATCTCCCAAGGCAAGCCTTTCTGCGACAACTGTCGCTGGATGTCGCGTGCCGTGAAGTCGATGCCGAGTGTTATTTCGTCGTAGTAGCGGTGGGCAAAACGCTCGGGAATGGATTTGCCGAGGCGGTTGATGCGTACCACCAGTTCAGTCTCGTATTCTATCTGCTCGCTCCAATCGGGTACGAAGAATGGCCAGTCGGGGCGGGTGAGAGCGGTGTCGGGTTTGAGGAAAAGGGTGATGCCGCCTTGCTCAACGGGAGATTGTGGCATACCCACCTTCACACCTTGTATCTGGGTCAAGGTGTGTTTCAGTTCCTCGTTATGTTTGGCATAATTCATGCCTACGCAGATAATCTTCATGCTAAAAAACGCTTATTGGCCAGGAGGTTTGGCTGTCTAATGTTTCTTTCGGCCGAAATCGGCCGGTATCTCTCCCCATTTCGATGTCTCCCATTTGTAGATAGGCAGACGGAAGGTATGGGTGCGAAGCCATGACTCGGCACGACGGATGAGGTCGAAGATCGGGGCGTTCTGCTCGTTCTCTTCAAGCTGGGTCTTGCAGATGCCGATTCGAATCCATTTCTGGGCGTTTACCGAATCGCTATAGATAGGCAGCCGAGTGCCCTGCTTTTCCTGCAAGGCGAGGCCATGAACAATGGCGAGGAATTCGCCGATGTTGTTGGTTCCTCCCTCCATGGGACCCACATGGAAAATCTCTTGTCCCGTGCGAACAAGGACACCACGGTATTCCATCGGTCCGGGATTGCCGGCACATGCAGCATCGACGGCCAGCGAATCGACCAGATATGGAGGCGGTTGCTGGACGATGACGCGTTTTTTTACAGGAGGAGTAGTCTCGGTCGGGGTTGTCTTCTCGGTTGGAGTTGTTGTCTTTGCAGGAGCGGGCGCTTCTGCGGGTGCTTCAGCCTTAGGCATGTCGGCCTTACTTGACTTTTTCTTGTCGAACTCGATGACGGTGCCTTCCTTCTCGAGTCTTTCCATCTCGCGTGCCACCTCCTTGATGAGACTTTCCTTGTCGAAACCCTCTCGGAATGCTTCAACGGCAGCTTCCATGGTCTTGAATGCGCGATAGGATGCATCGGGATACCCCGACACCTGCATTTCGGCTTCCTCCCACGAGTCATACACTCCAGGAGCAAACCCCTTCCATACTACATAATATTTATTAGTGCCCATGTGTGACAATTGGTTGCTATTAGGATGCAAATATAGTAATTTTTTACCAAATAATGGGTTAACAGACCCTTAAAAATGTCATTTCGAAAGTCAAATAACGAGATTTGAACGGTTTTAGCAACTTTTGCTGTCATTTTCTGGGGCGAAAAGTTGGAGTATTCGACCGAAAACCGTAATTTTGCACTCCGTTTTATTAATTTCAAAAGGCAAAGAATCAATGAAGCGCATCTTCTTGATAGGATATATGGGAGCGGGCAAAACTACACTGGGTCGTCCGCTCTCTAAGGTCATGAACCTGGAATTTATCGACCTCGACAATTTTATCGAGGCACGCTACCACAAGACGGTGAAGGACATCTTTGCCGAGGTGGGAGAGGCGGGCTTCCGGCAGATCGAGCATCGTTCGCTCGAAGAGGTGGCCGACTACGAGAATGTCGTCATCGCGCTGGGAGGCGGCACCCCTTGTTTCCTCGACAATATGGACATCGTCAACAAGGCGGGCATATCGGTTTATTTGAAGCCCACCGAAGAGGTGCTGCTGCGAAGGCTTATCCAAGGGAAGAACAAGCGTCCTCTCCTCGCAAGCAAGAGCGATGATGAGATCCTGCAGTTCATTCGTGAGCAGTTGGCGTGGCGTGAGCCATACTATCTGCGTGCAAACATTGTCTTCGAATCTTCCCATCTCGAAAACAAGGCTGACATCGTTCATAGTGCCGAAAAATTAAAGGACATTATTGCAGAAATGTAACGAAATAATTTATATAAATGTCATTTTTATTGAAAAATTGTTCGAAAATTAAATATTTTTGAAGAATTTTGCAAAAATATTTGGTACTTATTCGTTCATTCACTATCTTTGCACCCTGAAAATTTAAGGTTGTGTTAATTCGACTGTTTATTCTGAGATAAATAAGGTAAAATATGGAAAATCCAAAAATCATCGAGGCTTCGGAAGTGGTGGTACGCTTCTCAGGAGACTCAGGCGATGGTATGCAGCTGGCCGGTACCATTTTCTCAACGGTTGCAGCTATTTTAGGAAATGAGATTTCCACTTTCCCGGATTATCCTGCTGAAATGCGTGCACCTCGCGGTTCGCTGGGTGGCGTATCTTCGTTCCAGGTACATGTCGGAAAGAAAGTTTATACTCCTGGTGACCAATGCGACGTGCTCGTTGCCATGAATCCTGCTGCCTTGAAGCAGAATGTCAAGTTCCTCAAGAAGGGTGGAGTATTGATTTATGATGAGGACACTTTCATCCAGTCGGAACTTGCCAAGGCCAAGTTTGCAACGCTCGATCCATTCACTGAGATGGGCATTGCCGACAAGTACCAGTTGGTAGGCGTCCCCGTTTCCGAATCCACTAAGGCAAGTCTTGCCGACACAGGTATGGATGCCAAGTCGGTGGCTCGCTGCCGTAATATTTTCGCGCTCGGTTTTGTATTCTGGCTCTTCAACCGTCCGTTGGAGAAGGCCGAGGAGTTCCTCACTTCCAAGTTCGCCAAGAAGCCGGAGATCCTTCAGGCCAACCTCAAGGTCATCACCGATGGCTTCAACTATGGTGCCAACACCCATGCCAGCGTGAGCACTTATCGTGTGGAGTCGCGTCAGGCCGAACCTGGTATCTATTGCGACGTGAAGGGCAACGCTGCCACAGCCTATGGTCTTGTGGCTGCTGCCGAGAAGGCAGGCACCCGTCTGTTCCTGGGCTCTTATCCTATCACTCCTGCTACCGATATCCTGCACGAACTCTCAAAGCTGAAGTTCCTGGGCGTAACCACTGTTCAGGCCGAAGATGAGATTTCGGGTATCTGTACTGCTCTTGGTGCAGCCTTCGGCGGAGCGCTTGCCGCTACATCTACCTCTGGTCCTGGCATTGCCCTCAAGAGCGAGGCTATCGGACTGGCTGTGATGGCAGAGCTTCCACTCGTTGTCATCGACGTGATGCGCGGTGGCCCATCGACTGGTCTTCCAACCAAAACCGAGCAGACTGACCTTATGCAGTGCATCTACGGACGTAATGGCGAGTCTCCTTGCGTTGTGATGGCAGCCTCTTCGCCAGTCGATTGCTTCTATGCCGCCTACAATGCTTCGAAGATTGCACTCGAGCACAATACGCCCGTTATCCTTCTGACTGATGCATTCCTGGGCAATGGTTCTTCATCGCTTCGCATCCCCGATCCTGAGAACCTTCCCGACATCAAGGCCGCCATTGCCACTCCCGATATGGCAGGCAGCTACGAGCCTTATGCTCGCGACCCCGAGACGTTCGTTCGTCTCAAGGCCATCCCTGGCACTGAGGGCCTTATGCACCGTTTGGGTGGTCTCGAAAAGGATGAGCATGGCGCCATCTCGACCAATCCTGAGGTTCACCAGAAGATGGTTCGCAACCGTCAGGCCAAGATTGACTACATCGCCAATGTCATCCCCGACCTTGAAGTCATGGGCGATGCAGATGCCGACACCCTCGTCATCGGATGGGGTGGTACCTGCGGTCACATCTCCGCTGCCGTCGAGAATCTGCGTGCTCAGGGCATGAAGTTGGCACAGGCTCACTTCGAGTACATCGTTCCACTTCCAAAGAACACCGCCGAGGTGCTCCGCAAGTACAAGAACATCCTCTGCTGCGAGCTCAACAACGGCCAGTTTGCCGCCTATCTGCGTTCGAAGGTCGAAGGCATCTCTGTTAAGGAGTTTACAGAAGTCAAGGGTCAGCCCTTCCAGATACGAGATATCGAAGAAGCTATTGTTAAGGTTGTAAAAGGGTAAAAAGAAAAAGCTATGACACAATATACTCAAGCTGACTTCAAGTCGGACCAGCCGCTGAAATTCTGTGCTGGTTGTGGCGATCATGCTGTTGCTGCCTCAATGCAGCGTGCAATGGCAGAACTGGGCATTGCTCCCAGTCAGACCGCAGTGATTTCGGGTATCGGTTGTTCAAGCCGTATGCCATACTATATGAACACCTACGGCATGCACACCATCCATGGTCGTGGCCTGGCTATCGCTACGGGCCTCAAAGTTGCACGTCCCGACCTCACCGTTTGGAATGTGACGGGCGACGGCGACTGCCTCGCCATCGGTGGCAACCACTTCATCCATGCGATGCGTCGTAACATCGACCTCAACATCATCCTTTTCAACAATAAGATCTATGGCCTGACCAAGGGACAGTATTCACCTACCTCCGACCGTGGTCTTGTCACCAAGTCATCACCTTGGGGCACCGTTGAGGATCCTTTCTGCCCGGCAGAGCTTTGCATCGGAGCACGTGGTACATTCTTCGCACGTGCTATCGATGGAGACATCAAGAACAGCATTGCAGCTATGAAAGCAGCAGTGGGTCACAAGGGTGCATCCGTTGTAGAGATGCTTTGCAACTGCGTTATCTTCGCTGATGGCATCCATAAGCTCGTCACCGATCCTGCCGTACGTGCCGACAAGACCATCCTCCTTGAGGACGGCAAGCCGATGATCTATGGCAAGAACCGCGACAAGGGCCTCGTACTCGACGGTTGGAACATCAAGTCGGTCACCATTGGAGAGAACGGCATCGCCGAAAAGGATCTGCTCGTTCATGATGCGAAGATGGTCGATCCTACCTTCCACCTCAAGCTTGCCATGATGGGCTACAGTCCTTATGGCTATGCCGGCGCCACCGACGAACTGCCAATTGCACTTGGTGTAATCCGCAATGTCGAGGGTATCTCCTACGATGAGGCCGTGGCCGGACAAATCGAGGAGGTGAAGGGCAAGAAGAAGGCCCGCACGCTGCGCGAACTGCTCCTTTCAGGCGACACTTGGGAGGTGAAGTGATAACAGTCCATAATCTACGATTATACTTTATATGCCCCGAACGTTTTTTGTCGTTCGGGGTATTTTTATTACATAAAATAAGAGCTATTCCGTGCGTTTTTTTGTTAAAATGGGGGAAAATGAAATATTTTTTAATGAAATTTGAATAAAATTTTGGAATCAAAAATTAAAAACATTATCTTTGCGCCTAAGAAAAGACAAATTGACATTTATTTGTACACACAATTATAACAACTAATGAACTTTAACCAATTCCGAAAAGGAGCCAAGATTCCCACCATCGCATTGTTGGCGATGTTGGGCGTTTCGCCATTGCCACAACTGTGGATAGCTCCAACTGCCGCCTATGCGCAGCAGTCCATTGTGAAAGGTACGATCATTGACGAGTTCGGCGAACAGCCCACCACCATCACGGACTTTGACGGAAAGTTCTCATTGAACGTCAAGCCGGGTGCCGAGTTGAGAATCTCTTTTGTGGGTTACGAGACCCAGACCGTCAAGGCCAAGGATGGCATGACCATCCAGCTCAGCGAAAATTCTGAATTGCTTGGCGAGGTCGAGGTAGTGGCCTATGGTGTTCAGAAGAAGGTCACCATGACCGGTGCCGTGGCTTCGGTCAAGAGCGAAGACCTCGTTCGCACCTCCGTTGGCTCGGTCAACAACGTGCTCGGTGGTCAGCTCTCGGGTGTCACCACCGTTCAGTATTCGGGTGAGCCTGGTAGCGATGCCGCAGACATTTTCGTACGTGGTAAGGGTACATGGGGCGATGCTGCACCTCTCATCCAAGTCGATGGTGTAGAGCGTTCGATGAACGATATCGACCCCAATGAAATCGAGTCGATCTCTGTCCTCAAGGATGCCTCTGCAACAGCCGTATTCGGTGTGCGTGGCGCCAACGGTGTCGTGCTCATCACGACACGCCGTGGTCAGGAAGGCAAGGCCAAGATCAGTGTTTCCACCTCGTTCTCGGCACTTAGCCCCACCAAGATGGTTGAACAGGCTTCAGCTTTGGATTATGCTCTGTTTTACAACCAAATGAGCGACAATGATGGTTTGGCACATCCTTTCTCGGATGCAATCATCCAGAAGTTCCGCGATGGTAGCGACCCCATTCGTTTCCCCAGCACCCAGTGGGCCGACTACATCATGAAGGATTTCACCCTGCAGCATCAGCACAACATTAACATTTCGGGTGGCAATGACCATTTGAAGTATTTCGTGTCGGCTGGTTACTACTATCAGGGTGGTCTCTTCAAGGAGTTTGACATGCCTTACGATTACGGCTATCAGTACAACCGTTTCAACTATCGTGCCAATCTCGACCTCAAGGCCACCAAGACGACAACCGTCTCGTTCAATGTGGCAGGTAACGTCAACAATGCCGACAAGCCTTACACGGGCCAGGGTTCTGCAGGTATGATCAAGAACATCTACTATGCCACCCCATTCTCCAGCCCAGGCATCGTCAACGGACATATGGTCTATACCACTACCGACTATACCGATGGGCTGAACCTCCCGTTCCTCGGTGGTACGGGTATGGCTTACTTCGGCAATGGCTTCATGCAGACCAACAACAACAAGATCCAGATGGACCTTGTGTTCGACCAGAAACTCGAGTTCTGGGGATGGAGCAAGGGACTTAGCTTCAAGGCCAAGGGTTCCTACAACTCGGCGTTCACCGTCAGCAAGCAGGGCAATTCTGGTTTGGCTTCGTTCAACCCGCTTGTTCAATACGATGAGAACGGAAATGTCTTGTACAATGCTGATGGAACACCATTCATTCGTTACCGCCAGAATGGTAACGATACAGATCCCTCTTATTCGTCCTCACAGGGCAAGGCTCGCGACTGGTACGTTGAGGCAAGCTTGAACTACAGCCGCAGTTTCGGCAAGCATACCGTCTCTGCTCTCGCCCTTTACAACCAGTCCAAGCAATACTATTATTCCAACAACAAATATCCCGATGTTCCGCGTTCTTACGTGGGCTTCGTTGGACGTGCCACCTACGACTGGGCAAATCGCTACATGGCTGAATTTAACATAGGTTACAATGGTTCAGAGAACTTCCCTCCAGGTGCTCGATTTGGTGTATTCCCCGCTGGCTCTATCGGTTGGAACATTTCAGAAGAGTCTTGGTGGGAGCCTATCAAGGGCGTTATCTCATTTATGAAGCTGCGTGCTTCTATCGGTCTGGTAGGTAATGATAAGACACAGACTTCTTCACGATTCCTTTATCTTCCCGATCCTTATGTCACCGATCAGGATGGCTTGATGACCAACTGCCTTACACAGCCTCTCACCAATACCTACGCCTATCAGTTCGGCAATGGCGCAC
>CACXTQ010000083.1:0-13088 GCA_902770595.1 uncultured Bacteroidales bacterium | reverse complement strand
GAGCAGGGCGTCGAGCTCGGCGATGGTGCCCGCGAGCACAACCCTCATGCTGTTGGCGACCATGTCCGAGTAAAGGTCGAGGCCGTCCGCGGCAAGCCCCTCCCTCACGAGCTCGCGGAGCGCGGAGCTCACCGGCAGGCCCTTGGACGAGGCGTAGGCCTCGAGCCTGCGGTGGAGCTCGGCATCGAGCCTCACCGAGACCACCCTCTGGGTGCCGGCCGCCTTGCGCCGGGTCGCCCTATCGGTCATCCTCGCCACCCCGCTCGACGGTGGCGTCCGAGGCCTTGACCTCGGCCAGGGGGATGCTGTCTTCCGAAGCGTGATAGCCGCAATAGCTGAAATCGATGAATCCCGTCTCCTTGATCTCTGCCTGCAAGGGCAGCGTAAGCAGAAGGAGCAGGGCGGGTAATGCGTGTCTCATTTATGGATAGGTTTGAACTCCCTTTTTACTCCCCTTTTACTACCTTTACAACAGCTTCCTTCCCCTCTTTCCACTGCTGGCACCATTCGAACCAGCGTTCCCAGTTCCATCGTCCATCTTCGAAGGGTGCAAAGGTCTCGAGGTCGGGAGCTGCGCAAACGACACGATAGACGATCGAACCGTCGGCATTGGGCTTCACGCCGTAGAGTATCTGCTCACGACGGTCGATGGTGCGTGTGACGTTTGTCTGGGGCACGCTGATGGCCAGTGCGGCCTTGCTCATATAGGGGAAGAGCTTGTGGTTGCCGTCGGGCCAGTCCTTGCCGTAACTTGCTGCAAAGCCCTTGCCGTCGCAGATGTACTTCTGGATGGCTACATCGACGCTGTCGTGGTTGAGCGAACCCACCTTCATCACGCCGGTCACAAATTCCAGCTTGTCAAGGCCTTCGCAGGTCTCGCCCTGGTCGGTCACGCGGCAGAGCTGGTTCACCACCTGGTGCTCACGGTTGCCGGCATAGAGGATGTAGCGTGCCTTGAGGTTCAGTTTCTGGCCCTTGTACTGCCAGCCCTCCACGTTCATATCGACCACGGTGCGCACGGGACCCTTGGCCACAATGTGTGCCTGTCGCCAGTCGAAAGGTTCGATCTTCACCATGCAGGGGTCGGCAATCTTGGCACCCGAAGGGGTCTTGCAGTAGTTGGGGTCGTCCTTCGAGTCGTCCCATCCGCGTAAGGTGCCGAGGCTGGCGGTCTGTCCTACGATGATGTAGTCCTCGCCATAGTTGTAGAGGGCAGCCGAATCGCGAATCTCGGGTGTGTACCACATGCTGCGGTCGAGTTCCAGTTGAGGCACACGTTTGCCATAGAGGTCGGTGCCATGTCCGCTGTTGAAATAGACGCGGTAGCCCATCAATTCGTTCTCGAAACAGAGTCCGTGGGGATAGACGTCGCTGTAATGGATGTCCTCGACTTCCGAGATGGTGTCAATCTGGTAGTTCTCCTTGCGTAGGTCGATGGTGCGTCCCTTCTTCACCACGCGCAAACGCATGTCGGTGAAGACGCGGCTCTCATATCGGTCGGCAGGCAAAGGTTTCTTGCCGAAGGTGAGTTCCAGGGTCTTCGTGGCCTTGGCGTCAAGATCGACCACGAGGCTCAGTTCATCGTAGGTTCCGTCGCCGTTCAGGTCATCGAGTTGCGAAGGTATCTCTATGCCTTCGGCACGCACGGTGACGCTCTTGTATTTCTTCAGGTCGGGCAGTTTGATGCAGACAGGTGCGTCCTTCATCGCCTGGTCGTTCGGGTTACTTACCTCAACGGTCACGATGCCCTTTTTGCCGATGGCATCGATTTGTGCCTGTGCCGTGCTGGCCACGTATGTCATTTCGTTATGCTGCTGTGCCCAGGCTACTGTGGCAAAAAGGCTGGCAGCAAGCAGAATGCTTCTTCTCATAATAATGTGTTTGATAATTACTTATTCAATCGTCTTTAACTCCCCATTGACCCTAAGGTCGGAGACCTTGACGTTCTCGACATATTCGCTGGTGAAGGGTTCACGACCCTGGGGGAGGAAGAGCTGTACATGGTCGATGGTGATGTCCTTGCTCTCGTTGATTTCGATGCCGTAGTCGGCAGTCACTTGGGTGTTCGAGATGTTGATGTTCGTCACAGGCATCTCGGGCAGACCGTTGAAGTAGAAGGCGCGCATAGCACCCTGGCAGGTCACGTTGTTGATATAAATGTCCTTGAACTGAGGTGTCTCCTCGCTCACGGGCTGCATGTCACGCTCAGGCACAATGCCCTTGGCAGCCATCTCCTGCTTCTGCTTCAAGGCATCGGCAGCCGACAGTCCGGTGTAGTGCAGGTCGAAGAGGATGCAGTCGGTGGGGATATTGATCATGTTGACGTTCTCGATGTGGATGTTCTCCACCACACCGCCACGTCCGCGTGCCGACTTGAAGCGCAGACCCACGTCGGTGCCAAGGAACATGCAGTTCTTGACGCTCACGTTCTTCACGCCGCTCGACATCTCCGAACCCACTACGAAGCCGCCATGTCCGTGATAGACGGCACAACCATCCACCACGACGTTCTCGCAAGGTGTCTTCAAGTCGCGTCCGTCCTTGTTCTTGCCCGACTTGACGCAGATGGCATCGTCGCCCACATCAAACTTGTTGTTGATGATGAGGCAGTTCTTGCAGGCTTCGAGGTCCAGTCCGTCGCCGTTCTGGCTGTTCCAGGGGTTGATCACCATCACGTCCTCGATGATGACGTTCTGGCACATGAAGGGATGCAGGTTCCAGGCAGGTGAGTTCTGGAAGCAGACGCCCTGCAACCAGACGTTTTCGCATTGTGCGAAGTCGAGCAATGCGGGACGCAGGAAGTCGCGTGCCGTCTGCCAGTCTTCATCGGTCTGGCACCATGTGGGCACGTTCATGTCGCAGCGACGCAGTTCGTCGAGGATGGACTGTGTGGGGGCCCAAACCTCCGAACCTTGTGCTACGCCCGTCACGCCTCCCTGTTTGAGCAGAGCGTTCCACTGTCCTTCGGTGAGTTTGCTACGCTTGATCCAGCGCCAGGCGTCACCCTGTCCGTCGATGGTGCCGAAGCCTGTGATGGCGATGTTCTTCTTGCCCACGGCATTCAGCGGGCTGATGCAGCGGCGTGTCTTCAGTCCTTCGAAGTAGGTATCGACGATGGGATACTTGTCGTAATCGCCCGAGAAGAGGATCACAGCGCCGTCCTGCAGGTGCAGGTCCACATTGTCCTGGAAGGTGATGGGTCCTGTGAGCCAGACGCCACGGGGCACGACGAGATGGCCTCCACCGCGCTCGCTGATGCGACGCATGGCGAAGTTGAATTCCTCGGTGTTGTCGTAGTGTCCGTCACCGCGTGCACCGTATTCGGTGATGCGTTCCGTAAAGTCCTTGAAGGTGGGACGTTGCACCTGTGCCATCTCGAAGGGCAGTCCTTCGGTGTAATGACTTAGGTCGTCAGCTGGTAGTTGGGGTGGACAGAAGTTCTTGCAGCCAGCCATTGCCAATGCCAGCGCCAGTCCTGGGATAAGATATTTCTTCATAGTATAAAATGGATGATTAGAGTAAATACGTTTCTTCAATATAACAACTTTGTTCAACGGTCGCTTCGCTCAAAATTATAAGAAAATTGATATTAAAAATTATCAAAAGAAGAATGACCGAAATCATAAAAATACCGTCCAGTTTTTCTTACAATTTTTGGTTTTAATTTTTCTATAATTTTGAGCTATGCGACCACTCATGATATTATTCGCTTTTTTTCGATTTCTCGAAAAGCTCGCTGCAAATATAATAATAAAAATGGAATTGCCCAAATTTGGAGCCGAAAAACTGCATTTCGGCCCCCTATTCGCTCTGAATAGCCTTGGTTGGCGCAATTCTTGCCACCAAAGCCGACGGACCGATGAGCACCAGCAGGGTAATGATGATGGTGCCCACATTGATCAGGAAGAACATCGGCAGAGTGAGGTGGATAGGTACCCATTCGAGGTAATAGTTGGCAGGGTCAAGGCTGATGATGTGCCATTTCCACTGCACCAGGCAGAAGGCCAGCCCGATGAGGTTGCCCCAAAGGATGCCCTTGCCTGTAAGGAAAAGTGCCACCCAAAGGAACACCTTGCGCAGTGTGCGGTTGTCCATACCCTGCGCCTTGAGGATGCCGATCATCTGGGTGCGTTCGAGGATGATGATGAGCAGTCCGCTGATCATCGTGAAGGCTGCCACCACGGCAATGAGTATCAGGATGACCCACACGTTGGTGTCCAGCAGGGCAAGCCAGGCAAAGACGGTGGGGTTCAGTTCTTCGATGGTCTGCACATAAACCTGCACCCCTTGGCGGTCCACGAGGTTCAATTGGTTGATGAGCCAGGCGGCATCATCCATCTGGTCAAAATCTTTCAGCGTGAGCGACACTGCGCTGTACATGTCGTCGTCCCAACCGCTCACCTGTTGCAGCAGGGCCATCGAACCCAGCACCATCTGTTGGTCGATCTCCGAAAAATGTGTCTCGAAAATATCCCTCACGGTGAGTTTTCTCACCTTCACCTTCGTGTTTTCGGCACCGAGCGCAAAGGGGTCGGCATCCTTGTCGGCCTGCACAAAGTAGAACGTCGCCTGGTCGCCCACGCTCAACTTCAGTTTATCCGCAATGGTCTTGCTCAGAGCCACTTCGCGCTCCGACCATTCATCCTCACCCTTCGAACCTTTCGAACCCTTCAGAACCTCTCTTAACCCCTCTTGGTCCGTTCCCTTCACCACCACGCTCAGAAAGTCGTCGTCGGTCTTGATTACCGCAGGCTTGGTCACAAAGCGCTCCACGTGCTCCACCTCTGCCACGCGTTTCACGAAACTGAGCATCGTGTCGCTCACGCAGACGGGAGGCAGTTCGTAGGTGCTGTTCGAAACGAACGCCTGCATCTGCAGGTGTCCGCTGAAGTCGATCACCTTTTGACGCACCTCCTCCTTGAAGCCCACGACGATAGCCACCGTAATAAGCATCACCGCCACACCAATGGCAACGCCACTGATGGCGATGCGGATGGCAGGCGGTGACACGCGCTGGCTGTCGTCGCCCTTCGAGAAGTGTATCCTCTTGGCTAAAAAGTAAGCGATCGACATAGGGGGAGGGTTTGAGGGGTTAAGAGGGGTTCGAAAGGTTCGAAGGGTTAAGAGGGGTTCATAACGGTGGCCTGATAGACCGAAAGAGCCTTCTGGAGCACGATGAGGGCGTGCTTCAAGTCGTCCTTGTTGAGCACGTAGGCCATACGAACCTCGTTTTTGCCCATGCCGGGAGTGACGTAGAATCCGGCTCCAGGAGCCATCATCACGGTGCAGCCTTCGAACTGGAAGTCCGACAGACACCAGGCGCAGAACTTCTCGGCATCGTCCACGGGCAGTTTCACCATGGTGTAGAACGCACCCATCGGGATAGGCGAATAGACGCCATCGATGCGGTTCAGTCCGTCCACGAGGTATTTACGGCGCTCCACATATTCGTTGTACGAGTCGAGCATATACTCAGGGTCGGCGTCAATCGAAGCCTCGGCCACGATTTGTCCCAAAAGTGGAGGGGAAAGACGAGCCTGGCAGAACTTCATGATGTTCTGGCGCACGGCAGCGTTCTTCGTCACGATCGAACCGATGCGGATACCTGTCTCCGAATAGCGCTTCGATACCGAGTCGATCAGTATCACGTTCTGCTCGATGCCTTCCAGGTGGCAGGCCGAGATGTAGGGAGCACCCGTGTAGCAGAACTCGCGATAGACTTCGTCCGAGAAGAGGTAGAGGTCGTGCTTCTTCACGATGTCGCGCAGTTGCTTCATCTCCTTCATCGTGTAGAGGTAGCCCGTCGGGTTGTTCGGGTTGCAGATCAGGATGCCCTTGGTGCGTGGGGTGATGAGTTTCTCAAACTCTTCCAGCGGGGGCAGGGCAAAACCTTCTTCAATCGAGGTGGGCACCGACTTGATGACGGCACCGGCCACGATGGCAAACGACATATAGTTGGCGTAGGCGGGTTCGGGCACAATCAGTTCGTCACCTGGGTTGAGGCACGACATGAAGGCGAAGAGCACGGCTTCCGAGCCGCCTGTTGTCACAATGATATCCTCCAGATCGACGTTGATCTTGAAGCGATGATAGTAGTTAAGTAGTTTCTCGCGCAAAGGCAGGATGCCCTCCGAAGGTGAGTACTCCAGGATCTTGCGGTTCACGCGCTTCAATGAGTCGAGGCCAGCCTGCATCGTAGGAAGGTCGGGCTGACCGATGTTGAGGTGATATACCTTCACGCCACGTGCCTTGGCGGCGTTGGCCAAAGGCACGAGTTTGCGGATAGGCGAGAGTGGCATCTGTTTGCCACGTTCAGAAATATCTGGCATATTTTTACGTAAATTTGAGCGGCAAAGATACTGCTTTAAAATGGAATTGCCAAATTTTCAGCCATTTTTCTTTGCAAAAGGGTCCAAATCCCCCCACTTCTCTTTCATTATGTCAAGTAAATAATTAAATCCTCACCCTGAATTCTTCATAAGTTTATTTCATTGTCTCCGTCGCGGCCGTTTTTGGCCGCCAGTCCTCCCCCTAAGCAGGTATTCTGCCCCCGCTGTTCGGGGGATAGAGGGGGTGCGGGGGAATGAGGGGGTCTGCCTTATTTCCTCCCATTCAACGCCTGATGATAGGCATTGGCATTGAGCATATGCTCGCTCAGCGTGGTCGCAAAGTTGTGGCGTCCCGAGAAGTCGGGCTTCGCGCACATATATAGATAAGGATTCGGACGCGAATTCAGGATGGTGTCAATCGTTGCCTTCTCCACCACGCGGATAGGTCCTGGCGGCAGACCTGCATAGCGATAGGTGTTGTAGGGCGAATCCACTTCAAGGTGACGCAGCAGGATGCGCTTCAGGGCAAAGTCGCCCAATGCGAACTTCACCGTCGGGTCAGCCTGGAGCAGCATCCCCTTCTGCAGACGGTTCCAGTAGAGGCGTGCCACGGTGCCGCGTTCCTGGCGGTTGGCAGTCTCCTCTTCGGCAATGCTGGCCAGCACGCTCACTTCTCGCGGACTCAGTTGCAGTTCCTTCGCCTGCTGTCGACGTTTCTCGTTCCAGAAGCGGAGGTATTCCCTCAGCATGCGCTGCATCAGTTCCTGCGGGGTGATGTTCCAATACACCTCGTAGGTGTCGGGCAGGAATATCACCGACACGTTGGCAGCATCGACCTTCGCTTCTGCTAGGAAGGCAGGGTCGACCATCGCATTGAGGATGGCAGCCGAGTCGGCAAGCAGTGTTCGTGCCATCTTTCCCGCCACCTGTTCCTTGAGGCGTGCATTGTTGAAGGTCACGCGCACGGGGTCCTGCTGGTGCAGAGCCAGTTTGCGTGCCACCTGCGTCGCTGTCATTCCGTCCTTCAGGCGATAGGCGCCCTCCAGTTTGCCCTCTTTCAGGCGTTTGTCGTACTCGGTCGTCTTCAGTGCCCACCCGATCTCGCGGGCAGCCAGCAGTTCCGGATTGCTCACGCTGTCGCCCGTGATGTAGAGCCAATGCGTCCCGCTCGTCACGGGCTTCATACGCAGTGCATACCATCCGTAGGCACCCACGCCTACCACCACAGCCACCAGCAGTCCTATTGCGATTATTATTCGTTTCATACAAATGATCTTTTTCGTCCTTTTCGTTTTTTCGGGCTTTTTCGGAATTACCTCATCGTTCCGAAATTTCGCCGCAAAGATACGCATTTTTGTCCAAATATCCCACGAAAACGCCCAAATTTTTCAAAAATCATCAAAATTTTGAAAATTTTTGCCGAAAAATTTGGAGACTATCATTTTTTTCTATATCTTTGCACCCGCTAAATCGCCAAACACGCCGATTTTGCACAATCAGATACAATCCTGTATCCTCTGACTGGAGAGATGGGTGAGTGGCTGAAACCACCGGTTTGCTAAACCGACGAACCTGATTAGGGTTCCACGAGTTCGAATCTCGTTCTCTCCGCAACAAGCGCCTGCAAAAGTTCTTGCAGGCGCTTGTTGTTTCTGTATGTACTGACCCCCATCTTTATCCTCCTCCCTTCTCCGTGTCTCCCGTCGCGGCCATCCTTAGTCGCCATTTGTCCCCCGTCGCGGCCGTATTTGGCCGCCATTCCTCCCTCTCACGCGCCAAATCCGCGCCCTCCTCTCCGCCCTTGTCGCCCTTTTGCCCCTCTGTCGCTACCACTCACCCAAAAAACACGAAAAACATTTGGACGCATCTAAAAATCCCTCTACCTTTGCATCGTCAAAACAGAACAACAGGTTCTTCACGACAAACAAACGATAATATTAACAATTAAAAATAATACTACTATGTACGCAATCGCATTCTTCGCCACCGTGATCCTTTTCTCAGTAAGTCTCTACATCGGTCACAAGTTCGTCGAGATAGCAACCCACTTCGATGACAGCGACATCCATACCGACGCCCATTCGGATATCCTCATCAACCCCTCCATGCATCTCGGTGCCTTCCGCCGCTCCGCCTAATGCCCCCATTCATCAGCATCCCACCCGTATCTTGACATCCCCATGTCATGAAGCAATCCCCGACAGCCTCTCGGTTCTCGGGGATTGTTTCATTAATGGTAATTAACGGTCCATTATACGGTCATTAACGTTAAAACCTATATTGATTACCTTAATTCTCTGGCCAAAAATTTGGAAATGCCGTCAAAAAGACGTATATTTGCGACCATAAACAATCACATCCGTTATGAAGAAGACATGTATCTGTGCGGGCAAATTCGCCCTCGACATCATCAAGAAACGTTCCTATCCCGAAGGCTTTGTACCAGGCAAGCACAATAAGTTCGTCGAAGAACTCTTCAAGGAGTGTATAGGCAATACCTGCGGCAATGTGGCAACCATGCTGCCATATCTTGGCGTACAGACGTTTCCCATCGCCCATTTCGACAGGACTGATCAGGGGCTGAAACTAAAATCCGACCTTGAGCACTATGGCGCTGATACTCGCTTTGTACAGAACACTGACAAAGGAGGCACCACCATATTTGAATGCGTTCACAAGCGTGACAAGAATACCGGAGAATGGACTAGAAGCAATCGTCAGTTCAGTCCTGGTTCGCGTTTCCCCAAGCGCAAGAACCTGCGTGGACGTGACGAGGCTCCAGCATTTCTGGCAAACCTCGACTTTACTCCCGATGTGTACTTTTTCGACTCCCCCGAGAGCGGCTTCCGCGTGCTTGCCGAAGGACTGCGACAGAAGGGTACACTGGTATATTTCGAGCCGGAAGGCAAGGATGAAGCGTCGAAGCTGATGGATGCTATCCGCAAGAGCGATGTCATCAAGTTCTCCGATGAGCGATTCTCCAACGTTGACTTCTGCAAGGACTTCACCGACAAGTTGTTTATCCAGACCATGGGCAGCAAGGGTATCCGCTTCTCCCTTCGCGGAGGAGAGTGGCAGACCGTTGCCCCCGTGCCCAATGACAACGTCGTTGATACCGAAGGTGCAGGCGACTGGACAACATCGCAGTTCATCGCTTGTCTCTGCGAGAAAGACATTCTCTCCATCAGCAAGATGACAGAACAGAACATCCGCGAATGTTTGGAGAAAGCCAGCGAGACCGCCTCACGCTCTGTATCCTACCTCAGCAGCAAGGGCATGATTGATGAAGAACTAAAAGGGCATTAGACAAAAATCTGTTTGAAAAATATTATTAACCTAATTTACCTTCATCTCGCCACTATTTCTACATTTTCTGTGTGCCTTTATAACTCTGCGGATTGAATCGGATTAATCAGATTTCCTCTAAGATTTCTTGCGTCACACAGACGGGGGTATCACCCCCGGTATTGTGCACCCACCACCCAGAAGCCCTGTAAGGGCGAAAGATCTTTCGTGCCTTCAGCACTCCTTTTATTGGGTTCAATATAAACGGGGATTATCATCCTCGTCATAAAACAAAAGCAGGCCTGTCCTCGCGGATGGGCCTGCCGTTTTTGATAATTAATTACACATACATATTTGCTATTCACAACATAAGGGCTGCAAAGATAAGACTTTTTTTGTTAATCTCCAAATTTAAATGGAAAAAAATCGCCGCATGCCCTCAAACGACCGTGAAAAACAGACAGCTTGTCAATTCTCGAATTTGAATATCAAATAGAACCGTAATTAAGGTCGGTGTCCTCATCGATCTTGACGGTGCTATTTTAAGTTTAATTAAGTTGAAATATTAAGATTAAATAAAAATTGGTTGCAAATACTTGCGTGTGACAGGCATTTGTGTGCGCAAATCGGACGCGAATTTACTGATTTTTTCTCTTACTTGTTGCGATTGGGACAAAAAATTCTAGGAAGTTTTTTAAAATAACTGAAAAGAGCCATGCAGATGGAAGAGCTCGCTCTTACAAATGCATGACTCGTATTCATAGCACATGGGACATCGTCCTTGGCTTCTTCAGAAATTTTTTTTTCTTATTTGATCATCACTTTCCTACCATTGTAGATATACACGCCCTGAGCAGTCGGCTTGCCAATGATCCGGCGCCCATCCAGCGTGCACCATCCCGCTCCATAACCATTAACCCATAACCCATAACCATTAACCTCTTCAATCCCCGTCTCCTCTTCGCCGAAGTTCAGCACGAAGGCCTTGATGTTCTGACCCTCCTGGCCCTCAGTTGTAACAGGCTCGCCCGCCGTGAGGCCTTCCTTCAGCTGGAAAAATGCGCGGAAGGAGTTGATGGTGAACGAGGTTATGCCCTTTCCCGAAGGATAGTAGAGCTTGTTGTTGGCAGCAAGATAAAGATTGGTCTTCTCTTCGGTGAAGATGTCGATGGGGGAATAGGTGCCCACGAAATCGACGTATTTGGTCTCGACGGGAGAGGTTGCATTGCTGATGATCACGTTGTTGAGTATGAGGTTGCTAACGGTATTCGGAGTAGTTGGCTCCCACTTCACGATATAGGGCGTGCCAGCAGTGATGCTGGTCACTTCGTCCTTAGCGGTGAAGGTCAGCGTCAGCGTACCATCCGATTCATCGAACGACGAAGACCAAAGCGTGCGGATGTCGGCTCCGGCAAGCAGGCTTGCAGCTATCTCTGCTTCGGTAAGCGAGAAGGGCAGGCAGAGCGTGTTCCAGCCACCGTCCTTGTAGAGCGTGCGTCCCGCGAGGGTGACGCTGGTGGCCTTCTTTCCATCGTAGTTGTAGAGCTTCTCGCCGTTGTCGCTGTTGTCGGCAAGGTAGATGGCGATATCCTTGTAGCGGGCTACGAAGTTGACGTCTCTTTCGAGGGTATATTCCGTTTTTTCGGGCAGAAGCATTTCGCCGGGATAAGTCCTGTAGGACGAGGAGGAAGAGACGGTGCCAGTTGTAACCAGCCACCCAGCAAACTCCATGTCATAGAGATCCTGGGGAGCACCGGGCAGCGTGAAGGTTGTGCCTGCCACCATATCGTAGGAGTAAGTCTTGTATCGTCCGTCTTCTTCGTACGTATCGTCGTCATTGGCATCGGGCAGGTAGATGGTCACAGTATTAACTGTGCCTTTGAAGTGGCACACTTTGCACTCGCCGTTCTTGTCGAAGTCGTGTGGCTCAGTCTTGAACTGCGTGGCGCAATGGCTGCAGTGCATGGTGTGGGTGCCGCTGCCATCAGTGCCTTCGATGGTGTAGGTGGCACCAGGATGCGTACAAAGCGAAACCTCGGCGTAAGTGCGGAACCAGCAGGCGTTCACGCGTTCGTCGGCATCGAAGATGCTCTCGACACTGCCGTCGTTGCCTGCTCCCACCATAAATATGTCGCCAATGACCAGAGTGCCATATTTGTCGTTTCCTTTGCCAGGGCCAATGGCTCTGTTTCCCTCACCACCTTGGTTTCCAGCCTTGGCTTTGACGATGCCGCCAGTGATGGTCACGTCGCCACCACAGCCATCATATCCGCCGCCGATTCCGGCACTTTTCTCGCCGCCAGTGGCTGTCACATTGCCACCTGTAATGGTCACCGTGCCGCCGCCATGTAGTTGGGTGTCGTAGGATATGTAGCCACTTCCGATTCCGGCACCTTTCTCGCCGCCTGTGGCTGTCACATTGCCTCCGCTGATGGTCACATTGCCTCCATCGCCAATATATCCGCCTCCGATGCCGGCACCACTTCCTCCGCCCTCGGCTGTCACCGTGCCTCCGCTGATGGTCACATTGCCACCGTTGCCGCCGATGCTGCCGCCGATTCCGGCAGCGCCTCCGCCGCCAGTGGCTGTCACCGTGCCGCCAGTGATGGTCACATTGCCACCAATGCCATTGTTGCCGCCGCCGATTCCGGCACCTTGATAGCCGCCTTTGGCTGTCACTGTGCCACCATATACATTTACTTCGGCGCCACCACTATTAAAACCTCCTCCGATGCCAGCACCGGCTAAACTGCTTTCGGCTATTACCGTGCCACCATAAATATTGAACGTACCGCCACATAGTTGCCTTTTTTCTTTATCATCTGATAAATGGGCACTACCTATGCCGGCAGCACCAAGACTACCTGTAGCCGTGAGCGTACCGCCATAGACAGTCACATTGCCGCCATAGCCGCCGCGGGGATTCCTTTCAGAAGTTCCGCCTCCTCCGATTCCGGCACCACCTCCAAAATTGTTGATATCATTGTAATCGGGTGAATCGCCGCCGGTGGCTATCACGTTGCCATCATATAGAATGAAATTACCACCGGCAATACCTGGTCCGGGACCACCTGAGCCGCCCCCGATGCCAGCCGCATTCTCGCCGCCTTTGGCCTGGACATAACCGCCATAGACGATGACACTCTTGCAGAGCTGATTATCATCAGAATAATGTAGTTTTCCGCCAGAACCGATTCCGGCACCTCCACTACCTCCGGTGGTCTCAATATGTCCGCCATAGATGACGAGCTCGCCCACTTTTCTCAGAATCTCATCATACCGCGCACTGCCTATACCAGCAGCTATATTATATTTGTTGGTGACAATCAGTTTGCCCATTCGGTCGCCATACGACTGACAGTGAATGTAGAGTTTGTTGTCGCCCTCCAGTCTCAGTCCGCCGGTGAGGGTGAGCGTGGCGCCATCGCAGAGTATGAGGTGCACGTTCTTGCCCTGCACGACGATGGTTTCGCG
>CACXTQ010000082.1:0-9961 GCA_902770595.1 uncultured Bacteroidales bacterium | reverse complement strand
AAAACCAAATTTGGGATTAATCTTTAAGATGAAAAGTATGAGAAGCAATATCAAGACACTTGCAGCCTTGCTGATGGCAGGAGCCGCCATGACCGCCTGTTCAAACAATGACGAAAACATCTTAGAAGAAGTTTCCCAACCCGATCAGCCAAAAGTTTACACCATGACCGTAGAGGCCACCAAAGGCGACAATGGTACTCGCGGCCTCGTCCTTGATGATGATTATCTCAAAGTAAAATGGGATGAAGGCGAAAAGGTAATTGTCATGAAATGGGACGACACAAAAAAAGTATGGTATGAAATTGGTGAGCTGACTGCTGTAGCGAGCGATAACAAGTCAACTACTCTCAACGGCACACTTACAGAGGCTCCAGAAGAAAACAAAACCAAGTTGTTTCTTCATGGCACATCGGTTAGTTACGATAATCAGGAAGGCACATTGCAATACATCGCTGAGAATTGTGACTTTGCGACAGCAATGATAGAACATATCGATACAGACGAAACAACTAACAATATTACAGTTTCAGGCATAGAATTTATTAGCCAACAGGCTATCGTCCAATTCCATTTAAAAGACAAGGAAGGCAATTCCCTCAATGTAACGAAATTGAAGATTGAAGATGGTGAAGGCAACATGTGTAAGGAATTAAATGCTAGCACTGGCAATCTTCAAGAACTCGGTCAGGTAAATGGCTCAGTTGAGATTAATTACAGTGCCGGTACTGAAACTATGTTTGTCGCGCTTGCTAATGTACGCGAATCCAGCAAATTGAAGTTAACAGCCAAAGTTGTAGGTGTGGATGCATACACTTATGTATATGAGAAGACTGGTGTTACTCTGGAGCCGGGCAAGTACTACGATATTTACTTGAAGATGAAGGATGTGCCCGCCATCGACCTCTCGATGTTGGACTGCGCCGGCGAAGCCCGTGCCAGCCGCTGGACGGCCAACTGCTACATGGTGCATACGGCGGGCAACTACAAGCTGCCTCTGGTCTATGGCAACGCCATCAAGGACGGCGCAGACAACACGGTGGCCTACTATCCTGGCGAAAAGGAGTCAACGTTACCTTATTGTGCAAACTTCGTCAACCACGCAGACGTGGCCATCACCGCCCCATGGATTAAGGACAACAAAGACGCAACAAACAATAACATCACCGTGACCCAGGCCGAGCTGCTCTGGCAGGATGCCGAGGGACTGATTACTGCCGTGGGCATCAGCGGCGACTACCTGACGCTGACCGTGGCCAAGCATGCCACCACGCAGGAGGGCAACGCCCTCGTAGCCGCCAAGGACGCTGACAATAACATCGTCTGGTCGTGGCACATCTGGGTGACGAACCAGACCTTCGCCACGCTGACCGAAGTCAATACTGGTAGCCACACCTACAGCGTGACACCCGTGAACCTCGGCTGGGTGGGCGACGCCACCAGTGCCACGGGCTACCAAACCTACTACCAGTGGGGCCGCAAGGACCCGTTTATGGGTAAGGGAGATGTTACCTACGTATCAGACAATAATAGTACTGTCACCATCGCCGACAACATCAAGAACCCGACGACGTTCTATAGGGTCGGCGCCAAGGTCGGCACGCAGGAAACAGACAAGCCCAGCAATGCCGAGTACTACAATCTATGGGACGCGCAGCAGACGAGCAACGGCGGTAATATCGCAACGGCCACGAAGAAGACCGTCTATGACCCCAGCCCCGCAGGCTTCTGCGTGGCCACGGGCAACTTGTATTATTATATAAGGAACGGCAGTGGTGTCAGCTTCACTTGGGATGCTACGAACAAGGGCCGCAACATGACTTTGACTTCCGTCAATGCTAATGTGTTCTTCCCCGCGTCCGGCTATCGTGCCCGCGGCAGTGGCTTGATCGGCAATGTCGGTTCCTACGGTTACTATTGGTCCGCGTCGGCCTGCTATGGCTACAGCGGTCGCTATTTATACTTCACTTCGAACACAAGGGATTGGCACAACAGCTATCGGGCGAACGGCTTCTCCGTCCGGGCGGTCGTCGAAGAATAATGAGAGGCTCGCACGACGATGGCATAACCAACGCCAAGCAGCGCACCAACATCTGGGGTGAGGATGAATAAGTAATTCCTAAACCATTTATCCCTTATACCGCCCCCTCAGTCCTCCTGATTTGGGAAGATCGAGGGGGCTTTTGTTTTTGTTTATTTGTTATTTCGTCCATCATTCCTATCCAATCACGCGGAAAGAGAGGGGAAGGTTGATGGTGTCCATCTCGCAAATTTGTTTGGCAAGGAGGTTCATGTTGTGGAAGCGGTCGTAGTCGGAGGGACCCCCTCTTATCCCCCTTAAAGGGGGAAGACTTGTTTGTCCGGGGTTTGGTCCTCCCCCTAAGCAGGGGGATTGAGGGGGTCTAGGCATCGCGTCAAGGTCCTCCGGCCAAGGGGCGAGGATGAGGAGGGAGCCTTCGGCACAAGCGAAGAAGCGCTCTCCTTCAGGCTTCTTCGTGATGGGTTCCTTCTGGAGATGGATGAGAGGAAGGCGGTTTTCGATGGCGATGTTCTTCATGGCGAGCTCGCCAGGAGAGATGCCTGGGGTGACGAGGACGGTGCCCTCTTGGGCATCGTTGATCCAAGCGTCGCGATCGTGGAGCCATGCCTGGGTGTCGATGTATCGCACCTTGGTGCGCGTGCCGGGTTCATAAGGGAGGGCCGTGTAGCCATTCGCGAGGCGCTCTTCGAGGGTGAGCTGTTCCATGCGTGCCAAGCGATGGCAAAAGACCTGCGCCTTCAGAGGGCTCCTCAGCAGCAGGAAATTGCCGAAGGCCGAGTAGCGCACGCCGGCGATGGTGAGGCACAGGCAGCTCTGCATGAACTGCGGCACGCGTGCCTTGATGATGGCCCGTCGCGGGTTGTCATTCACGTAGGCAATCATCGCCTGCAGCTGCCCTTTTCTCCATAGGAACGAATCGTCGTAGTTATCGTCAAACAGCGGCCGCTGATTGCGAGGAAGGGAGGCGTAGTACTGAGCGCGCTGCGCGCGAGACATGCGGCGAAGGTCGGGTGTTGGCGTTGGTGTTGTTGCAGCCACTCGCGGCTGCGACGGAGGACAAGGACTGGTAGTGGCGCCGGGCTGCGTTTGGGAAGTGGGCTGCGTCCCGTTTTCGTTTCCGTCATCAGCCGCGTGTGGCTGTGATGAGGACTGGTCGGCGCCCGTTAGCGCTCGCCAGCGCTGGGTGCAGGCTGTTTTGAAACCGCAGATCACCTGCCCGACGCTCACGTCCATGCGCTCCTCTACAAAGAGGACGCCATGGAAATGATCAGGCATAACAGAGGCAGCCAGGCTCTTGACACGGCGGCCATGTTTGGCCTGAATGGAGGGAGTGGCATCCCACTCCTCCATCACCGCCCGTCCCAACGGTGTGAGGTTCACGCCAGGATTGGCGATGTCCATGTTGAGCTCGCCGAGGAGGTGGTCGCGATTGGCGACCACGATGGTGATGAGATAGATGCCACGCTCGTAGTAGTCGTGGCCATTGCAATGCGGACGATGAGAGGGGTTCATGGTCGATGGCGATTGAATGTGCGTTTGTTTTGCGATTGGATGTGCGTTTGTTTTGCGATTGAATGTGCGCTGCAAAGATACATCTTTTTGGGGAGAATGCAAAATATTTTGAAAATATGTTATTTTTTTACGCCATTTTGCCTTATATATGGTATTTTTTTACTATCTTTGCACTTAATTAATTTAAGATACTATTTGCTATGGACAAATCAAAATCAATTTTTGCTATCTATAAATACGATTTTCACAAGGCAAAGGAACCCACGATACAAGCTGTATCGGATAGTATAGATGGTGAAAAGAACGTAAAGATCGCGCAGGCCTGCTTCGCCAGCCTGTTTGATCTGAACTCGGTTGACAATCTTGTCAAGTTCAACAAGAAAGGCGAACCAACCCGTTTGCCTAACGATGTGCTGGCTAAGGCGGGAGACATCTTCATTTGGCGCGTGAACAACAGCCAGATGAAGGAGTGGTGGATCAGAAGTGGAAAGGACAGCAAGGGCATCGACAATTACGAGAAGAAGGAGTTCGAATCGAACCCCTTCTGCAACGTTCTGATCGACAATCGTCCGGGCTACTGCCTGATAGCCATTGAGAAATCAACGGCTTGGGGAAGCAATCCCGATGTGCTGAGGGATATGCTTTTGGATAACTTCAATCGAATGCTTGCCGACAAGTTTGACCTTGAGATGCGCATCGAGGCAAGGATGAACCCGACCGACATCTGGCAATTTGTCCACGACCGCATCTATGAACACAACGACTACGTCCGCTGGGTTACCTTCTCGTTCCAGAATCCAAAGAAGATCAACAGCCAAAAGAAAGACAAAGACGAGGGCAAGAATCAGATGGAAGTCAAATCGGCTCGACTTAGAGCCATGCTGAGAACCGTTGAGATTGCCGATGCCTTGAAAGGTTTCTTTTCGATGGAATTCGACCAAAACACGACCAACAAGTTTTCGCAGACGAACCGCGACATGGCCGAGATGGTGGCGCTGTGCAGCGAAAACGGTTACGACATCAACATTGTCTTCAACGATTACAAGGTCTATCGCATCAACGACTACGTGCGGGCATATTATCCGATGGAATCTGATGTGCTGAATGATTTTCGAAACGGTTCGCGCACCATCGACGGCAAGACGGAGCTGGAAGGTTGGTTTGACCTCGTGGAAGAACAGACAAAAGGATACGTAAATGAATCGCAGGTTCCAAAACGAAGAAATAAGACGCGTAAGTGAGCAGTATGCCGAAAACGAGCTTTACAAGGCCATAAGTTCGATTGGACCTCAGCTGGAGTCCGAATTACTGGAGTTCGGTTTGTGCTCCGAGGAATGCTTCATGGAAGTACTCGATCTGCTTACTGTCATAGCCGATGAAGGCGAGGACATTCTGCCGGAAATCGACAATCTGTGGCTTCGGAAGCATAATGAGTATCGACGCCTTGACCGTAATGTCAGTGAGGATGAGACAAGCAAGACGGTCGGCATCGTCTTCGGCTTCATGATTCTTGCCATCGACAGCAGCCGGCATACCTTTTACCGATATACACTATCGCCACGTCTAACCGACGTTGTAGCCAGTCATCCGTTTGATGGCTGGCCTTCGATGCTTGAACGCATCTTCTCCGTGCCGCTTCCCGATGGATGGTTCGATGCCTTTATCGAAGAGGAGCCCGACGACGGTGGCCAGCTTGTTTTGCCCAAGGAACTCGATACACCCAATGCGAGGAAATACTTTGCAAAGGCGATTGAGAAGAATTATATGGTTGCTGATGGCGATAAATTCCGCTGGTTGGGTACGGGTGACAAAGGCCCCCTTTCACAGCTCGCCTATTTTTTGGGTAGAGTGTACAATTACGTATTTTCGGTCAAAGGAAATGCTGGCGAACCTTTTCCCGAAGATAGCCTTAACGCATTATTTGGAGTGAAACGCTTGCGTTCATCCTTGGATCAGGTATATTTAGCACAAAAACCACAAACATGGCGCGATAAGATTGACAGCATTTTTCAATAAACATATTATGTACATTTATGCACTATAGTTTCAACGGCAAATAGTGCGTACCTTTGCAGCAGAAATTTCTACCACGGAGTTTCTGCTGCTTTCTTTTTTTAGATATCCAGCAGTCAAAAACCCAGCATGGATCCGTGAGCACGAGATGAAGAACGCCATTCTATATCATCGTGTAGTGCTAGAAAGGCATCTTAATATCTTTTTTAAAATGAAATATAAGATATTAAAGCGTTCTATAGTTGAAGTGCCGGAGGACCGCCGAGTTCCTCGCCTTCTCGGAGACATCCTCTCGAAGATGCTCCGCAGTGATTCACCTCTCGCCAAGGGCTACCGCAAGTTCCTGGCATCGAAAGAGAAAAGCGCGGGGAAAGGAGATGAAGCATGAAAACGAACGTTGAGCTATGCATCGACTTGAAGACCCATATGCAGAACGATGTGCTCCTGAAGCCTGGAAAAAATTATCCAGGGATTCTGAGGCGAGAAGTTCCGGGTGAAGAGTTTGGTCCCGACGATGGTCGTTATACCTTTATCGAGACTGTCAAGCCAGCTGCTCCCAAGCATAATCCGCAGGTGTACAGCTGCGAACTCTTCACGATTACGCTTCGCGATGACGGACGCCTGCGCATGAACGTCAAGCCCATCAAGGCAGGTCCCGACTTCAACATCGATGGCTTCGCGCTCCGAATGAGCGACGAGATACGCCGAGCACTCCCGGGCCTTGTAGGGGAAGGGAGGTGATCAATTCGTGACCAGGTATTTCAGTTTTTCAGTTATTTCAGTTTTTCAGTTAGATTTCAGAGGTTCAATTATTTCTCAAACCCCTTTCTTATACTATATAACTTATTAATAATTAATTAATTATATATTATAAATAAAGATAAATAAGGGAATGACACCCTTCGAAAAAACAACTGAAAAACTGAAATAACTGAAATTGAAATAGAAATTTCTTCAAAATTTTCATCTATTAAGCTGAATATCAATTATGTACGATATCTCAAAACCAATTGCACCCAAGATGCCCAACCTCGGGAATGGGTTGGAATGCATCAAATTAATCGCTTCACAGATCAGTCCGGATATGCGTGAGGCCATCATTCCCGCGATATTTCCGGCGCTTTCTGCCTATGTAAGTGGCGCAAAATTCCAGTATGCCGACCTCACCTGGAAGGAACTTTGTGGCTCAATGGCCCATCTGATAGCCGAATCGGGCATGGGCAAAGGCCAACTGACGGCATGCATTGAAGCAATCATGCGCAAGAACCGAAAGCACGACGAGGAGGAACTGCAGAAGCTGGTGAGCTGGCAGAAGGCTGTCAAGACCAAGGGCGCCAATAAGGAGAAACCAGCTCGACCGGAGGTCGCATTCTTCTTCCCGCCTTCAGATGCGACCAATCCGGCTTTCCTCCAGAATGCCATGGCATGCGAAACCTTTGGCGGTCATACCCAGTTCTTCAACATGACCGAGATCGAACAGGCCGACCGCCTTTGCGGCGGGCACAAGCAGGTGAGCCAGACCATCCGCAACATCTACGACAAGCAGCGTGCCGGAGCCCTTCGTGCAACAGCCGATGGCGTGACGGGCAACCCTACACTTCGCGTCAACCTCACCTTCTCTTCGACGCCTTTCGCCGCACGAAAGTTCTACAAGAACGAGCTGTACGTGGGCACCTTCGGGCGCATACCTTTCTCCTACAAGGCACGAGAAGGGCGCAGCGGCAAGATTCCTCGCGTGGGCAAGTTCGGAGACGATTTTCTCGCCAAGCTCGACGAGTACATCATCCTTCTGGAGGCTTGCAAGGGGAACTTCATCATTCCTCAACTTAACAAGCTGGCCGACAAACTGGCTGAGGATATGGCTCAACTTGGCGACCTTGCCGACGATGACGATGTATGGGATATGGGCAAACGTGCCATCGTTTCGGCATGGAAGAATGGCTGCATCCTCTATATCCTCAACGGCCAATGCTGGACGCGCGCCATGGGGGAATTTGTCGAGTGGCTGGTCTATCACGACCTTTGGAGCAAGATGCAGATTTTCGGCGACTTGCTGAAAATTGGCGACACAAGCACTTCGGAGGTAGGCAAGACTGGCCCAAGGAATATGCTTGAGGACCTGGGTGACACGTTCAACGAAGCCGAACTGGAGGCTCTTCGTGCCAATGCCGGCAAGCCGAAGGACGGAACCAAGCGCCAGTTGGCCGTTTGGGTGAGCCGACACTTCATCGAGTTTTCGCCGCAGACAGGTCTATACTCGAAAACGAAGTTGTACCTCAATCGCAAACGCTGATGGACAAGCAAGATCTTCAGAAACTCCGCGACCTCCCCATCGAGGGGGTCGCAGAGCGACTTGGGCTTCAGGTTTCGAAGCACAAGTGCTTGTGTCCGTTCCACGATGACCACCACGCAAGCCTGTCGTTCAACGTGCGAAGAAATCGGTATCGCTGCTTCGTATGTGAAGCTTCAGGTGGCACCATCGACCTGACGATGCATCTTTTGAACAAGGATTTCAAGGATGCCTGCCGGTGGCTGGCGGATGCGAACAATATTTTGGTTGAAGAGCGTCCTCAGCCGGCAGCCAAGCTTGGCAGCCAAACTCCCACCTTCGACCCCACCCGCTACGCCCGCTTCTTCGAGCATCCTTTCCTGAGCGAGCCGGCGCGACAGTTCCTCTTTGACGAGCGCAAGCTCGACGAGCGCGTCATCCGCTGGTGCCGACTCACCTCTTGGCGGGACAAGCATGGCGTCGATTGGCTGCAGATACCTTATTTCGATCGTGAAGGTCGCCTCATTGGCATCCAGAACCGAAATCTGACGAAGGGGGCTTCGCCTCGTTTCCGTTTTCCCTATGGGGCACAATGCAGCATCTACAATCTGCCCGTCCTGAACAAGCTTCAGCAAGGCGAGGCGCTCTACATCACCGAAGGTTGCTCCGACTGCTGGGCAATGCTTTCGGCGGGTCACAAGGCGATAGCAATCCCCTCGGCTACTTTGCTCAAGCCAGCCGACAAGGCGCTCCTCTCAACTCTCAACGCTGAACTCTCAACTCCCTTCCACATGTACCCCGATCGCGACGAGCCCGGCGAACGCCTTTTCCTCCAGCTGCAGCAGGTTTTGCCCAACCTCGAGCACCACCAGCTCCCGCCTGGTTGCAAGGACTTCAGCGACTATTATGTTTCGACGAAGTCGTGACGTTTACTTTCTATTAAAACAAAGGGCTCGCATCGATTGTGCGGGCCCTTTATATACTTTTCTAATACCTTATCCCATTCTCTTTAAGCAGTGCGCGGAGGCGGACAATTTCCGCCTTGAGCTGCGGCACTTCCTCTCGCAGGTTGTTCAGCTCCTCATCCTGCTCCTGGCGATAGCCGGTGCGTGCGGCGTGCATGCGCTCCTTGATGCCGCCTTGTTCTACAAATTCCTTTTCAAGTTTGAGCAATTCCTTGTTGAGCATTGAGTCAGTTTGATAGCAAAGCGTGAGGGCGGTGTTTGCCATTTCTTCATCATTCCATCTTTGAATAAGAGACTGATATTCATCCACTTTGTTGTGGTTCCTACAAAACTCGATCATCTTTTGAAAACGAGGGGTGTCATTCGTCCAAATAGGAAGTCCGCGCGAGAGAAGATAATCACGGTAATCTTCTCGAAGTTCCTGAAGCGAACTGCGTGCTACGTTGAGAAGCTTGATGTGCATTTCGGTAGATGTTTCTCCGTCTTCAGTGCCTTCGATGATATTTTGTTTTCCAGATCGTGCAGCTTGTTTCATCTGATCAACAGTTCGGTCGCCATGGGCATCCAAATAACGTTGACAGAAAGCATAAGTCAATTGATAAAGAACTTCTGACTTCTGGTAGTAAAAAGCTTCGCGCCAGGGCTTTTGTCTTTTCAACACCTGATAGTTTTTATCTACCTTATCGTTCTTATTATTATCCATTTTCTTTAATTTTAGAGAAACGATTAAAATTGTTTAAGGCTATTAATTTATACAAAGGTAGAGCTATGATTAGTGTTTTCCAAATTACACATTAGTTTTCATGAAAAAAATAGTTGTTTTTTCTTTTCCGTTTCTCATTTTGTCTACTGCAGTTTATATTTTCGGTGCTGTTTTTGTTTGATTTTTGTCGAATTTGACTCAAGATTAGCTTAAAGAGATTTTGACTATATTAGCTATAATATTAATAGTGACTATATTGACTATAGAAACTATAAAAAAATATAGTGACTATATTTTCTATAGTGACTATAATCTCTATAGTGACTATATTTTCTATAGGAACTATAATAACTATAGCCACTATTCATACTATAGCCACTATAAAAAACTATAGGTACTATCTCAAAAAAAAATATTGCTGTCCGATAAAAACTCGGACACTCTGATTAATCATTTATAGA
>CACXTQ010000081.1:0-13061 GCA_902770595.1 uncultured Bacteroidales bacterium | reverse complement strand
GCAGCGTGCTTTTCGATTGAACGAAAACAAAAGCGAGGTTTAACATGAGTGGTCGCGTATTTTATTTTTTTTTTTTTATTAAATCAAAAAATTATAAGAAATACAGAACGGAGTTGGTCACTGTAATTTTCTGCTGACTTCTTTTGATAATTTTAAAAACAATTTTCTTATAATTTTGAGCGAAGCGACCCCTTGAACAAAGTTGTTAACATGAATAAAGAAACCATTCGCATTGGGGATAGAGTCTGCACCATCTATCGGACGGAAATGCCGAAGTTCCTGCTTGTTCAACCCATCGACGAACATGACCTGGAAGTGCTGGACACGGAGGTCGAGACGATACAGACCTTGACCAAAACTCCATTTACAATTGTTGCCTTCGAAATCAAGGATTGGCAGAGCGAACTGACGCCATGGGCTGCGGCGGCAGTATTTGGGAAGATTCCATTTGGCGATAAGGCTTTTGAGACGCTTGCATTCGTTGAGGACGTGCTGATTCCAAACCTGGAACAACGGCAACTTTATGACAAGGACACGATGCGATGTCTGCTGGGAGGATATTCATTGGCTGGCCTTTTTGCCTTATGGGCAAGTTATCAGTCCTCGCGATTTGATGGCATTGCCGCTGTCTCTCCATCCGTATGGTATCCACAATGGATAGCGTATGCCGAGACGCACCAACCATCTACTTCTGCCGTCTATCTCAGTCTCGGGGATAAAGAGGAAAAGGCCAGGAATCCTGTGATGGCACAGGTCGGCAATTGCATTCGCAAACAACATGAACTCTTGTCTGAGCAAGGCATCAGCACTATCCTTGAATGGAATCCCGGCAATCATTTCCAGCATTCCGACGAGCGAACAGCCAAGGGCTTCGCCTGGATCATCAATCAATTAAGTCAACCATGAACATAGAAGACTATCGCGAATTATGCCTTTCGCTGGGCGATGACGTGGAAGAGAAACTGCCTTTCACGGCATTTCGATATGCAGGAAGCGTGCTGGTGTTCTATGTACATGGCCATATGTTCTCTTTCTTCGATTGTAACAATTTCAGTGTGGTTACGCTCAAATGCCAACCGAACCGCATCGAAGAACTAAAAGCCCAGTATAATTGCGTCACCGAGCCCCATAACCTTTCACCCAAACATTGGATTGGTATTAATCCGAATTCCGCTCCGGATGAGTTGCTTCGGGAATTGACACGGAATTCATACGAGATAGTTAAGGCGAAATATAAGAAGAAATAATTCTTTTAACACGAATTATCGCGAATTGACATTAATTGTTCAAGAGGTCGCTTCGCTCAAAATTATAAGAAAATTGCTTTTGAAAATTATCAAAAGATGAACGCCCGAAATCAAAAATCATTCTGTCCCGTTTTTCTTATAATTTTTTGATTTAATTTTTCAATAATTTTGAGCTATGCGACCACTCTGGTTAATAATAAAAAACACATCGCATTTTCTAACACGAATTATCGCGAATTAACGTAAATTTTTCATTCTACTTTTTTGTTATCTTTGCTAAATAGTCGTAGTGTTCGCCTTCGGTAATTACTTCGACTGAATAGCCATTTTCCTCGGCCTTTTGACGAAGGGTGTTGGCATCGATATAGAGCCAAGGGAAGGGTTCGCCAATGGAATCCTTGTAACGCATCATGTAGCGTAGTTCGCCATAATAGGCAGTGTCTTCGGGGTACTCGATGACGCCATCTTCGTTTTCGAACACATAACTGATGTCCGAAGAGTCGCAAAGAAGTTGGCCACCGGGAGCAAGTATCTTGTCGAGTTGCTGGAAGAATGCCGGAAGACGATCGAGGGTCCCGACGATGCCGATGCCGTTCATGAGCATGAGGATGGTATCGTATTGTCCTGTGAGTGTGATGAAATCCTGTTCCAATACCTTCTTCACTCCGCGTTGCTGCATGGTCAGGACGGAAAGATGGGAAATGTCGATGGCAGTCACATCGATACCACGTTGCAGAAGGACGAGTGAATGACACCCCGACCCAGCCCCAACATCAAGCGTCCTTCCCTTTGCCAAATCGAGGGCTTTGCGTTCAGTTTCAGGCATTTCCTCGAAGGTGCGGAAAAGTGTCGGCACAGGGATCTCGTCCTCTTCGAACATCGGAGAGAACACACGCAACTTGGCGGCTTTACCTGTGGTAAAGTAGTCGCTGATGGCTCGGCCCATCGGATCGCGTTTGCGATTGATGTCTTCGGAAGTCTTGATTTTTTTCACTTGCTTATGAACCATATCAGTAATGCTATTTGAACGCATAGAATTAGTGGAATGCCATACTTGAATTTCTTGTGCAAGGTCTTGTGATGCCAGGTTTTCATACCAAGCCATGCACCAATGCTGCCACCAAGGGCAGCCATCCCCAAAAGCGTTGATTCGGGGATGCGCCACTTGGCACGTTTTGCCTTCCACTTGTCGATGCCATAGACAAAGAACGTAAATACGTTGATGATGGCGAGGTAGATTAATAGAATTGACGACATTTTTCCCAAAAAAGATTTTTGCTACAAGATCTTTTCAGCCATCTTCTTGCCGGCATTGAAAGCGTTTTGCAGATCCTGCTCCCAATGCTCGTCACGATACTTGCGCTTGGCTTCTTCGGCAAACTTTTTCAGTATTGAGGCCGTATTGAAAGTCTTGCGTTAATGATGATCTTCTTCATAATTAAATACTCTTGCCCAGTTCGAATGCGGCTTGCAGTTTGGGATTCCCTTCAATCTCACGTGCATCGTTCACGCCACCGCAGAAAAGTGTTCCTGCCAGTCTGCTTTTTGGATAGCAATCAATCCAGCCTGTAAGACCTGTTTCGGCACGTTTTGGAGTCTGCTCTTCATCTTCGGCAGCAGTGGTGAGTAGATAGACGTCACGGAACTGATAGTCAAGTTCATACATGGCATTCATGCGATCGATGAGCGTCTTCATCTGTCCACTCATTTCATAATAATAGATGGGAGTAGCCCAGCAGACAACATCCGCTTTCAGAACTTTCTCCATGATGGCATTCACGTCATCGTTGATGACACAACGTCCCAATTTCTGGCAAGCCAAACATCCTTTGCAGAACTGGATGTTCTTACCCACCAGGGAAATCTTCTCGACATCGTTTCCGGCAGCCTTGGCACCTTCGATGAACTTGTCAGCGAGTATATCGCTGTTCGAGCCATGACGCAGGCTCGTTGAAATGACTATTACTCTTTTCATATGCTATTAATTTGCGGCAAAGATACACATATTTTTATATATATGCAAGCGAATTTGGGAAAAAATGAAATAATTAGTGTGACAGGAGTAATTTTCTTATTAAATAAATTCAGTTTTGTTGTACCGCTTAGATGACAAAATGTTTATTCTTCGTTTCTCTTTTGCAAGTTTAGCATCGCTAAGATTTGTTTATCCAAAAAAAATGCGTATATTTGCCCCGAAATAAGTGGTAGAATTATGAAAATACCAACCCTATATAGTGCCAAACGCATTGAACGACAGTTCTACACTGGTGAAGAGCCGGTAATTGTAATGTGTTCAGATGTTAACCTTTACGTCTGTAAATATATGCGGTCTTCAGCGACTGCCTATAAACTTGCTTGCGAACTCATCGGTGCGACATTAGCGAAGAAATGGCAGTTGACGACACCGGATATAGCGTTTATTAACATTCGTCCAGATCATTGGAAAGATGTTTATTTTTCGCATAGCCAATCTGCCCCTGCCATTGGTTTTCGATGGTTAGACGGAGTTGTAGACATTACGCCGTCTACCTTTGCCAAGGTCCCCGCTACTACAGAGACTTTGAGTCAATTGATGAAGATTGCCTTGTTCGATTTTTGGGTGGCTAACGAAGATAGGAATGCAAATAATGCAAACCTGATGTATGATATGACTCGCGAACAATTGGTATCAATTGACTATGGCTGTATTTTCAACACTGCATCTTTCGACTATCCCCTCTCTCAACTTACATCAACTGACACGATTCTCTGGTCTGGCCTCTTCCAACATTTATTTCTAGGTTTGGATAAACATATAACCTTTGCCATAGTCGAAAAGTTGAGAGTTGATTATTTTGATTATCTTAATCAAAGCAACATGACTATTTCTGAGATTGTTGATTTGATGCCACAAGAATGGAATGTCCCAACAGAAGCAGTACGGACCAAACTTATTCAATTGTTTGATCCACAATGGACGACTTCCGTATGGAAAAATTTAACAGAATGTCTAACTGAGAATATGAATAATCATGAAATATAGTATTATATACGCAGTTATCCGTCCAGAGATAGCCGAACGCGTTAGCCTCGGTCTTATATTCGTTGATGGAGATAAGGTGGATGTTCGTTATTCGCCTCAAAAACTTGATGCGGTACGCGCTCTATTCTCGCCCAAAGAGTATGAGTTTCTGTCAAATGTTGTCACCTCGATGCCCAATGATGGAAGTATCAACAGCGAGGACGCCATCAACTATCTCGTCCGTTATTCCAACAACTTGATAGCAGTTTCACCACTACAGAGCATCGACATCGAAGCCACAGAGCAGAGTAAGCAAAGCCTATTGAGGAACTATATTTACAACGTAGCGTAAAATGTTTAGTTTCTCTTACTTGACGCAGTAACCAGCCGATTGAAGCGCATTAATGGCACGTTCAAAATTCTCGGACTTGGTCAATATGTAGTCCGTGTTGAACGTGGATATGGCAAAGATGCCGATACCGTTATCGGCAAGTATCGAGGAGATTTTGGAGAGTATGCCGATCAGGGAGAAGTCAAGCACTCCTTCGATTCGGAATGCTCTCCATCCGTCTTCCCGAGTGATTGTATTCCGAGGAACGAAAGGGATTGGACACACCAATGACTTCTCTTCGTCGGTGGAACCTGTGAAGACGAATGGTTGATTGAGGTCGACCTGCGAATAGTCTGATACCTTGCAGACAGAAAATTCCCGTGGAATAATTTTCAGTTCCATTATGACAATCAATTAATTAGCGAAACAGCTTATCTGCTTAAATAACAGATCAGTTAATTGCCGTCATGTGATAGCCCATACGTTTCAGCTGGATGTATGCTCCCATCAGATAGAGTTGGTGCAGACAGGCAACATAGGCGTTGAAAGCTTCTTTTGTTCCAGGTTCGATGCGCTGATGCAACAAGGCATTATAGACGCGTGAGGCACATTCGCCTACAAGTTTCTCAGTCGAGGTGTAGCTATCGCCTTTCAGCAAAAGGACATCTTCGCGGATATATTCGTCCATATTGTCATAGCCTCTTTTGTCGCGCATATAGGCATAGAGGTCCTCTATCTTCGAATAGATTTCCCACTCCTCGTCCCAATATTTGGCGAGGGCCATACCGATATACATCATCCAGCCGAGCGATGCGGTCGGATAGGCGTTGAACTCACGGATACCATCGGGGACATATGCCTGGGCAATCTTTTCCCACTTCTCTTCCACATCGGGACATTGCGGCAGGCGTTCGTCCACCTCCTGCATACTCAGCAGATACTGATGCAGGTCATTTTTGATTTGTTCTTCAAAATTTAATGTCGATTCCATTTATATTCAATTTTTACTCAAAACAAAGTTCGTTTAATGTCTGCCAAAAATCTTTTTCAATTATCGCAATCTGCTCACCACTTCGAGTAAAAGCATCCATGTAATAATGATTGTCGAACTTCAGCGATTTTATTGTATTGTCAGTGTCGTACAACCTCGTTTCTATGGCAGAAGCGTGATTCCTTATTTCTTCGAAATGTGCTTCGATGTAAGCATCCGACATTGCAAGACAAATAAATCTTATTGACTGTAAGTATTGCTCACTGAAATCTTTGCGCCAATCTGTCGGAATGTAACACCCTTCTACTATAAGATTCTGTCGGTTCTCGATGGCTGTCTTCACCATCTCACGCACAATAGGCCAAAGATACTCCGTAAGAGCTTCATCGTCTTCAGGCGTAAGGTCGGTATTACCGCTACGTATTAATCCCATTTTCAAATGATCTATAGACAGATACGGATACTTGTACTTTTCAAGCATCCGCTGTGCCAGAAGTGTCTTGCCTGTATGCGATGCTCCTGTAATCAGTATGACCATAAATGTGAAACTATTCTTTAACCTTTCTGATTAATGACAAATCGCCACTTGACAAGGCTTTAATATTTGCCTCAATCTTCTCGATGTCCCAATCCCACCATTTCAGATTCAGCAGATAGGCGATGAACTCATCGTCAAAACGTTTTCTGACAACACGGCAGGGATTTCCTACGGCTACAGCGTATGGAGGGACATCTGAGGCAACCACAGAATTGGCTCCAATAATGGCTCCATCGCCAATATGAACGCCTGGCATAATTGTTACATGCTGGCCAATCCAAACGTCATTGCCCACAACAGTATCACCCTTCAGAGGCAATTCGTCTTTCACTGGAGCAATGGCACTGCCCCAATCACCGCCAATAACATAAAATGGGTAAGTCGTCACGCCGTCCATCCTATGGTTGGCTCCATTCATCACGAATTCCACACCCTTAGCGATAGCGCAGAATTTGCCAATAATCAGACGGTCACCGATGAAATCATAGAAATGAGTGACATGTTTCTCGAATTGGTCGGCTCCATCCACATCATCGTAGTAGGTGTAGTCTCCAATAATGATACGCGGGTTCTTCACCACGTTCTTGATGAAGCAGAGGCTTGGAATCTTCGGATTCGGAAAAGCATCATTGGGATTGGGTCTGTTTTTTATTTCCATATATTTCGATTTATCAATCAATCTCCGTAAATCGTGAAAACTTTCGTCCATCACGTTCAATGTTCTCGAAAAACATCTTCTCAGGACGTATCCAACATTTGTTGTCACCATAAAGTGCCTGATAGATGACCATCCGTTCTGTGGTTTCCGAATCGAATGCCGTGCAGACAAAGTGATACTTGCCACCCTTGAAATGCTGGAAGTATCTGTTTTCACGACGAGGATATTCCCTCAAAAGTTTCTCAGCCAAAGGCACATACCAGGTGCGAACTTCTTCTGCCGTAGGGGTATGGTTTCCGGGGAAATGGAAACTGCGATTGTAGTGTTCCAAGAAAGTTGGCTCGAAATGAGCCAGGGTGTCACCCTCTCCAAACAAGCCCCAGACGCGATCCTTGTAATAAGGATTGCAGCAGTTGAACTGAATCAATTCGAGTTCGGCAAATTCCTCGATAAGTGCATCGTCGATGATAAAATCCTGCTTGCCATCCTTACGAGGCGATTTGTACTGATGTGCACCAATACGAGGCTTCAAGAATTCCGTCATCTTGAAGTGGGGATTGCCGAGCAAAGCAGGAATACCCACGATGGGTGCCAGCATCTGGGCATAGAACGAGCCACAACTGTTGCCCACCAATAAGTCGGGCTTTTCTCGATCAATAAGCTCGCGCAGGAACTTGATTGCCTCTTTCGGATGCATCGGCAAATCGGGAGTAAGCACACCTACCTGACCCTCGAATGCTTCGCGCAAAGCCAAGGCAGGCACGCATTGTCCGCTTGCGTAGAATCCGTGAAGAAATAGTATCTTTTTCATACTAATTACTTCTATAAAAACTATTTTATTCGATTTTTTCGATAATCAGTTCACACGAACCATCTTCAAGTGAATTGTATTCATCATAATGGCAATGGCACCCTGCGACTTCATCAGCCAAGGTCATCAACTGACTTGCCAACGAGAGCAAGCCTTCCTTATTGGCCGATATCACCACATTGCCATTTTCGACCCTTACTTTAATCGTGAATCCGTCCACCCAATTCATATCCATATCTTATTCCCAATCGAAGTTTTCCTTGCCAGCCCCAATCTCAAAATGATATTTGGCAATGCCCAAGTCAATCCACGTATAACCGACCAGGGAGAAACCCTTCCTGGTGCGTACCTTGTGGCGATTGTTTTCCATTCCGACATATTCGAACGTGAACTTCTGCTGGTTCACGGCAGTTGGAGCAAGCAAGGCAGCTTCGACACCTTTTCGGAACCAATCGGGTGTGGTTTCGTTGACGTTGCTTACTTGTTCGACGGTCTTGATCTTGTGGGTGCTTCCCTGCGTTTCTCCATAGCCGATGGCAATATAACAGGCTATCTTCTCGTCTTCGTTGAGCACATAGGTGCCGGGGATTTTTGAGTAACTCAATCCAACCCAACAGGTATTCAGCCCAAGCGTTTGAGCCAAAAGAACCAGTTGCTCGCCATAATAGCCAATGCGTTCATCGAGGTCATCGGCTTTCTTGCCAGCCATCACCAGATAATTGATCACATTACGGAACCTTCCATATTTCGCCAAAGTCCCCTGGAATGCCTTTGGCTCATTTTGAATGAGCTGGACATGCAGATTGCCTTCACGATTCACACGCTCAATCTGTTCTTCGAGCTTGCTGACAACGTCATCTTCCAGCGGTTTGTCCTTATATGCCCTCACGCTGTGTCGGGCTGCAATTGCTTCTAATAATGTCATTTTATTTAATAATTATTCTTTATTTTTATCTGCCCAAAGAATAAAACTATAACTATGGGGCTTTGTTCCACCGATGGTGTATTCGGGCAGAGTTCGTTTGCCCCACGTGTCGGCACCGCCTACGCCATGAATGTCGAGGTCGATGTTGAGGTTAACAAAACGACCGCGAGTAATGTCGATTGGATGACGCGCATCGACAAAGTCTTCCTCACCATAATCCCAAGCGCGGATGCAAAGGGGCTGATCTCCGTAGATGTGAAGCGTACGGCTATCATTTGCGATATCAAACCAGCGGATGTCGCATCGGTTGCCATTGTCTTGCGGATGAATATATTCAGTCTCGAAGTCGTTGAGCGGCATTTCATAAACACCGAGGAACGCCGAGTTTTTGCGGTCGGGATAGTTTTCCCATGGGCCACGTCCATAATAACGTATTTGTGTGAAGTCGGAAGGCAGACGCATTCGCATACCGAATTTTGGCATCACAGGAAGATTATCGGCTTGTGGGAAATACTCCATTTTGACATGGATGCGACCATCGCGAAGGATGGTATAAGTCAATGAGAGGTTAGCGTTTCCTGACAAGGAGATGTCATAAATGACACTCAGGCCACGTTCGTCCTCTTCGGTGCGAATGGAATGTACAGTGCGATTGGCTGCTGCTTCTTTCCATAGGGCGACACGTTCAGCAAAGTGTGCTGCATGCTGATTGTCATTTTCTGGTTTCCAGAAGTAGGGTTCCAAAGGCGCCTGCAACATCTCCTTGCCATCGACAATCCAGGAAGTGAGTGCTCCCGTATTGTCGATGATCACTGTGCCTTGATCAGTGGTCACGATGGTACAACCCTCATCTTGTTGCGACTCCGCAGGTTCGCCATTGAAGCCATCCCAGAATGGTTCGGGCATGAGGATAAATTGCTCACGTGCAACGATAAAGCCTTCTTCTGCCCAAGGTTTGTCTTCTTTCAAACGAGCATAGACGTTGAGAATGAGTTCGGGATTGTTGTAAGGATAATAAGGATAAGGAATCTCGAAACAATCGTCTTTAGGCTCAACCAAGTCACGGCTCACTAACTCTCCATTGTGATAGATCTCGCGGGAATATTCGTATTCATAAATGCTATTAAAGAAATCGCGATTGATGATACGAATGCTATCTTCGCCTTGTCTAACGAATTGGATAGGCTGATAGGTGTATTGCACCTCGTAGTAATGAGGATGCGGCTTGCGGTCTGGGCCAATCAGGCCATTGATGCAGAATGCTCCGTCGTTGGGCTTGTCGCCAAAGTCTCCTCCGTAGAGGAAATATTCATCCTTGGAATCTTTGTCCTTGACAGATGAGTACAAACCTTGGTCCACCCAATCCCAAATAGCGGCACCACAGATGGAAGAATCGGCATAAATCACATCCCAATATTCCTTCATGTTGCCACACGAATTACCCATGGCATGGGCATACTCGCGCATCATGAACGGCTTGTCGGTAACCTCTTGGGCATTCCTGCGAAGGTCTTCTGGGTAAAGATAACTATCGTCCCAAATGGCGCTATAACGTCGGTCGCTATCGTAGAAAGGAGGACGTGTAGTGTCCAGTTCGCGTACCTTGTTATACATTGCCTCGATGTTCGGTCCCACAGCTCCTTCGTTGCCAAGGCTCCAAAGAATGACGCAAGGATGGTTGAAGTCACGCTTGACCAACGATTCTGCACGATCGACATGCGCCTTTTGCCATGCAAGGTCCTCTCCCATCTCCTGATTGGCATAACCGTAACCATGGGTCTCGTGATTGGCTTCGTCCATCACGTAGATTCCCCAGCGGTCGCAAAGTTCATAGAGGTATTCCCGATCGGGATAATGCGAAGTACGCAGGAAGTTGATGTTGGCTTGTTTCATCAGGCGAATATCTTGTTCGTAGGTGGCATCGTCCACATATCGACCTGTCTTCGGATGGTGGTCGTGGCGATTCACACCGCGCAGTTTGACATTCTTGCCGTTGATCTTGAAGACTTCTCCCACAACTTCCACTTTCTTCACGCCCAAATGGTAGTCGAAATGTTCGATTACCGTTCCATCTTTATCGCGTAATTCCACGCTAAAAGGATAGAGCTCAGGCATTTCGGCCGACCAAAGACGTGGATTGTTCAAAAGATAACTGAGGGTGATGGTCGAAGTGTCGCCAGCAGCCAAATTAAATTTGTTGCCAATTACTTCGTGTTCATCGATTAGGAATACCGCTTGCAATCCTTTCTTAGTTTTCTTGATTCCATTACAAATACTGATGGCAGCCTTTACATTTGCTTTCGAAAAGTCGGCGTTCGGTTCGGCCGTGACCTCATAATCGGTGATATGAACCAAAGGCCTTACCCACAATTGAACCTTACGGAAGATGCCCGACAGGCGCCACATGTCCTGGTCTTCGAGATATGAGCCATCACTCCATTGATATACCTCGACAGCGAGTTTATTTTGTCCGGCACGTAAATATTTGGTCACATCAAACTCAGCCGGCGACATCGAGTTCTGGCTATATCCTACAAACTTGCCATTCACCCAAACATACATCGCCGAATGCACTCCACCGAAGTGCAGGATAAGGTTTTTGTCAAGCGACTCTTTGGTTACATCGAAGAAAGTCACATACGAGCCGACGGGATTTCGATTCTCGTAGGCCGTCCAATCCTTAGGTGGCTCGCTTGTAACATTTGGTCGGTTTCTAACAAAAGGATAGTTGATGTTGATATAGATGGGAGTTCCATAACCCTGCGTCTGCCAGTTTCCGGGTACGGAGATTCTTCCCCAATCGCTCACGTCATAATCCTCCCGATAGAAGTCGGCAGGTCGCGTATCTGGATTCGGGCTCCAATGGAATAGCCATTCTCCGTCGAGGCTGACTATCTCCTCACAATCTTTCCATTTCGATGGCAGTTGCAACGTAGCATGATAAGGCAGTTTATTGATGCCCAGCACCGAAGGATCTTCCCAATCATGATGCTGTGCATGCAATTGGATAGCCATCATCGACACTATAAAAACTATCAACTTTTTCATATTAGTTCTCACGTATTTCGATGTTTGGCGGACACTCATACATAACTCGAGCATGGTTGGTGCGAATGAGTTGTCTTTCGATGACGTTGCCGGTAGTTGCGTCAATGGTGTCACGAAAAACCTGCCCATTGCGATAGATCACATCACCTTCGCGAGAAAAATATTCGTTTTCGGCATGGATGTGGAAAGTATGAGGCTGAGGATCTACGGCACGAAGTTCGCCACGAAGATATTCACCATCTACCCAAAGGCGAAGCTGGTATGTGTTTTTCGTGTCGTTTCGAACACGGTAGTCGATGTAGTTATAGGAGATGCTGGTGCCCGTGCCGAAAGGAATCTGACGACCATAGTCGGGGAATAAGTCGAGCGCGTCGTGATGATGATGTTCGGCGATGGTCAGGTCGCTGTGGAGCACCATCCAATGAATGAGGTTCGAAAGTTGGCAAAGCCCTCCTCCTATACCCTGTCCGGGCGCACCTTTGGCAATGACAAGTCCCTCCTTGTATCCCTTCCTTTCGGTGGTTCGTCCAATCTGTTTCCAGACGGAGAAGGTCTCGCCAGGGCGAATCAACAGACCGTCGATGTTCTCGACGGCAAGGGCAAGGTTCGTGGCCTTGTTTTCCTGCAACTGCATATTGACGTTGCCCAAGCGACGACGTATGAGCGAGTTGTGACGATAGATGACAACGGGCAGGTTATCGGTTGTCCGTTCTCTGGCAAACCTAATCTTGTGGATAAAGTCCTTCAAATGTCGTTTCAGGATTTCCTTTTCCATCGACAGGCGATAGGTGAAAGGAGAGATTTCGCAAAACAGTTTTCGTGGCATGGGCAGTAATAATTATTAATAGGAATAAACCAATCCGTACTTTTCGTGGAGCTGGCGAAGCGAACCGTCAGCCTTCTTCTTTTCAATCAGGTTGTTGACCATTTGCAGAAGGTCTTCCTGTCCTTTCTGCATCAAAACACCTATCTCTCCGTGAGTAAAAGGACTATTGAGCAAGGGTGCTGCCAGTCGGCTGTCGGTTTGCACATAGTAGGGCGCCTCGGTGATTTCAGTAATCATGATATCGGCCTGTCCTTCGGCAACGAGCGAAGGTATTTCCTCGTTCTTGGGGTGAACGATGATGGTGGCATGCGTGAGATTCTCGTTGGCAAACTTCTCGTTCAAACCACCTGGATTGACCATCACACGTACTTCGGGTTTGTCGATGTCTTCCAACGACTGGAAGCGTGTAGCATCCTCCGTTCGGCAAAGGATGGTCTTGCCATTGCCCAGATAACCTTCACTCATGTCCATGATTTCTTTACGAGCATCGGTGATGGTGATACCACCGATGGCGAGGTCGAACTTCTGCGGTTCGGCCATCACGTCGGCTGTGAGAGTTGGCCAGGATGTTGGTGCAAAACCAACTTTGACATCCAGATAGTCGGCGATTGATTGAGCCATTTCGATGCCAAAGCCCCAATATTCGCCCGTCGATGGTTCGAGGAAGGAAAGTGGCCGATAGTCA
>CACXTQ010000080.1:0-10909 GCA_902770595.1 uncultured Bacteroidales bacterium | reverse complement strand
CAAGAACCTGAAGAACGGAATGGAGATGACGTACACCATAACGGTGCCTTCATGCAGGGAGAAATGCTGAGTTTCCTGCCATTTTTCGAATATGTCTGCGATAATAAGCGTGTGAAGCAGAATCTGGATCCCGCAACGCTGAAGTTCCCAGAACTCTTCCACAAGGATCTTTACGGCGACTACTTGGACATTGCAACCTATCGCAATATGTGCGAAGCCTTTGGCGACAGTCTGACGTATCTGCGCATCGTACGCGAACATCCCAATTGGGATCAGTATTGGATTGATCATACCGTTACCGAAGGCCATCTGCATGACGTGAAGCCTGCTGTAATGATAGTTGGCGGACTCTTTGACAAGGAGGATTGCTTTGGCGCATTCGCTACCTACAAAGGTATCAAGGAGCAAAGTCCTGAGACGGAGTTATATCTCGTCGAAGGTCCCTGGCAGCATGGCGGATGGAGCAATGCAGAGGAATTCTGGAATGCCTATTATGTCGGACCGGAAGCTACAGGAGAGTATTATGTCTATAATATCGAGTATCCGTTCTTCCGCTATTATCTTGAAGGCAAGGGTGAGAAACCGGCTCCAGGAGCACGTATTTACGACAGTGGAACCCACACATGGACACAGTATGAGGACGGTTGGCCCTGCAAGGAGGGCGCCAAGGCTACACCTTTCTATCTTACAGCAGATGGCGGCATTTCGATGTCTATCCCTTCTGCTACATCTGCCAAGGCAACTTATGTGAGTGATCCGAAGCATCCTGTTCCATATCGTAGCGTTCCGGAATTCAGTATCTCTCCGGATTATATGATCGATGACCAGCGCTTTGCTTCACAGCGTCCTGATGTACTCACTTTCCAGACCGAGGTTTTGACCGATACGCTGCAGTTGGCAGGCGAAGTGAGTGTGGATCTTGCTGTCGATATCAGCACCACTGATGCGGACTTCATCGTCAAGATTATTGATGTATATCCTGATGATTTCTCCTATGCTGAGATTTTGGGCGATAGCGTCGTGCAGATGTTGCCACGCTATGTGATGGCAGGCTATCAGTTGCTCGTCCGTGGTGAGGTGATGCGCGGCAAGTTCCGTGAGAGTTTTGCCGATCCCAAACCCTTTGAACCGGGCAAGGTGACACGCGTTGCCTATACAATGCCGGATGTGGCCCATAGTTTCCTTCCAGGTCATCGTCTGATGATTCAGGTTCAGTCCAGTTGGTTCCCGCTTGTCGACCGCAATCCGCAGACCTTCTGCGACATCTATACATGTGATGAGAGCGTATTTCAGAAGTCCACAATCAATATTCATTGCGAACGTGATGCGGCTTCGTATGTCACTCTGCCCGTCGTAAAATGATGGGATGCAAATAATAAAGAAAGGTTAATTGGCCCAAAGTCCGTTTTCCCAAGGCCAGGCCATGACGAAGACGGCGGTCCAATGACAAAGGGTGCCCAAGATGACAAAGATGTGCCAGATGCCGTGATAATAGCGGTGTGTGCGGTCGTTGACAAAAAAGTAGATGCCGAAGGTGTAGATTATGCCTTCGGCTATTATTAATAACAAGGAGAGTGTGGTGAGTGAATGTCGGACGGGTTCGATGAAGAAGAGGATGGACCAGCCGAGAATGAGATAAAGGATGATGGAGAGACGTGGGTACTGCAACCACCAGAAGATCTTGTAGAAGATGCCAAGGATGGCCAGGAACCAGATGATGCCGAAACTGCCCCATCCTTCTAGCAGCATATTGTCCTCGACGAGTTGCATGCAGATGGGCGTGTAACTCGATGCTATCAGAATATAGATCGAGATATGATCGAGTTTACGAAGGATGAGTTTGCCTTTCGTACCCGGTTTCCAGAAATGATAGGTGACCGATGCCAGGTACATCAGCAGCATACCAACGGTGAAGAAGGTTACGCCGAAGGCATTCTCCCAGTTCTTGGTATAGCCGAACCATATCAACACCCACGAAATGGCGAGCATCATGAGGAGACCCACCAGATGTGTGCAGGCATTGAAAAGTTCGGCAGTTGCTGACGATTTTCTGGCACCGTTCATTATAAGTTCTTCAAAAGGAAGGCCTTGAAGTCGTCGAACATACCAGTCATCGGAAGGGATTTCTTTGTGCCTGCCATAAACTTCTGCAAGGTGGCAGGAATCTTCACCTCCTGACCGATGATGGCTTCGACGGTGTCCTTGAACTTGGCAGGATGCGCTGTCTCAAGGAAGATGCCCACTTCGCCTGGCTTGAGGCCGTCGACCAACGCCTGATAGCCGCATGCACCATGGGGATCGCAGACGTAGCCATCGTCGTGGAGCGCCTTGAGCATGGCAGCCTTGATCTGCTCGTCGTTGTAGGTGGCTCCGCTGATTTCGCGAGTGATGGCATCGTAGGCCTCTTCGGGAGTGATCTTCACTGCCTTATTCTGACCACCGCCATAGAGGTTGATGATACGTGCAAAGTTCGAGGGATCGCCCACATCCATCGCATTGGCGAGTGTGGCTTGTGTGGCACGTGGGTTGTAGTGACCCGTCTGGAGATACTGGAAGAAGATGTCGTTGGCGTTGTTCGAAGCAATGAAGCGCTTGACGGGCAGCCCCATCTTTGCACCGAAGATGCCAGCGCAGATGTTGCCGAAGTTACCCGAAGGAACGCAGATGACCATATTCCTGGCTGCTTCGGGATTGAGTTTCTTAAGTTGGGCGTAGGCATGGAAATAATAGAATGCCTGCGGCAGAAAACGTGCTACGTTGATGGAGTTGGCCGAGGTCAGGAAGAACTTATCGTTGAGTTCCTGGTCCATGAAGGCTTCCTTGACGAGACGCTGACAGTCGTCGAACACACCTTCCACCTCCAGGGCGGTGATGTTCTGACCGAGAGTGGTGAACTGTTTCTCCTGGATGAGGCTAACCTTGTCCTTTGGATAGAGAACGGTTACATCGATGCCGGGCACACCCAGGAATCCGTTGGCTACAGCAGAGCCCGTATCGCCCGAAGTGGCTACAAGCACGTGTACGTTGCCTTTGTTCGAAGGATGACGTTTCACGAAATAGGAGAGGAGGCGTGCCATGAATCGTGCACCCACATCCTTGAAGGCACAGGTCGGGCCATGATAAAGTTCCAGGCTATAGATGCTGTCGTTCACCTTGACAAGGGATATCTCAAACTGCAACGTGTCGTAAACGATGGCCTTGAGGTCATCGGCAGGGATGTCTTCGCCAAAGAAGGCTTGTGCCACCTGGAAGGCTATCTCCTGCAAAGAGAGGTCCTCGATGTGATCAAAAAACGATGGCGGCAGGGGAGAGATGCGTTCGGGCATATAGAGACCCTTGTCGGGAGCCAGACCTTTGATGACAGCCTCGCTGAGGGTTGCCTCGGGGGCTTGACGGTTAGTGCTGTAGTATTTCATATTTTTATTTTACTATACGTTTTGAGGATGGGACGGGAAGGGTTTCGCCCAGGAAGAAACGGATGAATTCATCGTCCTTCATAAGACCGAGGGCGCCCTTGGCGGCAGCGTCCTCATCGTAGCTTTGCACATCGTCGGCGAAGATGGCCACGGGGTCGCCGGGTTGGCTTGGCTTTGACTGCCAGATGACGAAAGGAACGGGAGACGTGGTGTGTGTCCTATATTTGATGGGAGTTGGATGATCGGGGAGTACGGCAATGCGAACGGGCTCGTCCCACTTTTCTACCTCCTTCAGGATACGAGCAACGACGCGGCTGTCGATATCTTCCACGCAGGTCTTCTTTAGAACTGCATCACCATCGTGACCAGCTTCATCAGTGGCTTCGATGTGGAGGAAGACGAAGTCTTTCTGCTTAAGCTGCTCGATGGCAGCATCGGCCTTGCCTTCGTAGTTGGTGTCCCACAGTCCAGTCGTTCCGGGTACGGTCACCTTGTCGAGGCCGCAATAGACACCAATGCCGAAAATGAGATCGACGGCAGAAATGACGGCTCCAGTACGGACACGTTCGGGGAAGAGGCTCATAAGCGTCTGCATCTGCGGGCGATATCCTAGGCTCCATGGCCAGATGCTGTTGGCGGGATCCTTGCCTTCGGCGATACGCTTTATGTTGACAGGATGATTAGCCAGAATACCCTGACTCCATAGTATGAGTTTGCGGAGCAGGTCGGCAGTCTCTTTGGGTGAGAGTCTGGTGATGGGTTCGTTGAGACGGAAGACGTCGTATTCGTTCTTAGGCAGTTCAGGTTTCCAGGGTTTGCCAATACGGTCGTGCGGAGGTGTGCAGTTCACGTGCTTGTTGCCGCCCTTGATCTTCAAGAGATGACGGTAGGAAACACCTGTGAAGAAACGGATGTCGCTGGGATCCACCACACGTCCACTGTCGAGCGTGAACGATGGGAGCTGCTCGTTGAGCGTCTTGATCAGTTCGTCAGCTTCCTGGGTAGAGATATTTCCGGCTGAGTGGTTTTTGATGATGTCGCCATCGAGGCAGATGACATTGCAGCGCATAGCCACCTCATCCCTTTCGATGGGCACCTGCATAGAGGCTGCTTCGAGTGAACCGCGACCTTCGAAGACTTTTGAGATGTCGTAGCCCAGGAGACCCAGATGAGCAATTTCCGAACCGGGATGATAGCCCTCGGGGACGGTGACGAGCCGACCATTGACCCCTTCGCGAGCCAATCGATCGATATAGGGTTTGCGAGCCGCTTGCAATGGCGTCTTGTCACCAAGCAGTTCGACGGGCTCGTCAGCAGCTCCGTCAGCTAAAATAATGAGATACTTCATAACAATATACCTTAAATAATGTTTTGATAAATTAGATCGGACAATCTCGGAGTGCTCGGAGTACTCGGAATACTCGGAGTATTCTGAGCACTCAGAGTATTCGGATTAATCCGATTTATCGGATGTTGGCAATGCTGATGATGTCGGCAAAGACACCTGCGGCGGTGACAGCTGCTCCAGCGCCATAGCCCTTGATCTCCATCGGCTGCTCATGATAGCGGGCAGTGGTGAGGAGGATGACATTGTTGGAGCCTTCGAGACGATAGAAGGGGCTGTTGGTGCCCACCTTGCGAAGGGCTACCGAGCACTTGCCACGGTCGAGGGTTGCCACGAAACGGAACACCTGGCCATGGCTGGCTGCTTCCTTGCGCATCTCCTCGAAGTAGTCGTCCAGCTCAGGAATGCGCTGCCAGAACTCCTCGAGCGAACCCTTGAAGTAGTCGTCGGGGATGAAGAGATGTTTCTCGACATCTTCCTGCGACACGCGGTAGCCCGACTCTCGGGCAAGGATGGTAATCTTGCGGATAACGTCGCTCGCGTTGAGGTCCTGACGAGGATCAGGCTCGGCAAACCCTGCCTCACGTGCCATCTTGATGGCCTGCGACATGGGCACTTCTTCGCTCAGCACGTTGAAGATGTAGTTGAGCGTGCCACTTACCACGGCTTCGATACGGAGCACTTCGTCGCCTGAGTTGATCAGGTTGTTGATGGTGTTGATGATAGGAAGACCGGCACCCACGTTGGTCTCAAAGAGGTATTTGACGCCACGCACACGGGCTGTACGCTTAAGCTGAGCGTAGTTGTTGTAATCGCCCGAAGCGGCAACCTTGTTGGCACAAACGACGCTGACGTTGTGGGCAAGCAGATCCTGATAGAGGCCTGAGATGGCTGGTGAAGCCGTGCAATCGACAAAGACTGCGTTGAAGATGTTCATACCCAGGATGGCTTCGCGAAGGATGGCCGGAGAACTCTTGTTGGTCGAAGCCTTGAGTTCGGCCTCCCAGTTGTCGAGGTCGATGCCCTCACGATTGAAGATACATTGACGTGAGTTGGCAAGACCTACGATGCGGAGCTGCAAGTTCTTGTGCTGCTGCAAATAGGCCTGCTGGTTGCGAATCTGGTAAATCAGATTGCGACCTACGACACCAACGCCTGTGAGGAAGATATTGAGGATTGAAACCTCAGAGAGGAAGAAGGAGTCGTGGATAACATTGAGCGCCTTACGCAACGAGCTCTTCTTGATGACAAACGAGATGTTGGTCTCCGATGCACCTTGGGCACAGGCGATGATATTGATGCCATTGAGACCCATGATGCGGAAGAGCTTGCCGGCGATGCCGGTGGTCGATTTCATCTTTTCGCCCACTACGGCTACCGTAGCAAGATCGTGTTCGGCTGTGATGTCGCTGATTTCACCAGCCTGTATCTCGTACTTGAACTCCTCCTTGAGCACAGCAATCGTCTTGTCGGCCTCGTCGTTCTTCACACCGATGGTGGTGGTGCTCTCAGACGATGCCTGCGAAACGATGAAGACAGAAATGCCGTGGTCGGCCAGAGCCGAGAAGATGCGCTTGTTCACACCAATCACACCTACCATACCGAGACCGGAAATGGTGACCAGACAAGTGTCGTTGATTGACGAGATGCCCTTAATGATCTTCAGGTCATCGTGGCTTGGATTCTTGTGAATGAGAGTTCCCTTTGCCGTGGGGTTGAAGGTATTCTTGATGACGATGGGGATGTTCTTGTGGAACACCGGGAAGATTGTCGGAGGATAGATGACCTTCGCACCGAAGTTGCAAAGCTCCATGGCCTCGATGAACGAGAGTTCGTTGATGACGTAAGCAGAATTGATGACACGTGGATCGGCAGTCATGAAACCATCGACATCGGTCCATATTTCAAGCATGTCGGCATCCAGAGCAGCAGCAATAATCGCAGCAGTATAGTCCGAACCGCCACGTCCCAGGTTAGTCACTTCGCCAGTTTCGGCATCGCGACTGATGAATCCGCCGAGCACAATGACAGGGTTGGGACGCGAGAGACGCTCACGAACAAGTGGATTGGTGAGGTTGAAGTCGCAGACGTTTTTGGCGAAGACTTTCTTTGTCTTGATGATTTCACGACTATCTACATGCTCGGCATCCTTGATGACGGTGGCAATGATGCGGCTCGATATACGCTCGCCGTAGCTTACTACCGTACAAAGGGTGCGGGGCGAAAGTTCGCGAATCAGGAAGACACCTTCATAGATGTCCTTCAGTTCGCTGAGCGTCTTGTTGAGGAACAGTTTGATGCTTTCGAGTTGCTCACCTTCAAGCAAGCCGGAAACAACGTCGAAATGACGTTCGAGTATGAACTGGAATTCATCGCGGAAGGACTCGTCGCCAACCGACGCTTTCTGAGCAGTAGCAATGAGACGGTCGGTAATTCCACCAAGGGCACTGACAACGACGATGACAGGTTCGGTGCGACTTTCGACGATTTGTTTTACATTCTTGATGCTTGCAATGGAGCCCACAGAGGAGCCGCCAAATTTGAGTACGTGCATATATAGGATTATTTACGAATATACGATGGAAAATATACTTACCTTAAAGACGGGTGCGAAGATACACATTTTTTATGAATATTGAAACATTTTCCTCGAAAATCGTGTTTTTTCTTCTCAAAATTCACGTTTTCCGAAGGAAAATGCTATTTTCGTGTAATAACTATCGACCCTCAATCAGGTTGACTTCCGGCTCGATGCGTATTCCAAACTTCTTCTCCACATCGTCGATGATGGTCTGGCATAGGCGAACAATCTCTTCTGGCCTTGCTCCGCCGCGATTGACGAGCACAAGGCTCTGCTTCTCGTATACGCCTGCTCGGCCCAGGTCCTTTCCTTTCCAGCCGCATTGCTCTATCATCCAGCCGGCAGGAATTTTGGTATGGTCCGCATCGATAACATAATGGGGCATGTCGGGATATTGTGCAAGAATAGGGGAGAAGATCGAATTGTCGACCACGGGATTCTTGAAGAAAGATCCGGCGTTGCCTATCATCTTCGGGTCGGGTAGTTTGCCCTCTCGGATCCTGATCACGGCATCGCGTACCTCTTGAAGGGTTGGACTGTTGGAGGCTGCGAGGTCTGCTTCGCTGACATTTTCGATGCCTAAGGCACGCTTGATGCCCGCATATTCAAGATGCAGTTTTCGGGCACGTTGCACCCTCAGAATAACGCTTGTTACGATGAAACGAGCCTTGTCGGCAGCATGCTTAAGTCGTGATTCACGATAGCCGTATCCCATTTCGTCGCAGCGGAATCGATGCTCCTTGTCGGTCTCTACATCCCAGCAGATAACTTCTTCAATCAATTTGCTGATTTCCACGCCATAGGCGCCAATATTCTGCACGGCAGCAGCACCCATTTCGCCAGGTATAAGCGAGAGGTTTTCGGGCCCGTATAAACCATTTTCGGAACAGTAGGCACACACGTCATCCCAAAGGGTTCCTGCTTCAACTTTGAGTAGGCAAACTCCATCGGTGTTGTCTGCGGATACATCGTCATTTGTAATCCTGCTGATGCCCTTTGCCAGGCTATGAAGCACGACACCCGGATAGTCGCCCGTAAACAACAGGTTCGATCCGCTGCCGATGTGCCAGAAGGGGAGGTGCCCCTTGTCCTTTTCGGCTAGCATCAGGTCGGCGATTATAGGATCAGTCAGTATCTCTCGGAGTTCGCTCACAGTTTCATATTCGGCAAGTACTGCTGCCTTGACATTCATACCAAAGGTATTGTGTGATAAGAGCGGTGCGTCAAAAGTAATTTTTTTCATTCCAAAAGGTGTTATTTCGGCTGCAAAGTTATTTAAACTTTCCGACAAATGCAAATTTCTCCGACTTTTTTTGCATTTTATTACAAAAAGCAGTATATTTGCAGCCTCAATCGAGTGTGAACTCGTAATTAAGACACCTCTGCATGCAGCGTTTCTACATAATCCTCTTCGTCCTTTTTTTGAGCATGACGGTTGCGAGCTGTCGTGTGGCCAAACATGTGGCCGATGGAGATGCTGTGGTCAGCCGTGTCGTGATACGTGTCGATGGAGTGCCGTCGCAGGACAATCAACTGCGAATGGCTATCTTGCAGCGCCCTTATCGGCGCACCTTTGGTTTCCTGCCTATTTCTGCCTGGGTTTGGCATCCCGACACGCTTACCTCCTGGCATCGTATGCGACAGCGTCTTGGCACTGCACCGGCCATCTTTGATGAAGAGACAACCGACCGCACTGATCGTGCCTTGCAGCGTGTCATGCAGCAACAGGGCTATCTTGATGCAGTAGCAAGCCATCGTGTCAGGATTCGTAATGGAAAGGCATTGGTGACGTATGACATCAAGTCGGGACGTCCACGCCGACTTGCTTCCCTCACCTATGTGTCGGCCGATACGACGCTCCAGCGGCTCATCGACGAGACACCATCGGCCCGCTTACTGCAGACTGGTCAGTTGCTTGACCGTTCACGACTTGAGAGCGAACGTGAACGCATTACAGCATTGTTTCGTGAACGAGGGTATTGGGATTTCGACAAGGAGGATGTTTCGTTCCTTGCTGACACTCTTGCTGGCAGTGAGGATGTCGATCTGACCTGTGTGCTGCAGGATGGTCACAAGCCTTGGCGAATCCGTCAGGTGCATTTCATTACCAACTATAATGTGCTTTCGACGCAGAGGGATAGTGCGACATTGCAGTCGCAAACACGGCCCTTGGAGCAACCAGGCTATGACGTGACGTGGTCGGGAGAGCATTGCTATTTGCGCGATCGCGTTTTGATTCGAAATAGTCACGTCCTTCCTGGTATGCTATATTCCGAACGAGCTGTTCGAAACACCTATGCTTCGCTCAGTCGTCTGCACATCCTGCGATATGTCAATGTGCGTGTGGAGCCGGTACCGGGTAATGGTCAGGAACTCGATTGCTTCATCCAGTTGACGCCTTTGTCGAACCATGCTGTACAGTTCGAAATCGACGGTACCAATACTGCTGGAGATCTGGGCTTTGCCTTGGGAGCCACCTATCAGCATCGCAACATCTTTCATGGGTCTGAGGCGTTCACGACCCATTTGAAAGGCAGTTACGAGGCATTGAGCGGAAATGTTGAGAAACTCGTCAACGACAATTACCAGGAATATGCAGCCGAGTTTAGTGTCGATTTTCCACAGTTTCTCTTCCCCTTCATCAAGGACGAAACGCGTCGCAAAAGCCTTGCTACAACCCTTGTCAAAGCCAGTCTGTCGCGTCAGAGTCGTCCTGAATACAACCGCAATGTGGCTTCGGCTGTCATCGGGTACAAGTGGAGCACAGCCAACTCCACTATTCGCCACGTGTGGGACGTACTCAACATCAGCTACGTCTATCTGCCTGAACAGAGCGAGACGTTCAAGTCGCTGGTACAGAACCTTGGCCCAATCATCTACAGTTCCTATACCGACCACTTCATCTTCGGTATGGACTATACGATTTATATGGGAAACAATACCCTTACTACTGGACGAACCCAGCAGACCACGCGCGACCTATGGTACCTTCGACTCAATCCTGAGATATCGGGTAACCTCCTCTCGGCCGTTTGCAATTCGGTTAGGGCAGGACAGACTTCTGAAGGCAGATACGAGATATTCGGACAACCATTCGAGCAATATGCACGATTCGATGCCGACTGGAGTTACAGTCACTATATGACCGACCGTTCGCGCCTTGCCCTCCATATGGCAGGAGGTGTGGCTGTGCCTTATGGCAACAGTGACGTTATGCCGTTTGAGAAACGCTATTATTCGGGTGGCGCCAACTCGGTGCGTGGCTGGTCGGTACGAGAACTGGGGCCAGGTAAATACGCCTCGGCTGGTTCGGCCTACAACTATTTCAATCAGTGCGGTGACGTTCGTTTGGATGCATCGGTCGAATTGCGTACCCGATTGTTCTGGAAGTTCGAGTCGGCATTCTTCGTTGATGCGGGCAACGTCTGGACCATCAAGGACTACGAGAACCAGGAGGGCGGACGCTTCACCTCCAGCTTCTACAAGGAGATTGCAGCCTCGTGGGGCGTCGGACTTCGCGTGGTCACCGACTTTGTGATCCTCCGTCTCGACTGGGGCTTCAAGGGG
>CACXTQ010000079.1:0-11018 GCA_902770595.1 uncultured Bacteroidales bacterium | reverse complement strand
GTCGAGGGTGTGGTTCTTCGACGATGCCAACGACACGCGCTACTTCTGGAAGCAGTTCCTCGGCGGCATGTTCACGACCATCGCCATGACGGGTCTGGACCAGGACATGATGCAGAAGAACCTCTCGTGCAAATCGCTGAAGGAGGCGCAGAAGAATATGGTCTCGTACGGCTTCGGGTTCCTACCCGTCAACATCATCTTTCTTTCGCTGGGTATATTATTATATATGTACGCGCGAGAAGTGGGCGTTGACAAGAGCGGAGACGAGCTCTTCCCATATCTTGCCACAGGCATCAATCCGACCACGGGACAGCCCTTCCTGCCCCTCATCGTGAGTGTGCTCTTCGTCCTGGGACTTGTGGCCGCCGCCTTCTCGTCGGCAGGTTCGGCAGTGACAGCGCTGACGACAGCCATCATGGTGGACTTTCTGCGCAAAGCGCCCGGGGAGGAGGGTTCGAAGGGTTTGAGAGGTTCGAGGAGTTTGAAGGGTTTGAAAGGTTTGAGGGGTTCGATAGAAGGAAAACGTTTCTGGGTGCACATCATCAACTCCATCATGATGGGATTCATGATCTACCTGTTCCATCTGCTGGCATCGGGCTCGGTCATCAATGCCGTCTATGTCGTGGCATCCTATACCTACGGTCCGCTCATCGGACTCTTCTTCTTCGGTATGTTCACGAAGTGCAAGGTGAAGGACGGATGGTGGATACCGATGATCTGCATCGCTTCGCCCCTACTCTGCTGGATTCTCGACCAAAACTCCGAAGCGTGGTTCAATGGTTATAAAATCGGCTACGAGATGCTGCTGATCAATGGAGCACTGACAGCGTTAGGACTGCTGGTTGCTTCGATGAGGAAGGACTGAAAGGACATTACATACAGATAATAAAACGACCTTACTTTCGCAAGCAAGGTCGTTTTCGTGATTTACCATTAAATCCCTTTTATATTATGGGGAGCCGAAGACGGGACTCGAACCCGTGACCCACGCATTACGAATGCGTTGCTCTACCAACTGAGCCACTTCGGCAATATTCGCTCAAAAGCGGGTGCAAAGATAGTGTTTTTTTGTTATATCTCCAAATTTTTTGAAAAGAATTTGTCTTTTGAAGCGAAAAATCCATGTTTTTGCCTAGAAATAGACATCGAAATCGAGCAAAATAGGCAGGTGATCGCTATATCCTCCCTCATACTGGTAACCGTAATAGCTACGTGCGGGACGATGTCCCAAATGACTTGTATCCTCGGCAAGCATAAAAGGGAGGTAGAAGACACGGGCATTGGAGATGGAGAAAGAGGGCGAAGACGTAGTGTTGACAACAAACTGGTCGAGGAATCCCCATTCGCCCTGATACTTGTGGCTACCGTAGGCCGAAGGATGAGTCTTCAGGGACTTTTGCAGCGGTGTCATCAGATTCACATAATCCTTACCCCACCAAGCCCTGGACTTGCGGGCATAGTCGTTCATATCGCCCATGATGACGATGGCAGGATGCCGGCGACAGTGACGTATGCTGTCAGCAAGATGCATCACCGTATGATGTGCAGCATCGCGAGCGGACTGCGACTGCTTGGACCCACCCAAGCGGCTTGGCAGATGACAGACGATGACATCGAGGGTATCACCATTCACTATACGCCCAGCAGCATGAAGCACATCGCGCGTAGGACGGACACCATCGGGCAACTGGACACGATGGAAGTCGGCATGGAGCAGCTTGAAATCGGTAGGCTGATAGAGCAAAGCCGTCTGGATGCCTCGAACATCTGGACTGTTGCTGACGATGTAGTTGTAATGCAAATCCCAAAGGGGCGTGGAGTGCGTCCAATAGTGCATCACACTATCGCCCTCTATTTCGGCCAACCCTACAACCATAGGCGCCTTGCCATCGCCAGCAGCAAGGATGACACGCGACAGCTGCAATAACTTCTGACGCAGACGTGAGCGCGTCCAATGACGGATTCCCTCAGGCGTGAACTCGTCGTCCTGATGGAGTGAATCATCGGAAGGCCAGAAGGCATTCTCAACATTCCAGAACATGATGCGCTGTTGCTGCACATTCTGCCTGTCCTGAGCCACGGAAGGGGCTAAGAATGTGAAGAGGAAGAATAATGAAAAAATGATAGCAGAACGCATATGTGAAAGAAATGATGCTAAAAAAACCGGACCATCGGGACGATGATCCGGTGTGCCTTTATCGAAACTCGATTAAGCTTCGGCAGAGGTTTCAGCGGCAGCAGCCTCAGCAGCAGCGGCAGCCTCAGCAGCAGCGGCGGCAGCCTTAGCAGCAGCCTCAGCCTTCTTGGCAGCCAGAGCCTCAGCCTTGGCGTTCTTAACTGCAACCTCAGCGTTGGCAGCCTCCTTCACCTTCTTGGCAGCTTCGGCAGCAAGGCCAGAGATCTTAGAAGTGATCTTAGCCTCCTTGGCTTTCATCCAAGCGTCGAACTTAGCCTGAGCCTGCTCAGCGGTGAGGGCACCCTTCTTCACACCTCCGTTGAGGTGCTTCATCATGAGAACACCCTTGTAGGAGAGAATGCGACCAGCGGTGAGAGTGGGCTGTGCACCAGTCTCGACCCAGTAGAGGGCGCGGTTGAAATCGAGTTGAATAGTAGCAGGGTTGGTGTTGGGATTGTAAGTACCGATCTTCTCAATATACTTACCATCACGTGGCGCTCTGCTATCTGCGACTACGATGCTGTATACAGCGTAGTCCTTGTGACCATGTCGTGCAAGACGGATCTTTGTAGCCATTTCGCAAATTGATTTAAAGATGTTAATACTTGTGCAATCCTAGGCGGGAGTGGTGACACGTCACGTTCCCCAGTTTTGCGGTCGCAAAGATAAACATTTTATTCTAACAAACAAAATATTTGTGCTGAAAAATTCGCGATTCGTCGAAATTTACGTTCCCTACCAATAAACTTTTCAGATTTTGCAAGGTCAAAAAGGCAAAGTTGGTAATTATCAATAAATAAAATCTATTAACAAAACAAACAAACTACAAAATGAAAAAGATTCTTTTGGCAGCCATTTGCTGCATGACGATGATGACAAGCAGTGTATTGGCACAAGACCAACCCCAGAGACGAGGCATGCGTGACGGCTTCCGTCAGCAGATGTTCCAGTTGGCCGACACAGCCATCACCAACCAGCTCAACCTCACCACTGCCCAGCAAGTTGAGATAGCCAAACTCAACGAGAACTACCTCGAAGAGATGAAGGCAGACGGTGAAAAGGGCAAGAAACTCGACAAGGAGGCACGCGAGGCACGACGCGCACAGATGGAAGCAAAGCGCGCCGAAGGACGCAAGCAGCTGCGCGCCATCCTTGGCACAGAACTCTACATCGAATATCTTGAGAAGGCTCTCGACCGCCGGCCTATGATGATGGGCGGCCAGCGTGGACCACGACCCGACGGACAGAACATGCAGCGCTCGCGTGGCATGCGCGGAGGTGGCAGTTTCGGCGGCGAATTCGGTGGTCGTGCATTCAGTGAAGAGTTCTAACCCTCCCCCATCCCATAGAAACCACTTCAACGAAAATAGAGGAAGCATTCTAATACGCAACAGAATGCTTCCTCTTTTTCGTGCGATGACATCAATAGCCGGATGTAATCAGAGATTCTTCTTGAAGTATGAGCAGACCTTCTTATAGATGTGGACATTGCTGTTACCACCCTGGATGAAGTGATTGCGGTTGGTATAGACCATCATATCGAAATCGAGATCGTTCTGCACAAAGGCCTCAGCCACTTCGTAGGTGTTCTGCGGATGCACGTTGTCGTCGGCTGTGCCCGTGACGATGAGGAGCTGGCCCTTGAGGTTCTTGGCACGGCTCAAGACAGAACTTTTTCTGTAACCTTCTGCATTCTGCTGAGGTGTGCGCATAAAGCGCTCGGTGTAGATGGTGTCGTAGAACTTGAAGTCGGTGACAGGGGCCACAGCCACACCAGCCTTGAACACATCGTTTCCACCACACATCGTCATCAGTGTGTTATATCCACCGAAACTCCATCCCCAGATACCGATACGACCGGCATCGACATAGGGCAACGAGGCAGCATAGCGACCGGCCGACAACTGGTCCTCAGCCTCACGAACACCCAATTCGCAATAGATCTGATGCTCCCACTGAGCACCACGACAGGCCGTGCCACGACCGTCGACAGTCAAGGCTACGAAGCCCTCCTGTGCCAGATACATAGGGAAACCGAATTCCCAACGGTCGAGCACCTCCTGTGAACCAGGGCCACCATACTGCTCGAGCACGCAAGGAGCCTTACCGCTGACGTTGTTAGGACGGATAACGTAACCATTGAGCTTGTCACCACGTTCGGTGGTCATCTGGAAGAACTCACGCTTGGGCTGACCGGCTACCTCCTGACGAAGAGCAGCATTGTCCTCGAGGGTCTTGATAACCTTGAGTCCCTGTACGCTTTCGAGGGTGACGCGGGTGGGCGTCTCGGCATCGCTGTAGTAGTGCTGCATGTAGATGAAACCACGGCTGAACGCAGCGCTATGCGTGCCACGACAACCAGCGCCATCGCGTCCTCCATTGAAGAGCGGTGTCATCGTGCCCTTGGCATCAATCTTATAGATGCCACGAGTCAGTTCGGAAGGAACGGCCGAATTCTTACCGACGTAAGCCACTTGGACGTAGGCACAACGCGAAGCAGGATCGTAGCCATAGACATTGGTCAAATCGAAATTGCCCTTGGTGAGTTGGCGCTGCTGCTGACCTAACATATTATAATAATAAAGGTGTCGCCAGCCCGAACGCTCACTTGCGAAGGTAAAGCCATTCTCGTCGAAATGGATGGCGTCGAGATCTGCCTCGGCAATATACTGGTCGTTGGTGTCCTCGAGAATCAGTTTGGCCACGCCACTGCGAGGATTGACGAAATAGAGTGACAACTTGTTCTGCAGACGATTCATCGTCAGCACAGCGAGTTTGTCCTCGGCCTTGGTGAACTGGATGCGTGGGATATAGCCATCGGCATCGACGGGAACCTTAAGCTGATTGAGTTTCTTGGTATAAACATCGTACGACCAGGCAGAGACCTTTGAATTCACTTCGCCTGCCACAGGATATTTATAGACATATTGGCCAGGATAGAGCTCATATTCGGGATATTCGGGGAACTGTCCCTTATAGGTGGGCAACCAATACTCCTTCACGTCACTCTCGTCCCACTTGAGGAAACAGAAGGTCTTCGAGTCGGGACTCCATGCAATGGCACGGTCCATCGAGAACTCCTCCTCATAGACCCAGTCGGGCACACCGTTGATGATCTTATTTCGGGCGCCATCATCGGTCACCTGGCGCTCAGCAAGGTCGATACCTGCCGACATCACACGCACATAGAAAAGATTGTTGTCGCGCATAAAGACAAGCTGACGACCATCGGGAGCCATGGTCACGGCCTGCACCTTGCCTTCGGTGAGACGCTTGAAGGCCTGACGACGCACGCCACCGGCTTCGATGACATAGTAGAAATAGTCAGCCTTGTAACTACGACGATAGATCGACTCGCGGTTGCTCCACACGAGGAGACGTTCCTCGTCCTGCGAGAGTTCGTAACCCGACAGCCTGAGCTGGCTGACATCGAGCCCCTCTTCGGGCTTCACCTTGTTGAGATTGAGCAACGTATCGACAGCGTGACCATTGCTGTATTGATATTTGACGATGGCACGACCATCGGCGGTGATGGCAGTATAATGCTTGCCGTCGGCTGTGCTTCGGAAAGCAGGCACACTCTTACCGCGATAATGACCACCACGGACAGCTTCCACCGTGATAGGTTCGGCAGCATCGAGTGCGACCGAAATGGTCATGACTGCCAGGCAGATGAGTAAAGAAAAATGCTTATTCATATTAATCCATTCTATTTTTATAATCCTCGTAAGCGTATTCCCGCAGAATATCTATTGAACCATCCTCACGAAAGAAAGCGATGGCAGGATGGGCGACGCCATTGAACGTGTGCGTCTTGACCGTTGTATAGTGAATCATATCTTCGAAGAGAATATATTCACCCACCTGCAACTGGTGGTCGAAACGCCAAGAGCCCAGGAAATCGCCGCTCAAGCAACTATTGCCACCCAAACGATATATGTAACCACGTCCTTCGGCATCGTCAACTACACCATGAGCGGCTGCCGCATCGTCAGCGGCAGACAAAGGCAGCGACTGAGCGCCACGCACAGCCGGCTGATAGGGCATCTCAAGGCAGTCGGGCATATGACAGGCGAAAGAGACGTTGAGAATGGCCGTACGGATGCCGTGATTCTCGACCACATCGACCACCTGGCTCAGCAATGGTCCGGTTTGCCAAGCAAAGGCACTGCCAGGTTCGAGGATAACCTTGAGCCAGGGATAGCGTTGACGCAAGGCACGGAGCAGACCAATGAGATGACGAGTGTCGTAATCACGGCGCGTCATCAGATGACCTCCACCAAGATTGAGCCACTTGATCTGCGGGAACCACCTGGAGAACTTGTCTTCAAGATGCGCCAACGTTCTTTCCAACGTATAGGAATCGTCCTCGCAATGGCAATGGCAATGGAAGCCCTCGATGCCTTCGGGAAGTTTGTCAGGGAGGTCGTCGGACAAGACACCGAACCTTGAACCGGGGGCGCAAGGATTGTAGATGGCAGTTTCAATCTCGCTATATTCCGGATTGACCCTTATGCCACACGAAGCCTTTCCTTTGGCCAACGGATAGAAATGGGCAAATTGGCAAAGTGAATTGAAGGTGATATGGCCCGAACAACGGAGTATCTCGGGGAAGTTCTCATCCGTATAGGCAGGGCTGTAAGTGTGGGCAGGTGATCCGAACTCCTCGAAGGCAAGACGTGCCTCCCACACCGATGAAGCCGTGGTGTGACTGATATATTCGCGGAAGATGGGGAACGTCTTCCAGAGCGCATAGGCCTTGAAGGCAAGGATAATCTCCACTCCCGCTTCGGTTGCAACATCACGTATCAGCGAAAGGTTGCGGCGAAGCAACTTCTCTTCAAGGATATAGCAAGGCGAAGGGAAGCGACAGTAGTCGGTCTCCTGAATATATGATTCGATGGAATTATGCATCATCTTGGGTCATATAGATTGTATTTCGGCCGCAAAGTTAAGAATTTATTCCCACATTTTAAAATATTTGTCCAAATATTTCGCCATCTTGCAAAAAAAACCTATCTTTGCACCCGCAAAATTCTTTGATATTTGCATCTCCCTGCTAAAGGTTGCAGGGTTTATGTTGAATGGTTAATTGTAAAATTGTAAAATCAGATGAAGAAATGGCATATTGAGGACTCTGCGGAGCTCTACAATATTCATGGATGGGGTGTCAGTTATTTTGACATCAACGAGAAGGGCCATGTAGTGGTTACCCCCAAGAAGGATGGTGTGCAGGTTGACCTGCGCGATGTGATGGACGAACTGGCGTTGCGAGACATCCAGGCTCCCGTACTATTGCGTTTCCCCGACATTCTCGACAATCGTATCGAGCGCATGTCGCAATGTTTCCAGAAAGCGGCCGAAGAATACGGCTACAAAGGAGAATGTTACACCGTATATCCCATCAAGGTGAATCAGATGCAACCTGTCGTCACCGAAATGGTGAGTCACGGCAAGAAGTTCAACCTGGGATTGGAGGCCGGTTCGAAACCAGAACTGCATGCCGTCATTGCCGCCTGCACCGACTACGACTCCATCATCATCTGTAACGGGTACAAGGACGAATCGTTTGTCGAACTTGCCCTGCTCGCCCAAAAGATGGGCAAACGAATCTATATTGTTGCCGAGAAGCTCAACGAACTCGAAATCATCGACCACATTGCCAAGCGCCTGAATGTGCGTCCCAACATCGGAATCCGCATCAAACTGGCCTCATCGGGCTCGGGCAAATGGGAGGAATCGGGCGGTGACGCCTCGAAATTCGGTCTCACCAGTTCCGAACTGCTCGAAGCCGTGGAATACCTTGAGTCGCATGACCTAAAAGACTGTCTCAAACTCATTCACTTCCACATCGGTTCACAAGTCACCAATATCCGCTACGTCAAAACGGCCATACGCGAAGCTTCACAATTCTACGTACAGCTCCGCAAGATGGGCTATGGCGTGGAGTTCGTAGATGCTGGTGGCGGCCTGGGTGTGGATTACGACGGCACACGTAGCGCCTCGAACTGTTCATCGGTCAACTATTCCATCCAAGAGTACATCAACGACATCATGTACCAAATCATGGATGCTGCCGACAAGAACGAACTACCCCACCCCAACATCATCACCGAATCGGGACGTTCACTTTCGGCCCACCACTCACTACTTGTCATGGAGGTGCTCGAGACCGCTACGCTTCCCGAGATGCCCGAGGAATGGGAGGTTGGTCCTGATGATCATGACCTGGTGAAGGAGCTCTATGAGATATGGGATACCCTGACACAGCGTTCTGCCCTCGAGTCATGGCACGATGCACAGCAGATACGTGACGAAGTGCTCCAACTCTTCAGCCACGGCATCATCGACCTAAAGACACGTGCTCAGATAGAGAAACTGTTCTGGAGCGTTACCCGAGAAATCAACAATCTCATCTCGAGCATGAAGCGTGTTCCAGAGGAATTGCATAATATTCCGAAGCTTCTTGCCGATAAGTATTATTGCAACTTCTCACTTTTCCAATCGCTTCCCGACATGTGGTCGATTGACCAAATCTTCCCCATCATGCCTCTCCAGCGCCTCAACGAACGGCCTGACCGCAAAGCAACTCTGCAAGACATGACCTGCGACTCGGATGGAAAAGTGCAGAGTTACATTGCCGAAAACCAAATCGTCAATGCCATGCCGATCCATTCGCTCAAGAAGAACGAGAAGTATTACCTTGGCGTTTTCCTTGTGGGTGCATATCAGGAAATCCTGGGAGACCTCCACAACCTCTTTGGCGACACCAATGCCGTGCATATCACGGTCAACAAGAATGGCTACGAGATTGACCAGACCATCGATGGAGAGACTGTTCAAGACGTGCTGAGATGGGTGGAATATGACACCAAGAAAATGGTTCGCACACTTGAAACGTGGGTAACGAAATCGGTCAAGACGGGACGCATCTCGCTCGAAGAAGGCAAGGAGTTCCTCAATAACTATCGCAACGGACTATACGGATATACTTATCTCGAAAGGGATTGAACAGGCAATAACAACCTATAAAAAATTTGAAAGGCAACCGTCATCACGACGACTGCCTTTCCTTTTGCCTTAATAATTAATTACACATACAATTTGCTATTCACTAATTAAGAGTAATAACCTTTATAAAGATTTATAAAGAATTGCTTCGAAATCTCGCTGCAAAGATAGGGGAATTTCCAAAAGTTACCAAACGATTTTGTAACAACAATCTTTTGTAATGTTCCATCACCCCAAAAAAACCATTTTTTGGGCATTTTTCCCTGAAAAACCCTCTATTTTGAACAAAATTAGACCTAAAAAAGCATGTTGACAAATCATTTTTCGATGTCGAAAGTCATGACATCAGGTAGTCCATTTGTACAAACACGCCATTCTGGAAGCCCCGATCCATTGGGATTACCAGCCTTCATAAAGTTCGTCCAGTAGTCAACCATTCGTTCACTAAGCCTCTCGTCAGCCTCGCCAAGGGGACGCCAACAACGCTTGACAGTATTGAAAACATACCAAAGCTCGGAGGAATGGAAGGCTCCTGAACCATTGCCGGGAAGACGACGACGGAACTCATAGACGTAAGGAGCCTTGCCTTTTTCGGCCAGTCGGGAGGCAAGATATGCATAAGGTTCGCCCATGCGCGTGAACATCATGTCGTCGAGCGTGCATCCCATCATGATGGGGATATGCGGAACGAAGTCCTTCTCGATGCAGGCTGCAAGACCTCCCACAAGCACCTTGCCGTCGACATTTGGCTGGAGCATGAGGAACGGCATATTGTGGGCGGTTGCAAAGCGTCCGATGACCTCCTGCAACTGCTGGTAGTCCATACCACGCATCTCGTCGAGGCTTAAATCACCCATAAGAGTCTTGCCCAACTGTTCGTAATCGCTGAGGGAAGCCGCGCCCATACCATCGTTGCCATCGGGACTTATGGCACCTCCACTCTGGATGATTGCCTTGGCAATCTTACCCTTGGTCAGCGGTGAGCAAAGAAGATTGCGGACACTCATGGCGCCAGCACTCTGTCCGAAGACAGTGATGTTGTCGGGGTCTCCACCAAAGTTTGCAATGTTGTCGCGTGTCCAGTCGAGAGCCTTGATCTGGTCGAGCATACCGTAATTGCCAGAGATATGGTCCGGATTTTCGGCTGAAAGCTCAGGATGAGCCAAGAAACCAAAAGCACCCAAACGGTAATTGATGGTAACAAGTATGACTTCGCGCATGGCATATGCATCGCCATCAAACTCTTTTTCATATCCATAGCCTGCGATGAAGGCACCTCCATGGATCCAAAGTGCAACAGGCAATTTGTCGCCTTTCTTTGCGTCAGCAGGTTTCCAGATATTCAGATAGAGACAATCCTCACTCATCTCGGGGTCACCTTCGGAGAAGAATTCCTTCACGTAATCCACATCACCATAATTGTTTATGACAGTGGAATCGGGGCCTGCCACATGAGGTGGCTGAAACGAGATAGGGCCAAAATGATCGGCAATCAGTACAGTATCCCATGGGATGACGGGCTGTGGAGCCTTCCAACGCAGCTCGCCCACAGGAGGAGCAGCATAAGGAATGCCCTTGAAGACGACAACATTGGGATTCTCAGAAGGCATACCTTGTACTTTGCCTCCTGTCACTTCTTTAACCAGAGGATTCTCTGGTGCGGTGGTGCATGCAGTCAGGCAAAACACCATCATTGTCATTGCAATAAAGTTTTTCATATTATATAAAAAAATATTGCTGTCCGATAAAAACTCGGACACTCTGATTAATCATTTATAGAGGCTCTTAAAGCCACGATTGTTCTTTGACATTCAAAATTAGGCCCCCTTAC
>CACXTQ010000078.1:0-21903 GCA_902770595.1 uncultured Bacteroidales bacterium | reverse complement strand
TGCCCTACCCAACGAGTACCCCACCAGCGTGCTTGAAGACAGCTATGATGGCCATGGCGTGCAACTTGTCACCCGCAGCACGGGAGCCTTGGGCCAGATGAGCAAGAAGCCCATTGCCGCCGGCAACATGTTCCTGGGACGATTCAATGTCACCAAGGCGCTGACCAAGACCATGGAGGCCACCGAGTTTGGCATTCCATTCACCCAGAAGCCCTTGCGCCTCTCGGGCTACTACCAGTACAGTCCCAGCACTCCATTCATAGACAAGAACTTCAATGAGTACCCCGACCGCATCGACGCCGGCGACATCTACTCGGTGCTCTACATCAACCACGACCGCAACGGCAATCCCGTGGTGCTCTACGGCGACAACGTGCTCTCGAGCGACCTCATTGTTGCTGTTGCCCGCGTTGCCAGTGTCAATGAGACCAACGGCGAGTGGGTTCACTTCGACATCGAGTATGAGTACAGGAAAGACATCGACGAGGAGTTGCTCAAGGAGCGTGGCTACAACCTCACCATCGTGTTCTCGTCGAGCATCGAGGGAGCCACCTTTGAGGGCGCCATTGGCAGCACGCTCAAGGTGGACAAGGTGAGACTCACTTGCGAGACTAAAGAGTAGTTAGGCAGTTATCACAATTCAGACTTCAAGACATGAAACGATATATCACATCAATATTAATCGCAACGATTGCAACAATGAGCGCGTGGGCAGCCACGCCCAACGATAACAACCGCAGCAATCTGCAAAAGTTCTTCCACAATGTGGAGGGCTATGGACGACTGGGCTACTCCATTGGTGGCACAGCCCCCATGGGCATGCCTGCCGAGATAAGGAAACTCAACAAGTTCATCCTCCAGCCCAATGTGTCGTTTGGCGCCGACCTCATCAAGCCCGCCAGCCAGCACTGGGGCGTGCTTGCCGGCATCCACTTCGAGAACAAGGCGATGCACATCGACGCCACCGTCAAGAACTACCACATGCAGATTACCCAGGGTGGCCAGACCCTCGAGGGCCGTTTCACCGGCAAGAACGACAGCCACGCTGTGCAGTGGACTTTCACCATTCCAGTACAGGCGGTCTACAAGTTCAACGACAAGTGGAAATTGAAGTTTGGCCCCTACTTCTCCTATGTGACCAGTTGCAACTTCGATGGCTTTGCCTACGACGGCTATCTGCGCGTTGACGACCCCACCGGTGCCAAAGTGCTGCTGGGCAGTGCCACGCCAAGTCTCGAAAGTTTCTATCTTGCCAAGCAAGGAAAGTACGGGTTGGTGCGACTCACCGAACGTCATGCCGGCGTTTCGTTGCCCAAGATCACCCTTGTCCCTACCAAGGATGTCTTTTCGCCCGAACTCGTCAAGAAGATCGGCCATACGCTGCAACAAGGTCAGCAGGCCATTCTTTTCCAGAACCGCCGAGGCTACTCGTCGCAGATCGAATGCGTGCAATGCGGCTGGACACCCCACTGCCCTCGTTGTGACGTCTCGCTCACCTATCACAAGCGCACTCGTGCCCTCGAATGTCATTACTGCGGATATCGTATGCCCTGGCCACAGATTTGTCCGCAATGCGAAGGCCGTCAACTCGAGACCCAGGGCTATGGCACCGAGCGCATTGAGGAAGGCCTGCAACGTCTTCTCCCCATTGCTCGTCCTATCCGCATGGACACTGATTCGACAAGCACCCGCAAGAGTTACGAGCGCATCATCCAGGACTTCGAACAGAAGAAATGCAACGTGCTCATCGGCACACAAATGGTCACCAAAGGCTTGGATTTCAGTTCAGTACAGACAGTAGGCATCCTTAGCGCCGACGGATTGATGAACTTCCCCGACTTCCGTGCACACGAACGCGCTTTCCAACTCATGGAACAGGTGGCAGGACGTGCAGGACGTCGCGAGGGACAACAGGGCGAGGTCATCATCCAATGCCGTGACCCAAAGAACCTGCTTCTCCAGCAAGTGGTCAGTCACGACTATCTCGCTATGGCCGAGTCACAACTCGAAGATCGCCGTCGGTATGGATATCCTCCTTTTACTCGTCTTATCATTATCTATATGAAAGGGCGTTATGAGGATCGTCTTGATGCCATGGTTGCAAAGTATGTCCAGCAACTGCGCTACACCTTCGGCGAACGTGTCCTCGGTCCGGAGGCTCCACCCATCGGACGCGTCAAGAATATGTTCATCCGACAAGTGCTGCTCAAAGTGGAACGCGAAGCATCGACCAGGGAGATTCGCCGCCTGCTTGGCATCATCCAAAACAAGTTGTCGCAAGACATCCAGGAGTTCTCGCGCATCGTCTTCTACTACGATGTGGACCCGATGTAACAAGCATAGTCTAGATAATCTAGAATGTCTAGATAGTCTAGATAACCTAGAAAATCTAGAAAATCTATAAGTTCTAGATCTTCCAGCCCTCAAAAAGAACAACCAATGAATAAAAAGATCGCCATCATCAACGACATCTCGGGTTATGGTCGTTGCAGCATCTCTGTCATCCAGCCCATCGTCAGTCATCTGGGTGTGCAGGGTTGTCCGCTGCCCACTGCCATCTTCTCCAATCATACAGGCTTCCCTTCGTTCTATCGAGAGGATTTCACCCGTCGTATGCCTGCTTATATTGAAGAGTGGAAGAAACTCGACCTGCAGTTCGACGGCATCATGACCGGCTTCCTCGGTTCGGCCCGCCAAATTGGCATCGTTGAGCAGTTCATCAAGGATTTCCGGCATCCTTCGACCATCGTCCTTGTTGATCCGGTGATGGGCGACAACGGCCACATCTACCCCACCTATACCCGTAAGATGTGCCGCGACATGAAACGTCTCATCCAATATGCCGACATCATCACGCCCAATCTGACCGAAGCCTGTTTCCTCACCGACACGCCCTACAAGCCCAATGGTTGGCGTCATATCGAACTTGTGGTCATGGCACGCGAACTGATGGCAATGGGCGCCAAGCGTCTCGTCATCACCGGCATCAAGATGGGCGAAAACTTCATCGGCAATGTCGTGGGCGAACAGAACGGTGACGTGGAATTCCAACGCCAAATGATTGTCGAAGACACCCGTTCGGGCACAGGCGACGTCTTCGCCTCAGTCCTTGGTGCCGATGCCGTCAATGGTGTCCCCTTCGCCCTTTCGGCCAAGCGTGCCTCCCATTTCGTGCGCCAATGTCTCATCGAGACCCTCCGCACTCCCGGTCCCTCCAACACCGGCATCGACTTCGAATCCTGCCTCTGGCAACTCCGCAAGATCTGAGAAGTTAATGCGGCAGCCATCTTTGGCTGCCCAAGAAATATCAACCAACAACAACCCAAATGGAACAAAACAAACCCACCCAAGGTCTCCCCGAAAACGCCATGCGCCCCTTGAAGCCAGGCGAAGAGTACCATCCATTGATGCCTGCCAAGGCCAACCCACGCGAAGTGACCACCTGGTCGCTCATCTGGGGCTTGCTCATGGCAGTCATCTTCAGTGCAGCCACCGCCTATCTCGGCCTCAAGGTCGGACAGGTCTTTGAGGCAGCCATCCCCATCACCATCATCGCCGTCGGTCTTGCTTCGGCCACCAAGCGCAAAGATCCTCTTGGCGAGAATGTCATCATTCAGTCCATCGGTGCCTGCTCAGGTATGATTGTGGCTGGTGCCATCTTCACCCTCCCTGCCCTCTACATCCTCGACTCGAAATTCCCCGATGCCCAGATCAGCGTCAGCTTCCTCGAAGTGTTCCTGGCATCTCTCTTGGGTGGCGTCATCGGCATCCTCTTCCTCATTCCTTTCCGCAAGTACTTTGTGAGTGACATGCACGGCAAGTATCCTTTCCCCGAAGCCACCGCATCAACGCAGGTGCTCATCTCGGGCGAAGGTGAGAGTTCGTCTGCCAAACCACTCATCATTGCATCAGTATTGGGTGGTATCTACGACTTCCTCGTTGCCACTTTCGGCACATGGGCCGAGAACTTTACGAGCACGTTCTGCTCGCTTGGCACCACGATTGCAGCCAAAGGCAAGTTCTTCCTGAGCTGCAACACCTCGGCAGCCCTGCTCGGTATGGGCTACATCGTGGGACTGAAATATGCTACCATCATGTGTGCCGGTTCGGTACTCATCTGGTGGATTGTGGTTCCTGCCATTGCCTTCATCTGGCCTGACCTCGAAGTCGGTGCAGGCATCCTTGCAGGTGATGCCATGCCGCAGCAGATCTTCCAGTATGCCAAGAGCATCGGCATCGGTGGTATTGCCATGGCAGGCATCATCGGTGTCTGGAAGAGTCGCAGTGTCATCATGGGTAGTTTCTCGCTCATCAAGCAGGCCTTTGGCAGCAAGAGTGCCGAAGCCTCAGCAGCAGGCGCAGCCGTTCCTCGCACCCAGCGCGATATCAGCATGAAGACCATCGTATTGGCACTCATCATCGCCCTGCTCACCACCACCCTCTTCTTTTACCTCGACGTGATGCATGGCTCGTTGCTCTTCACCATCGTGGCCCTCATCATCGTCTTCGTCATTGCGTTCCTCTTCACCACCGTGGCTGCGAATGCCATTGCCATCGTGGGTTCCAACCCCGTCTCGGGTATGACGTTGATGACCCTCATCCTTGCTTCGCTCATCATGGCAGCTGTAGGTTTGAAGGGCACCGAAGGTATGGTGGCAGCGCTCATCATGGGTGGCGTGGTCTGCACGGCTCTCGCCAGTGCAGGTGCCTTCGTCACCGACCTTAAGATAGGCTATTGGCTCGGCACAACACCTGCCAAGCAGGAGGGATTCAAGTTCATCGGCATCCTCGTGAGTGCTGCCACAGCGGCTGGTGTTATTATGATCCTCAACCAGGCCTATGGCTTCACGCCCGATAACTCTGACGTGATGGCTGCTCCCCAGGCGCGTGCCATGGCTGCCGTCATCGAGCCACTGATGATGGGACAAGGAGCACCTTGGCTTCTCTACGGTATCGGTGCTGTCATCGCCCTCATCGTCAATGCTTGCGGCATCTCTGCCCTCGCCTTCGCCCTGGGTATGTTCATCCCACTCCAGCTCAACCTCCCGCTTATGGTAGGTGGTGCAGTCAATTGGTATGTCACCTCACGCAGCAAGGATCCACAGGTCAATGCAGCTCGTGGCGAACGTGGCACACTCCTTGCCTCTGGCTTCATTGCCGGTGGCGCTCTGATGGGTGTCGTCAGCGCAGGTCTCGTTTTCGCCGGTGCCAACTGGACGATCGATGGCGGCGCTTGGGCAGTCAGCACAGGTGGTCAACTCCTCAGCCTTGCCATGTACATCGTACTGATTCTCTTCCTCGCAAATGCTTGTTTGAAAGTCAGGAAATAAACATCATAGATTGAAATAAAAAGGGTGTCTTGAACCGATTGATTCGATTCTTGACACCCTTATTTTATGATTCCTCGCAACCTCTTTTATTTCAGCAGTTTCAAGACCTGTTTTTCAGTTGCTGTCGGCACCATCTTCAAAAGTTGCTCGACAAGCCGCTGGCGTGACTCCTCAGGTGAGCGCTGGCCGATGGCAGAACGCACAAAGTCTTCGCCATACATCACCTCAGGCGTAGAGTATCGTGCCAATCCCCAGCCATAGCGATTGCCGTGCTGGTCGATGTTGTATTCGAAGTCGGAGATACAGGCCCAAAGGCCCATTTGGAGTTGTGCGATATAGCGTTCGAAGGTCGATTTGAGCTTCATTCCAAAGAGCCCTACCTCGCGCTTCAAGTCTCGCGAAAGCACATCTCGATCCAGGCACAATACTTCGTAGATAAGTCGCTCGGGAGCCTGCGAGTCTTCGGGAGGCAAGGGATAGGAAGCCCGTCGCAGGTTAACGAGGTCGGGCAGCCATTCCAAAGCCACCCAGCCGGCCTTGCGATTGAAGAACTTACCATAGGCGGTGTGTCCCAATTGGATAATGGGGCCCTTCCATTCCCAAGGTCCTTCCTGTTCGTCGTTGAACCACAGCTCAGACGGTGTATGTTCAGCGACGCTGAAACCCGAGATGTCGTTTTCGAAGAAAGGCAGCATCCCGATTTCCAACACCGCCCTCTCAATCTCGGCAGGATGCCAGAACTTAATATGAGGTTCCAAAGGACTACTCATCTGCTAATATTCTATCTTATCGACCTTCAGTCGCCAATCGCGGAAAGCCTGTTGAGCCTCATGTCTCAGCATACAGATCGATGGTATCGAACGCTCGTTGGCCGCACGTTCAATCTCGTCGTAGATGAACTGGTCACCGAAATTGATCAGTTTGGCATCGATGGCTGTGTTGCCATAATAGATCTTCTTTATACCACTCCAATAGATGGCGCTCAGGCACATCGGACATGGTTCGCACGAAGTATAGATGACGCACCCATCCAGGTTGAAAGACTTCACTTTCTGACAAGCATTGCGGATGGCCGAAACCTCGGCATGTGCTGTCGGATCGTTGTTGGCCGTCACGCGGTTCACGCCCGTGGCTACCAATTCTCCATCCTTTACAATTGCGGCACCAAAGGGGCCACCACCGTTCTTGACATTCTCGATCGAAGCATCGATGGCGATGCGCATGAACTTCTTGTCCACCTCGGTAATCTCAAGGCTCTGCACGATGGCAAGGCTCTCAATCCTGACATCGTGGAATTCTGCATGGATGTTCTTGCGTCCATTCATGAATTCCTTCTCGATCAGAAAAACTGCACCTGCCACCTCGGCTCCAGCCATCTGGCAGAGTTTCATCGCAGCGATGGCCGAACTGCCCGACGAGAGGAAGTCGTCGATGAAGAGTACCACATCATCCTTGCCCAGATATTCCTTGCTGACCACAAGCTCATAGTTCTTCGATTTGGTGAATGAGCGGCAAGGGATATTGTAGCAATCCTCCATCGTATTGGGCTTACCTTTCTTGATATAAACCACTGGCAGGCCCATGACGAAACCCGTCATCAAGGCTGGGGCTATGCCACTTGCCTCCACGGTGACAATCTTGTTGATGCGTGGTTCGTCCTTGAAGAGATGGGCCACTTCATGTCCCACCTCCATCATAAATCGCGTGTCAACCTGATGATTGACGAAACTATCAACCTTAAGGATTCCTCCGGGCAGGAAATGTCCATCACGATAGATTCTTTCTTCCAGTGCTTCCATAATAAATATATTTTTAGGTTATCTGGGCACAAAGATACACAAATAATGCATTTCTCCCAAATTTTTTGCCAAAATTCTTGCATTATTCATCAAAATACCTTATATTTGCAGCACCATTAAAGGCTTATTTGTAAATTGTTTATTATTAACTATTAATTGAATATACTATGGAAAAGACATTAGGTAAACTCATCGGTTCGTACATGACCGAAAACATCCCGTTGATGACCAAGATTGCCATCCGGCTCGGACTGGCCCAGCATCGTCTGGCCCGCTACTATGTCCAGGAACTCCGTGTACATGAAGACGGCATCTACCTGCTTTCACGACATGGAGAGAAGAAGAACAAGATGTACCGTTGGAAAGACATCCGCCGCGTGTGGTTCGAACGCTTTGAGACCGCCAAGGATGACAAAGGTCAGTTCAGTTTCCGCATTGACATCATCGCCCCCAACCTCGATGTCATCTTCAGCATGACACAAAACGGTTGTACCCCCGAAAGCCAGGACTACCAGCTTATGTCGAAAATCTACGAACTATGGCACAAGGAAACCTGGCGTCACTATCACGTCGTGGCTGCCATCATCCACGTGGTCAAACCCGGCGAACCCAATATTCTTTCGAAGAACACGCGTTTCCTCTGCACGCAAAAGGATCAGACACGCCACCATTACACCAGCTTCCACTGGGAATTCCCGGGCGGCAAGGTAGAGAAAGGCGAAAACGAGCAGGAGGCATTGGCTCGCGAACTGAAGGAAGAACTGGATTACGAAGCCACCATCGACCGCCATTTCATCACCGTCAACCACGACTACCCCGACTTCTCACTTACCCTCTCGTGCTACCTTTGCTCCGGAAAGAGCGAGAAATTCACGCGTCGCGAACATCGCGACCATCGCTGGCTCACCCCCGAGGAAATGAAGGGTCTCGAATGGTGCGATGCCGATGCTGAAGTAATTGAGAAACTGAATCAGTTATAAGGGATTCTTAGCCTTATATTTCTCCCAAACCGGTGAGCCGAAGAAGGTGACGAAGAACTTGGTCAATCCCGTTCCGACGCCCTTGCTTCCTTGAATCACCACTTCGGGCAAATTCTTCATCGAATCCACTACGGCCTGGCGCTTCACATTGCGTCGGGCCGTGCTGTCGTGCATAGCAGCTGCACCCTCCATAAGGTAAGTACGAGCCACATAGCCGATACGCAGCGTCATCAATGCATTTACCGCACCATCGATGGCAGGACCAGCGATGATTCCCGGTATCTTGAAGTTACGCAGGTCTCCCACGTTTACATCGGCTCCATCCACACCCCCTGCGAAGAGTGAGAAGGGTTTGATGTCGCCCACTCCATGCAAAGCCTCCGAAACACACCACGAAAGAACAGCCGTGATGAGGATGCGCCAATAGAGTCGCATCAACTGGGGATAGGTGGGACGATAGCCTGTGGCCAGGATCAGTTCCTTCACCATCGTATAGTCGAGCACAAGGCACGACAAAGTGTCCACCTTGCTGCTCGGTGAAACAGCCGTAACCATAAACACGGTCTGCGCCCATTGCCTCACCAGCGGGTCGATGCCTCGTACACCCAAGGCAGCATCGCCATGCAATCGCAGCTGCACCTCACGATCGATCACCACACGCAGGTTCTGCTCATCGTGCCATTGCTGCACGTCGTTGCGCAGTTGCAGCTGATGATCCACACGCATCTTTTCGTCCGAGATGTAGTTGCAGTTCTCAGCCAGACGAGCGCCGAACTTCTTCAACTCCACCACATTGTTCACACCCTCATGGTTCAGACTTGGCAATTCGGGAGTGCGATGCAACTTGACGATAGGACGTATCACGAGCCAGCAGAACGCCAAAAGGATGAGCGCATAGAACGCATATTCCATCCACCACAAGTGCGTGACCCTCGACAACTTCTCGCCGATGGTAATCACGTCACCGATGAACATCAGCACAATGATGCCCAGGACGATTGCCAAAGTAATGATGATGTTTCGCTTCATAATAAATTACAATAAAGATTCTAAGGGATTCTAAGGGATTTTAAAGGATATGAAGGGACGTATGTTTTCTTGGGGCCCATTTCCGACAAGGCGAATGTATCGTCCCTAAATTTCCCTTAATATCCCCAAGTATCCCTAATTATCCCTTAATATTACGTAAACTGTATTCCCTCCAGTTTTGTCTTTAGCGTCTTGAGCGCCGTGATGCGGGCATCCACCTGATCGAAGTCGGGAATGATGCTGGCGAGCACTTCGCTTCGTTTCTCTTCCAGCAGCTTCGAATAGGCCTCGCTGCGCTTTCGAATGATGTCCTGGAGGCATTGCTCCACCTCCTCTTGAACGCGAGGCAAGATCGTCGTCTGCAGGCAGCCGCCACGATAGATGCCAGGCTCTGAAGGCTGCGTCACACCGATGACAGTCATCTTGGCATCGTTCATCATGCTGCGCATACGTTCATAGTTATAGCGATCGATGAGGTAGGTGTCGCCTATCTTCTGCTCCACGTCATAGGCCTTCGAAACCACACTCATATCGATGGGCTTCAGTTCCTCGTCCTTGAAGCCTGTCAATGGTTTGATCTGGATGCCGCCCACACGATCCAATGCATTGCGGATCTCCAGAAATCGGCTCTCGGTCATGGCATTTATCTTGGCCAGATAGTCGGACATCGAAACGTGGTTATCGACATAGTTCTTGACAGTCTGCGCAAACATACCCAACATAGAAGTGACAATGCCTCGAGCCGTTGCGCCATTGTATTTGGTGCCCATTGTCAGTTGCTGGCTCATGGTCACGTTGGCAATGCCATCGAGGCTGCTGGCCAGATCATCGGCAGTAAAATGCAGAGGGAAGGCTGCACGCGAATATACGAGTTGGCGATCTTCCCGAATGGCATCGAGTTCCTGTTCGGCGCTGTGGTATCTTCCTCGAGCGGTTTCGAACTTCGCCAATTGCTCGTCAATCATCTTGCAGAGCAGTTCCTTCTCGTATCGGATACGGCCCAGGCAGTTGTTCAGACGTGTGGTATGCTGGCTGCTGATGACGTGCTGGTAGAGCTCCTTCTCAATCTCGCCGAAGGAAGCTGTGGCGGCCTCCAGTTCGGAACGATATTCTGTAAGGACTTCCTTTCCATAGGCCTCCTCGCGGTTGTCAGCCACCTTGCCCAGGTTGATTGAGAAACAATTTGCATCGGGAAGGTTGAAGCCGCGTTGGCGAATGATCTCCTTTGCCTTCTCCATCTGGCCACGTATAGCCCGCTGCTGTTCCTCCTGTGCGCGCCAATAGGCAGATTCGAAGTAGTTATGAATCAGGCATACGGGTGCCGAGCCATTACCCTCACGCAGAATGTCGAAGAAGTCACTCGAAATCTTCGAGATGGCCGAATTGGAACTTTGGATGAAGATGACTAGGTCGGCACGATGGGTGATGATGGGATAAGCCTTGTCCTCGAGGTTGGCATTCAAGCCATCGAAGCCAGGCATATCTACCAGAAATATATCTTGGCCCAGGAAATCGCCACCAGGAGCTGTAATGCTGGTCAATACGTTATCGGTCGTGACACGAACCACTTTGTTATCTATCGGCTGCTCGACGTGTTCGGTGAGGTTCTCCTCGTTGAGCGGATAGTGGCGCACCTCAAGTCCCGAAAGGTCGGCGTAACTCAAGCCCTTGATGTAGTCGATGATGGCCTCTACATGGTCAGCCTTCGAAGCTTCGGGGTCGAGTTCGGTCTGACGAAATGTCGTGATGCTGCACTCCTCCCCTGCCTTGCATTGTGAGATGACCGAAGGACGCACCGTACATTCAAGGAAGTGGGTAGGGCTGACGTGCGCATGGGCCAGCGCATTGACGAAAGTGGATTTGCCCGACTTCACGGGTCCCACCACTATCACCACAAACGCCTTGCTGTGCACTTCCTCTGCACGATTCAGCAGAAGATGCATCTGTGCATCAAGTTCGGTGTTCCATGCAATATCGGTATCGTGGGCAATTGTTTTCAGTCGGTTGCTCACCCTTGCTGCCGTCTTTTCGAGCAGCTCCAGACTTGTATTCGGGATATTTGCCATGCTATCGGATAAAAAGTTTTTCCTTTCTCTGCATTTTGACCTTTCTATTCCCCAAAGGTTTATCGGGGTAAAAACATTGTCAATGCCGCAAAGATAACCCATTTTTATCATTCGAACAACTTTTTTCAAATTTTTTTCGCTTTTTCTTGCAACATCTCACTTTTTCCTGCTACATATAGTTGAAAAGCGAAAGAAATCGACTAACGACAAATCAACAAATAACAATTATCCAACAATTAAAAACTCAAGTAAAATGAAAACTCGCGTATTCAACCTCATCATCCTCGACGAGAGCGGTTCAATGAGCTGCATCGAGCGTCAGGCCCTCACCGGTGTCAACGAAACCCTCCAAACCATCCGTCGTGCACAGGAGAAGTATCCCGAACAGGAGCAGTATGTCACCTTCGTGCCCTTCCAGACGGGTTCCATCAAGTTCGTCCGCGACTGCGAACCCATCGCCAACGTCAAGGACCTGGAGCCCAAGGATTACAATCCCGGCACCTGCACCCCACTCTACGATGCCATCGGTCTCTCAGTCTATCATCTGAAGAAGAATGTTGCCGAAACCGACTCCGTGCTCGTTACGATCATCACCGACGGCTACGAGAACGACTCGCATGAGTTCTCGAGCAAGGATATCAGTCGCATCGTCGAAGAAATGAAGTCCAAAGGCTGGCTCTTCACCTACATCGGAGCCAATCAGGATGCCATCGAAGTGGCAAAGACCATGAACATCAAGAATGCCATGAACTTTGTTCAGGACGAAGCAGGCACCCGTGAGATGTTCGCAAAGGAACGCCGTTCGCGTGGACGTTTCATGGCAGCAGTGCATCATGCATGTTGTAGCTATGCCCCTTCATCGAAGGAATCGCAGGAACTGCGTCGCAACCTGGCTGACTCGGACAACTTCTTCGCCGACGATGACGACAAGGCGTAAAGGACTTGGTTGATAACCAGGAAAGGAGAAATGATAACGGGAGCACCCGAAAGGGCGACTCCCGTTATTTTTATCAAACTGAAAGGAATGACTTGAAGTTCTCGACAAATGTCTCGACAAAGGTCTTCTTGGGCTTCTGAGGACGTTTCTCCGAAGCACGAGAAGACTTTTTGCTTGGCTTGAATATCTTTTCCCAAATACCTCCTTCTGTAGAAGCTTGGTCGAATGCAATGTCCTTAAGATTATGATATTCTTTAACTTCTTGCATTGACGACAGCTTTTCATCAAGCTGAAATTCGAACATTTCCGGAGCCTCTGCCGATGGTGCAATCGAGTAGCTGATGTGCTCTTCTTCCTTCCTCAATCTTGCCTCCAGCAGATCGCCATACTGCGGCAACTGGCGCTCAGCACCCGTCATCAGGCTATCGACAATCGAATCGAGCGTATTCTCATCGATGTTGCAGATACGATCGACGAGCAGGAGGCTGTTCGCATCTAGCTTGGCGAAGTCCTCCTTCTTCATCTCTGTCATCAGTCGCTGCACCTCCTTGCAGCATCGACTCGACGTCGAGCGATAGGTCGCATAATTCATACCAAGCGCCTGGGCTGTCTCCTCATCGCTGAGCTCCTCACGACGATTGAACGACGTGGTCACCTTCTTCTTCATGCTTCGGAAGAAGATATAGCGATTGAGTACAGGCTCAAACTGGTTGAACCATGCCAGGCTGAAGGCGATGCGCGTCAGCTCAATCTGCGGGTCTTTGAGATGCTCGTACTTTTGTTCCACCACATAGGCAGGCAAAGCCTCGTTGAGTTTCTCCAAAGCACGTCGTTCGTTGCCGATGAACTGCCGAAAGCATTTCTGCATCCATGAATCTATCCTCGTATTGTCAGTAATGGTCTTAAGATAATGGAACTGCGTGGGACCAGTCACGTACTCGGGATGACCCTCATATAGATAGATGTAGAAATCGCCGAGGTAGTCTTCGAACGTCTTGAACGCGTCGAAAGTCACGTCCTTACTAAGTTGAAGATAGCAATGCTGCAGTTTCTCTTGAAAGCGCACCGAAAGCATGTACCACAATGCCACCGAGCTTTCTTCGTTGCAAAGCAGAATCAACGAGAGCAACTGCGCTGGAGTCATACCCTCGTAGCGCATCATCTGCTTTGGTAATATGGTTAGATTCTTTGTTTCCATTGTATGTTTTAGGGATAATTAGGGTTGATAAGGGATATTTAGGGATTTTAAGGGACGTTTGCTCCTTTGGGACCAGCATTTGTCAGGCGAAGGTATTGTCCCTTCATATCTCTTCTAATCCCTTAGAATCCCTTAGAATCTTTATTATTTCTAACTCTCCTCTCCCTTGTGTTTGTTCTTTCTCGTGTAGATCTTCTTCGAGCGATGTGCCTTGTCCTTTGCATGGAAGCCAGGGCCCAGCATCTGCTGCTCGGCTTCGCGATTGGCCTTCTTCATAGCCTTCACGAAGTCGTCGATGGTGATGCGTGACTTGCTTTTTCTAATACGTTTCATGATGTCTCCTATTCGTTTTAACTTTAATTTATGTGTAAATGTGGGCGCAAAGATACTTCTTTTTTTCCACATCTCCAAATTTCTTCCCGATTTTTTGTGTGTTTTTCGAAAAAGAACAACCTCTTCTGCCAAAAATGAATCATGTCCCCCAAGAAACCCTGGAGGACATGGCTAAATTCAATCAATTTCTTTAACGATGATGCTTGGGATGCAGCTTCTTGTCGATCTTGAGATCCTGGCGCAAATCCTTGACAACCTGCTTGGGTAGCCAGGTGTGGGTTTCGTGCTTGCCACCGGCATAAAGGAACATCAACTGCTTACCACCCAATGTCTTCTTCTTCACGATGCAGGTGGAAGTGGTTGCATCGCCAAGACGATCGCCCCTTCCTGCTTCACGGCTCTTATACTCTACCGTGGTCTCTACATCCTTATCGTAAAGGTCAAGCATACTGCTGAGCGTGGCGTAGGCTTCGTCATAGGTACCACCGAGACAGATGCAGGTCTCCCTGATGTCATCGAATGAGGCATCGGTGATGTCATCGCGAATGAGGCCAAGGATATGTGTCACCCGTCCGAGGCTGAGATAATAGCCGAAGGACTCTTCATCGTCCATATAGGTAAAGAGGGAATACTCAGCATGATCTCGCTCCGAATCACCGATTTCCATACGCATACCTGTAACAGCCTTTCCTGCCTGTGCACTCATTGTAACCATTATGGCGGCTACTGCCATCAAGAACATCTTTTTCATATCTTTATACTATTTTGAAGTTTTTATTTTGTTTTTCTGGTGCAAAGATAGGGGGATTGTCCGGGGCACACAAGTTTTTCGGCTTCAATTATGTCATATAGTAGCGACAGGCCAACGAATAAGCGACAATAATGGAGAGCAGGCTTGTTTTTTGTCGTGTCACACGATGAATTTACCCATTCTTCAGCAAAATATTAGGGCAAAAATGCACAATCAAATCAAAAAATCCTTATCTTTGCGCCCTCATTAATACTAAATCCCAAGAAATAAGCAAATCATGCAGGTTGGCGAATGCTACGTAAATCGGTTTGACCCCTCGAAGGCCTACAAGGTGATGGCTATCGATGGGACGAAGTTTCATGCCGAACAGTGCTTCTGCCGTCCCGATGGTATGGAAGTGAGCGGCTTCTCGTCGTCGATGGCCTATCGTTTGAAGGATCCGCAGATACGCCCCGAGACCTACGAGCGCATCAAGCGGCAGATAAGCGATAGTCTTCGACTTTGCGTCAAGCTGGTACGCGAAGCAGAGACCTCTCCCCTTCTGCCCTCGTTCGATGGCTTTGGCCAATGGGAAGCCACCCCACAGCCCGACGACTACATCGTGGCCTATTATGACGAGGTGACCACCCTCTTCCACGTCTCAAGTTGCAATGGCAACAAGGTATCGGGCGAATATTTCCAGATTGATCCCACCTATGTGGAGCACGACAAGGCACGCGCCTTCGACCTTCCCGACCGCGTGATGCTGGTCAGCGAAACACTCTTCGCCAAGATTCCCAAAGTGATGCAGATGACCGAAGCGACAGTCCGTGCCTTCATCAAAGGCGACGTTCAACAATTTGGCAATAGACAACTTTAAATGCTGAATGTCCAGTCAATAGCCATTTTCTGGAGGTTCAGCATCATTTTTTGTGTCAAAATTTGGCAACATGAAAAATATTTTGTATCTTTGCCGCGATTTTTAAAGTAAAAATAAAATGATCAACAGACTACTTATACGTATCAAGACCGTACAACTCGTCTATGCATGCCTGCAGAGCGAGGAGCCGCGTATCTTTGCTGATGGAAAGCTCCGCGAGTCGCTCGAGGCATCACAGAAACTCTACAATTACCTGCTTGCCCTCATCGTCAAGGTTACCGACTATCGCCGCCAGCAGATCCTTGCAGCCAAGAGCAAATTCCTGCCCACACGCGAGGAACTCAACCCCAACACCCGCTTCGTTGACAACAAACTGGCGCTGATGATTGCCGAAAAGAGCGAGGCAGTGGAATATTGCGAGCGCGAAGGGCTCACCAGCGACTTCGACACCGAACTCTACCGCACCATCCTCGATGCCATCGAGCAGAGCGAGATTTTCGCTCAGTATATGTCCCAGCGAGAGGCTCCGACCTTCGAACAGGACAAGGAGCTGTGGCTGGAAATCCTCACCACCATCTTCCCACAGTGCGAGAAGCTCGACGAGGTGCTCGAGGAGCGCGACATCTACTGGAACGACGACCTGACCACCGTGCTCAAGGCATTGACACGCATGATTCAGCGTCTCAAACCCGAAATGGAGATGATTCCAGCCGGCAAGCTCTTCCAAAACCAGGAGGACGAGCGTTTTGCCCTCGACCTCTTCCACTACTCCCTTGACGAATACTACGACAACGTGAAGCTCATCGATGCCATCACTCCCAACTGGGAGGCCGAACGCATCGCCATGATGGACAAGGTGATCATCTCGTGTGCCCTTTCGGAGATCCGTCATTTCCCCGACATTGCCATCGCCGTCTCGATGAACGAATACATCGAACTGGCCAAGCACTACTGTTCGGCCAAGTCGGCAAGTTTCGCCAATGGCGTCATCGACAAGATTGCCACCCAGTGGCGCGCCGACCATGTGATCTTCAAGAAATGAAATAACCAATAACAAACAAACAATATGCTTAACACCATTTTACTTCAGGCCGCAGCAGGCGGCAGCCCCTACAGCTCGTTGATTTTCATCGTACTAATCATCGCCGTGTTCTATTTCTTCATGATCCGTCCCCAGCAGCAACAGCAGAAGAAGTTGCGTGAGGAGCGCAACAATATGAAGAAGGGCGATCATGTGATCACCACCGGCGGCCTCTATGGCAAAATCGAGGGTGTGAAGTTGTCGCAGCCCGACAAGAAGGGCAATGCTGAAGTTGAGAGCTTCCTCATCAGCCTCAAGCCCGACTACACGGTGACCGTCCTGGTCAGCAAGGAGTGCGTCTTCAAGGACCTCAACGACGTAACTGCAGCTCAGCCAAAATAATATGGCTCCTTCAAGGCACGATAGCGACAACGAATCCCGTCAGTCGAAGTTCATCAGGAAAGCCAACATCTTCATCCGTCGAATGCGACGCGGTGAGGTGGGGACCTTCCTGGTCTTTGTTGCTATAGCCTTCTTCTTCTGGACCGTCCAGACTGCGCGTGAAGTATCGGCCTCCGACTTCACCGTGAAGTTTATTGTCGAGGACCAGCCCCAGGACATGGTGTTCACCACCCACGTGCCCCAGGAACTCAAGGTGACCATCTCCGACACCAATTCCCGACTCTCGAACTACGGCTTGAACAACCGCCTGGATTCGCTCAGCGTCAACTTCGAGCGATATGCCGACGTGTTGGGCAACTTCCGCATTTCGGCAGCCGAATTGCAGTCATTGCTGATGGCAGGCCTCGAAAGCAGCACCCGCATCGTTGCCGTTACACCTTCGCTCATCGATGCACGTTTTGCACAGACCGAGGGGCGCAAGTTTCCAGTCAAGCTAAGCGGCTCATATACCGTGGCCGACAACCATCGAATGCGTCCTCCACAGGTCAAGCCCGATTCGATTGTCATCAATGCCCCGGCTGCCGTGCTCGACACGATGCAGTGGGTCTATGCCGTGATCGAAGGCAGACAGAACCTGACCGACACCCTCGAAGAGACACTTTCCCTCGAACTGCCCCTTGGCGTGAAGGCAACCCCTTCGAAGGTGAAGGTGACAATTCCTGTAGCCCAATATGTCGAGAAGATGTTCAGGCAAGTGGAGGTCCAGGTAATCAACGAACCGAGCAACCGGCATCTCGTCATCTTCCCCTACTCTGTTGGCTTGACATGCCTCGTTGACTTCGAGCATTATCGCGACATCACTCCCGAGAACTTCCTCGTCTCAGTCAATTACGACAGCCTGCAGAGTCAGGAGCGTCAGGGCAAACTGCCCATTGCCGTGCGTTACGTAGGTCCGCCCGAAGTAGTGACCAATGTGCAGATCTCCCCTCAAATCGCCGAATACGTCATTGAGAAAAGATGAGCGCTAAACTGATTGCCATAACGGGCGGGATAGGCTCGGGCAAGTCGGTGGTTTCACAGCTGCTGCGCATCATGGGCTACACGGTCTATGACTGTGACGAGCGTGCCAAATGGGTTATGACGCACGACGAGCAGCTGCGCAGCGAGCTTTGCCAGCTCTTCGGCCCCGACACCTATCTTCACTCCACCGATGGAACCTGGCAACTCAACAGGCCTTATCTGTCGGACATCATCTTTGCGAGCCCCGAAGCCCTGAACAGGATGAATTCCTGTGTCCATCCTGCGGTATGGCGTGACATACAGACCCAGCTTATGGCCGAAACGAAAGAACTTTTCTTCTTCGAGTCGGCCATCCTTTATGAATCCGGATTCGACCGACTGTCCTCCCCCGACGAAGTGTGGGCTGTCAGCGCACCTCTTGAACTACGCATTCATCGAGCCATGCAGCGCGACAATGCCTCCCGCGAGAAGATCCTGAGCCGCATTGCCTCCCAGATGCCTCAGGACGAAAAGGACCGTCGTGCCGACCATACGATAATCAACGATGACTCTCTTTCGCTGATCAAACAAGTGCGTGAACTCTTGGGATAAATACGGGAACTCTTAGATACGTGAACTCTTAGATAAACAATTATATTAGAATAAATGATGAAAAGATTCTTTTCGCTCACATTCTTGCTGCTGACCATCAGCACAATACTTTCGGCACAAATTGTCGATCCTGTGAAATGGACCCACAAGAGCCAAGTCAGAGGGCAGGAACTTACCGTGTCTTTTACGGCCAATATCGACCCGACATTCCATCTGTATGCGATGGACATCCCCGAAGGAGGTCCACAGAAGACAGAGTTCACGTTCGAGACACTCGATGGTCTGAAAGTCAAAGGTCCCACCAAGGTTTCCAACGGCAAACTGATCAAGACACACGACCAGGCTTTCGATATGGATCTGTCGTTCTACGAGAACACAGTCACCTTCGAACAGCGGTTCAAGATCACCGGCTCACCTTATAAGCTCGAAGGCTTCGTATTCTTCATGTCGTGCAACGACGGTATGTGTACGCCTCCTACCCGCTACGAGTTCACCATCACAGGCGAGGCCGACATTGCTGCCAAGGAAGATACTCCTGCCGATGCTGCAACTACGCCCGCTGCTCCTGATGTGACAGCCGATAATGGAACTCCTGCCGACCCTGCCGCTACCGTTGACTCCCTGGCAGCTGCTGCTCCTGCACCAGTCAGCGCTGAGGGTCTTTGGACACCCGTCATCGACAAGCTCGAAGCCTTCTCTAACGGAGCCACCAAGGGTGACGATTCCGGACGTGCCCATTCGTGGTGGTACATCCTCATCGCAGGTTTCATTGCTGGCCTTGTTGCCCTCATCACTCCTTGTGTATGGCCAATGATTCCGATGACCGTGAGCTTCTTCCTCAAGCGCACCAAGGATCGCAACAAGTCGATCAAGGATGCTGTGACCTACGGCATCTCCATCATCGTCATCTATGTGGGTCTCGGACTGCTCATCACCGTCATCTTCGGAGCATCTGCCCTCAATAGTTTGGCCACCAATGCGGTGTTCAACATCATCTTCTTCCTCCTCCTGGTAGTCTTCGCGCTCTCCTTCTTCGGTGCTTTCGAGCTCACTCTCCCCGAGTCGTGGACCACCAAGCTCGATGCGAAAGCCGATGCCACCACTGGCCTGCTCTCCATCTTCTTCATGGCATTCACCCTCTGCCTCGTTTCGTTCAGCTGCACCGGTCCCATCATCGGCACGCTGCTCGTCGAGGCTGCCACCTCCGGCTCGATGCTCTATCCCGCCATCGGTATGTTCGGCTTTGCACTCGCCTTGAGTCTGCCGTTCACGCTGTTTGCCATGTTCCCCTCCATGCTCCAGTCGATGCCCTCGTCGGGCGGTTGGCTCAACATGGTGAAGGTTGTCCTCGGTTTCTGCGAACTGGCTTTAGCCCTCAAGTTCCTCTCGGTGGCCGACCTTGCCTATGGTTGGCGCATCCTCGACCGCGAGACCTTCCTCTGCCTCTGGATTGTCATCTTTGCCCTTTGCGGCATGTATCTGCTTGGCTGGATTCGTCTGCCTCACGACGACGATCCCGACCCATCGGAGCGCGTCTCTGTCACCCAGTTGATGCTCGCGCTGGTCTATGGTTCCCGGTCTCTGGGGTGCTCCCTGCAAAGCCATTTCGGCTTTCGCACCACCTATGTCCACCCAGGACTTCAAGCTTGGCGAAGACGCCATCGTCACCTACCACAGTTATGAGGAAGGTATGGAGGCAGCACAACGTGCCGGCAAGCCTGTGCTCGTCGACTTCAGTGGCTTCGGCTGCGTCAACTGCCGCAAGATGGAGGCTGCCGTCTGGACCGATCCTCAGGTGAAGAACATCATCGACAACGACTACATCCTCATCGAACTGATGGTGGACGACAAGACTCCATTGCCCGAAATTGAGGTTGTCCAGGAAAACGGCAAGGACGTGAAACTGCGCACCATTGGCGACAAGTGGAGCTACCTGCAGCGCTATAAGTTCGGTGCCAATGCCCAGCCCTTCTACGTGCTGCTCGACGGCAAGGGCAACCCGCTCAACGGCAGTTACAGCTACGACGAGGATATCGATGCCTACGTCAACTTCCTGAAGACTGGACTGAAGAATTATAAATAAGAAGATATGCTTGAAAAACAAGAACGCGAGCAAATCATTGCCTTAATCAATCGCGAAGTGGTGCCTGCCATCGGCTGTACCGAACCGATGGCCGTGTCGCTATGTGTTGCCAAAGCCGCCGAGGCTCTCGGTGTGCGCCCTGCTCGTATCGATGTCCTGCTGAGCAGCAACATCCTGAAGAATGCCATGGGTGTCGGCATACCCGGCACAGGAATGGTGGGCCTGCCCATCGCAATAGCCCTTGGTGCCCTGATCGGACGAAGCGAATATGAACTTGAGGTGCTGCGCGACGTTACTCCCGATGCCGTGGAACAGGGACGCCAGTACATGAGCGAAAAACGCATCAGCATCGGATTGAAGAAGGACAACTGTCCCGACAAACTCTATATCGAGGCGCTTTGCTTCGCCGAGAACGGAGATTCGTCAAGAGCCATCATCGAGCACGACCACAATCACTTCGTCTATGTCTCAAAGACCACCGATGGCCGGGAGACGATCCTGCTCAACACGCCACAATCGCATGTGCTCGACGAAGAAACCGATGACCACGAGTTGTCCCTTCGCAAGGTCTATGAGTTCGCTACCACTTCCCCGCTTGAAGAGCTTGAGTTCATCAACGAGGCACGTCGCCTCAACGAGAATGCAGCCAGGATTTCGCTCCGTGGCAATTATGGTCACGAACTCGGCAAGACGTTGAGCCGACCATTGGGCCGCGGCATCATGGGCGAGTCCATCTTCAGCCACATCCTGTCGGAGACCTCTTCGGCCTGCGATGCACGTATGGCCGGTGCCATGATTCCCGTGATGAGTAATTCGGGCAGCGGCAACCAGGGCATCGCTGCCACCTTGCCCGTGGTCGTCTTTGGCAAAGAGAACCACAACACCGAAGAGGAAATCACCCGCGCCCTCATCCTGAGCCACCTCACCGCCATCTACATCAAGCAGAGCCTTGGCAAACTGTCGGCCCTCTGCGGCTGCGTCGTGGCTGCTACAGGCTCCAGCTGCGGCATCACCTATCTGATGGGCGGCTCCTACGACCAGGTTGCCTATTCGGTCAAGAACATGATAGCCAACCTCGCCGGTATGGTTTGCGATGGTGCCAAACCTTCGTGTGCGCTGAAGGTTTCGTCGGGTGTTTCCACTGCCGTACTCAGCGCCATGCTTGCCATTCAGAACCGCTACGTCACCAACGTCGAAGGCATCATCGAGGACGATGTCGATCGTTGCATCCACAACCTCACCCGCATCGGCGCATATGGTATGAACGAGACTGACGAAATGGTTCTTGACATAATGACACATAAACCCTCTTAACCCTATGAAATGCCTAATCATCGGCAGCGGCCCCGCAGGATATACGGCCGCCATTTACGCCTCACGTTCTGGCCTGGAGCCAGTGGTTTACGAAGGCCCTATCAGCGGTGGACAATTGACTCAGACCACCGAAGTCGATAACTTCCCCGGCTATCCCGATGGGACTACCGGCCCCGAGATGATGGAAGAC
>CACXTQ010000077.1:0-11790 GCA_902770595.1 uncultured Bacteroidales bacterium | reverse complement strand
TTCGTGGTGTACATACGGTGATCGACTTCGAGAATGAACGTTCGCTGGCCGACGTCAACCGACACCTGACGGGCATCGAGACCATCCTGCTCTTCAACGAACCTGCCATGGCGCATATCACTTCGACCACCGTCCGCGAACTCCTCTCCTTCGGCAAGGATGTCTCCGACTTTATGCCCGAAGGGTTCCCTCCTCTTTCCAAGGTCAAGCAGCAGAACGAACCGTTCTTCGGTTAATCATAAAGCCAACAAGCTGAGAAAAGCCAAACTTGAATGAAGCAAATTTATAAACTCGTCATAATCGTATGTCTCCTGCTTTGTGCAGCCAACGTAAAGGCTGACATCTACAACAGTATGAAGACATTCAACAGCGCATTGCTCTGTCTCGACAGTCGTTATGTCGATACAGTAAACGTTGATGCGCTGACAGAAACGGCAATCAAGGCCATGCTCAAGGAGCTTGACCCCCACTCGACTTATCTTTCGCCGAGGGAGGTGGAGCAGATGAACGAGGGCTTGGGCGGTTCGTTCGAAGGTATTGGAGTGCGCTACCAAATGGAAAACGACACCCTCCTCGTGATCAATACGGTGACTGGAGGCCCTTCAGAAAAGGTCGGTATTCTTGCTGGCGATCGCATTATTATGGTTGGAGATTCGACCATTGCTGGTCAAAAATTTAATACCAACGAGATACAGCGCCGTTTACGCGGCCCAAAAGGCTCTGTGGTTGATTTGGGTATAATGCGTCAAGGAGAGCGTGAATTATTGTGGTTCAAGGTAGAACGCGATAAGATTCCTGTCTATAGTATCGATGCTTCATATATGGCTGCTCCTGAGATCGGATACATACGTCTCTCTCGATTTGCTCAAACCACACCCGAGGAGTTCGACAAGGCAATGGGCAAACTTGACGAACAGGGGATGAAGCATCTGATCATTGATCTGCAGGACAATGGTGGCGGTTATCTCAATTCTGCCGTCGAACTTGCCGACTTCTTGCTTCCCTCTTCCGAACTCGTTGTATATACCGAAGGCCGCAGCGATGGAAAGCGCAACTACCTCACTCGTCATCTCTTCGACCACTTCAAGGGACGTGTGGTTGTGCTCATCAACGAACAGAGCGCTTCGGCTTCAGAGATTCTTGCTGGATGTCTGCAGGATCTCGATCGAGGAGTGATAGTAGGACGTCGTTCCTTCGGCAAGGGTCTTGTCCAAAGTCCCGTTCGTATGCCCAATGGAGGTATGATACGTCTCACCATCTCACATTATTATACACCTTCTGGCCGTTGCATTCAGAAACCTTATACCAAAGGTGATCAGAAGAGTTACAACGAAGACCTCCTCAATCGTTTCAAGCAGGGCGAACTGCAGAGTGCCGATAGCATCGACTTCGCCGACTCGCTCAAATGCTACACACGCAATGGACGTGTCGTCTATGGTGGCGGTGGTATAATGCCCGATATCTTCGTCCCCCTCGACACTACCACCTATACGAAATCTCATCGTGCCGTGAATGCGAAAGGTTCGCTCAATAGGTTTATTGTCCAATATTTCAAGGCTCACCAGCAGGAGCTGCATCAGCAGTATCCTACAATCGAAGATTTCCTCGACGAAAAGTCAGGCTTCAAGGTGACTGACGAGATGGTCGGTGGCATTATCGAACAGGCACGCAAGGATAGTGCACAAAGCAACGAACTCGACTCACTCTACACCAACGAGATTTTCCGTAGCCAGGTAGCTGCCTATCTGGCCAACGACCTTTATGAACAAGGTGCCTACAGTCGCATCATGAATCATACATCCGACGTCTTCAATGCAGGGATGGCTATCATTAATGATGAACACCGATACAAGGAACTGCTAAAATCGAAATAAAACACATGAATGCTTTACACTCACTTTTCCGACATCTGAAGCCGACCAGCACCTGGTGGCTATGTCTCGCAGCAGTTGTGCTGATGTTGTCACTCACCAGTGCCGACACCAAACGCCCAATCACCATCTTTATGATTGGTGACTCTACTATGGCCAACAAACCCCTCGATGGCAACAATCAGGAACGTGGCTGGGGCCAAATGTTATCGGGATTCTTCTCCGACGACATTCGTGTTGACAATCACGCGCTCAACGGACGCAGCTCGCTCTCATTTATCCTCGAAGGCGAATGGCAAAAGGTCTATGATGCCATTAAGCCGGGCGACTACGTATTCATACAGTTCGGCCACAATGACGAGAAGATCAAGTCAGAGAATCGTGGCACACGTCCCGGCACTCCCGAGCCAGCCCTTTGTCCCGACCAATGGGGACGTCCCGCATCGTTCGACGACAACCTTCGCAAATTTGTCAACGAAACGCGCGAAAAAGGAGGAATTCCTGTGCTGTTCAACAGCATCGCACGTCGTAGTTTCTTTGAAAACCAGAATGCAGCCGAGGAGGATGACCTCTTCGGAAAAGGCATCACCTTGAAGACCGAAGGCGACTCTTTGGTCGAGACTCACATCATCACCCGTGGTGACGGCACCGTTGATGACTATCTCGAAGCACCTCGTCGCATTGCCAAGGAGATGAAGGTTCCTTTTGTCGAAATGAATGCCATCTCTAAGAAGGTCATTCTGGGTGAAGGTGTCGAAGGGTCGAAGGGTCTCTTCTGCTGGCTTCCAGCCAACACTTACGCCGCTGCACCCAAGGGACGAGAGGACAACACACACCTTCGCATTAGTGGAGCTCGCAAGATGTGTGCAGCCACCATCGATGCCATAGGCGAAGCCGTTCCAGCCCTCAAACCATTCATCCGCAAATATGAACTGGTAGTTGCAAAGGATGGTTCGGGTGACTTTATGACCGTACAGGAAGCCATCAACGCCGTCCCCGACTACAATAGTGAAGAAATCAAAATTATGATTGCACCAGGCACATACAAGGAGAAACTGGTAGTGCCTGAGTCGAAGAGCCATGTGACGCTGATAGCACGCTCCGAAGGCGAGGTGATCATCACCAACGATGATTATGCTGGAAAGACTTCGCTCGTAACAGGTCGCAAGCTTGGAACTTCAGGCTCCTCGACAGCCTATATCTATGCGCCCTACTTCGAAGCCATTGGCATTGTGTTTGAGAACACAGCCTCCAACGAATCCTATGCACAAGGTGGACGTGGCGTAGGCCAGGCAGTTGCCGTGCTTGTAGCTGGTGATTGCGTTGTCTTCCGTCGCTGCAAGTTCCTTGGACATCAGGACACACTCTACGCCTATGGTCGCAAGTCCGACCCCAAGACTCCCGAGGCAGTGGCAGCAGCTAAGACACAACGTATCCCCGAAAACATGCAGTCGCGTCAGTATTATGAGGATTGCTATATTGCAGGCACTGTCGATTACATCTTCGGCTGGGCTACCGCCTACTTCAATCGTTGCGAACTTCATTGCCTGGGCGATGGATATGTTACGGCAGCTGCTACTCCTCAAGGACAGACCTATGGTTATGTCTTCAACGAGTGCCACATCACCGCCGAACCTGGTGTCCAGACCTACTTAGGTCGTCCTTGGCGACACTACGCACAGACTGTCTTTGTCAATTGTACTATGGACGAATGCGTGCGCCCACAAGGGTGGCAGACATGGCCCAACAAGGAGACTGGTGCTGATGGCTCAGCCACAGCTTTCTATGCCGAATACAATTCGAAGGGTGCAGGAGCACAACCTAAGCAGCGTGTCGCTTGGTCGAAGCAGCTCACCAGCAATATGGTTGAACGCTTCACTGCAGCCGAAGTATTGAAGGGCTACGATAACTGGAATCCCGTAAAGTAAATTATTATAGTTACTAGAATTCCTTTCGTCACTAACTTTACTATAGCTACTATATTCAGCAAGATTAATTATATAACACCTTTTACAATAATGAAAAAGATTCTTCCGCTATTAGGTCTTTTGATTATTCCGACCTTGAATAGTTGTACCAGCAAGGTTGCTGAACCTGAACCATACTCTGTACGCATGGTTCGTTCCGAAATTGCTCGCAATCCCGATTGTGTAACCATCGACTACAACACCCAGCTGAAATGGAACTACACCCACGGACTGTTGATGCAGTCTATGCTGATGGCAGCCCAGCAGTATCCCGAGTTGGCAGAAGTGGTTGATCCCTATGTACGTCATTATGTCGATACCATCATCCACAAGGATGGTCGCATCGAGCGATACAAGCTGAGCAACTACACGCTCGACCACATCAATGCCGGCAAGATGCTTATGATGGCCTACGACAAGTGGCCCGAGCCACAGATGCGCCTGGCTCTCGATACTCTCTATCTGCAGTTGCAGAGTCATCCTCGTGTGAGCGAAGGCGGTTTCTGGCACAAGAAGGCCTATCCTTGGCAGATGTGGCTCGATGGCATCTATATGGAGGCTCCCTACTATGCCGAATATGCCAAGCGGTTCCTCACAGGTGAAGCCCAGCAGAAGGCTTATGACGACGTGGTCAACCAGTTTATGGTAGTGGCACGTCACACCTATGATCCTGCCAATGGTCTTTATCGCCACGCCTGGGACGAGAAGCACGAGCAGAAATGGGCTGATCCGGAAACTGGTCAGGCTCCACACGTTTGGGGTCGTGCTTTGGGTTGGTACACCATGGCAATGGTCGATGTTCTCGGATTCCTTCCCGCCGACTATAGTGGTCGCGACAGCATCATCTCGCTGCTCCAGCCACTTTGCGAAAAGCTCCTCACCTATCAGCAGCCCTCAATGGCCTGGCAGCAGGTCATCGACCAGACGGGTCGTGAAGGCAACTACGACGAAGCTTCGTGCACAGCAATGTTTGCTTACACCTTCATGAAGGGTGCGCTCCTCGGGGTTCTTCCTATTGAGTATTGGGAAAAAGGCTACAAGACATGGGAAGGATTGAACGAGAACTTCATCTGCGAGGATGTTGATGGACAAGGCAATCCTACAGGCACTATCAGCTTGACTCGCATCTGCGGCGTTGCCGGTCTCGGTGGCACTCCTTATCGCAGTGGCGACTACGACTACTATATCAACGAGATCATTCGTGACAACGACCCGAAGGGTGTAGGTCCATACATCATGGCCTCATTGCTGGCCGAGAAATATGGTCCTGTTCTGAAATAAGCGTTTTATTTATTCACTATCAAATATTTTCATAAAATATGTTCAAATTTGTTCGAGCACGCCATCGTAAAGCTTATCTCAAATTGGCGTGGAAACATCTCGTTTGGCCTGAAAAGGTTTACAAACTTGCGCATGGCAAACATGCACATTCCAAAAAGGAACGTTCAATTATTCACGAGCTCTTGGCCCTTGGCATCATTCATCGCCATTCATCTTCAAGTATATCCAGCGATGACAAGGTCGTCTTCGAGAAAGACGATGATTGAAAATAATCCCCCGCCACCATTGAGTGACGGGGGATATTTTTGGGGGATACTTAGGGATTTGAAGGGAATTTTGAGGATTTTAAGGGACGATACATTTGTCTGAATAATACTTGGACTCAATAAACATATGTCCCTTAATATCCCTTAGAATCCCAGAGATCTTATCTCCTTCCGGAGCTCGAATGACCGCTGCCGCTTACGATACCGCCACCACCAGCAGGCTTGGAGCTATTGCCGTTGTTGGGCTTGGCTGAGCTGCTGCCTGAGGCAGGAGCATTGGTTGCGCCACGCGTGGTGCTACGGTTGTTGATCTGCGGGGTATTCTTGTTCTGGCCCTTGCGCTGATCCTGGTAACGATTGTCCTTCTCGCGATTGTCCTGGTTGCGGTTATTATAGCCGTTCATAGGATGCCTTGCACCCTCTTCGCGACGGTTGTTACCGAAGTCGAGGCGCGAATGATCTCTCTCGTGGGACGAGCCGTGGATGTTATGGGGTTTGGGTTCAACCTTGTGGTTATATCTGTTGCCCTGGCCATAGAATCCACCCGAGTAGTGATTACGGCTGTGACCACCTACATAAACCTTGAAGATGCTGGGTGCATCGAAGTAGTAGAACTTGGGATTGTTGTAGATCTGATATACTCTGAATCTCCAATGTCCGCGATAGGTATATACAGGACGATAGAAGTACTCAAGCTGGAGGAAACGATTGTACTGCACAGCGTTCAGGATGAAACGCATATCGTCATTACGCCAGTCAAGGAACGTATAGTACATGTTGATGGCCGACAGATAACCCCTGCACACATCGTCCATGATGGGATTGATGGCGAAAAGGAAGTCATAGTTGATCTCGTAGCAATCGTCGTACTGCTGAGGAGTCATATCGAGCTCCCATGCCATACGATCGCTGAGGAAGCGAGCAGTCTCACGCATCTGGCTATGAGACATTGCAAACACCTGGCTCATGGCCAACAAGGCGATTGCGAGGGTTACAAACATCTTTTTCATACTCGTTATGTATTAGTGGTTAGTAATGATTTTTCGTTTATTCTCGACTTTTGGACAAAGTAGATAGTGGAAAGTTTAAAAAGGGGATTAATGCGTGGTATCAAAAGCCAGCAGCAGGTAAAAGAAAAAGGGAATCAATGGGTATTAGAGGAAAATGCGAAAGAATTTAGCCTCTCCTATAATGATACAGGAGAGGCTAAATAGTTAATATCAGATCAAAGGAATACCGGCCTGGGCACAAGTGCTGCGCATCTCGCTTGGCCAGATGCTCGACTGTGTCTCACCGATATGCGCCTTGTGGAGCAGAATCATGCAAAGACGGCTCTGTCCGATGCCGCCGCCTATCGAAAGAGGCAGTTCGCCTTCGAGCAAACGATGGTGGAAGTAAAGGCTTACTCGCTCTTCCTTGTTGGTCAGTTTCAACTGTCGCAGCAAGGCCTCGGCATCCACACGGATACCCATCGACGAAAGTTCCATGGCAGCACCAAGCACAGGATACCACACCAGCAGGTCGCCATTCAATCCAAGGTATCCTTCTTCGTTCTCGGTGGTCCAGTCATCGTAGTCGGGAGCACGCATATCGTGCTCCTTTCCGTCGGAAAGCTTGCCACCGATGCCCATGATGAACACGGCGCCATGCTTCTTGCAGATCATGTTCTCGCGTTCCTTCGGGTCCAGATCGGGATACATCTGACGCAACTGCTCGGCATGGATGAAGAAGATATCCTCGGGCAGGAACGGCTTGATGGTGGGATAGGTCTCGCAGATATAGAATTCCGTGCGAAGAATGGCGCTGTAGATCTTGCGCACAATCTTCTTCAGGAACTTCACGTTGCGATCCTCCTTGCGCATCACACGCTCCCAGTCCCACTGGTCTACATACAGCGAATGGGTATTGTCGAGTTCCTCATCGGCACGAATGGCGTTCATGTCGGTGACAATGCCGAACCCCTCCTCAATGCTGTATTCAGCCAGTGTGTTTCGTTTCCATTTAGCCAGCGAATGCACCACTTCGGCGCGAGCCTCCTGCATATCCTTGATGGGGAAATTCACGGCACGCTCCACACCATTCAGGTCGTCGTTCATGCCAAGGCCCCTTAAGACGAACAAGGGGGCGGTGACACGACGCAGACGCAGTTCGGTGCTCAGGCTCTGCAGAAAGAAATCCTTGATATTCTTGATCGCCTGTTCGGTTTGCTTCAGGTTGAGGGCAGGCTTATAATCAGCAGGAATAATAAGTTTGCTCATTTTATCAAAAAGGATATGAAGGGATTACTCGTACTCCTGCCAACTCTTGATCTGGATATCCTCCTGCGACTTCTGGGTGAATGCCTCGATGAACGCACTTGCCAGGCGGGCATTGGTCATAAGCGGGATGTTGTGGTCGATGGCACCGCGACGAATGCGATAGCCATTGGTCAGCTCGCGCTTCGAATGGTTCTTCGGGATGTTGATGATGAGGTCGAACTTGTGAGCTGCGATCATGTTCATCACGTTCAACTCCGACTCGGGCTGCTCATCAGGCCAATATACTGCAGTAGCCTTCACATTGTTGTCGTTGAGGAAGCGTGCAGTACCTGCCGAAGCATAGATGGTATAACCTGCCTTCACCAGTTCGGCAGCTGCATCGAGCAGAGCAACCTTCGACTTGGTCTCACCCGACGAAATCATGATGGCCTTATCCTTCGAAGGCAGTTTGTAGCCTGTGGCGATAAGGGCATTGAGCAGAGCCTCGTCGAAGTCGTCACCCAAGCAGCCTACCTCGCCCGTCGAACTCATATCCACACCAAGCACGGGGTCGGCATTCTGCAGACGTGCGAACGAGAACTGCGAAGCCTTCACGCCGATGCGGTCGATGTCGAACTCGCTCTTGTCGGGTTTCACGTAAGGAGCATCGAGCATGATACGTGTTGCCGTATCGATGAAGTTGCGCTTCAGTACCTTCGAAACGAATGGGAACGAACGCGATGCACGCAGGTTGCACTCGATCACCTTTAGGTCGCGACCCTTGGCCAGATACTGGATGTTGAATGGACCCGAGATGTTGAGTTCCTTGGCAATGGCGCGCGAAACCTTCTTGATCTGACGAACGGTAGCAAACGAGATGTTCTGCACGGGGAAGCACATCGTGGCGTCGCCCGAATGCACACCGGCATATTCGATATGCTCCGAAATGGCATACTCGACCACCTCACCCTGCTGGGCAACGGCATCGAACTCGATCTCGTTGGTCTCGGTCATGAACTGCGAGATCACCACAGGATACTCCTTCGAAACCTCGCTGGCCATCTCGAGGAAGCGCTTCAGCTCGGCATCGTCGTAGCAGACGTTCATCGCAGCACCCGAAAGCACATACGAAGGACGAACAAGCACAGGATAACCTACCTCCTCGACGAACTTATGTACGTCATCCATCGAAGTCAGCGCACTCCATTTCGGCTGGTCGATGCCAAGCTTGTCGAGCATGGCGCTGAACTTGCTGCGGTTCTCGGCGCGGTCAATCGAGACTGGCGATGTACCCAGGATGGGCACCGACTGGCGATGCAGTTTCATCGCGAGGTTGTTGGGGATCTGTCCACCCACCGAAACAATCACGCCGCGTGGCTGCTCGAGGTCAATCACGTCAAGCACACGTTCGAACGAAAGTTCGTCGAAGTAGAGACGGTCGCACATGTCGTAGTCGGTCGAAACGGTCTCGGGGTTGTAGTTGATCATGATCGACTTGTAACCAAGTTTGCGGGCAGTATTGATGGCATTCACCGAACACCAGTCGAACTCTACCGACGAGCCGATGCGGTAAGCGCCCGAGCCGAGCACTACCACCGACTTCTCGTTCGAGTAGTAGTTCACGTCGTGACCCTGCACAGCATAGGTCATATAGAGGTAGTTGGTGAGGTCGGGATGCTCGGAAGCCACTGTCGGGATGCGCTTCACGGCAGGCAGGATGTTGAGCTTCTTGCGAAGGGCACGTACGGCAAGCACCTCCTTCTCCATGTTGCTGCCCTGATGTGCATTGAGCACGAAGCGGGCAATCTGGAAGTCCGAGAAGCCAAGCACCTTGGCCTTGGTCAGCACATCGGCAGGAAGCTGGTCGAGCGAAGTATAACCTTCGAGCACGTGCTTGTAGTCGACGATGTTCTTCATCCTTTCGATGAACCAAGGGTCGATCTTCGTGAGTTCATACAGCCTCTCGATGCTGTAGCCTTCCTCCAAAGCCTGAGCGATGGCGAAGATGCGCAGGTCGGTGGGGTTCGAAAGCTCCTCGTCGAGGTTGTCGAAGCGCGTGTGGTCGTTGCCCACAAAGCCGTGCATACCCTGTCCGATCATACGCAGACCCTTCTGCAGCATTTCCTCGAACGAACGTCCGATGGACATGATTTCGCCCACCGACTTCATCGACGAACCGATCTTGCGGCTTACGCCCACAAACTTCGTGAGGTCCCAGCGTGGGATCTTGCAGATCATATAGTCGAGCGAAGGAGCCACATAGGCCGAGTTGGTAGTGCCCATCTCGCCAATCTGGTCGAGCGTATAGCCCAGGGCAATCTTTGCGGCAACGAAAGCCAGAGGATAACCTGTAGCCTTCGAGGCAAGGGCTGACGAACGCGACAGACGAGCATTGATCTCGATGATGCGGTAGTCGTTGGTCTCGGCATTGAAGGCAAACTGGATGTTGCACTCACCTACAATGTTAAGATGACGCACGCACATGATGGTGATGTCCTGAAGCATCTTCACCTGCTCGTCGGTCAAGGAACAGGTCGGAGCCACCACAATCGACTCGCCCGTATGGATGCCGAGTGGGTCGAAGTTCTCCATCGAAGCCACGGTGAAGCAGTGGTCGTTGGCATCGCGAATGCACTCGAACTCAATTTCCTTCCAGCCCTTCAGCGACTCCTCTACCAGAACCTGGGGCGCAAAGGTGAAGGCACTCTCGGCAATCTCCTTGAACGTTGCCTCGTCGGGGCAGACACCCGAACCAAGGCCACCCAGGGCATAGGCCGAACGGATCATGATGGGATAACCGATCTTGCGGGCCGAAGCCAAGGCATCTTCCAGGGTCTCGCAGGCATGGCTTACGGGTACCTTGGCGTCAATCTTGTTCAGTTCCTTCACGAAAAGGTCGCGGTCTTCGGTGTTCATGATGGCTTCCACGCTGGTGCCAAGTACTTCCACACCGTACTCCTTCAGCACGCCCTTCAGGTAGAGTTCGGTGCCGCAGTTGAGCGCGGTCTGTCCACCGAATGCCAGCAGGATGCCGTCGGGACGCTCCTTCTTGATGATCTCGGTCACATAGTAGGTGTTGACCGGAAGGAAATAAACCTTGTCAGCAATACCTTCTGAGGTTTGGATAGTCGCAATGTTCGGGTTGACCAAAACAGAACTAATACCCTCTTCACGCAAAGCCTTCAATGCCTGACTGCCTGAATAGTCAAACTCTCCAGCCTGTCCAATCTTCAAGGCACCCGAGCCAAGAACAAGGACCTTCTTCAGTTTCTTTTTCATTGTAGATGAAATTTAATAACGACTTATTGTATGGTGTTGTTATATATTTTCTAAGATGTTCGGTTCTAGCAAACAATTATTAATTGTTAATTATTAATTGTTAATTGTTAATTGTTAATTGACAGCTCCTGAGCCAAATACCTGGTCGTCCAGGTATCGAATTTCTCGCAGATCTCCTCGGGGCTGCCGTGGGCGATCAGATGTCCTCCGGCTGAACCGCCATCAGGACCCATGTCGATGATGTAGTCGCAGCACTTGATGACGTCCAGGTTGTGTTCGATGATGATCACCGTGTTGCCCTTGTCGACCAGTCGGTTGATGCAGGACATCAGCACGCGAATGTCCTCGAAATGCAGACCCGTAGTGGGCTCGTCGAGGATATACACCGTCTTTCCCGTCTGTTTCTTCGACAGTTCGGCAGCCAGTTTCACGCGTTGCGACTCGCCGCCCGACAGTGTGGTCGAAGGTTGTCCCAGTTTGATGTATCCCAGGCCCACCTCCTGCAGCACCTTGATCTTGTTGAGGATGGTAGGCACGTTCTCGAAGAACTCCACGGCCTGGTTGATGGTCATATCGAGCACGTCGGCAATCGACTTTCCCTTGAAGCGCACTTCCAGTGTCTCGCGGTTGTAGCGCTTGCCCTGGCAAACCTCGCAGGGCACCATCACGTCGGGCAGGAAGTTCATCACGATGGTCTTGTATCCGTTGCCCGAACAGGCTTCGCATCGTCCTCCGCCGATGTTGAACGAGAATCGTCCGGGCTTGTAACCCCTCATCTGTGCCTCGGGCAGTTGGACGAAGAGGTTTCTGATGTCCTGGAACACACCCGTATAGGTGGCAGGGTTCGAACGTGGTGTGCGTCCCAGGGGTGACTGGTCCACAGTGACCA
>CACXTQ010000076.1:0-15888 GCA_902770595.1 uncultured Bacteroidales bacterium | reverse complement strand
TTATATTAAATATTACGCGCGAAGATTTTTTTTCATCGATTTAAGAATTAAAGATTTAAAAAATTAAAAAAATTAAAAAAAGTTTCCCTGTCTTTTCCTGATCTCCTGACTCATCTACGCAGAGGAAAGCGCTCTCACAGGCGACATAATTCCTCTTCATTTTGCGGAAACATCGTGACGGCCGTGAGAGTACTTCCGCGAAAGGATAAAGAACTCCAACGGCCGACAGAGTACACGATGCTGCAGGAAGGTGTACTCTCACGGGCGACAGAGTGCTTGCTACGATTGCGGAAACACTCCGACGGCCGACAGAGTACCCGATACTACAGGACAGAGTACTCTCACGGGCGACAGAGTGCTTGCTACGATTGCGGAAATACTCCGATGACCAACAGAGTACCCGATGCTACTGGATGGAGTACTCTCACGGGCGACAGAGTACTTGCCACAACTGCGGAAATACGCTTACGGCCGACAGAGTACTTCCGCAATTTGAGCAAACATCGCGACGGCCGACAGAGTACTTAGTCCATTCTGTCATACGGGACTGACAAAATGGCAGAGAGAGGACGGTGGCACGTGAATTGCTTTTAGAAGGGTGTGAATGGAATGTTGAAAATAATAATCATTTAATATATATACTACTATGGCAACAAACATGAATTATCCAAACACCCAGCAGCAGGGTGAGAAGGCACTGGACAAGTATGCCCAGAACCTGTGTGAGCTCGCCCGAAAGGGAAAGCTCGACCCCGTGATTGGTCGTGACGAGGAAATCCGACGTGTGCTGCAGATCCTGAGTCGAAGGACCAAGAACAACCCCGTACTGATCGGCCAGCCTGGTACAGGCAAGACTGCCATTGCGGAGGGCCTGGCACAGCGTATCGTGCGCGGTGACGTGCCCGAGAACCTGAAGAAGAAGCAGATCTACTCGCTCGATATGGGCGCACTGGTAGCCGGTGCGATGTACAAGGGCGAGTTCGAGGACCGACTGAAGAGCGTCATCAAGGAGGTGCAGGAAGCCAACAGCGACGATGCCACCGGCAACGACATCATCCTCTTCATCGACGAGATCCACACCCTGGTGGGCGCAGGCGGCGGCCAAGGCTCGATGGATGCCGCCAACATCCTGAAGCCTGCCCTGGCTCGTGGCGAACTGCGTTGCGTGGGCGCCACCACCCTCGACGAATACCAGAAGTACTTCGAGACCGACAAGGCCCTGGAGCGCCGATTCCAGAAGGTAATGGTGGATGAGCCCGACGAGACGGCTGCCATCGCCATCCTGCGTGGCCTGAAGGAGCGCTACGAGAACCACCACCACATCCGTATCAAGGACGAGGCCGTAATCCAGGCCGTGCGCCTCTCAACGCGCTACATCACCGACCGCTACCTCCCCGACAAGGCCATCGACCTGATTGACGAGGCTTCGGCCAAACTGCGTATGGAGCGTGACTCCGAACCACAGGCCCTGGACGAAATCCATCGTCAGATCATGCAGCTCCAGATCGAGCGCGAGGCCATCAAGTGGGAGAAGGACAAGGCCAAGATTGACGACATCGATGAGAAGATCAAGGCGCTGCAGGCCGAAGAGAAGAAACTCAACGACCAGTGGAAGAAGGAGAAGCAGCTGATTGAAGTCATCCAGCGCAACAAGGAACAGATGGAGCAACTGCGCTTCGAGGCCGAAAAGGCCAAGCAGCAGGGCGACTACGGCAAGGTGGCCAAAATCCAGTACGAGACCATCCCGAGCCTGGAGAAGCAGAACGAGCAGATCTCGAACGACCTACACCAGCAGGTGGGCGAGGGCAATGCGCTGATCCGCGAAGAGGTCACTGCCGAGGACATCGCCGAAGTGGTAAGCCACTGGACGGGCATCCCCGTGAACAAGATGATGACCTCGGAACGCGACAAGCTGCTCCAACTCGAGACCGAACTGCACAAGCGCGTAGTAGGTCAGGATATGGCCATCGAGGCTGTGTCGAACGCCATCCGTCGTAACCGTGCAGGCCTCTCCGACCCCAACCGCCCCATCGGTTCGTTCCTCTTCCTGGGTCAGACGGGCGTGGGCAAGACCGAACTTGCCAAGGCCCTGGCCGAATTCCTCTTCGACGACGAAAGGATGATGACACGTATCGACATGTCGGAGTACCAGGAGAAGTTCGCCGTAACACGTCTGTTCGGTGCGCCTCCAGGATACGTAGGCTACGAGGAGGGCGGACAGCTCACCGAGGCCGTACGTCGCAAACCCTACCAGGTGGTGCTCTTCGACGAGATCGAGAAGGCTCACCCCGACGTGTTCAACACGTTGCTGCAGGTGCTTGACGAAGGTCACATGACCGATGGCAAGGGACGCAACGTCAACTTCAAGAACACCATCATCATCATGACCTCGAACCTCACCGAAGACCAGCTCTACGGCAAGCAGGCCATCCTCACGGCTGAAGGCCGCCCGATGCAGCCCATCCGTCGCGAGTTCCTGAACCGTATCGACGAGATCGTGAACTTCAGCGCCCTCACCGAGGACGACATCCGTCGCGTAGTGGACATCCAGCTGGAGCGTTGCTACCGTCTGCTGAAGCAGAGCGACATCGAGCTGCGTGTGACCGACGATGCACGTCGCTTCCTTGCCAAGGAGGGCTACGACCCCGAGTTCGGCGCTCGTCCTGTGAAGCGTGCCATCCAGCACCTGGTGCTCAACGAACTGTCGAAGACGCTCATCGGCGGCAAGGTCAACCGTCAGCAGCCCATCATCGTGGATGTGGCCAACGGCGCAATCACGTTCAGAAACTAATGAGCAAAGCCTAATGCAATCGGGCGCCCCAGGGAAAGTGGGACGCCCGATTTTTGTTTTAGAGGATAGTGACTATAGTATCTATAGTGACTATAGGAACTATAAAGAACTATAACAATCAATATGCGAAGAGCGGATAGTTTGCCATTTCGGCATTGACCTCAGCGCGAACCTTGGCGATGACTGCCTCGTTCTCGGGATCGTTGAGCACCTCTTCGATCCAAGCGGCAACCTTCACCATAAGGTCCTCCTTGGCACCACGGGTGGTGATGGCGGGAGTGCCGAGACGGATGCCGGAAGTCTGGAATGCCGAACGGGAATCGTAGGGCACCATGTTCTTGTTGGCAGTGATGTCGGCTGCAACGAGTGCCTTCTCAGCCACCTTGCCGGTGAGTTCGGGATACTTGGTGCGGAGATCGACAAGCATCGAGTGGTTGTCGGTACCGCCAGAAATGATCGGGACGGAGAATCTCGCCGAAGGCAACGGCCTTGGCAGCGATGACGTGCTCCAATGGACCACCCTGGGTGCCAGGGAATACGGAGCTGTCGAGGCAAGCCGACATCATCTTCACGACGCCCTTGGGAGTGGTGAGACCCTTGGGATTGGGGAAGTCCTCACCCATCATGATGACGCCGCCACGAGGACCGCGGAGTGACTTGTGAGTGGTGGTGGTTACGATGTGGGCATACTTCACAGGATTCTCGAGCAGACCGGCAGCAATGAGGCCAGCAGGGTGAGCCATATCGACCATCAAGATGGCACCAACCTCGTCAGCAATCTTGCGCATACGGGCATAGTCCCATTCGCGGCTATATGCCGAACCGCCACCGATGATGAGTTTGGGCTTGTGCTCGAGGGCGAGGCGCTCCATCTCATCGTAATCGACGCGACCGGTATCTTCGCGCACATTGTAGGCAACAGGCTTGTAGAGCAGACCCGAGCTGTTGACAGCCGAGCCGTGAGAGAGGTGACCACCATGGGCAAGATTGAGACCCATGAAGGTGTCGCCAGGATTGAGCACAGCGGCAAGCACTGCCTGGTTGGCCTGTGCACCCGAGTGGGGCTGCACATTTGCCCAGCATGCACCGAAGATCTCCTTCAGACGATCGATGGCGAGTTGCTCGACCTTATCGACAACCTCACAACCACCATAATAACGCTTGCCGGGAAGGCCCTCGGCATACTTGTTGGTAAGCACCGAACCCATGGCCTCGAGCACCTCGTCGCTGACGATATTCTCGGAGGCAATCAGTTCAATACCCTTCATCTGACGCTGACGCTCCTCGGCAATCAGGTCAAAGATCACATTGTCTCTTTTCATAAGATTATATAATTAACAATTAACAATTAATAATTAACAATTAATTGCGGGAGGGGAGATATAGTTACTTCTTAACGTAACGAACGACGTATTTCACCGTGCCATCGGGTTGAACGACCTCATCGACAACAACGTCGTATTGCGGAGCCTGATCGGTCGATTCGACAACGGGAGTCTCGACGACTGGGGTTTCGACCTTGGGTGTTTCGACGACAGGAGTCTCGACAACTGGGGTTTCGGCCTTGGGTGTTTCGACAACGGGGGTTTCAACCTTTGGCGTTTCGACGACAGGAGTTTCGACCTTGGGAGTTTCAACTACTGGGGTTTCAGCTTCAGCGGGCTTCTCGTCGTGGTTCACGAAAACGGGGCCCTTGGCAGGCTTCTTAGCCATAGTTGGAACGGGGGTGTCTTCTACCTTTTCAACGGGTTTGTCAGCCACTTTTTCAGCCGGTTTCGGAGCCGCCGTTTGGACGGGTGTTTCGGCCACATCAATCAAATCCTTTTCGGGGTCGATGTCCAACTCGCCATCCACAACCTTCGGCTTACGCTTCTGCGCTACAGGCGTCGGAGCAGGTTTGGCAGGACGCGCCTTGCCTGTGGTCCAATAGGGAAGATCGGGACGCTTGGCATTGCTGGCGATGAGATGAGCGACACCTTCCTCGGGACCGATGATGACGGGCATACCGACCAGCGCCTTCTGGCCCAAAGCCTCGATGTCGTCGTTATAAAGACGGATGCAACCTTCGGTGGCACGTGTGCCGATGCTGCTGGGCGCGTGGGTGCCATGGATGCCGATGCCCGAGAAACCAGTCTGCAGACGCAGGAAATAATGGCCATAGGCATGCTTGATGAAACCCTTGCCATCGTGGAAATCGTGACCCCAGTTGGAGGAATCGTGAATCTTCTCGAGCAGGAAGTAGCCTTCGGGGGTGCGGTGGTCGCCCTTCCCGTTCTTCTGCCCGAGATTCATTCCACAAGCTATAGGATATGTGACAACAACCTTGCCCTGGCTGTTGACCAAAGTCAAGGTCATATCCACCTTACTGACGAAAATAAAACCTTTGCTCATGTCGGGCTTATAGAACTTCATCACGGACTGCAGGTCCTCGGCGGCAACCGACAACGAAATGGCAAAGGCAAGAGCCATGCACAATATCTTATAATACATGCTGCAAAGATAGGGCATTTTTCGTTTCAAAGCATTATTTTGATACAAAAATTTTGAATTTTGTCGAAATATCGCTATCTTTGCAGCCGAATCATCACTTTTAAATGCTAAAAAGAGTGCAATGACAGAAAAAAGAGACATACGCGAACTCGCCCTAGAGGCCCTTGGTTTTGCTTCGCTCAACGCGATGCAGGACGACATGCTGCGCGTCTTCCCCGAGGGGCGCGACATCCTGCTGCTGGCACCGACGGGCAGCGGCAAGACGCTTGCCTACCTCCTGCCCCTCTGGCAGAAGGGCGGAAGGACGCTCATCATCGCCCCGAGCCGCGAACTCGTGCAGCAGATTGCCGACGTGTGGCAACGCCTGCACACCGACATCCGATGCGTGGCCTGCTACGGCGGGCACGACACACGCGTGGAACAGCAGCAGCTCGAAGGGCTCTTCGACCCACAGACAGCCAGCGAGAATGTCCTCGTGGTGGGCACACCCGGACGACTGAAGGACCACACCGAACGTGGCAACATCAAGCCCGCGACCTTCACGTACCTTGTGATTGACGAATTTGACAAATCGCTCGAACTGGGCTTCGAGGAAGAGATGCACGCCATCATCAACACCCTGACCGGCATCCGCCAGCGCATCTTCACTTCAGCCACCCATGCCGTCCCCATCGCGCCCTGGACGGGCTTCCACGACTATCAGCAACTCGACTTCGGCAGCGACCAGAAGGAGCCCGAAAGGCTGAAGATGTACCAAGTGAAATCGCCCGTTCCCGACAAGCTCGAAACCCTCGACGAACTGCTGCTCTGCCTGCTCGGACAATCGAAGGAGGGAGCGACGGAACAGGCCATCGTGTTTGCCAACTATCGTGAAGCAGCTGAGCGCATTGCGCATTATTTGAGCGCCCAGGGCATCGAGAACGCGCTCTATCAAGGCGGCCTCGACCAGGAGATGCGCGACAAGTCGATCATCCGTCTGCGCGGAGGTTCGATCAGCGTGCTCGTGAGCACCGACCTTGCCAGCCGCGGCCTCGACCTGCCCGACGTGGCGCACATCATCCACTACCACTTCCCGCAAAGCCAGGAAGCCTACACCCACCGCAACGGCCGCACGGCACGAGCAGGCGCTTCGGGCACGGCTTACGTCATCGTTGGTCCCGAAGAGACCCTGCCCGAGTTCTTCCCCACGAAACTGCCCTTCTATTCGATCAAGAAGCACCCCGAAAAGATTGGGCAGGCACCGATGGTGACCGTTTATATCGGACGCGGCAAGAAGGAAAAGATCTCGAGAGGCGACGTGGTGGGATTCTTCACCAAGAACGGCGGCCTGACGGGGGCCGACCTGGGACGCATCGACATCATGGACCACTGCTCGTACGTCGCCATTCGCCGCGAAAAGGCAGAGGCTGCCCTGGCCAAAGTGAAAGGCCTCAAGATAAAGGGCGAAAAGACACATTATCTGATCGTGACGGGCAGTTGACGGCATTTTTCGGCAAAGGAATACAATAATTTGACGTTTCGCACGTTTATTTATCTAACGCGAATTATGGTAAATTGATGATAATTCGTGTAAAAAAACATATAATCATCGAAAATTCTTGTTATAGCATGGAAAAACTTGTTGAACGATTCATCAAATACGTGAAGGTATTCACGACGAGTAACGAAGCAAGCGGTGTGACCCCAAGCACACCCGGACAGATGGTTTTCGCCAAGCAGTTGCGCGACGAGCTCGTGGAACTGGGCTTCGAGGATGTGGTGCTTGACGCCAACGGTTATCTCTACGCCACCCTTCCCTCCAACCTCGAAGGCAAAACGGTGCCCACCATCGGCTTCATCGCCCACATGGACACGGCTCCCGATGCCAGCGGCGAGAACGTGAAGCCACGCATCATCGAGAAATACGACGGCAAGGACATCGTCCTCAACGAGGCTGCGGGCATCGTGATGAAGACCAGCGTCTTCCCCGAACTGCTCAACCACGTGGGCGAGGACCTGATCGTCACCGACGGCACCACCCTGCTCGGCGCTGACGACAAGGCAGGCATTGCCGAAATCATCACCGCGATGATGTACCTGCGCCAGCATCCCGAAATCAAGCACGGCAAGGTGCGCATCGCCTTCAACCCCGACGAGGAGATTGGCCTGGGCGCACACAAGTTCGACGTGGCCCTCTTCGGCTGCGACTTTGCCTACACGATGGATGGTGGTGAAGTGGGCGAACTGGAGTTTGAGAACTTCAATGCCGCTTCGGCAAAAATCACCTTCAAGGGTTCGAACGTACACCCCGGCACCGCCAAGGACAAGATGATCAACGCCTCGCTGCTTGCCATGGAGTTCCTGGAGCAATTGCCCGAAGACGAGCGTCCCGAGCACACCGAGGGCTACGAGGGATTCTACCACCTCACCTCTATGGCAGGCACCGTGGAGGAGGCCAACCTTTCGTTCATCATCCGCGACCACAACCGCGAACTCTTCGAGGCACGCAAGGAGAACATCCAGCGCATCGTCGATAACATCAACACACAGTACCCCGGTACCTGCACAGCTGCGGTGAAGGACCAGTACTACAATATGCTCGAGAAGGTGCAGGAGGCTGATGCCGTGTTTTCGGCAGGCGGACGCACCTTGCCCAACGGCCAGCCCTACAGCATCACCGAGATTGCCAAGCAGGCCATCCTCGACGCAGGTGTTGCACCCGTAGTACAGCCTATCCGTGGCGGCACAGACGGCGCCCAACTTTCGTTCAAGGGTCTGCCCTGCCCCAACATCTTCGCCGGCGGTATGAACATGCACGGCAAGTTTGAATATGTGCCTATCCAGTCGATGGAGAAGGCGATGATGACGGTGGTGAACATCTGCCGAATTGTGGCGGAAGCGTAGGGAAGGTTCTGAAAAGTTCGAAGGGTTAAGAAAAGTTCGAAGGGTTCGAAAAGTTCGAAGGGTTCGAAAGGTATGCAATATAATGTTACGGCACCGAAGTCGTTGACACAACGTTTATGTGTCGGGCTTCCTGCATCGAAGAGCCTCAGCAATAGGGCGCTCATCATGCAGGGGTTGTGCCGTGACCATTGCCGGCTCACGAACATCAGCGACTGCGACGATACACGGGTGATGCTGAAGGCTTTCGACAACGATGCCACGAAGTACAGTTTTGCTGATGACGGGGCCCGCATCGTCGATATCGGCGCAGCCGGCACTTCGATGCGCTTCCTTACTGCATTCTTTGCAAGCCAGGAAGGCAAGGAGGTCGTAATGACCGGGTCGGAACGTATGAAGCAACGCCCCATTGCCCTGCTTGTCGATGCTTTGCGCACACTGGGTGCACAGATCGATTATGTCGAAGCCGAAGGGTTCCCGCCACTGCGCATCCATGGCCGAAAGCTGAAGGGAGGTGCGCTGAGCATCGACGGCAGCATTTCGAGCCAATACATTTCGGCCCTGCTGATGATAGCCCCCACGCTGAGCGATGGCCTTCGACTGAAACTGGAGGGCAACGTCACTTCGACGCCCTATATCGAGATGACCCTCGGGATGCTCAGGCAGTTTGGCATCACTTCGACCTGGGACCATTCGACCCAGGTGATCAGCATTGCCCCACAACCCTACAAGGCGCTCCAATACCACGTCGAAAGCGACTGGAGTGCAGCCAGCTACTGGTACGAGATTGCGGCATTGGCTGCCCGAGTCGGCAAGCCCGAAGCAATTGTGCTGGAAGGACTGCATGCTCAGAGCCTTCAAGGCGATGCTGCCATCGCCACCCACTTTGAGACCATCGGCGTAAAGACTGACTTCCAGGGCGAAATGGTGACGTTGAATGTCCAAGCATCGGCTGAGGGCTCGTCCTTCGTCGAACTCGATTTGAGCGCACAGCCCGACCTTGCACAGACCCTGATCGTGACGTGCTGCGCCCTGAATGTTCCCTTCCGCATCACGGGACTGCATACCCTTCGCATCAAGGAGACCGACCGCGTGGCAGCCCTCGAAACCGAGTTGAAAAAACTTGGTTATATCGTCACAGACCAAGAACTTAACGGCTCGGTGGAAATGCAATGGGATGGCACCCGTTGCGAAGCCGAAGCCGACCCAGTCATCGCCACCTACAAGGATCATCGCATGGCAATGGCTTTTGCCCCGATGTCGCTTGTTCTGCCCTCGCGCAGCATCCTCATCGATGACCCCGGCGTGGTTTCGAAGTCCTACCCCAACTATTGGGATGACCTTCGAAAGGCAGGATTCAGCATCAAGGAGTTGTCATTTTAACCACCCCTTTTGATAGTCCCTCCTCCCTCCCACGTTTCAATCGCAGCCATATTTGGCTGCCCCTTTACCCCCTTTACTCCCCTTCCCTACCCATAAACAAATGCTCTACCTAATTTCCGCTCTCGTCATCCTCGTGCTCATCGTAGCCATCCCCGCATTCATCGGCGACAAACGTTTCAAGAAACGTGTGGCCGAAGGCACGGCAAAACCCGACGAGACATCTCCCCTCGAAGTCACCAAGGACGTGCCCCAGGAATGTTGCGGCCAGCACGCCACCTGTGAACGCGATTCGCTGCTTGCTGCCGTTTCGAACGAAATCATCTACTACGACGACGAGGAACTCGACCAATACAAGGGCCGCGAAGCCGAAGACTACACCGACGAGGAAGCCGAGGAGTTTGCCAACGTCTTCTACGAACTCAAGGAGATCGAAGTGGCCGGTTGGGTGCGTTCCCTCCAGCTCCGACAGATTGCCCTCCCCCTTCAACTTATGGACGAAGTCCTGCTGGTGGTTCGCGAACGCCGCTTCCAATCGGTCTCCGCCGATGGGGTTGACCATAGTAATGAGAAGGTAAAGAAGGGTTAAGAAAGGTTCGAAGGGTTTGAGAGGTTTGAAGGTTTGAGAGGTTCGAAAGGTTCGAAAGGTTTTGAATAAAAATAGATATTGAGCAACTATCGTCAACATAATTCTCTTCATCTGTTTGTCACGGCGTGCATCGCGGTGCTGCTTGTCGTGTGCCTCAGCGCCTGCAAGAGCAACACTAAGCTGAACCGTGGGATGAAGGCAATGACGACGAAATACAATACCTACTTCAACGGCAACGAGGCGTTCAAGGATGGGCTGAATGCGATGGAGAACAAGCACGATGAGGAATTTGGACAGCGCATCAAGTTGCACCCCGTCTATGAATTAACCGATGCCAAGGAGCCTCCGGCAAATGCCCAGTTTGACCGCGCCATCGAGAAATGCAAGATCGCCGTGCAGCGAAAGAGTATGCCCAACAAGCCCAAACGTCGCGGCAAGAATACTCCCGAATACAAACTTTGGCTCACCCACGGCGAATTCAACCCGTTCCTGCACAATGCCTGGATTCTGTCGGGCAAGGCGCAGTTCTACAAGGGTGACTTCAATGCCGCCGCAGCTACATTTTCGTACACCGCACGTCGCTTCTGGTGGCGCAAATATACCGTTGCCGAATGTCACATCTGGGCAGCACGCGTCTATGCCGTGCAGGGCTTCAACTTCGATGCCGAAGCCGAACTTGGCCTGGTAATTCCTCCAAAGCAATACTCCAACCAAAAGGAACTGAGCGCCCTGCCCGTCTATAAGGACCTTCCACGTTCGCTCCAGAAGGCTTTCTCTCTGGTACAAGCCGAGATTCTGCTTTGCAAACCCGAGACTTCGCTCGAAGCCATCGACTACCTTCGTGTAGGACGTGCTGCCTCCCATTCAAAAGCCCAGAAACTGCGTTGCGACTACCTCCTTGCCCAACTGCTCGAAGAACGCGGCGACTATGCCGAGGCATACAAGATCTTCGGACGACTGGGCCACAGCGGCGACAACTACAAGACACAGTTCAACGCCAAGCTGGCACAGACCAACGTGCTTTCGAAGATGGGCGGCACTTCGGCAAAGAACCTCGCCAAAATTGAAAAGAAGTTCAACCGCATGCGCCATCAGTTCCGCAACGAAGAGTACCTCGACCAGATCTACTACGGACTCGGCAACGTGGCTTTGCTCCAAGAGGATACCGCAAAAGCTATCAGGCAGTTTGAGACCGCTTTGGAGAAGAGCACGCGCAACGGCATCGACAAGGCTATTGCCGCCCTTCGACTGGGCGAAATCACCTTTATTCAGGAAGATTACGTCAAGGCACAGAAAGCTTACAGCACGGCAATGGGCATCATCGACAAGGAGTTCAAGGGCTACAAGGAAATACAGCGTCTGAGCGCCGTGCTCGACGAACTGCAAACCCATGCCGAAACCGTCCAGTTGCAGGACAGTTTGCTCAAACTTGCCGAACTGCCCAAGGACCAGCTCGACAAGGTCATCGCAAAGATCATCAAGGACCTCATCAAGGCCGAAAAGGAAGCCGAGGACCAGGAACGCCTGGCAGAATATGAGGCCAACAAGTCGTCGAATGCCGACCCTTTGGCAGCCAATGACGAACAGCCCACAGTGGGCAAACAGGACAAGTCGTGGTACTTCTACAACCCCGCACAAGTTGCCAAGGGAAAGACCTCGTTCCAGCGCACCTGGGGTGCCCGCAAACCCGAGGATGACTGGCGCAGAAAGAACAAGACCGAGACGGCATTCTTTGACTCTGAGCAGGATGCAAACGAAACTGATGCCACCGACCAACTTGCCGAAGGAATGGCAGCCGACAGCCTTGCCACCGAGACGCCAGGAGAAGCTCCTTCGACCGGAGAAGAAACCGCCGCAGAGAACGAGGATGCCAACGATCCGCACAAGCCGGAGTATTACCTCGCTCAGATTCCGTTCACCGACGACCAGAAACAGACAGCCAACGAACTCATCGAGGAAGGCCTTTACAATGAGGGCGTCATCATCAACGAGAAGCTCGAGAACTTCCCGCTTGCCATCAAGACCTTCCGCCAACTCGAGACACGTTATCCCGAGAGCCAGCATCGTCCAGATATGTACTATGCCATCTATCTGATGTATATGCGTATGGCCGATATGGCTCAGCGAAAGGGCGAGACGGCACGTCAGAACAAGATGCTTGCCGAAGCCGAACTCTGGCGCCGCAAACTGATGGATTCCTATCCCGAGAGCTCTTACGGAGTGGCTGTCAGCGACCCGAATTACATCGAGACGCTCCGGGAAATGGCCAAGGGTCAGGATTCGCTCTATATCCACACCTACGAGGAATATCTGGCTGGCAACACCAAACTCGTGCACGACAACTACAACTTCGTACACGAGAAATGGCCACTCTCGAAACTTATGCCGAAGTTCCTCTTCCTCCACGCACTCAGTTATGTGCAGGATGGCGACAGCAAGAGTTTCAAGGAAGCACTCGAACAACTCACTGCCACCTATCCCGAGAGCGACGTTTCGCCACTCGCCAGCCTGATGATCAAGGGCTATCGCGAAGGTCGTGAACTCCAACTTGGCTCGAAGGTGCGCAGTATGATGTGGGGCACTTCCCTCAAGCGCGGCGATGGTTCCGAGGAAACAGCCGACGCCTCGATGCAGTTCCTTGACGATGACAACGTTCCACACGTTCTGCTCCTAGCCTTCAAGACCGATAGCCTTTCGAATATCCAGAATGATTTGCTATTCGAGATAGCCAAATTCAACTTCGAAAACTATCTCGTCAAGGACTTCGACCTTGAAATCATCGACACAGGCAATGGCCTTTCGGTGCTCGTCATCAGCGGCTTTGACAACCTCGACGAACTGCTCGACTACCACGACCGCATGGATGCCAGCGACACCTTCGAACTCCCCGACGGCATTACGCAAATCGACATCAGCGACCCGAACTTCCGCCTGCTGCTCCGTGGCAAGACCTTCGAGGAATACTTCGACTGGGTACAGGCCACCTATGGAGGCGAGGAAGGCGTAGAGGGCGAAGAAGGTGCAGAAAGTGAAGAGAGCACCGAAAACGAGCCCTCCGAAAATGGCGAAACCACCGTCGAAGTGCCCGCCATAGACCCCGGCAATTCCGAATCTCCCGAAAAATCCGAGTCCTCCGAGAATTCAGAGAACTCCGAGAACTCCAAGTCCTCCGAGCCCTCCGAAAACCCTGAATCCCCCGAACCCTCAGAGAAAGAAAATGAATAACCCACAGATACTCTGGGCCGACGATGAGATAGATCTCCTCAAGCCCCACATCATGTTCCTTCAGAAGAAGGGCTACGACGTCATCACAGTCACCAACGGACAGGATGCGCTCGACTATGCACGCGAACACCCCGTGGACCTCGTCTTTCTCGATGAGAACATGCCGGGCATATCTGGCCTTGAGACACTTAGCCAACTCAAGGAGAGTCATCCTTCGCTCCCCATCATTATGATCACCAAGAGCGAGGAAGAGGACATCATGGACCAGGCCATCGGTTCGAAGATTGCCGATTACCTCATCAAGCCCGTGCTGCCCAATCAGATGCTGATGAGTATCAAGAAGAACCTCCATGCCCGCGAAATCACTCAGCAACAGCAGACGTCGGGCTATCAGCAGGAGTTCGGCAAACTTTCGATGGCCATCAGCGATGCCCATACGTTCAACGAATGGGTGGATGTCTATAAACGCCTTGTCTTTTGGGAAAACGAATTCAGCGCCAATTCCGACCCGCAACTCAACTCCATGCTGCAGATGCAGAAGGAAGAGGCCAACGCCGCCTTCTACAAGTTTGTGAAGCGCAATTACCAGGACTGGGTGAGGGGACTCATCAAGAAGGCCTCTCCCTCCAACACGGGACCTTTGGCCTACACGAAAAACGAAACCAAGGACGATGCTCCCCTGATGTCGCCATCCCTCTTCAAGGAACGCATCTTCCCACTGCTCGATGCCGGCGAGAAACTTTTCCTCATCGTCATCGACAACTTCCGTCTCGACCAATGGAAGGCCGTACAGCCCCTCCTCTCTCCTTATTTTACTATACAGGAGGATGTCTATTGCGCCATGCTCCCCACAGCCACGCAATATGCACGCAATGCCATCTTCAGCGGCCTGATGCCCGACCAGATTGCCCGAATGTTCCCCGACCTTTGGGTGGACGAAGACGAAGAGGAAGGCAAGAACCTCAACGAGGCTCCACTCATCCAGACGCAACTCGACCGTTTTCGCAAACATTACGAATTTTCGTATCACAAGATCAACGAGAACAGTTACGGCGAGAAACTCGTGGCAGGACTGAAAGGGCTCAAACGCTATCCGCTCAACGTCATCGTCATCAACTTCATCGACATGCTGAGCCATGCCCGCACCGAAATCAAGACTGTGCGCGAACTGGCTCACGACGAGGCCGCCTACCGCGCCTTGACTCGCACCTGGATGGAACATTCCTCGACGCTCGACCTTTTCCGTTCGATAGCCGAAATGGGATACAAGGTGATTCTGACTACCGACCACGGATCGATTCGCTGCGACAATGCCATCAAGATCATCGGCGACAAGAACGTCAATACCAACCTTCGCTACAAACTCGGCAAGAACCTCAATTCGCAGTCGAAGAACATCTTCTGGATTGAGCGTCCACAGGATTTCGGCCTGCCCATCCTGAACGTCAGCACACAGTATGCGTTCTGTGGAGGGCACGATTTCTTTGCCTACCCGAACAACTACAACTACTACGTCCAGTACTACAAGGACACCTTCCAGCATGGCGGCATCTCGCTCGAAGAGATGCTCATTCCGCTTGTGACGCTCAAGCCCAAGGGGTGAGCGGGGTTAAGAGAGGTTAAGAGAGGTTCAAAAGGTTAAGAGAGGTTGTTACGCTTTGCTTCACGCGAGCAATGCTCGGAGCGAAAGATTAAGAAAGGTACAGAGAGGATAAGAGAATGCTATACGCAGACATAATACTTCCGGTTCCATTGAACCAGACATTCACCTACATCATCCCCGACGAGTTGGAAAAGATGGTGCAGATAGGTCAGCGCGTATTGGCACCTTTTGGCCGCAATCACACCTACACTGGCATCATCGTGGGTCTTACTCCTCACCGCCCTGAGACCGGCTACGAGTTGAAGCCCATCCAGCAAGTTCTCGATGAGGGGCCCATCATCCGACATCCGCAGTACCCCCTTTGGCAATGGATCGCCAACTATTACATGTGCCCCATCGGCGACGTGATGAAGGCGGCTTTGCCCAGCGAACTCAAACCCGAAGAAGGAAAAGAGGGAACCGTCCGCGAGGACTTCCAGCCCAAGATGCGCACGATGGTGCAAATCGCCTTGCCTGGCATCGAAGACACACCGTCTCCGAGTTCTCCGAATACTCAGAGTACTCCGACTACTCCGAAAATTCAGCCCTCTTCGAGCCTCGAATCTGCTTTCAAGGCCCTGCAACGTTCCCCTCAGCAGCAGGCGCTCTTCATGAAGTTGCTCGATATGAGTCACGCACTTCAAAAGGCCAAGGCCGACCCCGTGCCCAAGGATGTGCTCCTCAAATCGGCTGGTGTCAGCACCGCCATCTTCAACGAAGTGCATAAGAAAGGCCTCCTGACGACCTTCGAAGAACCCGTCTCGCGACTCGACACACGCGACGATCCCTATCTCGAACAGAAGTGCGAGCCGATGCATCCGCTCACCGAAATGCAGACAGTAGCCTATCGGCAGATCTGCCTTTCTCTTCGCGATCATCAGGTTTGCCTGT
>CACXTQ010000075.1:0-21083 GCA_902770595.1 uncultured Bacteroidales bacterium | reverse complement strand
TTTCTTAAAAATAATGTATGAAGATAATTCATAACAAATGGATTCCTTTTGGACGTGGCATGTACGCCATCAACCTGTTTGGTATTATTTTTACCAAACAGCATCTGTCGCGTATCGATGAGAACCATGAATATATTCATACTCTTCAGCAAAGGGAATTACTATTTGTCTTTTTCTATCTCTTTTATGTGACAGAATGGATTGTTCGTGTAATTCAAACCAGAAGTCTCATCAAGGGATATCTTCGTATTTCTTTCGAACGAGAAGCATATGAGAATCAGCGTATTCTTGATTATAGGGAGACACGAAAGCTCTTTGCTTGGAGTAAATATCTATGAAAAAAGGCAGGATATCCTGCCTTTTTTCGATTTTGATAATTATAACTATTCAACTACCTCAAACTGGAAGACACAACCATTCCTGCGATTGGGCGAAGATCCTGGGAAGTCGGCACTGTAAGGTTCGCCTTGATCGGGAGTGCATCCGACATAACGATGAGTCTTAAGAGACATCAACATACATTGTCCGCGAAGCATATCCTGCCATTGGAACAGACTTGCTTCGGATTCTTCCTTAACCAGCCGGACGTCAGCCGACAGGCCAAAACCAGTCACCGTGACATAGCCCATTCCATTCAAACATTCGAGAACCACGCGTCCCTGGCCACGATCGTGAACCCGGAACTTGCAGTCATTGCTGTCGAATTGCTTCGAATCGGGAGCGGCACTGTGGCAGATACCGCGATTCATACCCCAGAATCGAGTGCCGTTGGATAGATTGGTGAGGGTGATGACTTTGCCCATCGGGAAGTTCGCAGAACGATCTGCCATAGGCTCTTCAACAACGAAGTCATCAAACTCGGCATAGCCTCCTGAGGGTCGCATATTGTTGCCTTGAGCAATTGTATGATAACAGAAGAGACTGTAACGTGAACCTTGGAAGATTTTGAGTTGATAGGGAAGGGGGAGTACTTCGCCAACCTCATGATAATTGACTCCATCGGTCGAGTAACTGAATTTTGCCCACATCTCGTCGAAATCACCATAGATGCGGAGATATACTTTACCCTGCTTGAAAGCCTTCGGATCTATTTCGTATAATGTGCCCACGTCGATCATTCCGTCTTCCTGTTGCATCCATTGGAGACGCAACTGTTTGTTATATCGACGAACACCAATCCAAGCGTATGGAAGATTGAGGATGGCCAAGCCTGCTACATCACCTTCTCTTAGTTTTTTGGGAGAAAGTGTAACAGTCGCGATAGATACAGGACCGATACAACGCTGTGTCAATGTATTGTGCGCATGTAGAAAATTCTGAGCACCCATGGCGCGAAGCACCAGTTTGCCTTTCTTCAATGACCACATTTTGTCGATGGGTTCATGATTCCATTGCCATACCTGATTCAGTGTTTTCCCATTGAAGTTGTCCGATCGTTCGTAAGGTCCGTGCATTGCAGTTGTGGTCTCTTCTGCACCGACATTTGGTTTGACCCAAGTACGAGGGGTGCGTCCGGGATTTCCCTTCAGTCCATATACTGGCCAACCATCTTGCCATGTAATAGGGCAGAGGCATGTTGTGCGCCCAACGCCAACGAAGTCGAGCATCGTCAATCCATACCATTCACCATTGGGCGTCATCAGCATACCGCCTTGATGTATTGTAGCATTTCCCAATTCGTTATCTCCGCCAGTTGCTACTGTGAATTTGTAGTCATCGTCCATCCACTTGTTCTTAGGGTCATTCGCATTGGTAATAAGGGGGAATTTCTGAGTGCCCAAAGATTCCATAACACTGATGGCAGTGGTCTCGTATGGTCCGAAGATCGATTCGCTGCGCGCACATTGCATACGTCCCATCGGTGCATATTCAGAACTTAGGATATAGTATTTGCCATCGATTTTGTATGCGTGATGTCCTTCGCCCATGCCCGATCCTTTTGGAATGATGACGCGTTCGGAACCTTCGACATAACCTGAGAAGTCTGGTTTGAACTCTGTAACCTTTACTTCGTCGTAGCCATGAATTGCATAGACATGCCCTTCGTCGAAGAGTACCGACAAGTCATAGATATGTCCGCCTAAGGCACGATGTTCCCAAGGACCATATGCAGAATCTGAGATGAATAATTGAAGTCCATTTCCGTTTACATTGGTGAAGACGTAGAACTTTCCTTCATGATAACGTATTACAGGGGCCCATACACCTTGACCATAGACTTGACTGTCGTTTATGAGCTTAAATTTGTCATCAGGAAGGATATCCGACCACCGATTGAAGCAATAACTGGCGAGTTCCCAATTTACAAGGTCCTTGGAATGAAGAATTACTAAACCTGGGGCACAGTGCATGGTTGTGCCTGCCAAGTAATAGTCTTCACCAACGCGGATGCAGTCGGGATCGGAAAACTCATCGTAGAACAGAGGATTGGTATAGGTTCCATTACCATTGTCGGCTGTCCATGTTCTAACTTGTGCATTTGCAGTTGCTCCCAAGAAGAATAACGATAGAAGAAAGATGTAAGATTTCATTTTATGTAAGATTTAATAAATGTATTGAGGTAAAAGAATTGACATTTAGAACACCAATTTGGGTTTCAGCTCGTCAGGATTCCCCGTCGTGAACATATCCACACGAGGTGCTTCGTTTTCGAAAAGATTACGAATTGTCTTGACGTCGAGTTGAAGTGTAGGTTTGAAGTCATTGCTATTCATATAGCGAAGTACGGAATATCGTAGCTGACGAGCAACTAAACGCTGATCGAGGTTTGAATGCAAATTCATCGTCGTCATTATGAGGCGACCATTCAGCACGCGAGCTTCGATGAGCATGCCGAGTTTGCGACTGATGTGCCAAGTGTCGATGGGCTGCACGATAGGCTGATAATCAGCAGGGAATCCTGCAAGGTTGATGACCTGGGTATTGTTAACCAATTCCCACCATTGCAGATTCTGCCAATCTTCGGTCGGGAAATGATTGAAGATGGGATGGTTACATTGTATATAACTGCCAGTAGTATGGGGTGGACGCATTTTGAACCAACTCGTATTCCAAAATACGGGAAGATAACTATGACGCACATCGTTGCCATAACGAATCTTGCCTCCGCATTCAAGCAGTACAGAACCACCACGCTCGAGGGTCTCTATAGCTTTCGCGTCGAGAGTATCCGTCTCGTAAATGTCATTTCCAACGTTAAGTGTTTCGGGATTATTTATATCTGGATAAACCCAGAAGTCCCAGTGATTATGATGTGTGCCTGCGCTAAGTGTCAATGTCAACTTTTGTGGAGATGTGATAGCAGAAGCATCGAAGATGATATCTTTCCCTGTTTCAACACTTCCTGCTTTCAATGTCCTTCCATCAGATTGGCTGAAAGAATAACCGAGTAAAGGATATTGCTGATTGTTGAATGTCGCGTTATAAAGCATTGTACCGATGCTAATGGTATCAGTAGTAGAGAATACGAAACGTGGGAAACGCGCCAAGGGTACAACATCGGAACAAAACTCCGTCCAATCAGCTGCCGTGCAATATCCTTTCTCCATCCAATGTACATTAAGTGGACCTACAAGCGCAGTGCCTTGACCGCTGTAATCATTGAGACCAAGCAGAAGGAATCCGGCATAGTCAGGAGTGCGAAGATTGCGTTCGATGTCATATTTGTAAGCAAGAACCTGAAGACGACCGCTTGCCATTAGGAATTTTTCAGCTTGTGATGCCATTCCATTATCTCGCAACAAGTCAGCATAAATTTCGAAGTTCTTGGCTTTGTATGCACCGGTATATTGACTTGTTTCCTTCAAATCAGGGAAAGCACACCATTGTCCAGTCTCATGACTGATAATAGGTTCGGTATTGATAGGCTTTTCTTCGGTAGGTTTGAAGTTGCGTGGCAGATCCATTCCTGCCGAAAAGTTATCCATCGACTGCGGCATCTGCTTTTTCCATTCGTCCAAACCACGGGCTCCACCTTTGACGTGATATTCAGCATCGGCAGCCCATGCCCAACCACCTCCTACAGAAGCATCGGCGTAGATGCGTGAAGAATCATACTTGTGCATTTCCTTAACAAACATATTGCACCACTTCACCCAGTTGCCCGCCGGCTCATTACCCGCAGCCAACATAATAAATGACGGATGGCTGCCATATTGGTCGATTATTGCCTTACATTCTTCCAAAAGATATTTGTCGATGGGCATGCCTTGTCCCAGCTTCACACCATGATTGGGCCACGAAGGTCCTTCGGGTTGCAGATAGAAACCAATCTTGTCGGCAGCTATAAAAGCGGCTTCGGGTGGACAATATGAATGGAACCGCATTGAGTTGAGACCATACTCCTTGCACTTTGCAAAGATGCGTTCCCAAGATTCCACATCGGTTGGCGGATAACCAGTTTCAGGAAAGCAGCAGTTGCCGACAGTGCCACGCACTTTCATCACTTTGTTATTGAGCATGATATTTCGCCCTTCGATGCTTACCTTTCGCATACCGAAGGTGACAGGAATGGAGTCACCATGGTAACATAGCTTAAGAGAATAGAGATAAGGATTGTATTCGTCCCAAAGTACAGGTGGTAAGGATGGTTGACGATCGAAAATGCCTTTACATTCGTATGCATGTTTGCCATCAACAACAACGCAATATACGGTATCGTTGATGAAGACTTCGGCAGAACCTGTTTCGATGTCGGGAGATACACGGAAACGCCATAGACGTGGACTGGTGCGCAATTCCATTGTACCCACGATGCCGTTCCAGTCGCCTTGAGTTTGGTCGGTTACACTGTGTGAGTCCTGTCCCACGCAGACGTTTTCGATACCGTTGTAGATACGTATCTCAATAGTGTTTTGTTTGCCAAATTTGATATAATCGGTGACGTCAAACTGATGAGGAACAGAAAGCGACATTTCATGCCCGATAGATTTGCCATTGATATATACAAATGTCTCGATATGGGGACGTTCGAGATATAGGGTTACAGTTTTTCCTTTCCATTCATTCGGGACATAGATGGAACGACGATACCATGCATTTCCTACATAATGCTTGTCGGGAGTCAGGAAGAATGGGAACTTCATATTTCTAGGTTGGCGATAAGGAGCCATTTTCGGATTGAAGAAATAAGAAGAGTCGTAAAGGCTCGATACCCATTGCGTCTCAAGTGTTACGTCATCTCCCTTGCCATTGGTCAGCATTGATCCGGGCAGTTCTATTGTTTCGCGGTATTGCTTCGGACGGATACCGTTCGCTGATCGATCAATAGCAAACTGCCATGTGCCACTCAGGTCGATGGCTTCTTGTGCATCGACAGCAGAGAAAATAGAAAAGAAGGTCATTAATGACAAAACTCTTAAGATGACTGAGAGCTTGAGACGACTTGATTTCATTTCCATAGTATAAAATGAAAGTTAAAAATCATGTAATTTCGGTGCAAAGATATGTAAAATATTCTATAAATCAAAAATTTTTGAACTTAAATTTAAACGAATGGTAAAGTTTCGATGTCTTAGCTATGAATTATAAGAATAATTCACTCATTATAATTATAAATTGTTGATAGAAATGAGCTTCTTTGTAAATCGATTTCTCAAAGGCAAATGGTTTGCCAAGTCGAATAGCATCTTGTCAAACAAGAAGAAGGTGATGCTTGTTATAGCTACATTGCGCAATTATATGAAGGCCGGTGGACTCAAGAAAGTCAGCAAGGATCTGTCATTAATGGCAGATTATGTAAGTGATATCATTCAGGGACACTATCACAACTACAACAAGTCATCTATCATTCTGGCTTTGGCAGGATTGATTTATGTTGTTTCTCCCTTAGACGTTGTACCCGATTTTCTCCCCTTAGGTTTCCTTGATGATATTACCATCATCACTTGGGCGATTGCCAAGATTGCAGGCGAGCTTTCGAAATATAGCCAATGGAAGAAAACACTTATCACTACAACCTCTGGGTACGATGATATCGAGGAGGTTTCGTATGAGGAAGTTGAGTGATTTGTTATTATATTACAAATAAAACGCATGGGCAACTGAATGTCCATGCGTTTATTATTTGATTCTATGAGTGGACCAAATCATGCGCCATTAACTACATGATGATTGTCAAACATAAATTGAACCTATGTTTGATACGAAAATTATAGACACAAAAATTACGCATGAGCGAAAATGGCTCATGCGTAATATCATTTCTATCTATTCATCAAATTTACTGATAAGTAGGTATTTTAGATTAGTATAAAGTAGCTTTTCCTGTTTCTGGGTCTGTAGATTGAGGGTTATTCCAGAATTCAACGGTTGGATTATTAACCCATGCCATAAAATCAGGATAGCCTTTTGAAATATGAGTTAATTCAATCATCCATTTTGGAGCGTAGTCATCAATAATAGGTACAGCAAATTTATAGGGAGCGGCACCTTCAATATTAGATAACTCAACCCATTCAGCCTTATCTTCTTGACGAACATAAACATTGAGATCTTTAAGACGGAAGTCGATATCATCTCTTTTGCTCCAATCGACATCACATTGACGAGCTACATCATCTTGAGTTCCTGGAAAAGCAATCGTCCAAGTTACGGGACCATGTGTAGCACCATTTGGTTTAATTACATTAATAGGGTTACTTAAGCTAATACCACAGATATCATGAATATCCTCTTTGTTATTCTTTTTCAATACATAATCACCATATTGCATACGAATTGGTAATGTGCCACCTTCTGCTTGCATGGTAACTGTTAGAACACCTTGAGAACTGAATTCAACATCATATACAATATCATTGAAATCCATATCAAAAGTACCGCCTAAGTCTTCGCACATTACACGGAATTTGACACTTGTAATCATATTGCCGATATCGGAAATCTTGATAATCCAGTCATTGCAAATACCATCAGCATAAATTCTGCTTCGAGTATTTTCACCATCAGATTCAAAATCCATACCCATATACCATCCTTCATAATCCTCACCCTTCAAATGAACGATATAATACTTGTCATGTGGCCAACTACTGCCATCTGAGCATCCATAGGTCCAGCGGTCAATATCGGTATAGGTAATAAGAATTGCATTAAGAGTTCCCTGCGTCATTTGCCATCCCCATCCCTGAGCGGCATTGAAATCAAGGATGTGGTCAGACCAACCTTCTGTTTCAAGACTCCAACAACGCAGATAATCCATATCGTTTGCCTTATTATGATCGAAAGTGGTATTTATCCATTGTCCGGTAGTTGCATCCCAATAATTATTCGAATCTGATGCTCCTTCAGGTTTCATGACAACTTCTTCTAAGCGGTCGTTCTTGGCAACATGCTGAATCCAACCATGATAAAACAGGAGTTCAGCATTCATTTCATAGTCACCCAGCACATTTTCAGCATGAGAGGTTAATGATCCATAACAAGGATAAGAAGCATCGATAACATGAGCAGTGTTATCTGAGGTTTGATTTGTAGGAGTGCCTTCAAAATGAGTAGGAGTGTTAGTCCAATTTACTTTATGATTGGAAAACCAAGCTAATACTTCATCGTGTTCCTTCTGAGTGATATCCGGGGCTTTCCCAAAAATCTGCCATGGACGAAGATTTGTACCTTCGACATTCATGTCAGCTTTGATAATAGCACGTGTTATATTATTCTGAAATTGGAATGCAGCTTCAGCTACATCAAATCCCCACTGATGGCCTGGTGCAATCTGGCCAAACTCTTGCTCAAAAGTCTTTTGATAGAGCACTTCTTTACTAACTCCTAAATCGTGCTCTTCGCATGCGCACAAAAGGAATGTCAAACCGATAAATAATGAAATTTTTTTCATAAATAATAATTAGATATTATTAAAGCTTATAAGGATGATTCTCTTTATTTCACAAAATTAGTTAGAAATAAGTAAGATTCCAAGAATAGGGAATAACTGACTCATTTCACAATAATTAGTGACATAAGAAACTAATCATTTAACTGTGCAAAGATACGCATTATTTATTAAATAATGTGTCATCAATTGTAAATATTTCCTTTAGGTTTATATTTATTTCCAATAAGCCGAATATTTGATATCTAATGATTGCAATTTGTAGTTAAAATTTTTCAAACAGAGCGCTTACATGCCGAGAAAACAGCGTAATCCCTTCACTCCATGGACTGGTGACGAGAGAACAGGCTTTCCAGTGATTTCTGACAAGCGTTTTTCCATGCGAGCCATGGAACCCTGTGCCAAAACGAACAGATCCACCTTATCTGCTATGCGAGCAGCAGCCTCAGCAATGAGGCGGTCGTGGGTAGCACCATCACCGCTCTGTCCGGCAGCAAATGCACCATCAGCAAGACCTTCAACCAGTTCCACTTCAGTTCCAGCTTCCTTGGCACAGGCAAGAAGCAGACGGCAGGTAGGATCGAGCGTAGTAGGCAGGGTAGAAATCACGCCGATGCGCTTGGCCTCACGCACTGCCTTCTCAGCCATCGGGCGATCGATGCGGAACACGGGGACACGTGCAATTTTGTTTCCCAAATCGGCTACATCTCCTACCGACGAACAGGTGTTGAAGATAATGTCTGCGCCCGAATCGGCAGCAGCATTATAATAATCGAGCAAACGGCGGCATACGGCAGGAGTAACTCCATTGTTGGCAATCACTTCCTTGATAAGTGAGCTCTCGGCGATATGCTCAACCTGCACTTCAGGAAAATATTCGTGGAAAATCTCAGTTAATGGCCCCACCAGAGCCATCGCGGTGTGTACGCAAACTACTTTTTTCATAATATAATAATGTATTAAGGTGAAATTATGTTTCAATAATATGTCCTTTTTTATCCCACACAGAAACCACTGAACTCACGGAAAGGTTGGTCAAAATATATTTTTCTGTGAGTTCTGTGTGCCCTTTATCGGTCAAGCAGACAATCACATTCCGTGCTATCCGTGTGCCCTTATTTTTGTATTCGAATCGTCGAAATCTGCGCACAAAGATATAGAAAAATACAATGATTTGCAAATTTTTACCAATATTTCTGAAATTTAACCCTCAAAATTTGGAGGATTATCCAATTTGCCATATCTTTGCAGCTACAAAATTCATTAAATAATCATTATGAAATACTTTTATTCTATTCTCATTTCAGCATTTGTTGCAATCGCTTTGACATCATGTCTCGGCGATTCGGATGAATCCGAAAACACCTACACGGCATATGGTTATTACACCATCACAGGTAACTTTAACTCAAGTTACACCCTTTACAGCGATTTGGGAGGCAAGGTCATCCCAACCATGTCGAGTGTTGCTAATCTAACTGACAACAAAGGTTTTGGCAATCACTCGCGTGCAATGCTTTATTTTAGCTACAAGCCTTCTCAGGTGTCGCAGGATGAAAAGACGATTACTGGAGCCGAACTCTTTGACGGCAGGTACTTCGACGAGTATTTGCCCATAAGCAAGCAGCAGGCCGATGATGCTCTTATTACAGCAACCGACAGCATCTTCCAAATCAGGGAACTGAATGACGTATGGGCCTATCGCGGCTATCTCAACACAGTGGTCAACGCTCCCTATTCGTCAGTCAATGGCGTTAACGTCAAGCCAACAGTCAATCTCGTCTATGATCCCGCATCGATTTCTGAGAATGCTATCACCTTCGACATTTACTTCAATCGGCATACCGACCAGAACGCTGCCTCCAATGGCCCCGTCTATTTCTACACTTCCCACCTCCTGAACTTCATCGATGAAATTGTCCCCGGTAATGGCGACGTCACCATCACGATCAAGACCAGCAATGGAATTTCTAAGGATATTAAGGTATCCCGCCAGAATTTTCATAAAGGAAACTACGAATAAGATTAATCTCTTTTCATAAAATGACCGAAAATGCCTCTTTGCAGACATTTTCGGTTTTTCGATATATGCCAGACAAGATGACCCCTGAGCAGCGCCACAAGTGCATGAGCCACATTCGTGGCAAGGACACCAAGCCCGAGCTATGGGTTCGGAAGTATCTCTATGCCCATGGCTTCAGGTATCGTCTGCATGTGAAACGACTGCCAGGCAAGCCCGACATCGTGATACGTCGACTCCGCACGGTTATCCTCGTAAACGGATGCTTTTGGCATGGACACACCGAGTCGCCCTTGCCATCACCCGTCGAGGATGGTAGGGGAGGAGTGCGCTGCAAATATTTCGTGATGCCACGCACACGCATCGATTTCTGGCAAACAAAGATCGAACGCAACAAGGCCCGTGACCTGGAAGATCGTAATGCCTTGAAACTCCTTGGCTGGAATGTCATCGTCATTTGGGAATGTCAGCTCAATCAGGCTGAAATAAGGGAACAAACCCTTCAGAGCCTGGTTCGCACACTCAGTCAAATCGAACTAAATCTTGCCGCCAATCGGCACAAAGCCACTGTACGTCCCTATCAGCTGGACGACGACACTTTCTCACAAAATATGGTGGCTGATGATGCCACTATTTGACAACTTGATTTGCCAAATATATTAGTTTTGAATTAATAATTTAACAAATACGAATAATAAAATTTTTCAGTTCCAAGTTAGTTATATTTACAACCTTGGTGTAGCAAATTCTACTCTTGGCAACTAATTAGTATCATAAATATTTGGCGACTATTTGCTTATCGTTAGTGGATAGTCGCCATTTTTTTATCTTATTGTATGAAACTAAAATATCAATTTGTTTTCCAACCGATAGGGGAGATCTACATGGGTGTAGCAGTAGGAGAGAGTGCCAAGCAGTTTCACGGCATTATGCAGCTCAATGAGGTGGGATATCACATCGTTTCGCTCATGACTGAGGAAATCAGCCGCGAAAAGATTGTCGACAAGCTCCTCGAAATCTATGACACGGATCGCGACTCTGCGCTCACTTACGTCAATGATGTCATCAAGTATCTCGAAGAGCAAGGAGTGCTTTGACACCTCTACCACGAAACACTCTAATAACTCAAATACACATGTTAATGAAAAATCGTTGAGTAAGAACATTTTTGTTTCGCATGGAAATGTTTCGTCTATTAAAAGATAAAATATGTTCGAGAATGAAGCATATGAAAGTAAATACCAAGAAAAGTGCACTAAATGTAAAATATTATTTTATAATATTTGGAATATCAAAATATCTTCATTATCTTTGCAATCAAATTTGAAAAACCTCAACTGAGTATGCAAGTCTGTCGCTTCATCTTTCTCTTGTCAACGTCGTTCGCCTCTATGCTGATGACGTTCTGGGTCTATTTTAAGATTTTTGCAATCGCGAAAGAAAAGAATCTTGTGGACAATCCTAACGCACGCAAATTGCAAAAACACCCCATCCCTGTGATGGGAGGTATTGCCGTATTCTTTGGTGTAATTAGCGGCACCTTGTTTGCATCTTGCTTCTGGGACTTTGATTCTGTACTTCCTATCATACTAGCAATGAGCATGATGCTTTATATCGGTGCAATCGACGACATCATCGACTTGACTCCGCGCAACCGCATCATCATCGAAGTACTTGCCATTCTGGGCATCATCTTCAGCAATGGCGCATGCATTGACAGCCTGCATGGACTGTGGGGTATTGAACGCTTCTCGTGGTGGATTGGAGTGCCACTCACAATCATTGCTGGTGTAGGCATCATTAATGCCATGAACATGATTGATGGTGTCAATGGTCTTTCAAGTGGTCTCTGCATCACCTTCAGCATCATATTCGGCGTAGCCATGTTCAGAGCACACGACTATCCAAATGCCTTGCTCGCCTTTGTGTTTGCAGGCGCTATGGCTCCCTTCCTTATTCACAATGTTCTTGGCAGAATCTCCAAGATGTTCATCGGAGATGCCGGCACCATGACCATGGGCATCCTTATGACCTGGTACGTCATTCAGATGCTCCGCCATGACCACAATGACCAATGGATATCGTATGTGTCTGGTCAGCAATTGGGTCTCGTAGCGATGACTCTTGCCATCCTTGCCGTACCCGTGGGCGATACGCTACGTGTGATGTTCTGCCGCATATTGAAGGGCAATTCTCCCTTTAAGGCCGATAGGACTCATCTGCACCATATGCTCCTCAACTACAGCAGTTCTCACTCTATCACCTCACTGATGGAGATAGGCATTGCCATCATCATTGTTATCATCTGGGTCATCGCATTCAAGAGCGGATGCTCCATCGATGCCCAATTCTACATTGTCTTGGCCTCAGCCGCCCTCTTGGTTTGGGGTACCTATGCCTATCTCTCCTTTCAGGACAAACGCAACTCCGTCACTGCCTTCCATATCCGCAAAAGGCTCACCAAGATGCGCCAGGGCGACAAGGAATGGTGGTCAAAACTACAGCATTTCATTGATACCCCTCATGGTCCTATACGCGATGCTGCCCATCCCGATTACAAACCAGAAGAAAAGAGAAATGCCCCAAACGTCTAATAAACGCTTAAAAGGGATGACCTTATCGACGGGATTCGATTCTGAATTCATTATTTTCTAAAAAGGCGAAAATGGATTCTAGAACATGAAATCCTTTTTCGAATCGTGGCATGTCCCACAAGGTACAATATAGGACATGCGGCGATTGTTGCATGTCCTTTATCGTTCGTTGAAGGATATGCGACGATGGAAGGATGTCCTTCAGCGGTTGCTAGAGGATATGCATCAGTGGGAGGATGTCCTCTAACGTTCGCTACAGGATATGCGACGATGAAAAGATGTCCTTCAACAGTTGCTAGAGGATATGCATTGGTAGAAGGATGTCCTCTAACGTTCGCTACAGGATATGCGACGATGGTAGGATGTCCTTCAACGGTTGCTAGAGGACATGCATCGGTAGGAGGATGTCCTCCAACGGTTGCTAGAGGATATGCATCAGTGGGAGGATGTCCTCTAACGTTCGCTGAAGGATATGCGACGATGGAAGGATGTCCTTCAACGGTTGATGGAGGACATGGTTCTGCTGGATGATGTCCGCTAACAGTCGTTGGGGAATATAATCGTGTTGAAAATAGATAATTAGTATAAAATGTTCCAATTAATACATTCGTATTGAAGAAAGTCACCTATTTTTTTTGTTTTGTCGCATTTTATGTGTAATTTTGCGACAAAAATAATTAGTTATGGAAGTCAATCAAGTGTATGAAAGCAATTAAGATGATTGTGGCAGCGGCATGTGCGTTGCTCGTCACTGCCTGCAAACAGCAGCCGAAAGTTGAACGGGGATATGTTCCCGTGAGTGGTGGAGGACAAATTTATTACGAAGCAGTAGGAGAGGGGACTCCCGTGATACTGCTTCATGGTCACACACTCGACCTGCGTATGTGGGACCCACAGGTGAAACCATTGCTTGAAGCTGGTTATCGCGTGATTCGTCCTGAGATGCGCGGCTACGGACACTCGTCGAAGCAGCAGCCTGGGCAGCAATTCACCCATCTTGACGACATGATGACCGTGATGGATTCGCTCCATATCGCAAAGGCACACGTGGTTGGTCTCTCGATGGGATCGTTTGTGGCCAGCGAGATGATTGCTATGCACTCCGACAGGTTGCTGACGGCCACACTCGCCTCGGGTAATATCCGCAATATGCCCGGGCCCTCGATTCCATTCGATAGTCTGGAACTGGCACGCAAGGATTCGGTCATTGCCCAAAATTTGGCACAAGGCATCGACAAATGGAAAGAGGAATGGACTGAGAAACTCGTCAGCGGTGGCGGTTCGAATCGTGAAGCCATCCGCGAATCGGTTACCCAACAGGTGAACGATTGGGACGGTTGGCAACTGGTCAACCGCGAGATGCGCAACTACTATGGCTACGAGGCATGGGACACGCTCAAGGCGCTCCAGCCCGAGATTCCCGTCCTGATCCTGTCGGGAGAAAACGAAGGGAAGGGCAAGAACCCCATGCTGCAGTATCTGCCAAATAGTCGCCAGGTCATCATCCCCGACTGCGGGCACATGTCGAACATGGAGAAGCCGGAAGAGTTTACAAAGTTGATTCTAGAACAATTCAAACTCGCTAAATAAGTGATAAAAAATAGCCACCGCACAATCAAAGGCGGTGGCTTGTTTTTATCCTCTCTTCATCTTGTCATGCCATTCGGAGGTGATGGTAAAGATGGCATCGCCACTCGAATTGAGCGCGGTTTCAACTGAATCCTGTACGACGCCAATGATGAAGCCCACGGCTACAGCCTCCATCGCGATGTCGTTGGAGATGCCGAAGAGTGAGCAGGTCATAGGGATGAGAAGCAGCGAACCGCCAGCCACACCTGATGTGCCACAGGCAGCAAGTGCAGCCAGGATACTGAGAAGGATGGCCGACATGAAACTTACTTCGATGCCAAGTGTGTAACAAGTCGCCAATGTCATCACCGTGATGGTGACGGCAGCACCATCCATATTGATGGTCGAGCCGAGAGGAATACTTACAGAGTAGAATTTCTCATCGATACCGAATTTCTTGCAAAGCTGCATATTGATGGGAATGTTGGCAGCCGACGAACGAGTGAAGAACGCATGGATGCCACTTTCCTTCAAGCATGTCCAAACCAATGGATACGGATTTCGACGAATGAACAGAGAAACGATGAACGGATTGATGACAAGCGAAGAGAAAAGCATACAACCCACCAAGAGTAGCAGCAACTTTCCATAAACGGTGAAAATCTCCATACCGCTTTCCGACACCGACGTGAACACAAGGCCAAAGATTCCGAAAGGCGCGAACTGGATGATCCAACGCACAACTGTCGAGATGGCCTCGGCGAAATCCGCTACAGCATCCAATGTGGCTTGTGAAGCCAGTTGTTTGAGCGCCAGGCCGATGACGATAGCCCAGAAGAGCACTCCCAGATAGTTGGCATTCGCTACAGCCATCACCGGATTGGCTACCATATTCGTCAGCAGGTTCGAGAACACATCGACAAGGGCTCCTGGGGCAGAATCCGAGGCAGCACCTTCCTTCAGGACCATCGAGACGGGGTAAAGGAAACTGCCCACCACAGCCACGATGGCCGCAATCATGGTCGTCACCAAATAGAGGGTTATGACAGTGCGGAAACGAGGTCCAAGACCACCATTTGCCTGAGCTACCGAACTGGCCACCAGCACGGCAACCAGGACGGGAGCAATAGCCTTCAACGCTCCAACAAACAATTGACCAAGAATGGAAATTCCAGTCCACTCAGGAAGAAAAAGGCCCAGGATGGTGCCCAGCACGAGTCCGATCACGATGCGCAACACTAGGCTCGTTTCGGTGTACTTATTTACAATGCTCATATTTTATAATTTTATTACGAATTATCGAAATAATGAAATTCTTGAAAGGCTTTTGTTTCGATAGGACGAAACCATGGTGCAAATATACACATTTTCTGTCAATACTTTTATATTTTCTGTCTTTTTTTTTATTTTTGACCCTAAAAACCTTTTTTAATACATAAAAAAGGATTATCTTTGCAGCGAAAAAACATGATTTATCGAAATAATCATTAATAAACAACTAAATTTTAATAAGACAATGGCATTCACTGAAACTCGAACCACGGGATATGGTTCACGTCTTGGAAATTCCTGCATGGCAATACCCATGGGTATTATTCTTTTCCTTGTTGCTACTGCCTTGCTGTGGTGGAATGAAGGTCGCGCCGTTCATCGTGCTCAGGACATCAAGCAGGTCGCAAAAACCGCTCAATCCATTGGCGATATCTCTAACGCCAACACTTCACTCGATGGACAGTTGATCCACACTACCGGAACAGCTTCGACCGAAGACATACTCAGTGATGATCTTTTCGGCATCAAAACAAACGCCTTGGCGATTGTCCGTTCTGCTGAGTATTACCAGTGGAAAGAGAACGAGAAGCACGAAACAAAAGATAAACTTGGCGGTAAACAGGAAGAGATCATCACCTACACCTACGAGAGAGATTGGACTGCAGATCCTATTAATTCATCGAGGTTCAAGGATCCCGATTACCAGAATGTTAACAACGTCATTTGGGAAATTGAGGATATGCGTGTAATAGCATCTAATGTTAGTTTCGGAACCTACATCCTTCCCGAGTTGTTTATTAGCGACATCGTTTCGAAACAATCCGACAATGTTTCGCCTCTTATGATTTCGGCCGACAATCCTGCGCTAAAACAACTGAACGAAAATGTGATGAAGTCGTTGGGCGAAAATATTCGTCCGGAAGCGGCACAGGTGAAGGACAGCCTTGCTTACGTGCATGTTTTCGGCAATCAGGTTTATATCGGCTTCAATCCGTCCACGCCTTCCATCGGCGACATCCGTCTAACCTTTGAGCAACTGGCTCCAAGCTGCAACATTTCGCTGATTGCCGTGCCCACCAACGGAACGTTCACAACTTTTCAGGCAAAGCATGACGCTAACGAATATGAGCTTCGTGTAGGCACTTGGACACTCGATCAGATGATCAAACAAGCCAATGACGAAAATGCCACCTTAACCTGGATCCTCCGCATCCTGGGTGTAATTATCGTCATCGCTGCCCTCAAGATGATCTTCGGTATCCTCGTCACTATCCTCAAGCTTGTTCCATTCCTTGCCAGCATCATGAACCTCGGCGTGAGTCTTGTCTGCGGAGTACTTGGCTTCGTGTGGTCACTCATTGTCATCGCTATAGCCTGGATCTTCTATCGCCCGCTATTGGGTATTGCTCTGCTTGTGATAGCAGCTGGTCTCGTCTATTGGCTGGTCATCAAGGGTAAGAAACAACAGGCTGTCGAATGAAGTTAATCAGCGGTGTAACAAGTTTATTGGTCGGTGCCTTGATTTATCTATTGTTCCGCGGCAAGAACCTGCTTGGTTTCATGTTGCTCAGAAGAATAGGGTTGGAGCCTTGGGCTGATAGGATGCGCAGTTATACCGCTGATATTAGGCTTCCCGACGTGGTTGTCTTTTCCTTGCCAGGAGGACTCTGGGCATTGGGATACATTCTTGTCATCGACAGCATTTTCGGCAATCAGTCACGTTCCACTCGCATCGTCTGGGCATCGGTCATTCCCCTGCTTGGCGTATGCTCCGAAGTGCTGCAAGGAGTTGGCCTCCTTCCCGGCGTCTTCAGTTCGTGGGACCTCATCTGCTATGTTTTACCATTCATCATTTTTGTTACGAGAATATGAGTAAACTGACCAATTCACAAGTTGTACTTGGTGCCATCATCATCGGTTTTTTCATCGCATCGGCCATTTATACGGCATCGGTCGATACCGATGATATTGACAATTCACCCAATGAGCAGCCTGTATTTACCGATACCACCCTTGTACATGCTACAGAAGCTCAGATGTCTCAAAGCGATAAGCCTGCCGTCAGCCCCCAGAAACCGGTGGTGAAGACAGAAGTCATTGAGGGTGACCCGATGGAGGAACTCAATTCGCTGATCGGCCTCGAGGAAGTGAAGGCAGAAGTACGTTCCCTGGCCAATATCGTCAAGGTGCAGAAGGAACGTGAGGCACAGGGTTTGAAGAATACACCTATTACTTATCATTGCGTCTTCAGCGGCAGTCCAGGTACCGGCAAAACAACGGTAGCGCGCATCCTTGCTCGCATCTACAAGGACCTTGGTGTGCTCAAGTCAGGTCATTTGGTCGAGACTGATCGTTCGGGACTTGTCGGCGAATACGTCGGCCAGACGGCACCCAAGACCAATGCGCTGATCGATTCGGCATTGGGCGGTGTTCTCTTCATCGACGAGGCATACGCCCTGACCGAAAACAAGGGTAATGATTATGGTAGTGAAGCCATCGCTACGCTGCTCAAACGCATGGAGGACAATCGCGACAACCTGGTGGTCATCGTGGCTGGATACAAGGACGAGATGAAGCGCTTCGTCGATTCGAATCCCGGTTTGCGTTCACGCTTTACCCGCTTCATCGACTTCCCCGATTACACGGGCGAAGAACTGTACAAGATCTATCTGATGCGTTCAAACAAATACGGCTACAAACTCGATGCCGATGCCGATGCCCTCCTGCAGGAGCAACTCAACAAGGCGGTAGAGCACAAGAACCGTTATTTTGGCAACGGACGCTATGTGCGCAATCTCTTCGAAAGCTGCGTCACCCATCAGGCCACCCGCCTGAGCGCCATCAGCAATCCCTCGGTCGAGCAGTTGCAGCAACTGACGAAGGAGGATGTCGAGAAGGCTTACGAATCGGTATTACAGTAATATTGATATTAATGCGACCCGCATTCATCCCCCTTTAAGGGGGACCGCGAGGGTCTTATAATTTTGAAAGATAATGAAAACTAGAACCTCATTGCTATTCACAAGCATGTTGTTTGCAGCAACGGCAAGTGCCAATGATGCTGCATATTTCACTTCTGGCAATCAACTCATTCCCGTCAAGGAAACCGACATCAGCATCCGGAAGGAAATCCTTACCATCGGTCTGCAGGATGATGGCAAGGCCGACGTAACCGTCTATTATGAGTTCTTCAATCCAGGCACGACCGACAAGACGATTCTGATGGGCTTCGAGGCCGATCCTTCGTACAACGATGACTACGAATTTCATGCCGATGGTGTTCACCCGCACATCTTCGATTTCACCGTCGAGATGAATGGTGAAAAACTCTCGTACAAGAATGCCCGATCAGCGGGGCAACCTTCAAATTCGGTGCGGGGGCCGGCGTCAGCCCTGCCGCCTGAAATTTGTCCAACTCCCGCCCGGACTTTACGCCGCAGTAATCACAGGCTTTCGCCAGTTTTGCCGGTACCAGATTGACTACAAATTGTCGCCTGCCACACGTTGGGCAAATCACCAGATCGACGACTTCACACTCGTCATTCGTGCCGACAACACAGCAAAGCACTTCTTCCTCGAAGAACAAGCCTTCAACATGGCTCCCTGGGTGCTGTCGGAAGGGGAGGGCAAACAGCGTGTCACCAACCATTATGATGAATCCTTGCGCGAGTTTTCGCTCCGCAATGGTGCATTCACCTGGCACAAGACCAACTATTGCCCGAGTCAAGAATTAACGATTACTTCCGCCGACGAGATTTACCTGTTCAACGACAATGCTCCATTCGGCTCATTCTATGACCGCGGTTCTTCTTTGGAATTGTATTATGGAGGAGACAGGACCAAATACACGATGGAAGAGAGCCTGCGACGCCGCGTCGCTCACAACCTTCCCTATGCCCACCGCGGCCACGTCTTCAAGGATCCCGTGCTCAACGCATACTTCCGCGCACTCTGGTGGTATATGCCCAATCCGGATTACAAGGATAGCCAGAGCGACTTCACCGATGTTGATCGGCAGTATTTGAGTTATTAAAAAAACACCGCCAATTTTACTTTGGCGGTGTTTTTATTATTTAAAACTTCTTGACACGGAGATGGCAATAGGGTTCGCCACCGGTCTTTTCGTAATAGCGCTGATGATAGGCCTCGCCGATGTAGAAATTCCGAGCGGGGAGGAGCAGGGTGTTCACCACGTCGCCATGGTCACGGAGCTGCTGGATAACGGCTTCGGCGGTCTTCAATTGAGCCTCATTGCGATAGAAGAGGCAACTGCGGTATTGCGGACCAAGGTCGGGACCGACGCCATCGGTTTGTGCGGGATCATGAATCTCGAAAAACACTTGACATAGTTTCTCGTAAGTCGTCACCTTCGGATCGTACTCCACGATGATGGCTTCGACGTGGTGCGTCTTGTGGTCGCGTACGTCGGCGTAGGTCGGGTATTCCTCATCGCCTCCCGTATAGCCTGCCAGGGTGCGCTTGACGCCTGGTTCCTTGTCGTACTGATGCTGTACGCCCCAGAAGCATCCGCAGGCGAAGATAGCCACTTCGGTGTCGGAATTCTTTGGCGCCACATAAAGATCGACCTTCGAACATTCCTCAATCGCTTTTCGAACCATCTCCAATGCCGGACCATGTTTCTGCTGGAGGTCAGGATAGGCTTTGCCTCGTGCAAAATTGTGCTGCAAGTCGTTGTATTTCACTTGCAAAGCGATGGGGTTTCCCGAATCGATAATCCTTTGCACGTAGTCGTAGTAAGGCATGTCTTTCGGATGGGTGAGGAGGCGGAGTGCATTGACCACACCCACGGGAATGCCCGCTTCGAGGAGGTCGTCGAAGGTATAGTCGCTGTCTTCCTCCACGTCGTGCAGGAATCCAGCCATCTTCTCTTCGTCGGTATGCCCCATAAGGCCAACAGTCAGCGGATGAAGTATCACGGGATAACCATCTCGGTCGAGTTGCCCGGCATGGGCAGTTGTCGCAATCTTGAGCGCTATGTCAATGGGATGCATAAACAATTAACAATTAATAATTAAAAATTAACAATCGATTATTCATCTAGTTGAGAATTGTTTTTTGAGCCCTTGCTGAATCGTCGCAGCGCTTCGGTTACGATGATGATGCCGAACACGATGGCCACGGTTACCTTCAACGCCAGGAATCCGCTTTGAAGGGCTGCACCGAGTTGGTCGCTGACGATGTTGTAGCTCGTCCAGAACACACCTGCACCGGGCACAAGCGGGAAGATGCCGCACACCAGGAAGACGATGACCGGACATTTCAGACGTTTGGCGAAGAAGTAGGCTGTTAGCACCACCACAATTGTGGCAAAGAAGGTCGCCTCGACAGGGCTTGCTCCAGCCAGACGTGTCAGGCACATGTAGGCTATCCACCCGAATGTGCCCGAGATGCCGCATGCCACGTAGTAACGGCGAGGCACTCCGAAAAGTACTGCAAAGGCTGCGGTACCGAAGAAGGCAGCAAGGATTTGGAAGAGCCAATTGCTTGTAAATGGGTCGGTTAGCATGCCATGCAGTTCAATCATGCTGCCCTCGATATGACTATCGACGAGGAAGGTGATACTCACGCCCATGGCGATGCAGAGGAACACCATCAGAGCGTCCAGCAATCGTGTGGCACCAGCAATATAGTCCTCGGCAGCAAGGTCACGGATACCGTTGGTGAAAGGCACACCAGGAATGAGCGGAATGATGGCTCCGATCATGATGTTGCCCAAATGTCCAAGTCCCAAGTTGTGAGCCAGGATGCAGAACACTGTAACCAGAGCGCCTCCCAA
>CACXTQ010000074.1:0-12694 GCA_902770595.1 uncultured Bacteroidales bacterium | reverse complement strand
TCAATGCAGGCAATCCGCTCATCATCAGCGTCGCTGCCAGTATCACCTTCGCCCAACTCAGCGAATTCTTGGCTGGTGATCAGCGTCCAATGGCTCGTGTCATCCCTAATACCGCTATCAGCATCAAGCAGAGTCCGACACTCGTCTGCTTCAACGAACAGATGGAAGAAGCGCAGAAGGCATTTGTCAAAGCTATCTTCGACGAACTCGGTTCAGCCATCGTCATCGACGAAGCCCACATGGCAGCAGGTACCGCCATCACTTCTTGCGGTATTGCCTACGCATTTGAATACATCAAGGCCGCCATTCAGGGTGCTATCGAACTTGGATTCTATCCTCATGTTGCCAAACAGATGATCGACCAGACAGTACTCGGCGCCGTTAATCTGCTCGAACACAATGGCACAATGCCCGACACCGAGATCTACAAGGTCTGCACACCCGGTGGCATCACCATCAAGGGTCTCAACGAGATGACCAAGGAAGGTTTCGACAATGCCGTTATCCAAGGCTTGAAGAAAGCTGCAGGCAAATGATTTTCTTAATTAACAATTAATAATTAACAATTAACAGTTTTTGTTGGGTACTGCTATTTAAGCGAAGGTTTCGCCCACTTATTTCCCATTATACCCCCGCTAAACTCCCATGCTAAATTATATCTGGTTTGGTTTCTTCGCCATCGCATTCATTATGGCTGTGGTCCAGTCCATATTCCTCGGTGATCCCGAGATATGGTCCCGCTTGATGACTGTGACATTTACCTCTTCGGCCAAGGCATTTGAGATATGTCTTGGTCTGACTGGTGTGCTAACCTTCTGGCTCGGCTTGATGAAAGTGGGCGAACGCGGAGGTGTTATTTCCGCCTTTTCGCGTCTTATCAATCCATTGTTCAGTCGCATTTTCCCAGGAATTCCTGCCGGCCATCCTGCACAAGGCAGTATCCTGATGAATGTTTCGGCCAACATGCTTGGACTTGACAATGCCGCCACCCCTATGGGTCTTAAGGCAATGAAGGAATTGCAGGAACTCAACAAGGAAAAAGATACTGCCACCGATGCCATGATCATGTTCCTCGTGCTGAACACTTCGGGCATCACCATCATCCCGATTTCGATCATGATGTATCGTGCGCAGTTCGGAGCAGCCAATCCTTCCGACATTTTTCTCCCTCTTCTGCTAGCCACGGCTTGCTCTACTTTTGGAGGACTGTTGCTGTGCTGCATCAAGCAACGCATCAAATTGCTCGATCCCGTTATCCTCGGCACATTCATAGGTGCTGCCTGTTTCATTGGCGGTATCGGATGGTTCTTCTCCACACTCAGCAAGGAACAACTGACGCTTTATAGTGGAGTCTTCTCCAATGTCCTGCTGTTCTCCGCCATTCTACTTTTCCTTTTGGTGGGCATCAAGAAGAAGGTTCCGATTTTCGAAGCATTCATCGATGGCGCTAAAGACGGATTCCACACCGTCGTGACCATCATTCCTTACCAAGTAGCGCTTTTCGTGGGCATCAGTCTCTTCCGCGAATGTGGTGCCTTGCTTTATATCACCGATGGTCTTAGTTGGTGTTTCAGCCATGTCGGCATTGATACCGATTTCTGCGCAGCTTTGCCTTGTGCCTTGCTCAAACCATTCAATGGTGCAGGAGCTCGTGCCATGATGCTCGATGTCTTCCAGACCTATGGCGTTGACTCATTCGTCGGACACGTGGCTTCCACCATCCAAGGCTCTACCGACACCACAATGTATATCCTTGCCGTCTATTTCGGCTCGGTAGGTGTCAAGCGTTTCCGCTATGCAACCAGCTACGGACTGATGGCCGACTTCATTGGCGTTACGGCCGCCATTATCATCAATTATATTTTCTACCATTGATGCCCAACTGGCAACAACCATTCTTCAATCTTCCCGATAATCAATTATTCAACTATAGGATGAAAAGACTTCGCAACATCATCATTCAAGCCTTGCTTGTGTCTATGCTTGGCATTACTTCACTCTCGGCACAATCTTCGACCTTTGGCAGGAATATGACCGATGAGAAGATTCTGGAATACATCACCCAGGCTTCCGAGGAAGGCAAGACACAGCAGGAGATTCTCAAGCAGCTGATGGCATGGGGCGTAACCACCGAACAACTACGCCGTGTACGTACCAAGTACCAGAGCGGCGACCAGCAACTGGGTTCACAAAAGCAGGTAGCTACCTCCCAGCAGGCAAGCAATGCAGCTCTGCGTGAAGCCAATGGCGAAGCCAGTAATGTCAGCGAGGACGCCACCACTACTATCGAGAAGGTGCTAAATATCGAAAACGATGACAATCGTCGCCGCACTGACGAAGAAGGTAACGTCCAAAATGCCGAGGAAGAGGAAGTTGATCCCAAGGAGCAGATCTTCGGCCACGACATCTTCAACAACGAGAACCTTACCTTTGAGCCTAACATGAACATCACAGCGCCACAAGACTATGTCATTGGCCCTGGCGATGAGGTTATCGTTGATATTTTTGGTGCCACTCAAGTCTCACTGCATCTCACTGTAAATGCCGAAGGCGTTGTCGTTGTCGACCAATACGGGCCCATTAGTATAGGTGGTTTCACATTGGCACAAGCCGACCGACTACTGCGTCAAGAGGTGGGTGCCATGTATGAGAGTTCTACAGTACGTGTCTCCATTGGCCAGACACGCTCCATCATGATCAATGTTATGGGCGAAGTCAATGTGCCAGGCACCTATCACCTTTCGGCATTCGCCTCTGTTTTCCATGCGCTCTATTCTGCGGGTGGTGTTCGCGAAATAGGCACTCTACGTAATATTAAGGTCTATCGTCAGGGTCGTGAATTATCGACTGTCGATGTCTACGACTACATTCTCAATGGTAAATTGTCGGGCGACATCAGGTTGCGCGACAACGACGTGATTATCGTCGGTCCTTATGTCAATATCGTGAAGGCAGATGGCTCCGTAAAGCGTCCGATGCGTTACGAGATGAAGGAAGGAGAAACTGTGAAGCACCTGCTTAAATATTGCGGCGGTTTTGCTGCCAACGCATATACTGATGCCGTCCGCATCATGCGTTCCAACGGCAAGCGAAGTACCGCCTACAACGTCAAGGCCTCCGAAGCCGGTGCTTTCCTCCTTCAGGATGGTGACGAACTCACCGTCGATCAGCACCAGGATCGTTTTGAGAACATCGTCGAAGTACGTGGAGCAGCCTTCCGTCCCGGAATCTTCCATATTGGTGACGAAGTCAACACCATCCGTCAGGTCATCGAAGCAGCTGACGGTCTCACCGAAACAGCCGTGGGACACCACGCACTGATGTACCGTATGAATTCCGACCGCACGCACCGACTGGTGCCAGTCGATGTCACCGGTATTCTCGAAGGCCGTGTTCCCGATATGCCACTTGAAAGTGAGGACATCCTCTACATTCCTAGCAACGAAGAGGCTCTCAAGAAACGCACCATCGAGGTGAATGGCGAGGTCTTCAATCCTGGCACCTACGAATATGCCGACAACGAGACCATCGAAGATCTTGTACTCCAGGCCGGTGGTCTGCTCGAATCGGCTTCCACTGTGCGAGTTGATATCGCCCGACAGATCCAGAACCCCACTGCTACCCACGAGGAAGGCGAAGTGCGTGCACAATTCTTTACCTTTGAGTTGGCCGAGAACCTGAAGATCAACGGCAACAGCAACTTCTTCCTCGAACCCTACGACCAGGTATATATCCGCCGCAGTCCCTCGTTCTACGACCAACAGAATGTTGAGGTACAGGGTCAGGTGATGTATGCAGGACTCTATGCGCTCACAAAGCAGAATGAACGCATCAGCGACCTTATTACCAAAGCGGGTGGCCTGAAACAGTTTGCCTATGCCAAGGGAGCGAGTCTCTTACGCCGCTTGACTCCCGACGAGATATTCCAACTCCAGCAGCAGATTGCCGATGCTCAGGTCGAACTCGACACGCTCAAGGTACAGCAGTTGCAACAGCGTATCCGTTCGAGTTACAATGTCGGCATCGACCTTGAAAAGGCCATGGCCAAACCCGGTTCGCACGACGACCTCGTGCTTCGTCAAGGCGATGTGCTCCTAATTCCACAATACGATAATACTGTCAAGGTTTCGGGTGAAGTGCTTTTCCCCAATACCGTTACTTATACCCAAGGCAAGGATGTCAAGTACTACATAAATCAGGCAGGTGGATATTCCGAAGAAGGTCGGCGCAGAAAGACTTATATTATCTATAAGAATGGTCAGGTGTCGCGTGTTCGCAAGGGTGCCAAACCCGAACCCGGTTGCGAAGTCGTTGTGCCCACCAAGGTTCATCGTGACTACACCACCAAGGCGAGCACATGGATTGCTATTGGTTCTTCACTCGCCACCATCGCTGCACTTATCGTGAATATCATTCGTTAAAGGTTCGAAAAGTGCGAAAAGTTTGATAAGTTCGAATGGTTCGAAAAATTTGTAAAGTTTGAAGTTATGAAATTCGATTTTGTCCGCGCCATACACAAACTCTATCATGAACGGAAACTGGTGATTATCATCTCCCTCGTCATGGCAGTCATTGGCGTCTTTATGGCGCTCAACAGTGAGAAGATCTACAGTTCGACAGTCGTGCTTGCTCCCGAGCTTTCCAACAGCAACCGCGTGTCGGAGTCATTCGGCTCACTCACTGCAATGTTCGGCATCGACCTCAACCGTATGAGCAACCACAACGTCGATGCAATCTTCCCTGAGATGTATCCTCTTGTGGTCACTTCGCCCGACTTTGTTGTGAGCCTTTGGAACGTTCCCGTAACGCTCAGCGATGGCACGGTCAAGAGCTACTTCGAACATTTCACCGAAGACCAGTTTACCCCAATTTGGGGTCTGCCTTCAAAGTGGGTTGGCAGTCTTGGCAGTGACGACGAGGAAATCGAGAAGGTCGGCATTGGAGACACGTTGCCCGACACACGTTTCTTCTCCACACGGCTCGAAAACATCTTTTATTTGATGGCACGCAACATCATGTGCGAAGTTTCGAAGGATAATGGTCTGATCAGTATCACCGTGAGCGACAACGACCCCTTGGTTTCTTGTGCAATGGCCGACACCGTGCAGAAGAAACTGCAGGCCTACATCACCAACTATCGTACCCAAAAGGCGCGTTTTGACTACGACTACACCTCGAAACTCGTCGATGAATCGCGCAAGGAATATCTGGAGGCACAATTGGCAGCCGCCAACTTCGCAGATGCCAATATCTCGGTGTTCAAGCAGAAGGTCATCATCGAACGCGACATTCTGCAGAACGAGTTCCAAATCAAGTACAACACCTACAACGCCCTGTCGCAGCAGCAACAGAATGCCAAGGCACTCATCGGTGCCAATACGCCCGTCTATACCATCATCCGACATTCTTCTGTAGCCAATCAGGCATCCAGTACGCCACGCTCGCTGCTCGTCATCATGTATGCCTTCGTAGGATTCATTATGGCGATTGTCTGGATTCTCTTTGGTCGCGACTACTTGCATAGCCTCATCAGCCAGTATAAAGCCATCGACGCCGAAGAGGCTAACAACTGACACGCCTCGTGAGTTACGCTATCCCATACCTCATTTTTCTGCTACTCCTCGCGGTACTTGCCCTAAGCTACGACCGTCTGGATGAGAAGCTTCGTGAGCGTATGTGGATGCCTTGTAGTTTCCTGCTCATCCTCTTCCTGGGACTTCGAGGATACATAGGCGACGACTGGACGGGCTATCACGTTATGTTCGAGTACGTGAAGCCCAACGACTTCCACTTCAACGTCTTTGCCAGTCACTCTTTCCGATTTGAACCTGGCATCGCTATTCTGGCTTATGTTTGCCGAAGGATTGCAGGTGGCGATGGTTACCTGTTCTTCCAATTTATTGTTACGCTCATTCAGGTTATCCTGCTTATGCGCTTTTTGAAGCGCTATAGTTCCAACTTCCCCCTGGGTGTCATCATCTTCCTTATGATGAGCGGTCTGATTATGATGATCAACCTGATGCGTAACACCATAGCCATCCTAATCTTTCTTAATGGACTTCACTATATCGAAGAGCGACGCCCCATTCCCTATTTCCTTGTATGTTTTGCTGCACTGATGTTCCATCTGTCAGCATTCATCTATTTCCCCCTCTATTTCTTCCTCCATCGCCCGATCAACCGTTGGGTCTATCTCACCCTATTCATCATTGGCAACCTCATCGTCTTATTTAGGGTGCCTGTCCTTTCGGTGGGAGCCACAATCGTTGCACAACTTATCGGAGGCAAATTGGCTGTTATGGTCAAGTCCTATCTTGAGGACCAGCACATGGCAGCGCTCAGTTTCAACATCTCCATCGGCTCGCTCGAACGTCTGGGCACAGGTTTGATTATCTTCTTTTATTGGGACAAAATCAAGGCCATTCGACCAGCGAACGTCATGTTCATCAATGCGCTTGTCATCTTCTTCACCTTCTACTTCTTTTTCAGCGAAGTACGCGAAGTGGGCAAGCGTCTCGCCGACCTGTTCGTCTTTGGTTATTGGATCATCTGGCCCGACCTCTTCGAATGCTTCAAGCAACGCTCCCTCAAAATCGCATTCGGCGTCTTCCTCACCATCTACTGCATCCTCAAGGTCATAGGCACCGTAGGCTATCCTAATACAAAGTACGAAAACATCCTCACGGGTTACACCTATTATCACCAGCGCCTGCATCAGCATCAGGAGGATGCCAAGGTTGTCACCAAGGCGCAGCAAGGTGATGGGCAGTAGTTCAATAACAATTAACAATAGACTGCCCTTTTCCGAAAACTCCGAGAATTCCGAAAACTCCGATAACTCCGACAATGCTAAACCTAGATAAAGAACGCCGCCAAGGCCTGGGTACCATAAAGTACCGCTTCTTCCAGATCAACTGGATCAAGACGCTGTGGTTCAACTTCAAGGCCCTCCCGATGCGCTACGCCCTTCGCATTCCCATCCTCATCTCGTGGAATGTCAAGGTCCATTCAGTGGGACGCATCACCATCAGCGACCCTGTCACCCCCGGTATGATATCCATCGGCGTTATCAAGATCGACCCCTGGGAGACCAATAGCGACCAGATCATCTTCTGCAACGAAGGGCACATCACTTTCGGCGGGCGCACCAAGATACATCCAGGCGTAAGGCTCACCGTGCAACCCAATGCCGAACTTACGCTGGGCGAACGTGCCCTCTTCGGTTGCAAGTGTCGCGTTGTCTGCGCCCGCAGCATCACCTTAGGCCACGACGTTCGTTTCTCGTGGGAATGCCAATTATTTGACACCGACTTCCATTTCCTCACCAACCTCAACACTGGACGCGTCCATCCACGCCAGCTCCCCGTACGGATTGGTGACAACGTCTTCGTCGGCAATCGCTGCACACTCGGAAAGGGAACCATCCTCCCCAACGGATCGGTCGTTTCCTGTTGCAGCAAGGTCTCGGGCGACTTTTCCGCCGAAGGCGAGAACATCCTTATTGTCGGCAATCCTGCCAAAGTGGTGGGCAAAGGCTACAGTATGGGCAGTGGTTGGTATCCTGAAGCAGAAGCCCAAATTGCCCAGCAAAAGGAACAAATGCCATAACTTCTATCGCTCGTTGCAATGTTAAGAACGATACTTTTCATCCTGGCTACATTCATTTTCGGTCAAGTATATTCGCAGAACATACTTGAAGGCAAGCGTGTGCTTTGGATAGGCACTTCCATCCCCGCGCATTGTACCTATCCGAAGAATGCCTGCGAAGCGCTTGGAATGACGTGCCGGAATCATTCTATCGGAGCCTCGTTCCTTTCCATTCGACCATTCAGTCCTGATGAAGAGATCGAAGAACATACGGGCTATGCCCTTTCGATGAGTTCTGCTGAGAAAGACGAACTCTATCAGCCTTGGCTCCAGGAAGGACGCATCGACCGCCACCGACTCGATGTCTGGAAGTTCTCCAGTTACGACCGACGCATTATCGAATACCTTGACTCCACAGATATCATCGTCATCGACCATGGCTTCAACGACGCCAACAATACTTTGCAAGCCGAATACGAACGGGGCAGAGATTCTGTCGATTGGAACTCTGAGGACCGAAGCACATTCATCGGGGCCTTCAACTATGTTTATCATCGAATTCTAGAAGTAAAGCCCGAGGTCATCGTCGCCATCGGCGGCTATTTCCAGAACACGTGTTCCGTGATGCCCCGTGGCCGTTATGTCAGCGAAGTTTCGACCTGGATTGCCGAACACTATGATCTTCCGCTTCTCGACGTTTGGAATTATACTGAAGTGCCCGACGGCTATATGCCCAATTCTGCCGATTACATCGTAAACCTGAACCAAACCTATGGTAAAGAGTTTTATCCTCGATGGACCGATGATGAGGGGAACATCACCTATTACCAGATGTATTGTCCTGATGGCATTCATCCTTGGTCCGACCCGACAGGACATTCCGACCATGTGCTCGACTCCATCTTCACCAAGATTATGCCCTCTCGGCTCGAACCTTACCTCCATCATCCTGCATCAAATCTGATGTTCAACGAACTGATGGCTAACAACATCGAGACGTTGCTCTACAATCATCACTATCCCGACTCGTGGTTCGAACTCTATAACCCCACTTCCCGAGAAATCAACCTACGAAATTGGCGTGTCAGCAATCGCAACGATTATTCCTCAGCCTATACCATCGACCACTTCAAGTATGTTCCTGCCCAAGGCTATGCCTTCATCTGTTGCGACGGGCGCGACGACCATTGGGAGCACACGGACTTTACGCTCGACCACAACCACGGAGGCGCACTCTATCTGTGGGACCCTGATGGCAACCTTGTCGATTCTATCCATTATCCGGCAAACATAGGTCCAGACGTTTCCTACGGCCGCATTCTCGATGGTACGCCTCATTGGCAGTTCAAACGGTTTGCAACACCCGAAAAGACCAATATTTCCGGTGGCTCGACGTTCGAATTGCCTATTCCTACTATTCGCCAGACAAACGACGGCATCGAAATATACGTCGAAACCTTCGATGCGCCCGCCGATACCTATATTTATTATACGCGCGATGGCAGCACGCCTACTCTCTCCTCGCAGCACGTTGCTCTGGGAAGCCCGCTTCTTCTCCCCAATGAGAATAGTCAAGTGGTCAAGGCGCGGCTTATGAGTCCTTATGCCCAACCATCGCCAACGGTCACTCGCTCGTTCATTCATCATCCACGCCCTACAAATCTTCCCATCATTTCCCTCTCGACAAACAGCAACAACCTATACAGCGAGGAAGACGGTATCCTGATAGGCAGCGATTGGAGCGACAACTGCTTCAAGCAATGGGAACGTCCCATCTATCTCGAATACTTCGAGCCTGCCGATAGCATTTCTCTTGAACGTGGCCAAAGGGAACAACAGCCGTCCATCAGCCAACTTGTTCAAACCACCACCTATGGTCAGGCCTCGCTGCTCTTTTCGCAGAAATCACTCCGTATAGAAGCGCTCGGACGCTATGGCAACGACCATTTCGACACCAGCTATTTCTGGCCCTCCAAGCCGCAAGTCCAAAAGTCATACGCGTTCCTATTGCGTAATGGCGGCGACCGCTGTATCGACACCCGCATTGAGGATGCCTTCGTGCAGGAACTCTTTGGCCAGCATGTCGATAATATAGAATACCAAGCCTATCGACCCGTAATCGTCTATATCAATGGACAATACAAGGGAATCTACGAATTGCGCGAAACGGAAGATGAAGCTTGGATGGAAAGCAACAAGGGCATAGATAAGGAAGACATTACGCTGATCAAAAGCCTTACCTCCGATGATGAAAGTTATAAACCCGTTCTGGAACTCATTGCCAACGATGAAGCCACATTGGATGATTACGCAAAGCTTATTGATATCCCGCTCTTCATCAATTACCTCTGTGCTGAGACCTTCGCTACAAATGACAATTTTCCGCACAACAATATCACCCTTTGGCGAAACAAGAATTCCATTACAGAGGAAACTGAGGGCGGTTTCCACGCCCTGCTTCGCAATCTCGATTACGTCTCCACGACCTCCAATCGCACCAATTGGCTCAACTATCTGACCTGCTTCGGCGACGATGCTATCTCGGTACGTAATCGCGAAGCACACCAGTTGTTTATCCGTCTGCTCAACCTCCCCGAGTTCCGTGATGAGTATATCAACCGAATGATGGTTTATCTGGGCGATTTCTTAAAACCTTCGGTCACACTTCCTATGGTCAAAAGGATGCGTGACGAAATAGCTGACGAAGTGGCTCCTACCTACGACATTATGACCGAAAGCGTCGATTACGAACGCGACTTCTTGCAGGTAATCGACAATCGGCTCATCCCCTATTGTCAGATTCGTCCCCTTTTGCTCTACGGCAACATCAACAGCACCTTCCACCTCAACGGAGTCTATCTTATGACCGTACAGGGAGCGGACAGCATCAACGGCATTCGTCTTACCGAAGGGGATTTCAATGGTTGCTGCTTCTATCCGAATCCTGTTACGCTCAGTGCCGACTCGCTCTACGGCTGGGAACTGACGGTAACACATACCGATAGTACAAGGAACACATATCGTTTCGAATCCCCACGCATCACGTTCCTGCCTTCCGACTTTGGCGATGACCTGGACACTTTCGATTGCACCATCAAGCCACTCTCTGAGATGGCGTTGGACAAGGTTCCCGTAAACAAGAGTAGCAAACCAGTTCGATATGACATTTTTGGACGTCCAACAAGCAACTCCAACGTTCAAATCATCATCGAACCCGACGGGACTACCCGAAAACTAATTACAATTAACAATTAATAATTAACAATTAACAATTTATTATTTACATAATAATTAACTTATGAGCACAAGACCTCAGCAGATGGCCAGCGGATCGTTCTGGAATGCGATGGAACGTTTCAGCACAATGGGCATCCAACTCATTTGTACGTTCATATTGGCACGTTTTCTGACGCCCAGTATGTTCGGACTGATGGGTATGCTTGTTGTCTTCACGCTCATTGGAAATACCATCACCGAGTCGGGGTTTAGCCAAACATTGATCAACGAAAAGGAAGTGAGCAGGCAAACTTTGAGCACAGTATTCTGGACGAATATTGCCCTCTCCCTACTCATCTATTTCATCCTTTGGTTTGCAGCTCCCTACATAGCAGGTTTCTATCACGAGCCCATTCTTACCGATGTAAGCCGCGTCACGTTTCTGGTCATCCCGCTTGGTGCATTAAGCATCATCCAGTTCACGCTTTGTAGTCGAGGCTTGGAGTTCCGCAAGATGTGCATCATCTCGATTACAGCCTCTATCATCAGTTGCATTATCGCCATCATTTGGGCTTGGCGCACCCACAGCGTATGGGCTCTTGTCGTTCAAAATGTGATGTCCTACGCTCTTCGTGCCCTTGGCTTCTGGCTTACTACCAAATTTCGTCCGGCACTTACTTTTGCGGGCGATGAGTTGCGACGACTCTTTGCATTTTCGCGCAACCTGCTCATCTCAGGACTAATCGGCAACATCTTCAACAATATCTACACGCTGCTTATCGGACGCTTCTATGGCGCAACACAAGCCGGCTACTTCGTGCAAGCCGATCGCATCCGTCTTGTCACCTCCAACAGTATGACACAGGTGGTTCAAAGCGTCAGTTACCCCATTCTTTCGCAAATCAATAACTCCTCAAACCATTCAACCCCCTCGAACCTTTCGAACCTCTCGAACCTTTCAAACCCCTCCCCCCTTTACCATCCCTATCGTCGAATCATCCTCGTCACCCTCCTCTTCGTTGGTTTCCTGATGACCTTATTGATGAGTGTCGGCGAAGACCTTATGCAACTCCTTATGGGAAATGCAGAATGGCGAGTGGCAGGACAATATCTGATGGCTTTGGGTGTTGTAGGTATCCTTTATCCGCTCCACGCTGTCAATCAGAACATCCTGCTCGTCAAAAAGATGGGTCGTACTGTGCTTTGGATAGAAATTGCTCGTCGCGCCCTGATGATCGTGCTCATCGTTGCAGCCCTGCAATTCGGAGTAGAGGTGTTTGTGTGGAGTTACGCACTCTATTCATTCCTACTCATCTTCCTCAACCTTTACGTCTGCGGTCGTCCTATCGGCTATGGCCTTATGGACCAATTGCGTGACATCAGTCCCATACTTATGGGTTATCTCCTGATGATAGTCGTTGCTGAATGCAGCAATCACATCCTTTCAATGCAAAATCTTATCCTGCGATTCTCCATCACTCTCTCACTCACGCTAATCATAGGACTCCTTTACTTCCATCGTCATCCATCGTTCCGCGAAGCGCTTGACTTGGCAACTCAGCTTCTGAAATCGAAGCATAATCAAATTAAGCCATAAATATTTAGATATAAAAAGAAAAAGTATGACCGACCTTCGCCGAGATTGGTCATACTTTTGTATTAATCGTAAATACTGCTTGCTAAGCAAATAAAAGCGAATCAATAGCCATAATTGTTTGTTCCCGTCCAATCATCACTATATGAAAGAGGGAACGAAACGCCATCAGAGAAGAAGTATCCCGAGTAGAGGCTGATATAACCGGCCTGGACTTGAACTTCGTTGAGCGTTTTGGCAGCAATTTCGCTGTTGTTCGAATCCAATGCCGTCAAAACTATATCACCAACATATCCG
>CACXTQ010000073.1:0-12829 GCA_902770595.1 uncultured Bacteroidales bacterium | reverse complement strand
GATGGCAGGATAGATTTCTTCGAGTACCTGCTGTACAAGCCATGGCTTGATGCATAGCATGACGATAGCGGCTCCCTCACATGCCTCACGATTGGAAAGGGTGGTGTGAATGCCGGGCACATCGGCTGAAAGACGATCGAGTGTGGCTTGTGTTCGTGCGGTCATAGTGATGTTTTCGGCTTTGACCATAGAACCTGTGGCGAGACCACGAGCTATGGCGCCACCCATATTGCCTGCTCCAAGGATTGCAATTTTCATATGTTTAGAATACTTTTACCCGGATATACTTCTTTGGATTCTCCTTGATGGCATTGACCAACGAATCAACGTCCGAAAGCGTATTGTTCAGATGTTCGTGCAGTTCGGTTGTGTTGAGCAGTTTCCCGACGGTGTTGTCATTGGCCTGAACACGCTTCATCAGTTGGTTCATTTCGTTGAGTGTCCTGTTGGCATTGGCAAGAATCTTTTCAACCTCGGCTTCCTTCAACTGGTTGGAGATGGTGTCGAGGTTCGCAGTGGTGCTCTCAACATTGTTCATGATGGTTGGCACGTCGTTCTTGAGCAACCCGTTGAGCGAATTGACCGTCTGATTGAGTCTGACAGTCATCTTGTTCAGTTCAAGCAGACTTTCCTGCACCTTGCTTTCGTTCACCAGCACGGTGATGCCGCTGACCAAGGTGTCGAGTTTGGGAAGCAGTGCATCCACTTTTGCGATGATGGGATCGGCCTTGTCGAGTAGGCTAGCATTGGTGGCAGGCGCTTTTATAGTATCCCATGGGTTGAAATACTGATCACTTCCGCCCAGTTCGAGGTTGATGCTTGAGGTGCCGAGGAGGTCGGTGCTTACGGTTACGCGACTATCAACGGGAATCTGGATTTCATCGTTGTAGATGTTGAGTGTAACCAGAACCTTATCGCTCTTTTTGTCATATTGCATTTCGCGAACAATACCCACTTTCAGACCATGGAGTTTGACGTGGCTTGATACAGCCAGTCCTTCGACCTTTTCACTCAAAAGGTAATAGAAATCTCCCTGTCGCAGGGTGTGGACACCTTTCAGGTAATTGACGCCCAAAAAGAGAACGACGCACGTAACGATTGCCCAGAATCCAATCTTTAATTCGTTGCTGATTTTCATTATTTCGGTTTTTTACTAATTCTTTATACGATTACCATTGGCATCAAACTTCACGGGGAAAGCACCGGGGAACAATGCGGTAACCTTCTTCAATTCCGCATTCAAACCTCTAGATGTGGAAGCGCTGCCGTAGGTATATTTGTAGAGATCACCTTCCTTGTAATAAGAGACGGGACTCAGCCCCTTGAATTCAGGAGATCCTTCCTTCAAAAGTTTCGAAGTGGAGAGGAACTGAATCTTCCAGACGACGTTACCTGTGGCTTGCTGCTTGGGGGTATCGTTGGTAGATTGATTGCTCGGCTTCGGTTTGTCCTGATCGTCAGGCTTGGCATTCTCTTTCTGCTGGTCAGTTTTCGTATTATCCTGGTTGGAAAGTTGACGTTTGTCCCATTTGCGCTTGTATTCCTTGAAGCCTTGATACAGGGCGTTGGCAAAAGTGCTCTGTGCTTCGTCGGTATTGATGAAGCGTTCCTCGGCGACATTGCTCATGTAACCAAGTTCTACGAGGATAGCTGGCATTGGAGAGTAGCAAAGCACAAAGAGATTCTTGGCCTTCACGCCGCGACTCACTACATTCTTGGCATAACTTGTTTTCTTGAGGCTTGCGATGAGATTCTTGTGAACAGCATGAGCAATTTCTTGACTTTGTTTGTTGTGTTTCTCGCGCTGAGCCTGACATAGAATCTTGGTCTCGATGTCGATGTCGGTGTCGAAATTTACGCGCTTGCCGCTGATGTCAAGGTTCTCGCGCTCCTCAACCAGACGTTCCTCGACACGACGTTTTCCGCTGTCCGAACCTTCTGTGCCAAAGATATAGGTCTCGAAGCCACGAACGGATGGAGTAGGACATGCATTGACGTGAATCGAAATGAAAAGGTCGCCCTTGTTCTTTTTGGCAATCTGTGTTCGTTCAGGCAGTGAAGGATATTTGTCGGTTTTGCGGGTATAGACAACCTTGACGTCGCTGTAATTTTTTTCGATGAGTTTTCCGAGTTTGAGTGCGACATTCAGCGCAATGGTTTTTTCGTCTTGTTTGCATTTGCGATGAGGAGTGCCATAGTCGCCACCGCCATGTCCAGGATCAATGATAATTGTGAATTGTTCCTTGGCGATGAGTTGCAAAGGAAGGGCAAGAGCAAATATTGTTAGAATTGTCAATATGCGAAAAAAACGTAGCATAATTTAAAATTACATAATTTGGGTGCAAATTTACGAAAAAAATTTGTAAGTTCAACAAAAATATACTATTTTTGCGCCAAGTTTTCGATTTTTTGACAATTATAGTCAATATTTAAGCAAATAACAAGAAAATATGTATAAAAAATATGGCCTTTTAGGGCATCCTTTGGGACATTCTTTTTCAAGGAAATTCCATAATGAACGCTTCTCGCGTTTGGGCATTGACGCAGAATATGTGAACTTCGATTTGGAAAGCATCTCGCTTTTTCCCACAGTTCTTGCCAACGAACCTCTGCTCTGTGGCCTCAATGTGACCATTCCCTACAAGCAACAGGTGATGCAGTTCCTTGATGAACTCGATCCTGTTGCAGCCCGAATCGGAGCGGTGAATACCATTTGTATCAAGCGTTATTCTTCGAATGAAGTAGGTATAAAAGACAGCAAATTACCTGGTCTTTGGCTCAAGGGATACAATACGGACATTATTGGTTTTCGCGACAGCATACGACCCTTGTTGATACAGGCCGGTATATTGGATAACGAGGGCAATGCCTCTCCAAATTCTGCTGCGTTGATTCTTGGAACTGGAGGTGCATCCAGAGCCATTCGGGTTGCTTTGGAAGATATGGGAATCGCTTACACATTTGTGTCACGTACCTCTTCTTCCGATCGTCTTACCTATGAACAACTGACACCAGAGGTGATGTCTGCTCATAAGGTCATCATCAACTGTTCCCCAGTTGGCACCTATCCGAATGTAGATGCCTGTCCTGCTATACCTTACGAATGTCTTTCTTCAAAGCACGTCTGTTACGACCTGGTTTATAATCCCGAGGTGACTTTATTTATGGTAAAGGCAAAAGAAAAAGGCGCCTTCACAATGAATGGAGGCGCCATGCTCGAAGGCCAGGCTATTGCTTCGTACAACTATTGGACAGCCGAGGACTAACGTTTATTTCCAAGTCTGCCAGTCGCCCATGATGATATCTGGGTTGTCATCCTCATCAGCAGCGAGGCTTTTACTCTTCTTTTCGTCAAGTTCGTGGAGAATCTCTTTCAACGGCTTGGATTCTTTTCGATTATCCTCTTCGATCAGGTCCATGATTTCGATGAAACAGGGGAGGGGTGGACGATTGGTGGGGAACCTAACATCCACATGCATCAGGCAAGCACCGTAAAGGCCCAGACTGAAATTCATTTGCCTTTCGAGGTTCTCGTTTCCATTAGGAATATAAAATCCCTTTTCTTGTAGTGGTTTCAGATGATCGTGCAAAGTAGCTGCATGGTCTTTTCCTTCGATGCTACTGAACGACAACGTCCAAAGGTCTTCTCCGGGACGACCCATTAGTGCTTCACGTTCGAGAAATACTTGACAATCAATACCCAGGAAAAGGTAGTTCCAGGAAAGCGAGGCTCGGTATGCCGAGATGCTTTGATCCAAGCGCACAGGACGTCCTACACGACGCATTTCGCTGAAGTACCACCATCGTTCGGTCGATGCGTGGGCTTTCACTCCAGCAAAGAGCGCCATGGCTTCCAGTTTCATTAAGTTGCTCTGTTTCGCTTGCTCTTTATTCATAACCTTTCGCTCCGAGCTCAGCTCGCGCGCACCGAAGGAAGCAACCCTTCTTAACCTTTCGAACCTCTCTTAACCTCTCTTAACCCTTCTTATAGGTGACAACACCTTCCCGTCTTTTTCATCCATTCGCATGATGCGTCGTACGATGCCTTGTCAGCACATACCCAAAGGATTGGAGTATGCAGTTTCTTGTCACCTTTCTTCAAGACCTTGTTGCCGTTCATCGGAGGTGGTGCCTGTCCGTCAGTTAGGATAATTAATCCATCGTATTCATGAGGTTTCTCCATAATGTAGTCGAACAAAGGCTGATAACTGGTGCCTCCTCGACCCTTCACTTGCACCGTCTTGTTGGCACGATGCATCGGCTCAATGGGCCCTAATTCGGCATCAAACTGACACATGTCGATTTGTATGACACCATATCGGAATATGCGATTGATTGAACTATAAAAATCTTCGAGCATCGCTTCGGTAATGCTGCCACTTGTATCTATGGCAACAAGAAGATGTGTGTCAAATTGATGTGTACTACCCAGTTGCAGAAATTCTGTTCTGCGATTGGGACGCATTCTCGTCAGATGTCTTCGGCTTCTTACGATGGTGCTATGGAAACCTTCCCAGATGAATCGGTTGTTGATTCTTGCTTTGGTGCTTGCCTTGATAATTTCTACAATTTCTCCTGGCAGGCTGCCCCAATCAGTCGTTCTATTTATCAGGTCGTTAATGCGCTGACGCTGAAGTTCGTCCTCTCGCCAAAGTTGAGATTTGTCCCTGTCTTCTGGGTGGTCGAAGAGGGAGGTTTTAGGAGGGGGCGAGTTATTCGGACTTTTCGGAGTACTCTGAGTATTCCGACTACTCCGATCATTCCGATCATTCTGATCCTTCCGCTCCTCATCCTGCTTCTGTTGCTGGATTTGCTTGGCGTACCATTCGAAATACTGGCCGAGAGGCAGGTGGTAAAAGGCAGGATCGTGAACGGGAAGTTTGTCTTTGTGAAGCATGCAATATCCATCACCGATGGTAATGTCCGAGCCTATTGAAATGGCTTCCTTGCTGCATCCTTCGGGCTGACGTTCGTAGGGATGTTTCAGAAATAGACGGATCATCTCGACTCGCATCAGTTGCTCCACTTCGGCATAGTTCTTTTTCGAAAGTAGGATCGGATTATATTCTAACCTTCCTTGTCCGCAACGTATTGCACACTCCATCCGAACATTCTCCTCCAATTGCTGTTGGCAAAGGAGCGAGAAGAATGCTGGTTCTTGAAGGAACCAGTTCTCGCTTAGAAGTTTGAGTGTGTCAATAGTGTTCATTGCTTCTCTTTACCTTTCGAATCCACTTAACCCTTCGAACCCTTCTTAACCTTTCGAACCCCTCTTAACCCTACTTAGAGGCTTGCGATGAAGTCAGTCAGTTTCTGATATATCTCGGGGCAGAATGTTGAGATGAAAAGGATTGCTTCCTGATAACTGCCGCTCTCGAAAAGATTTGCCAGATGGGCAATCGCTTCCTTTTGCTCCATGTTCTCAAGGAGCTGGTAGTAACGCTGGAGATTGCTGGCATAACGCTGCAATTGAACAACTTCCATCGAGGAATTGTCTTCCATCGAAACTGTGGAATAGGCCAACAGTTTTGATGCGTCGGGATATGTGACTTCGAGGTGCTGGAAGATGCTTTCGTTGATGATTGCCAACTGATGCAGTCGATAGCTGCGAAGTTTGGCCTCACAAGCATCACAATCATTCAATACCTGTGCTCCTGTCAGCATCTGGTTGCCTTGGGAGAATGCGAAGAATCGACTTGCAGCTTGTGCGCCGACGATGCCGGCAATCATATCGAGGTCATCCTCCCCAATGTTACGTCTTGGACGAATTGAACCATCGGGGCCAGAATCTTGCAGCACATCACTCACACGTCGCCAGGCACGACGATCGGGGTATTTCTCAAGTCCCGTATCTTCTCCTTCCTTCCATTCGGGAACGCTGTCGAGCAACGTGGGTTCGTTCGAGATAAAGTCGATAACGCGCTGATCCAGATGTTTCTGTTGTGCCCAAAGCAGCCATTCCTGCACGGTGGGGCAGAACTGATATACATTGAAACGGCTCACCAACGATGGATCGAGGTGCGTGAGCTGGTATTCGTCTCCTTCGTTGACTGCCGAGATGATGCGGCTACCTTTTGGCAACTCGTGTCCGGCCAATCGGCGATTGAGAGCAAGGTCCATCACCGTCTGCAGGATTTCTGGACGTGCTCGATTCAATTCGTCAAGAAACAGGACGATAGGTTTGCCGTCAATAGGGAACCAATAGGGAGGCAGGAAGGCGGTTCGCTCGCCCGTCTTGGTGGGAAGACCAATCAGGTCGCCTGGGTCAGACATCTGTCCTAGGAAAAGCGGAACGACCCTCATACCTTTCTGTTGGTAATATTCGGTCAGTATTTCCGACTTGCCAATACCATGACGCCCCACCAGCATAATGTTATGCGTGGCGGGGGTCACTTCAAGGATATGCAGTAATTTTCTTGTATCGATTGTTATCATATTAAGAACCTTTCGCTCCGAGCTCTGCTCGCGCGCACCGAAGGAAGCAACCTTTCTTAACCTCTCGAACCTCTCAAACCTTTCGAACCTTTCTTAACCTTTACTTCTTGAGCCACTTGTCGAGCCAGTTGAAGTAAACGCGCTGCCAAAGTACGGCATTCTGCGGATGGAGTACCCAGTGGCTCTCGTTGGGGAAGTAAAGGAACTCGGCAGGAATTCCACGCATACGGGCAAGGTTGAAGGCTTGCATACCTTGTGTAACGGGAATGCGGTAGTCATGCTCGTTGTGGATCACGAGGATTGGAGTGTCCCATTTAGTAATCGACTTGTGTGGAGAATCGGTATAGCAGGCATTTACGCCACCATTGCCGCGTTTGGGCGTATGGCAAAGACCTTCCTGCAATCCGGTTTGTCCGAAGTATGATCCGCCGTAATCCCAATCGGCAAACCACATCTCTTCGGTCTCACCGTACATCGACTCGCAGTTGAAGATGCCGCAATGTGCAATGAAGCACTTGAAGCGCTTCTGATGATGTCCTGCAAGCCAATAGACCGAATAACCACCGAATGAAGCACCTACGGCACCAAGACGATCGGTGTCGCACCACGATTCGGTCTTTGCTATATTGTCGATGGCTGTGAAATAGTCACGCATGCACTGACCGGCAAAATCACCTGCAATCTGCTCGTTGAACTTCTGTCCGAAGCCTGGGACGCCATGACGATTGGGCAGCACGATGGCATATCCATTGGCCTGCATGATGGCAATGTTCCAGCGAGTGCTCCAGAACTGGCTCACAGCACTCTCGGGGCCACCTTGGCAATAGAGGAGTGTGGGTACTTTGAGTTTGGGGTCCTTGGCAATGGCCTCGTCGAAGCCTGCAGGATAAGCAATCCATACGAGCATCGAGTCGCCATTGGTGCACTTCATCCAACGTTTCTCAATGCGTCCCATGTCGCCAAGTTGAGCTAGAAGGGCATCGTTCTCGTGAGTGAGCTGAGTGGCAACTCCATCCTTCAGCAGGAAGATTTCATTGGGTTGATGCCAGTCGTGACGCAGCGTGAGCAGCTTGTCACCTACATAAGCTACAGCGCCGAAGTCATGGTCCGAATTGTCGCTGATGCGACATACTTCACCATCGAGATTTACATTGTACACTTGTGCTGTGCCATAACTGTAACTTACGAAGGTCAAGGTCTTGCCGTCGGGAGCCCAGACATATGCCTCACAGTTGTTGTCGTAATTTGCAGTAAGGTCCTTGAACTTACCTGCATAATCGTTCACCTTTGCCCAGTCGCCATCATTTCCCATCGGGAACCCATCGAGGTTCATCACCAAAAGTGCGTTCTTGTCACTCTCATAGCCATTGCGTGCCATTGCCTGAAAGGCGAGGAGTTTGCCATCGGGTGAGAAGGTCGGACAAGTGTCGTAGCCATGATCACCGGGATGCAGGTCGAAAGTCTGACCTGTGACGATGTCGTAAAGATAGAGCGACGAACGGGTTGAGAAGGCATATCGTGTGCCTACTTCCTTACGTGTGGCATAGACGATCTGCGTTCCCTGGGGATTCCAAGCAAAACTCTCGATGCCACCGAAAGGACGCATCGGGCATTCGTATGGTTCGCCTTCCATGATGTCAATCATTGCTTCCTTGCGCAATCCATTTTCGTCGAAAGGTGCAATGAAAGGATGTGGGCAGTTGTTTACGAAGTCGTCCCAATGACGATAGTTCATATCGTCCCATAGACGTCCCGTTGTCTTGTCGAGGCCTTCGAACAAGGTCGAGTCAATGCGTGGAATGTCGAGTGGAAGAATCACGAGCACCTGGTCTTGGTTGGGACTGAGCACAAAGCCTTCGATGTCCTTGTCAAGGTCGGAAATCCGCTTGCGTGCTGTGCCATCGGCGTTCATTTGCCACATTTGCATCGAGCCGCTCTCGCTGCTCAGGAAGTAGATCTTCGAGCCATCCTTGCTCCACACGGCGTTCTGTTCCGACTTGGCAGTGTGGGTGATCTGCACGGGTTCGGCATTTTCCTTGGTTACGTCGAGTACAAAGAGTTCGCGGTTCGACTTGTCCTCCTTCACGCTGGTATAACCTACGCCGTAGAGCACCTTGGTACCATCGGGTGAAGCCTGCAAATCGCTGATCTTGCCGAGTTCCTGCAGGAGTTCGGGTGTCATCCGATTGGCTACAATCTCAGTCTTGCCGACGATGGGTCCGTTGTCCGACTGAGTCTCTTTGTTCGTGTTGCACGAAGCTGCCATTGCAATGGTTGCAACTGCTGTCATGATGAAAAGATTTTGCTTGTTCATATTTTATAAATTTATGTATCGTGCGAAAGGAATTTATTTGAATCGTGCGATGATTTCAAGGATTTCTTTGCCGAATGCCTCGAGAGTGCGTTTTCCGATGCCTGGCATTGCGAGCAGTTCCTTCTCGTTGCCCGGCATATTGTTGGTGAGCGCCAGAATCGTCAGGTTGTTCATGATGGTGTATTGCGGCAACTTGAGCTGATAGGCTTTCTTTATGCGCCATTCGCGCAGGGCATCGTAGAGTTTCGGGTTCAGGATGTCGTCGCTGGCTGCTATCTTGACCTTCTCGGGTGCCTTGTTCTTTTTCTCTTTTGGTGCCTTCTTCTTCGAAGTCTTTGGGGCTTCGAGATTCATCGAAGCCAATGCCTTGGCATTCCAATAGACGTCGAGGCTGAAGCCTCCCAGGCATTTCGAGAAGATCTGAACCTTCATGCTGTAATCGTTCTGAAGCAACTCGTATTCCCTGCCAATCTGTTCCTCGGTCGTCTTGTTGTCGATGTCGGGAAGTCCGTCATCCACAAGGTCCTGCATTAATTCTACCGTGCGATTCAGGAACCACGCAAAGCCCTTGTTCAGACGTTCTTGCAAGGCTTTGTTGTCGTCGAAGTTCTCAGTGAGGGGCATCATCTGGTGAATCACACCCTGGAAGATTTTTCCTACTTGAAGCGGGCTTTCCTTCTTCTGCGCATCGCTCACACCTTCCAGTTCGTCGCGTATCGAGCGGAGTTTTCTCACGTAGTTCGGATAAGCCTTGTATAGATGTTCTTCGGCCAGACGAAGCAGGTAGTTGAGTCGGGTGAGAAGTTGATTGTAGTCGAAGATGCGGTACAAGATATCTTCCACACATTGCCTTCGGTCGTCAATCAGTTGCTTTGCCGTAGGTTGGTTGCTCTCCACGAACTGGTTGAATGCCATCACCTGCGGATCCACGGTAATGGCACTTGATGGGATTTGTCGGCTCAGCACCATCCCTTCGAGCGTTCGGCAACGCGACAAGGCCACATATACTTGTCCGGGACTGAAAGCGCGGTCGGCCTGGATGATGGCATAGTCGAAGGTCAGGCCCTGGCTCTTGTGAATGGTGATGGCCCAGGCTGTCTTCAACGGTATCTGCTGGAAGACTCCGACCACTTCTTCAGTGATTGTGCCGGTCTTCGGGTTGGTCGAATATTTCGTGTTCGTCCATTCCTGTTTCGTCACCTCTATCACCTTGTAGTCATCGTCCGAAGCATCTGCATTGGGGTCCATCGAGTCGGGACCGCATTCTACAAAGACACGTTCGGCATCGCATTTCACCACGCGTCCAATCTTGCCATTGTAATACTGATGGTTCGAGTCATTCTTGCAGAACATCACCTGTGCACCGATCTTCAATGTCAGTTCGACGTCGGTGGGATACGACATTTCTGGGAACTCGCCTTCGATAGCCGCTTTATACTGAATAGGCTGGGTCGGCAGCTGCATCATTCGCATCGTGTTGATGTCGGCAGCCTGGTAGTTGTGGGTCGTCAAGGTGATGTATCCCTCCTCGTCCTTTGGCTGGAAATTCGGGATGACACGCGCATTGAGTGTCGCCAATGTTTCGCGGGTCAACCTGTTGTCACGCACCTGATTGAGTAGGTCCACGAAGTCCTGGTCGGCTTGACGAAATACCTGCTTCAGTTCGATGGTCGTGTAGTTGGTCTGCCTGAGTGCCTGGCTTCCGAAGAAGTAGGGCGAAGTGTAGCCATTCTCCTTCAGAATCTGCCATTCGTCTTCCTTTGCCACGGGGGCAAGTTGCTGCAAGTCGCCGATCATCAGCAACTGCACGCCTCCAAATGGCACATATCGGTTCTGATAGCGTCTCAGCACTTCATCGATGGCGTCAAGCAGGTCACAGCGAACCATCGAAATCTCGTCGATGACGAGCAGGTCGAGTGTGCGAAGGATGTTGATCTTGTGTTTCGAATAGGAGTATTTCGATTTCTTTTCGCGTCCGGCAATATCCTTTCCTGGCAGGTAAAGACCAGGCGCCAGCTGGAAGAATGAGTGTATGGTCACTCCTCCTGCATTGATGGCTGCTACACCCGTCGGTGCCAGGATGATCATTCGCTTTTTGGTCATCTTTTGCAACCTGCGCAGAAACGTGGTCTTCCCCGTTCCAGCTTTGCCTGTGAGGAAGATGTTTCTGTGGGTGTATTGGGCGTAATTATACGCCATTTCCAGTTCCTGGTTTTCCATGTCAACAACTGATTCCCAATTGTTTAATTGTTAACTTTTAATCGTCAACAATCAATTGTTAATTATTAATTGTTAATTGGTTCAAATCCCCATCAGGTCACGATAGATGTCGAGGGTGGCGCCAATCTGTTCCTTGTTGGCTGTGTAGTTCAGGGCAGGGTCGCCCACATTGCGCATCAGGGTGAAGTTGATCTCTTCGCCCTCGTTCTTCTTGTCGTGTGTCATCAGTTCGTAGAGGGCAGGATAGTCGTCGCAAGTGATGCGAAGGGGGCCATAGTTCTCCTTCACGAAGTTCGCAATGTCGTAGAGTGTTTGCGAAGGGAATGCCACCTGCTGATGGCTCATGATCAGTTCGCAGACCAGTCCCCAGGCGATGGCATAGCCATGCAGCACGGGATGACCGTTGCGCATGCACCATGTCTCGAAGGCATGGCCGAAGGTGTGGCCCAGGTTGAGGGCCTTGCGCAGACCTTTCTCATAAGGATCCTGTCGCACCACCTGCTGCTTGATTTGAACGCTGGCTTCAAGCAGGGGGAGGAGCGTCTCGGTGTCCCAATGTTCGATGTCGTAATCGAGCAGGTCGTTGAGATGCTGCTTGTCGCTCAGCAGTCCGTGTTTCAGCATTTCGGCATAACCCGAGAGCAGATTCACGTGGTCGAGTGTCTCGAAGAACTTGGTCGAGATCAAAACTGCATCGGCGGGTGCAAAGGCACCTACCTCATTTTTCAGCGAGCCCAGGTTCACACCCGTCTTGCCACCCACGGCAGCATCGACGGCACCCAGTAGGGTAGTGGCAACGTTGATGAACTTGATGCCACGCTTGAATGTCGCTGCGGCAAATCCTCCAAGGTCGGTGACCATGCCGCCTCCCACATTGATGAGGAGGGAATGGCGCGAGGCATGTCGGTCCGAAAGGGCCTGCCATACTTCGGTAAGCGTCTCGATGGTCTTTGCCTGGTCGGTATGCTCGATGAAGAGGGTTTCGATTTTCTGATTCGGATGTGCCATGTCATATTCGTTCATGAACGGTGTAATGACAGGCAGACAGAAGTGTAGCGTCTCCGTATCGAAGAGGATAAAGAGACGGTCGTGAAGTATCTTTGAAGTGAAGTTCTTCAATGCTTCACATATATCGTTTGTAAAAAGAACTTGCTGTTCCATAATTTATCAATAAAGGATATTAAGGGAACGCGCCTTCGCATCAAGAAAAGCCAGGGCGGCTTCGCGGGTATTCTCGCATTCTCCGTCGAGGATGGCGTTCTTTTGTGCTTCGCGGAGGATACCCACTTCCTTCGAAGGCTGCAGGTGATAGCGTTCCATGATTTCATTGCCGTCGATAGGCGGCGTCCAGTTGCGGTAGTCGTCCTTTTCCTGGATTTCCTGCATCTTCTGCCTCACTACCTTGAAGTTATCGAGGAATCTTTTGACCTTCTCGGGAATCTTCGAGGTGATGTCGGCTTCGCAGAGCAGCATCAGGTCGTCGGTGTCTTCACCGGCTTCGAACATCACGCGTCGGATGGCAGAGTCGGTGATGCCTTCGTCGGCAAGATGGATAGGTCGCATATGCAGCCCGACGAGTTTCTGCACATATTTCATTTCGGCACCGAGGGGTAGTTTCAATCGACGCATGATGGGCAGCACCATGCGCTGTCCGATGAAGTCGTGGTTGTGGAAGGTCCATCCCAGCTTCTCGTCGTAGAGCTTGGCCTTCGATTTCCCCAGGTCGTGGAAGATGGCAGCCCAATGCAGCCAAAGGTTGGGCTTCCTGTCCTGTTCGCGTTCCATGCGGCATACGTTGTCGAGCACGGTGATCGTGTGCAGGAAGTTGTCCTTGTGTCCGCGTCCATCGCGGCTTTCGAT
>CACXTQ010000072.1:0-22737 GCA_902770595.1 uncultured Bacteroidales bacterium | reverse complement strand
AAGACCCGCAAGATTGGCTACACCGATGATCCGGAGTATGTGGCCGGCTTGAATGCCGGCGCTGCATGGAAGGCCTTAGAGGTAAGTATGCAGTGGACCGGAGCCTGGAACGTCACTCGCCTGCTGAGCGATGCTTTCCGCCAACCTTTTCTTTCCCGAACGAACAATGACGATGGCGGTCTCCTCCAATATCATGTTGATCATACCTGGACTCCTGACAATCCGTCACAGAATGCAGAATATCCACGTGCATCGTGGTCACATGGCACCAACAACAACTATCAGGATTGTTCGCTCTATGAAAAGGATGCCAAGTACTTGCGTCTGAAGACGGTCATGGTGGCCTATACTCTCAAGCCCGATTTCCTCAAACGTTTGGGCGTCAATTCCATGCAGATTGCCCTTAGCGGCTACAACCTGCTCACTTTCTCGCCCTACATCTGGGGCGATCCGGAAACCAAGGCCAGCTCTTCTCCTTCCTATCCTTTGCAGAAGACATACACTGCCAGCCTGAAACTCAACTTCTAATTTCTGCATTTGCAACCCATCACCTATATGAAACATTTCATTTCCTCCTGTTTCCGCGCGGTTCTGGCCCTGTCACTTTTTTGCATCGTTACCGGCTTCTTCTCTTCGTGTACCGAAGAGATAGCCGTAGGTAACAGCTTCTTGGAGAAGGCTCCTGGTGGCACAGTGACGCAGGACACCATCTTTGGCAGTGCGGAATACACTCGTCAGTTCCTGGCTGGCATCTATTCGACACAATTCTACGCATTGCCCTGTCGAAGCAGCAATGGCGAACCTCAATCGCTCAACTATTGGAAGGGTATGCCCGAATCTCTTGGTGACTGCCATCATCTCTTTTACAGTGCTTCCATGGTTGCCACCAACTATTATACCGGCTCACTTACATCAGAGGTTAATACTTACGGAAACAACAACATATATCCATTTGGCAATGAGGGCACCTGGACTACTGTACGTCGATGCTATACGATGCTCGAAAACATCGATCGGGTGCCAGACATGCCGTCCGAAGAGAAAGAACGCATAAAGGATCAAGTGCGTTGCCTCTTGGCCAATGCCTATTTCGTCTGCTTCCGACACTATGGTGGACTACCTATCATCACTGGCACGTTCTCAGGATCAGACACATCGTATGACCTGCCGCGCGGCACCATCGATGAGACTGTCGAATTCATTGTCGGATTGCTAGACGAGGTAATACAAGGCAACCACTTGCCATGGGGATACACGGCCAGCGAAGCAGCATCCGAAGCCGGGCACTGGACCCTTGCTGGTGCAATGGCCCTCAAAGTGAAGGTCCTCCAGTTTGCAGCGTCGCCACTCTTCAATAGCGATCAACCATACTATTATGGACAATACTCCTTGCCCAATGACCTCGTAGCATGGTATGGCGGCTATAGTGCCGATCGCTGGACGCGTTATCTCAATGCTTGCCGGGATTTCTTCCAGCAACTTCAACAGAAGGGCATCTATTCCCTCGTCGTTCCCGCTGGTGACACACAAGAGGATTATCGTTTTGCCTTCCGTCAGGCCTACCTCCTCGAGAACAGCCCTGAAGCTATCCACACCGTGCGTGTCAGCAACGATACCGGAGGCAACAACTATCAATGGTTCAACCTGCGCACCAACGAACGTATGAGCTATTGCCCCACTTTTGAATTCATGACCATGTTCCCATGGGCCGATGGTCGTCCTTTCGATTGGAACCAAACGGCAGCCAGAGGTGAACTTGACTTCATCTTTGTCAAAGGTGATTCTATCGAAGGCCAACAGATGCTCCAAAACAGACAATATACACGTGATCCCCGTCTCTACGAGACCATGACAGTCAATGGTGCCCTCCAGACCATCAATTGGGGCGATGGCTACACCAGCGGCGAGAACTATGAACTTTGGGTGGGAGGATACACTGCCGCCGAATCGCCAAAAACCAATACAGGTATCTATGCTACAGGATTCCGTCACCTCAAATATATTGCAGGCGAAGCCTATAACAAGCAGCATCCCCAATGGTGCTGGATCACGCTTAGCGAGATGTATCTCTCTATGGCCGAAGCGCTTGTTCAGGCAGGCGGCAGCCTTACCGAAGCCATCTCTTATGTCGATGCCGTCCGTGCTCGTGTCGGTCTCAGAGGCCTGGTCGAATGCAATCCCGACAAGGCACTGACATCTTCTCGCGACGCACTGCTTCAGGAGATTCTCCGCGAACGTGCCTGCGAACTTGACCTCCAGGATTCCCGCTATTTTGACTTGATACGCTATCGTCGCTCCGATATCTTCTCAAGCACTTTGCATGGCCTACGCATCTATCGGCTCATACCCCAATCTGACGGCAGCTGGACGCGCAGCGAGCGTGCCTGGACGGGTAGCGACAAGGCCCGCTATGCCAGTCGCCCGCAAGACTACCGTTACTACGAGCCTTCACACTTCGACTACGAGATCTTTCCTATTACCACAGGTGCGCGAATCTGGTGGTCGCAAGGTTTTGATTCCAAGTGGTATCTGCAGCCGTTCCCCGTCACTGAGGTGAACAAGGGATACGGGCTGACTCAAAACGCTGGGTGGTAACAAACGAATGATTATACAATTGATAACTGATTATTATGACAAAGATACATAATCTCGTGCCGTTGGTGTTTCTTGGGCTTTTCACGGCATCCCAGGCATGGGGACAGCTGCCCGAGTCAACTGCCGCCCTGTCGATAATTGATGGCGAAGAGGCCAGCGGGCGTAGTGCAAAAAACATCGGCAACGGCATTCTGGGTCATGGACTTGGCATCGTTTCCATCCAAAGCGTCGGCAGATATGCTGCCCAGAACCCTACCTTCTACGTCCGTGGACTACAGACCCTCAATGGTAACAATGCACCACTCATCCTTGTCGATGGCATCGAACGAGACATTACAGGTCTCTCGGCCGAAGAGGTTGACCAGGTACAGATACTCAAGGACGCAGCAGCCATTGCCATCTATGGGTACAAAGGTGTAAATGGAGTAATCAATATCCTCACCAAGCGTGGAAAGACTGACACAAAAAGCATCAGCTTCACCTATGACCACGTCTTCCAGCATCTCGACAAGCCCAAGATGGTAGATGCTTACACCTATGCCAATGCAATCAACGAAGCTCGTCTCAACGACGGCCTTTCGCCCCGCTATAACTCCCAGGAACTCGATGCTTTTCGTACGGGGAACTATCCGAATCTCTATCCCAATGTCGATTGGGTTAACGAGACTTTTCGTGATGTGGCTCATACCAATCGATATGACCTCGAGTTCAGAGGTGGCAGCAGGAACTTCCGCTACTTCGCCCTCATGAATCTCATTTCCGATCGTGGTTTTGTCAACAATAGCGAAACCAATGAAGGATATAGTACACAAGACAAGTATTCGCGTGGCAATCTGCGCATGAATCTCGACATCGACCTTACGCCAACCATCTTGGTCAAGGTCAATGTGAATGCAGTGCTGGCTGAGACCAGTCGTCCAGGCAGTGCTGCCGATCTTTGGGACATGGTTTACACAGTCCCATCTGCGGCATTTCCGATTGCCGACGAAACTGGACAGTGGGCAGGAAGCAACACGTGGGCTGGCACCATCAATCCTGTTGCCCAAGCTCAAGGTGCATCCTATTATCGCAACCACACTCGTTCGCTTTTCTCCGACATTACAATCCGTAAGGATCTGTCGAAGGTGGCTTCAGGACTTTCAGCCTGGACGCGTGTAGGCTACGACAATATCGCCAATATCTTCGAAGACCATTCGCGTACCTATATCTATACAGTCACTACTCCAACGTTCAACGATATCCAACCAACGTTTGTGCGCCATAGTTATGGTGCAGAGTCATCCATGGGAACGGCTGCCAAGGTCAATACCTTCTCTCGTCGTCTGCATCTCGAGGCAGGTGCCCAATACCAACAGAGTTGGGAGAAAAACAATCTCTTCAGCCGACTGATGTGGGACTATGAATACGAGGACCCTGAGGCCATCAACAATACTGTATTTCGACAGAACTTCGTATCGCAAACCCAATTCTGCCATGCTGACAAGTATATTGCCGAACTCATACTCGTCGAAAGTGGAAGCAGCCGTCTGGCGCCTGGCACCAAATGGAGTTTTTCGCCCACTCTATCTGCCGCATGGATCGTGACCGGAGAGTCATGGCTGCAAGACAACTCCTGGCTCAATCGTCTCAAGCTGCGTGCTTCGACGGGCATACTCAACGCCGATTTCCTGCCAGGCGATGAGGTATGGACCTACTATGCGCAGCAATATGTGACATCTGGAACCGCCTATCCTTTCGGCAGCGGATGGACTTCAGAGTTCGGCACTTCACAACTCGGGCAACTCGCCACTACAGATCCAAGCCATGAGGTAGCCTATAAGTTCAACGTGGGTATCGATAGCCGGCTTTGGAACTGCCTTGACCTTACCTTAGACTTCTTTGGCCAGCGTCGCAATAATATCTGGGTTGATGCTTCGGGCAAATACTCCAGTGTCCTTGGAAATGAGGCTCCCTACGAGAATGCCGGTCGTGTCAAGAGCTGGGGCATTGAGGTGGGAGCCGACTGGTGTCAGCGTTTCAGGAACGTCGAACTCTCTTTGGGTGGCAACTTCAACTTCAATCGGAATGAGATTGTTGAACAGCTCGAAGAGCCGCGTCTCTATCAGAACCTCGTGCAGACCGGTCATTGTATTGGTCAGGTATATGGACTGAAAAGCATCGGTATGTTCAGCGATCAAAATGATATCGACAATTCCCCTGCACAGCTCTTCTCGACGGTGCGTCCCGGCGATATCAAGTATGCTGACATCAACCAAGACGGAGTCATCGACTCCAACGACAAGACGTCTATTGGCTACAGCAGTATGGCTCCCGAAATTTATTATAATATGAATCTCGGCATCAAATGGAATGGATGGGGAATCTATATGAACCTTCAAGGTGTAAGCCACTATAGTACAATCCTCAATACCAAAAGTATGTACTATCCCTTGGTCGGCAACACCACCATTTCGGAGCACTACTACCAGAACCGTTGGACCACCGACAGCAAGGATGCCCTTTATCCGCGTCTGAGCAGCCAAAGCAACGCCAACAACTATCAAGCCAATACTGTATTCCTCGCTGATCGTTCCTTCCTCAAACTCCGTGAGGTAGAACTCTCGTACGAGATTCCAGCCGATTGGCTTCAGGGGCTCAAGTTTGTGAAAGCAACTCGTCTCTATGTGCATGGCATCGACCTCTTCAGTTTCGACCGAATGGATGTAGGCGATCCAGAGGCTTATGGTATATATCCGGCAACGCGCAACTTTGCCATCGGAGCTAAATTGACCTTCTAACAACGTTTTTCGAAATATGAATCCTTTAGCAAAACTCACCTTCCTTTGTTCGGCCATACAGCTTGTCACAGCTTGTGACAATATGGATTACAACGAATACAACATATACGACCGCGACTATATTGCCGAGGATTTCGTCAATGTCGGTGGATTCATCACCCGACTCTACAACACCGTGGAGTTTGATTACGGCAACCAGTACGGAGGCGCAATGCTTGCATCAGCTACCGATGAATCTGAATACAGCATTCTGGGCTCTTCCATCGAAGACTTCTACAACGGAGCGTGGAGCGCAAGCAACGCCAAGTCGACCACTTGGACCAACATGTATCAAGGCATCGCCGCAGCCAATGAATATCTATCCAACTTTCTTGGACTCACCTTCGATGAGTTACGCCAGAATTCCGATTATCAGCAGCAGATGCATCGTTACGAGAATTACCAGTACGAGGCCCGATTCCTGCGCGCTTATTTCTACTTCCTCTTGGTACGTCAGTATGGAGGAGTGCCCATGCTTGGCGAGGGTATGTCGCCCGATGAGGTCAACACCCTCCCACGTTCATCGGCCGATGATGTGTTCGCCTACATCATTTCCGAATGCCAAGCCATCGAGGACCTGATTATCGAAGACTACACCAAATTAGGCGATTACGCGCTTTCTTCGACCGAGAATGGCCGAGCCGATCGTCTGGCAGTATTGGCACTCAAGGCCCGTGCCGCCCTCTATTGGGCCAGTCCGCTGTTCAATGCCTCTTCCGATGCCTCTCGTTGGATCAATACAGTTCGTTACTACGAGCAACTCATCAGTGAGTGTGAAGCTCGTGGAAAGAAACTTTGCAGTAATTACGATGCACTATGGTCAACGGGCAACTATGCCACGGCATCCATAACTCAAGAGATAGTCTTCGGCCGACGCTATTATGCCGGCACTGCTGGAGACAAGCTTGTCGAAAGCTACAACTATCCTGTCGGTATCGAAGGAGGAAAGGGCGGTAATTGTCCCACCCAAAATCTGGTCGATGCCTATCCGATGTCCAATGGTCTTGACATTACGGATCCTGCTTCGGGTTACGACCCAAGTCATCCTTTCGACAACCGTGACAAACGTCTGTCTATGACCGTTGCACTGAATGGGGATGTTTGGCCAACCTACAGTGGTGCCAAGGCTCTTGAGACTTTCTCTGGCGGTCGCAATGGAGAACCGCTTGCTGGTGCCACCCCGACAGGCTATTATCTGCGCAAGCTGTGCCATGGCGAAATCTCCTTAGCTTCCAATCCTGCTGTTGCCAGCAACTTCCACACTTATGTTCTCTTCCGTTTGGGCGGCATTTACCTCGATTATGCCGAGGCACTTTATCGAGCCAATGGTGACAATGCTGACATTACAGGTTCTTTGGGGCTCACTGCTCGCCAGGCTGCCAGTCTTACTCGTGCGAGGGTTTCACTGCCTGGGATGTACGTCGATGGCATGAGGCCGACCGATTCTTTACCAGCATCACCGAAATGAAGATTACACAGCAGGTCGACGAAGAGGGCAACGCCAGTTATGCGTATTCACCTCAAACCGTATCCCGTCTTTGGAATGATCGGCAGTATCTATTCCCGATTCCGACCAGTGAGATACTCAAGAACCCTTCACTTCAGCAGAATCCAGGGTGGTAGCAGAAAAGAATAGCAACAAACAACTATTCTTTTATGAGACATTCTATCATATTCCTGTAACTAAATACAATATGAAAAATGAAAAATGACCGGTAATTTCGTTGGACTGGACTGATAAACTAGCATCAAGCATTCTGTTGGCCGTCAGAGTATTTCTGCAGTTTGAGTAAGCATTATGACGGCCGACAGAGTACTTGCTTCTACAGAATAGAGCGTCATATCATAGTTCATGATTTGCCGGTTCTTATTCGCAGGTTATAGTCTATTTCCCAAAAAATTGCTTCTCTCATGGAGGTGGCACCCAGTTGGTAGGCCATACAAAGGTGATTGACTAGATCATCATCCCTGATGAGTCTTTTCAGAAAGTCAACGAAGGTGCTGTTTTGACATAGGCTGTTAATCACCAGAGAAGCATCTATGAAAGAGGGAGCTAAGGCTGCATTGACTATTGTTTTGTTCACTTGTACATCCTTCAGATGCCTGAATGGACTGTCTTTGGGTTCCATGCAGTTGTCCTTGAAGTATTGTGAAGGAGCATAGTGATATCCGCAGCTGCTTTCGTGATTGCATCGCCCCACATTATTGTCGATTGGGATTCCATTGTCATCGACATATAGGACGAATGAAGATCTGTCTCCACATTTCGGACACTTGTGCCTGCTTCCAGGACCATGGTATTTTTCTAAATGAAACTTGTATTCTTTATTTTTCATATTAATAATCAATGAGATGAGTGCTTCGATTGAAGTGTCCGAAAGTGTCCAAACGTCCAAATCTATCCGAAATGTCCAATGGCTGGATATTGGACAGGACATCATTTCCTCGCCTTTTTGCGTCTGGTCCTCTTGTCGATACTTTCAACAGTTGATTTCGGCATGGACAACTGTTCGCCGATGCTCCTATAAGAAACGCCTTTCTTCCTCAAGTCCTCAATTGTCTTGGCAATCTCTTCCCTGGTCTCCTCCGCTGACTGCTTCAGGTGTTCAAATTCGTGTGCATTGCCTTTTTCTGTGAATTGAAGAAAGCTACCTATTTTCTCAATCTTGGCAACGATTACATTGTTTTCACCATAGGTTTTTCTTCCCCAGCGCACCTTAAGTTCCTTGATATACCTCAAATCTTCATCTTTGGCGCTTTGACCAATTGCAAAAACACTGTCGAAAAGATTATACAGGCGCTTGCTTCCTTGAAGGTCGTTTTGGGTGATTTGTGCCATAACTGTCTTTTGGGGTATTTTGCTCACATGGCAGAATTCTGCGGCCTCTTCGCGAGTAAGGTACCGATCTTCATGATTAGGTGTCGGCAGGACTTGTGCCATTTTCGAGAGTGATGTGTCTTGTGCTGCTTCGACCTGGATCTTATGTATGACAGTTCGCAGATTGTCAAGAGATACGACTAATTGTCCAGGGTTCTCTCGTTTTAGTATTTCTTCTATCATATATATAAATAATGTGTAAAATGGAAAATGTTGTTGTTGATGTGTCCAAAAACATTGCAAATGTATTAAAATATTATTAAAGTGTTTATTAATTTCCCGATATTTCAATAATATAAGTAAATGAAACCTATCATGGCATATGATAATGGTACAAAAATATGTAACTCTCTCTGTCTATTATCCCTGGAATGTGCCAACATCTAGAAGAATAATAGAATCCCAACTCAAAATAAATCAAAAGTGAGTATATAACCAACTGAATTGATTATACGAGAGACTTGGCTGACTTTACAATTAAGGTCTCATGATGGTAAATGGTCTTTCAGAGACATTGGGTAAGAGAATCTGTTTTTGATTCTATTGATAAAAAAACAGTCAAAAATAGGGGATAAGGGTCATAATAATGCAACGTAGAGATGTCATTTGGCTTGATTTACATTTTTTAACCATTTATAAAAACGAGTTAATGTGACCAAAATGTGACCAAAAATAAAAGCATCTGTATAAATATTCAATATGGGAGAAGGGAATATTAATAAATATACAAACAAAAAAGAACTGGAATTCTTATAGAAGAACTCCAGTTCAATAACAGGTTTTAGAGTTTACTAAGACGATTTCCCTTTTTTAATCAGGTACTTACGATTTAGTTATGCCTCTGCGATAGCCTCGTTAGGACAGGTAGCCTCACAAGCGCCGCAGTCGATGCAAGCATCAGCGTCGATTGTATATACGTCCCCCTCCTTAATTGCCTCGACGGGACATTCACCGATACAAGAACCGCAAGCAACACACTTTTCGGGATCAATTACACGTGCCATATTAATTTGAAATAGTTTAAGAAGTTAAAAAATAGTTTACTGAATAGTTCGCTGTGTGGCTATAAGGCGCACATTTTTCGTTTTTTGTTGGCGCAAAGATAGTATGTTCTCTTTACAAAACCAAATGTTTTAGGTTTTTTTTTCAAAAAAAGTGCTTTTTTTACTCCAAACATGCGAATATTGCGGAAATAGCCTTATATTTGCAAGTCAAAATTGCAATTTATCAATTCTCTATCTGCGTTCGGTAATCAATAATGACTATCAAAAATGATTAGTTTTCTTCTCGCTTTGGCCGCTCTCATTATCGGCTATCTTGTCTATGGGCGTTTCATCAGCCGTGTGTTCGGTGTCGATGACGCACGTACGACACCTTGCTACACCCGCCAGGATGGCATTGACTACATCCCGCTGCCTACTTGGAAGGTGTACATGATTCAATTCTTGAATATCGCAGGCCTTGGTCCTATATTTGGTGCCATTATGGGTGCAAAGTTTGGCACCGCTTCCTATCTCTGGATAGTACTGGGTACCATCTTTGCCGGAGCCACTCACGATTACCTCGCAGGAATGATTTCGTTGCGAATGAATGGTGCTTCGCTGCCCGAAATCATCGGTTTCTTCTTGGGACGTCACGCCCGTCGCTTGATGGGTATCTTCATTACCGTGTTGATGATCCTTGTGGGTGCCGTTTTTATCAGTGGTCCTGCCGAATTGTTGGGCAACATGACCTCGGGCTTTGGCATCACCACCTATTGGTGGATTGGCATCATATTCGTCTATTATGTGATAGCTACGCTATGTCCCGTCGATAAGATTATCGGTCGTATCTATCCTTTCTTTGCCGCATGTCTCATCTTCATGGCTGTCGGCATCTTGTGCTACCTCCTGGTCGTGCGTCCCCAGCTGCCCGAACTGTGGAGCACCGGCTCGTTGGTCAATCGTGAGTGGGAGGTCAATCCCATCTTCCCGATGATGTTCATCTCGATAGCCTGTGGTGCAATTTCCGGCTTTCATGCCACCCAGTCGCCTCTGATGGCGCGTTGCATCAAGAGCGAGAAGATGGGCCGCCGATGCTTCTATGGCGCCATGGTCACCGAAGGTGTCGTAGCCCTCATTTGGGCTGCCGCTGCCACCTGTTTTTTCCAGGAGAATGGTACCGTCAATCCCGATACGGGCAAGGCCTATACGGGCGCTTTTGTCGCTTCGACCATCTGCAACAACTGGCTCGGTCTCGTCGGTGGCATCCTGGCCATCCTCGGCATTGCCATCGCACCTATCACTTCCGGTGATACGGCTTTGCGCAGTGGCCGACTCATCATTGCCGACTTCTTCAAGAAGGAGCAGAAAAGCATGAAGAGCCGTCTCCTCATCGCCATCCCGATGTTCATCCTCACTACATCGGTACTGGTTTGGTCGATGAACGATGCCAAGGGCTTCGGCATCCTGTGGCGCTATTTCGCATGGTGCAACCAGGCACTTTCTGTCTTCACGCTTTGGGCCATTACGGTCTATCTGCTGCGTGAGAAGAAGCCTTGGATCGTCACCTTCCTGCCTTCGGTGTTTATGACCTGCGTATGCACCACCTATATACTGGTGGCACCCGAAGGTCTCGCTTTGCCCTATCACGTGGGTCTGGGCATCAGTGTAGTGATCTCCCTCTTTATCTCCATCTCCACGCTTGTGGGTCATTTCCAGCATGTCCGGCAGCACAGGGTCTATCCCAAGTTGTGATAATACTTATTTAAATATACACGATTATGGTCAGTTTTCTAGTTGCATTAGCCGCGCTGATTGTCGGCTATCTCACCTATGGCCGCTTTGTCAGCCGAGTGTTTCATCCTGAAGAGGATCGCGAAACGCCTGCCTACACCAAGGAGGACGGCGTCGACTATGTCCCCATGCCCACTTGGAAGGTCTACATGGTCCAGTTCCTCAACATTGCAGGTCTGGGTCCCATCTTCGGTGCCATCATGGGTGCCAAGTTCGGTACGGCATCCTACCTGTGGATTGTGTTCGGTTGTATCTTTGCGGGTGCAGTTCACGACTATCTGACCTCGATGGTGAGCATCCGCATGAATGGTGCTTCCCTCTCCGAGATCATCGGTGCCTATCTGGGCGAGTTTGCGCGTAAGGTGATGTGCGTCTTCATCTGTGTGCTGCTCATCCTTCTTGCTGCCACGTTCGTCAGCGGTCCTGCCGAGCTGCTCAGTGCCATGACTTCGGGTTGGGGCCTCAATGCCTACGGTTGGATTGTCATCATCTTCCTCTACTATGTCATTGCCACCCTTTGCCCGGTCGATAAGATCATCGGCAACATCTATCCCGTCTTTGCCTTCTGTCTCATCTTCATGGCTGTCGGCATCGGCGCTTATCTTGTGGTGGCCAATCCCGGCCTTCCCGAACTCTGGGACGGTTCGTTGGTCAACAAGGAATGGCAGTCGGCACCCGTCTTCCCGATGATGTTCATCACCATCGCCTGTGGAGCCATCTCGGGCTTCCATGGCACCCAGTCGCCACTCATGGCCCGTTGCTTGAAGAACGAGCGTATGGGTCGTCGCTGCTTCTATGGTGCCATGATCACCGAAGGCATCGTAGCCCTCGTCTGGGCGGCTGCTGCCACCTGTTTCTATCAGGACAATGGTGTAGTCAATCCCGAGACCGGCAAGGCTTTCAGCGGCGCTTATATCGCCAATTTCGTCAGCAACAACTGGCTGGGCGTTGCAGGTGGTATCCTGGCTGTATTGGGTATTGCTGTGGCTCCTATCACTTCGGGCGACACCGCATTGCGTAGTGCCCGTCTGGTGGTGGCCGACTTCATCAACTTCGAGCAGAAGAGCATCTGGCGTCGTCTGGTCATTGCTGTCCCCATCTTCATCCTCACGGCTATCGCTCTCGTCTGGAGCCTCAGTGATGCCGATGGTTTCAACATCCTTTGGCGCTATTTCTCCTGGACCAACCAGACCCTCTCCGTCTTCACGCTTTGGGCTTTGTCGGTCTATATGCTTCGTGCTAAGAAACTTTGGATCATCGCCTATCTGCCTGCCATCTTCATGACCTGCGTCTGCACCACCTACATCCTCGTGGCTCCCGAAGGCTTCCAGCTCAACTATGCCTTCAGTCTCACCGTGGGCATCGTGGCATCCATCGTTTGTGCAGTGGCCTTCCTCATGTATCGTAGCTCATTCTTGAAGAAGAACGCCTGATGCCTTTGAGCGACCTTCAGTACATACCCGGCGTAGGGCCCAAAAAGGCCGAGCTCCTCGAAAAGGAATGCAATCTGCATTCCATCGAGGAGCTGCTGGGTTATTACCCTTATCGCTATGTCGATAAGTCGAAGGTCTATCGCATTTGCGATGTCCCTGCCATGAATCCCAGTCCGGGCAGTGGCACGACATTGCCGTTCATCCTGATCCGGGGACACTTCACGCTCTTCACCGAAGAAGGCATCGGCATGAAAGGGCCCCAGCACCATCTGAAGGCGCTTTTCACCGATGGTACGGGTGTCATCGAATGCATCTGGTTCAATGGCATCAAGTACATCCAGTCGAGTGTGCAGAAGGGTAGGGAGTACCTGATTTTCGGTCAGCCGAAGGAGTTCAATGGCAGCTACAGTATCTCCCATCCAGAAATCGAGACGGTCAAGCCCGACGACGATCCCGAGGCTAAGGCGGGTCTCTATGGTATGTACAATACCTCGGAGAAGATGAAGCGCTACGGCGTCAATTCCAAGACCATCCAGCGCATTATCCTCAATTATCTTCAGAAGAATCCCGCTCCCTTCCCCGAAACCTTGCCTGCCTACATCGTCGAGCAGCAGAAGCTGATGCCCTACAACCAGGCCATCCGCCAGATCCACTTCCCGGCCAATGCCGACAATCTTCGTCGCGCCCAGTACCGTCTCAAGTTCGAGGAACTGTTCTATCTGCAGCTCTACCTGGTGCGCTCGTTCAAGATGCGTCATCAGGTCAATGGCGGTTTCCATTTCTCCAGGATTGGCGATTACTTCAACAACTTCTACAATCTCATCCCCTTCGAACTCACCAACGCCCAGAAGCGCGTGCTTCGTGAGATTCGTGCCGATGTGGGTTCAGGCAAGCAGATGAACCGTCTGCTTCAGGGTGATGTGGGGTCGGGCAAGACGATGGTTGCCACCTTGACGATGCTCATGGCGCTCGACAATGGCTTCCAGGCCTGTCTGATGGCTCCCACCGAGATTCTGGCCACCCAGCACTACGACAGTCTCCGGCCTCAGTTGGAGCACGTCGGCATCAAGGTGGCACTCCTCACAGGCAGCACCACGCAGAAGAATCGTCGTCTCATCCACGAACAGCTCGAAAATGGTCAGCTTAACATCCTCATCGGCACCCATGCCCTGATCGAACCCGATGTGAAGTTCCAGAACCTGGGCATGGTGGTCATCGACGAACAGCATCGTTTTGGTGTCGAACAGCGCTCCAAGCTGTGGACCAAGAACCACCGTCCGCCCCATGTCCTGGTAATGACGGCTACGCCCATTCCTCGCACCTTGGCTATGACGGTCTATGGCGATCTCGATGTCAGTGTCATCGACGAATTGCCTCCTGGTCGCAAACCCATCGCCACCATCCATCGATGGGATTCGCAGCGCATGGGACTGACGCGTGCCATTCGTGGCGAATTGGCTAAGGGCCATCAGGCCTACATCGTCTATCCGCTTGTCGAAGAGAACGAGAAGCTCAAGTACAAGGCGGTCGAGCAGGGCTTTCTCGATGCGCAGCGGTCGTTTGGGCCCGAGTATCGTGTTGCGATGGTCCACGGACGCATGCGGTCGAAGGACAAGGATGCTGCCATGCAGCGTTTTGTACAGAACGAGGCCCAGGTGCTGGTGGCTACCACGGTCATCGAGGTGGGTGTGAATGTGCCCAATGCCTCGGTCATGGTCATCGAGAATGCCGAGCGTTTTGGCCTCAGTCAGTTGCACCAGCTGCGTGGTCGTGTCGGTCGTGGTGCCGAACAGTCCTATTGCATCCTTGTCACGTCCGACAAGTTGTCGAGCGACACCCGCCAGCGTATCGACGTGATGTGCCGCACCACCGATGGCTTCGAGATTGCTGAGGCCGACCTCCGTCTCCGTGGCCCTGGCGACCTTGAGGGCACGCAGCAGTCCGGCCTCGCTTTCGACCTCAGGATTGCTTCGCTCGCCAAGGATGGTATGATACTCGAGACGGCACGCAATTGGGCCAAGCAGATTGTCGAAGCCGACCCGATGCTCGAGTCCCAACCCAATGGTATTTTGCGTCGTAGGGTGCAGACATTGTTCGCTGGAAAGGTTGACTGGTCTATGATTTCATAGATCAGTCGTCGTTTTTATGTTAAAATTGTAATAAATTAAGTTAAATTCTTGCATTTGTTTCTTTTTTTCTATACCTTTGCGTCATAAAAATCCTTAATTATCCTTGATATCATTTCAGCGACTTTATTTTTGTCTATATCATGCTATCACGTACCGACATTCAAAACATTCTGAAGCTTCTGCGTAAGGAAGTGTTACCAGCCATCGGTGGCAACGAGACGAGGATGGTGGCTTTGGCTTGTGCCAAGGCGCGTGAGGTCTTGGGCCAGGAACCCGACATGGTGAAAGCCAAATTGAGTAGTTATATCATCAAGTTTGCTATGGGTGTGGGTGTCCCTAACGCCTGTGGAATGGTAGGTATACCTGCTGCCATTGCCCTGGGTTCGTTGGCTGGCAAGCCTGAATTGGGCTTGGAATTGTTGAAGGACATCACTCCCGACGATTGCGCACGTGCCAGGCAGTTTGTGGCCGACAAGCGTTGGTCGGTGGTTACTGCACGCAATACGTTCGAAGTCGTTTATGCCGAAGTCAAGGCCATTGCCGGCGACCATCAGGCCAAGGTCATCATCGCCAAGGATTACGCCAATGTGGTCTACGTCAAGCGCGACAACGAGGTGCTCTTCGACGAACGTTGCTCCTTGGCTACCGAACACGACCGCAAGCATGAGTCCGATCTGACCATCGCCAAGATCTACGAGTTTGCCACCAAGTGTCCGCTCGATTCCCTCGAGTTCCTGTTGAAGGGTGCCCAGATGAACAAGAAGGTCGCCGAGATGGCCTATTTGCCCGATGCCAACTATGGTCTCAACCTCGGCAAGATGCTCAAGGGTGAGTTCGAGTCACGCATGGTGGGGCAGAATGCCATGCCCCGTGTCGTCAGCTATACGTGTGCAGCATGCGACGTCCGTATGAGTGGCGTGTCTGTGCCCATTTCCACAAACTCAGGTTCTGGCAATCAGGGTATTACCGTCTCGCTTCCTATCCTGATCTTTGCCGAGGAGACACTCTGTACCGAGGCGAAGACCATCCGTGCCCTGGCCATCGGCAACCTGGTTAATATCTATATCCGTCAGCTTTTGGGCAAACTGTCGGCCCACTGCAGCTGTGTGCTGGCTGCCACCGGCGCAGCTTGCGGCATCACTTACCTGATGGGTGGTAACTACGATCAGATCACCTATGCCGTCAAGAACCAGCTGGCTGGTGCCACCGGAATGATTTGCGACGGCTGCAAGCCTTCCTGCGTGCTCAAGCTTTCTTCGGCAGTAAGTTCCGCCTTCCAGAGTGCAATGATGGCCATGGAGAATATCCATGTCGCTTCTACCGATGGCATCATCGAGGACGATGTTGACAAGTGCATCGACAACCTGGCAAGCATCGGTCGCGATGCAATGCTCGAAGTTGACAATGTGGTTTTGAATATTATGACCGACAAACACTTCTTCTAAATGGCTTCCATGTATGACCTGCTGATGCAGTTGCCGATGTTCCAGGGCGTCAGCGTCGATCAGATGACTCATATCCTTGAGGTCATTCCCTTCGATTTTCGCACCTATAAGGTAGGCGAAGTCATTCTCAGTGGCGGCGATTCTTGCCCTGGCACCACCTTCCTCCTCTCGGGCAGGGTGCGCGTTGAGACGCCTGTCTTCAATCGGCGCGTTCGCATCACACAGATGTTCGATGCCCCCTACACGTTCTCGATCCATCATCTCTTCGGTGCCGAGACGCGCGTGCATAGCACCATGACCGCTTGCTCCGAAAAGACGGGCATCATGCTGCTCAAGAAGAAGGATTTCCTCCGTATCCTTCAGGAGAACGATGTCGCACTCGTCAACACGCTCAATATGCTCTGCACCCGTGCACAGAAGCAGCACAAGGCCATCGACTTTTCGGGCGAGACCGATCCCGTCTTGAAGCTCGCTTCCTGGATGCTGGCGTTCACCGAACGTGCAGCCAAGGAGGTGGTCATCGAGGCGAAGGAATCCGACTGGTGCGACATGATGCAGCTCGACAAACCTTCCTTCTGGCGTTGTGTCGCTTCAATGGAGGGCCAGCACATTCTCGAAACCGAAAACGGAAGGTTGAAATTGTTAGATAGATATGGCTTAAAAAGCCTCGTTGGCAACAAAACGGCTCAAAAACTGTAAATTTTGAGCCGATTTTTGTTTCTGTTCAAAATTTTCAATATATTTGCACCAATATATGTGAATCTTTTGGAAGTGAAATTTTTTATAGAAAATATCTTACAGTGGTAAATTTAGAATTAAGCGAGCAGGAGATCATCCGACGCAGTTCGCTCGAAGAGTTGCGCAAGTTAGGTATCGAACCCTATCCGGCAGCCGAGTACGTGGTTACCGGCTATTCCGACGAGATACGTGAGAATTTTGTCGATCTGCCCAAGATGCTGAACGACGAGGGCGTCGAAGTGCCCACCCCGGCCAATGCCGACAATTCGCGTTGTGTCTCGGTGGCAGGTCGCATCATGAGCCGTCGTATCATGGGCAAGGCTGCCTTCATGGAGCTTCAGGACTCCAAGGGCCGCATCCAGGTCTATGTGAGCCGCGATGCCCTGTGTCCCGATCCCAACGATACGGTGATGTACAACACTGTCTTCAAGCGTTTGCTCGACATCGGCGACTTCGTAGGTGTCGAGGGTTACGTTTTCCGTACCCAGACGGGCGAAATCTCCGTACATTGCCAGCGTCTCACCGTGCTCAGCAAGAGCATCCGTCCCCTGCCTATCGTCAAGTATAAGGATGGTGTGGCCTACGATGGCTTCAACGACCCCGAGCTGCGCTATCGTCAGCGCTACCTCGACCTGATTGTCAACGAGGGCGTGAAGGACGTGTTCCAGAAGCGTGCCACCGTCATCCGTACCATGCGTCAGGTGTTCGACGAGGCTGGTTACACCGAAGTCGAGACACCAATCCTCCAGCAGATTGCCGGTGGTGCCAGTGCTCGTCCGTTCATCACCCATCACAATGCGCTCGACATCGACCTCTATCTCCGTATCGCCACCGAGCTTTACCTCAAGCGTCTCATCGTAGGAGGTTTCGAAGGTGTGTATGAGATCGGTCGTAACTTCCGCAACGAGGGCATGGACCGCAGCCACAATCCCGAGTTCACCTGCATGGAGCTGTACGTCAGCTACAAGGACTACAACTGGATGATGACGTTCACCGAGAACCTTCTCGAACGCATCTGTCTGGCTGTCAATGGCACCACCGAGGTGAAGATTGGCGACAACATGGTCAGCTTCAAGGCTCCCTATCGCCGTCTGCCCATTCTCGAAGCCATTCGTGAGAAGACCGGCTACGACCTCTCTGTCATGTCCGAGGACGAGATGCGCGAAATTGCCAAGCGACTGGGCGTCGAGGACACCGACACCATGGGCAAGGGCAAGCTCATCGACGAGATCTTTGGCGAGACTTGCGAAGGCTCGTTCATCCAGCCTACGTTCATCACCGACTATCCGGTCGAGATGTCTCCGCTCACCAAGATGCATCGTTCGAAACCTGGTCTCACCGAGCGTTTCGAACTGATGGTCAATGGGAAGGAGCTGGCCAATGCCTATTCCGAGCTCAACGACCCCATCGATCAGTACAATCGTTTCGTCGATCAGATGAAGCTTGCTGCCAAGGGTGACGACGAGGCTATGGTCATCGACCACGATTTCGTGCGTGCCCTCGAATATGGTATGCCTCCCACATCGGGCATCGGCATCGGCATCGATCGCCTGTGCATCCTGATGACGGGTCAGCCCACCATCCAGGAGGTGCTCCTGTTCCCCACCATGAAGCCCGAGAAGGTCGAGCGCAGGGATCCCGTCGAGAAGTTCCTCGCCCTCGGTGTGCCTTCTGAGGATTGGGTGGCTGTGCTCTGGAAGGCCGGCTATCTCACCACCGAAAGCCTCGCCGACGAAAAGCCTGGCAAGGTCCTCCAGCAAATGATCGATATCAAGAAGAAGTATAAGGCGCTCATCGGCGAACTTCAGAACCCTTCGCAGGCCGACGTCCAGGCATGGATCGAGGCTGCGGCTAAATGATTTGCTTATGAATATCCCCGGTATTGTAGCCATCCTCGGCAGTGGCTCCTGGAGTACAGCTATCGCTAAGATTGTCCAGGATAATGATGCCGACATCTGGTGGTATATGCGCAACCCGCAGAAGATCACCGAATTCAAGCAGCTGGGTCACAATCCCACCTACCTTTCGAGTGTGCGTTTCAATCTGGATCGTATCCATTTCACCGACGATATCAACGAAGCCATCCGCAACTCCGATATGGTCATCTTCGGTATGCCGTCGCCCTATCTGCGTCAGCATGTCGAGAAGATCACCGAGTCGTTCACCGACAAGATGGTCATCTCTATCATCAAGGGTATCGTCCAGGACCTCAACATTCCCATCAGTCAGTACCTGACCGAACGCTTCTCGCTCAAGCCCGAGCAGTTTGCCACCCTTTCAGGACCCTCTCATGCCGAGGAGGTAGCTTGGGAGCGACTCACCTATCTCACCGTGGGTTGCCCCAATACGGAGATAGGGCAGGAGATAGCCGATTTCTTCCAGAACCACTACGTCCACACCACCGTCAGCGAGGACGTCATCGGTGTGCAGTTCGCAGGCGTCTTGAAGAACATCTATGCCATCGCTTCAGGCATTTGTTCAGGTCTCAAGTATGGCGACAACTTCCAGGCTGTCCTTGTGGCCAATGCCATGCGCGAGATGAAGCGTTTCATCAATGGCATCGATCCTGCGCGTGAGCCCACACGCCACATCTCCGAATCGGTCTATACCGGCGACCTTCTGGTCACCGCTTACAGCCGCTTCTCCCGCAATCACATGTTCGGAGCCATGATCGGCAAGGGTTACAGCGTCAAGAGTGCCCAGCTCGAGATGGAGATGGTCGCCGAAGGCTACTACGGCACTAAGTGCATCAAGGAGATCAACCAGAAGTACGGCATCCAGATCCCCATCGTCGACTGCGTCTACAACATCCTCTACAAGCGCATGTCCCCCTTCGTCGAGTTCAAGCTTCTCAGCGACATGCTGAGATAGCTTCCTCGCCCCTCCGGTCGTCCCTCCTCGTCCCCGCTGTCGTCCCCCTTTGTCCCTGCTGTCGTCCCCCTTTGTCCCCGTCGGCAGCCGTGTATGGCTGCCCATCGTCCCCTCTGTCGTCCCCTCTTTGTCCCGTATGGCTTGTCCCCGTCGGCAGCCGTGTATGGCTGCCCATCGTCCCCTCTGTCGTCCCCTCTTTGTCCCGTATGGCGCGATGCCATCGCGCCTTCCCCGTGTCCTCGTCGCGGCCATCTATGGCCGCCCCACCTCCTCGATAACCCCTTATAACCAACAAATAATATCTATTATGAAACTATCAATCGAAAAAGCACAATGCTTTGTTCCCGCTGGAACATTGGCAACCGTCGCCGCTCAGACCGCCGCTTGCAACGAACTCCTCGAGTCCGGCAAGGGTGCTGGTAACGACTTCCTGGGTTGGGTTCACCTTCCCTCTAGCATCACCGAAGAATTCCTCAACGACGTTCAGGCTACCGCCGACCTCCTTCGCGAGAAGTGCGAAGTCGTTGTCGTAGCTGGCATCGGTGGCTCCTATCTCGGCCCTCGTGCCGTCAACGAGGCTTTGGCAAGCGCTTTCGATGCTTACCAGACCACCCGTAAGAATCCTATCGTAGTCTATGCCGGCAACAACATCGGTGAGGACTACCTCGCCGACCTCTTCGACATCCTGAAAGAGAAGGAGTTCGGTATCATCAATATCTCCAAGTCAGGTACCACCACCGAGACCGCCCTCACCTTCCGTATCCTCAAGACCATGCTCGAAGAGAAGGTTGGCAAGGCCGAGGCTCAGAAGCGCATCGTGGCTGTTACTGATGCCAAGCGTGGCGCTCTCTGCACTCTCGCTACCAAGGAGGGTTACAAGAAGTATGTCATCCCCGATGACGTTGGAGGTCGTTTCTCAGTGCTCACTCCCGTAGGTCTCATCGCCATCGCTGTTGCTGGCAACGACATCAAGGCCCTCGTACGTGGCGCCCAGGATATGGAGAAGGCCACTGGCGTCGATGTTCCTTATGCTGAGAACCCCGCTGCCCAGTATGCTGCCGTTCGTAACGCCCTCTATCAGTTTGGCAAGAAGACCGAGATCCTGGTCAACTATCAGCCCAAGCTCCATTACATGTCCGAATGGTGGAAGCAGCTCTACGGCGAGTCTGAGGGCAAGGACCACAAGGGCATCTTCCCGGCTTCTGTCGACTTCACCACCGACCTGCACTCTATGGGCCAGTGGATCCAGGAAGGCGAACGTACCATCTTCGAGACCGTCATCTCCATCAAGAACCCCAACCGCACCGTGGTTGTTCCTTCTGACGAAGAGAATCTCGATGGCCTGAACTTCCTCGCTGGCAAGCGTGTCGACCAGGTCAACAAGATGGCCGAGCTCGGCACCCAGATCGCCCATGTCGATGGCGGTGTGCCCAATATGAAGATCGAGATTGACAAGCTCGACGAGTACAACCTCGGCCAGCTCATCTACTTCTTCGAGCGCGCTTGCGGTATCTCTGGCTACATCCTCGGTGTCAACCCATTCAACCAGCCAGGTGTTGAGGCTTACAAGAAGAACATGTTCGCTCTCCTCGAGAAGCCAGGTTACGAAGAGGCCACCAAGGCCATCAAGGCTCGTCTCGCCGAGTAAATCATCGTATCAAATAACAATCTTCAACTTTCGCTCCTGCGAAAGTTGAAGATTATAGTTAGTTAATTCCCATCATTCCCATTATTCCCATTATTCCCATTATTCCCATCATTCCCATCCCTCCCATCACCCCATCAATGCTAAAAGCATTTCTTTTCGATATGGACGGCGTGCTCTTCGACAGCATGCCAAAACATGCGGAAGCATGGTATCAGGTCATGGGCGAACACTATGGCTTCGCCTGCGATCGCACCTTCTTCTATCTCTGCGAAGGTGCAACAGGTCAACAGGTCATCGATGACTTCTTCGTTGAGCAACGCGGACGTCATGCCGAACCTTGGGAGATTGAGATGATTTACAAGGAGAAGTCGCAGGCCTTCGTGCAAATGGGCCAGGCTGAACCCATGCCTGGCGCTGCCGAAGTGCTTCGTAAAGTAGGGGAGAAGGGCCTCATTCGCGTCCTGGTGACAGGCAGCGGCCAGCCCTCGCTCCTCAGCAAACTGAATTTTGTTTATCCTAACGTCTTCGATCCCAGTCGAATGGTTTCCGCGAAGGATTGTCCCATCGGTCATGGCAAACCCATGCCCGATCCCTATCTCATGGGCCTGCGTAAGGCAGGCAACGTTGATCCCTCCGAAGCCATCGTCGTCGAGAATGCCCCGCTAGGTGTCCAGGCTGGTCATGCCGCAGGCATCTTCACCGTCGCCGTCAACACCGGCCCCCTCGACCCCAAGGTCCTCCGCAAGGCCGGTGCCGACATCGTCCTCTCCAGCATGTCCGAACTCGCCACCCGCTTCGACGAAATCCTCACCCTCCACGCCGCACACACCCGCTAATCCCGTTCCCAGTTGTAAGCTCTACGGATTAACACGGATTCACCAGATTTCCGTCTGGCCGACAATCAACAATCCGCTCAATCCGCTTAAATCCGTAGAGAAAAAGAAAAAAAGAGGACCGTTGAGGTCCTCTTTTCATGAGTGATTCGACGGGAATTGAAACAAAGAGGGTTATTTTGTTGTTTATCAGAAAATTAAGTGATATGACGAGCAATAAAAGTAAAAAAAGTCAGCAAAAAAACAGCACAAAAGACTCTATTTTGAGGTTTTGCCAACTAAACATTTCAAATTATTGCATCATTTATCCCCGTAATGTCCTTCAACTTCGATGACAAGAACAACTAGTACGTTGTCATGAATATCATAGACTATACGGTCATGTGCAGAGATTCTTCTTGACCAAGTGATATCGTTACCTCCGCGTAACGGTTCGGGATGCCCGATGCCAGTACGTGGGTGTTCGGCAAGTTCATGTATTATTTTGCCGAATTTATTCCAGAGTTGTGGATTGGATTTTTTCCATTTCCTTACAACACTATCGGCTCCGTTGGATATTTCTACTCTATACATGATT
>CACXTQ010000071.1:0-13341 GCA_902770595.1 uncultured Bacteroidales bacterium | reverse complement strand
GGGTCGGATAGGTTTCTGTTGCTAGAATATCTATCTCTGTCCAGTCGGCATCTGTACCACCTTCTACACGACATATAGGATGTAATTCATAAACACCGTTATACGTGATCTCATTGGGATAAAACCAGAAGGCTTGAGGACCTACCCAAAAACGACTTCTTCCAAGCTCAGCGCTATAACTTTTCCAATAATAGCAGTATCCAGTTGTCTTTTCAACAGCCTTTACGCCAACATCAAATCTTGTGGCTAAACAGCTGATATTTTTACAAATGGAATTAAGATAAAACATCTTACTTTCATCTGAATGAGTATAGTCGCAATTTGCATCATAGGTGGTGCCATCTACTTCCAGAAACATAGCATTATCATAGCCACGTTCTGATTGATCTATTTGAGCCAGATGAACATTTTCCGAACCTCCTTGATTACGCATTACATTGATAGTAATCATTTGATCGCCTGTATAGGCAGAGCCCTCGCCTGCGCCACCGATACCGTTACCATCGGGTTGAAGTGCGCCTGTTCCTGTCAGGGGATAGCTTCCGTCGCACCAGCCATTCCAGCCCCAGTTGAACGTGAACATTTCGTGCGATTTGTCATAACCATCGCAAATGAATTCGTGGCCGCCAGTTGGAGCACGACCACTATATAGAACGGGGTGACCTTTTTTGAGTTCATTATACACAAGATCTTCCCAGGCTTCATCGGAATAACAGGTGCGGAATTCATTGCGCACCGATTTATCGTAGCCAAAGTAGGTGGCCAACGCATATCCGATATCTTCGGAGTTAGCACCTGAAGCATCGGTTCCGTAAGCCATATCAACCGACACACCTGCATGGAACATCAAGGTTGCCACTGCATCTGCGGTTTCTCCAGTCGCGGTTTTGCTATATGTTTGAAGCATATTTGCCCAGTCGTAGGTAGTGTTGCCGAAATTTGCCGAGAAGGTAAGGCCATTATATTCATAACTGTAACTTCCTTGACCTTGTGTAGGACATTGCCAGAACTTCATCACCTGAGCCATGGCTGTAGCAACACAACCGGTTACAAAACCAGTAGATTCTTGATTATCTGCGGAGATTCCTACAATTTTATTATTAAAAGGTTCATCTTGACCCCATTTCACCGAAATCAAAGGGTCTATATTGGCACGATTGGTCGCAGCCTTTGCCCTTCGTGCACCCGTAACCCCAGCTTTCTCTGCCTGGGCAATCTGCTCGGTGTACTGGCCCAGCCACCACTTGAAGTTTTCGGGAGCCGTGTCATAGTCGAACGAGCCATGGTCGCAGTAACCCAGGATTTCACGAGCAGCCTCGTCACCACCGATGATCACGAAACCATCGTCCTCACCGGCATTGAAAACGTAGAAACACGTCTTGTCTGCACTCTTCGAGGTGTAGGCCAACGAAACTTGTGGGGCAACATCCGCCCCCTTGACGCGCTTGGTGCCATCGGTTTGGCTCTTCAGGAAATCGAGGGCACGGCCTTGTGCCACTTCGACACTCACTTCCTGAGCCATGGCAACATTTACGGTCAATACCGAAAGTATTGCCAGAAACGTAGAAAGATGTTTCATGATGTTATTAATAATTTAATATGTAAAAGAATGAGCTATTTACAGAGTAAGTCGGCAAAATAAATTTAATGTGCAAAAATAATTACTTTTTCCGATTCTATCTGTCCTAGATTCTCAAAAATGATATCTCTTAGACTAAACTTTTCATTTCAATGTAAATTTGTAATCTATAATTTGCATTTTTCAGATTGTAATCTTACATTATAGCTGATATATCTTAAACTTCAACAAAACTTGAATCAAAAGTTTGGGGATTTGAGCTGTTTTACGTAAATTTGCGGGTCAAAGGAACTTAATAAAAATACGATGTTAAGATTCTATATATCATTGGTCATTCTATGGGAAGTCAGCATGGTGTCGCTGGCTGCAGAAGACCTGTTGAAGGGTAACGTACTCAACAACGCCGACAAGGCTTTCGACGGAAATCCTGGCACCTACTTCTCTGCTACGACCTACAACTTCGGCTGGGCAGGCCTTGACCTGGGCACGCGTCACGTCATCACCAAGGTAGGGTGGATGCCGCGCGACAACGTCCCCAGCCGCATGATCCTCGGTGTGTTCGAAGGCGCCAACAGCCCCGACTTCATGGACGCGCTGCCCATTCACATCATCAGGAGTGCCGACGAAGTAGGCAAACCCGGCGTGATGAGTTACGCCGAGGTCTCCTGTTCCCAGGGCTTCCGCTATGTGCGCTATGTAGGCCCAGCCACCACCTATGCCCATGTCGCCGAACTCCAGTTCTTTGGTTACGAAGGCATGGGCGACCATTCGAATCTGTTTCGCATCACCAACCTCCCGACCGTCAGCATCCACACCATCAACAACACGGTTCCCCGCGACAAGGTAAACGAAATACAGGCGCATTTCATCATCATTGGCGATAGCACCCACGCGCTGATCTCCGAACCTGGCACCATCCGCGAACGTGGCAACTACTCGCGCGAATACCCAAAGAAACCCTGGCGCATCAAGTTCGAGAGCAAGCAGCACGTGCTCGACGCGCCTGCCCACGCCAGGAAGTGGACACTCATCAACAACTACGGCGACAAGACGCTGATGCGCAATCTCCTCGCCTTCGAGCTGAGCCGTCGGCTGGGCATGCCCTACACGCCCTATGGCCGAGCCGTAGATGTGCTGTTCAACGGCGAATACAAGGGCTGCTACCAGCTTTGCGACCAGATACAGGTCCACAAGGATCGTGTCGAGATAGAGGAGATGACGCCTCGCGACAATAGCGGCGACGAGCTAACAGGCGGATATTTCTTCGAAATCGATGCTTATGCCGACAAGGAAACTTCCCATTTCTATTCCAACCAGTGGAAGCCCGTCACCATCAAGTCGCCCGACGAAGACAGCATCACCTCGGCCCAGAAGAACTACATCCGCAATCACTTCAACAAGATGGAGAGCGACTGGAGCCGTTACCTCGACCTCAACACCTTCCTCCGCCATTTCCTGGTGGGAGAACTCTCGGGCAACATCGACACCTATTGGAGCGTCTTCATGTACAAGCATCGCATGAACGACACCATCTACACCGGACCCGTTTGGGACTTCGACCTTGCTTTCAACAACGACCGCCGCATCACGCCGCCCAACCAAATGAGCGACTACGTCTATCGCTCGGGAGGAAGCTGTGCAGGCAATATGCGCAGTTTTGTCGATAAGATTATCATCCATACCGAAAGCACGCACGACCAGCTTCTCGCAATCTGGGACGAGGCTCGACACAATGGCATCGATCAGGACCATCTCGTCGCCTACGTCGATTCGATGGAGGAGGAGATCATGCAGTCGCAGGCACTCAACTTCATCCGCTGGCCCATCATGAACCAGTATGTTCATCAGAACCCGAAGATCTGGGGCAGTTATGCTGCCGAGGTAGAGAATGTCCGCGACTTCATCCGAAAGCGTGTCGAATGGATGGACAATCGCCTGGGCTACACCTATGTCCCCGAAAGCATCTCAATCGTCTCCGATTCCGACCCCGACGACATCGATTTCAGCCGTCCTTATCGCATCTATTCGCTCAGCGGCCAAACCCTCGGTGCCGACCTCCAGGCTCTTCCCACAGGCATCTATATCGTACGCCAGGGCCCTCTGGTCAAGAAGGTGCAAATCAGATAATTGATAATATTTTATAAATTAAAATAAAAGCAGTTTTATGAACGACAACCCAAACACTCCAAAATCCACAAGGAAGAACCGAAGGAAGGCTTTGATTAAGCAGTTTCTGTTGTCCCTCCTCGCCACCACAGGCTCCATCGTGCTCACTTTCGGCATAGCAGCTGTGATTGACTACTACAAGAAACAGAGTGATAAACGCGAGATTGTGATGATGGTAATGTACGACATGTATAATTCGTTGCAATCGATCGAAAAGGCCGACTCCTCTCTCCAGCAGTCGATGCTCATGCAACTGAAGATTGCCGAAGACACCGCTCTATTCAAGACAATGAAGTTCAAGATTTCATCTTTTGTCCCTCGGATTGACTATACAGAGACGACCGAACGCATCTTCTCGACAAACATCGAAACCATCAACACGGTGGGCAATGTGCTTTTCACCGAGAGTGTGGCAGAATTCTACAGAGCGCGCCAGTTATACAAATCTTCCATATGCGATTCGATTGGCCAAAGAATAACTGATAATTTGCCATTCCTAACCTTGAAAGGCACTCTGAATTTCGACTATTCCTTTGATGCTATTCTAAGTTGTGAAATACTAAACGACATGCAGCAGATTTTCAACGAGTGCAAGCAGATGATGAACATCAGCGACCAGGAACTTGATTCCTATAGAAGTCAAAGGGAGCAGATGGAAAAGGTCTTGTCGGAAGACGAGGAAGCTCAGAAGTCGAAAAGGGAAGGTATCATAGAGCTTGATAAGAAGTTGAATGAAGCCATAAATAAACTGAATCTGGAATAAGAAATCGGGCGGGGATGTATAAAAATCATCTCCGCCCGTTTTTTGGAAAAAATAAGAAATAAAAGAAAGGAGAAAATGGTAGTGGCACTGGCATCAATAGCCGTGCCTACTACCGGAAAATAGCCATCTTCAATAGATGGCAAAAATTGCCCTTTGGGCAAAAAATAATCAGGTCAAAAGTCTGGTCACTATATCGACTCACATTATCTGGTCACTACTTCGACCCACATTATTTTCTGCGCATTTTTGCGCAATTTTCTGCAGGTATTGAACCTGCTCATTTTCCGGCAGAAACAACCAGGCCATTGAGGCCGAGGTTGTCTGCCATTTTCACCTTCTCTAAATTAAAGTCCCGATTATTATTCCTGCTGTCCAGTGAACTTCTTTCCAGCGCCCCAAGCCTGGCCGACGCTGTCGCCGATGGCACGATAGCACATGGCAGCGGCATCGAATACGATCGGTTTGAGCTTGCCCAGATCGACGCGTCCCTTTTCATCCAGGATGCTTTCGTCGGCACTCATGTTCACCACTTCGCCAACCAGAATGCCATCGGAAAAACTGATCACCTTGCACTCGAGCGTTAGCGGATACTCGTTGATGATGGGAGCATCCACATTGGGGCTGGGAGTAACCGTAAAGCCTACCCTGGCCACCTTGTCGGGCACATCGTTGCCGCTCACAAGGCCGAAATAGTCCGACTCGGCCACGGTGCGCTCGTCGGCAAAGCTTACGGTAAAGGCGCCTGTGAGTTCCAGGTTGTCGGTGGTCTTGTGCTTACTCAGGCTCACTACAATCTGCTTATAATCATACTGTCCTGCCCACGCGGCCATCATCACGTCGGGATTGTGGTCCTTGTCCCAAGTGGCGAGCATCACGCACGGTTGGGGCGTGGTCATCAATGCCTGGCTTGTGCTAAAGTTCTTGCGGCCTTCTACGGCCTGCACATTCTCATTCTTCATGTCTTCGTTAATGTTTTGATTGTTCTTCTGATTACAGCCTGTCAGGACGCTCAGTCCCAGCATAACTGCAAATATTCGTTGTGTAATACCCATAATGATAATTCACGCAAATTCCTGATAATTCGTGTTAAAAATGACGTCAGCATCCCTTTCCGTCAATGCTGCAGGTGGCACCGAAGTCGTCGGGTAGTGGCTCAAGGCCAACATCCTTCGACGAAAGTGTCACCGTGCCGTCCTCAAGCACATAGCAGGGAATACCAATGTCCCCAATCTTCTTTGCCTCATCGAAAGCAGGATTGTTGTCCCTCAAGTCGATGAACATTTGCAGGTTGTGGACGTGTTTACTAATGTCAATCACCTCAAAACGAGGATTTCCTTCGACCTGCTTCTCCACATAGTCGCAGTATGGGCAAGTCGGCATAACAAACATTTTAATCATAACTTTCTTCTTTATTGTAAAGGTTGTGCAAAGATACTGATTTTTATTCAATCAACCATATAATATAATTATATTTCACTATTCAGAACAATTTTTTAATCATTATTTTGGTATTTTCACCATTTTACCATATCTTTGCGGCGTATAACAAAATCTTAAAATACTATTTATATGAAATCAAAACTCTACCTCTCCGCACTCCTCATGGCGTGCACCCTGAGCCTTTCGGCCGAAGAAGTCATCACCGACACCACGCTGATGACGTTCAACATGATGGGCGCGATGCCCTACTATCGCGTCAACTACACCTACGAGAGCGTGGCTCCCGATGGCGTCACACCTGTCACACTCTCCTCAGCTCTCTTCTTCCCCCAGCGCATCTTCGAGCGCACTGCGATGCTCGAAATCGCTGGCAAGGAATTCAACGCCAGTGGACTCGTGCTCAACAACCACTTCACCATCACCAAGCGCGACGAGGCGCCCACCGTCAACAATAACCCACTGATCGAAGGCCCCTTCGCCACCCTCGGCCCCAGCCTCATCATCGTCAGCCCCGACAGCTACGGCTTTGGCGTGACCGATGACAAGCCGCAGGCCTACCTCATTGCCGACGCCACTGCCATCAACCACATCGATGCCGTCGGTGCCGCACGCCGTCTGCTCAAGAAGATGGGTTACTCCGTCGCCGACCTCTTTGCACAATTCGGCTATTCGCAGGGCGGACACTCCTCAATGGCCGTTCAGCTCTATTTCGACACCCATGAGGTCGATCCCGCAGTCATCTCCCGCATCGACTACACCCTCTGCGGCGACGGGCCCTACGACCTCAACGCCATGATGGATACGCTGCTCGTTCCCGATGCAACCTTCCCCTATCCGTGTGGCATCTCGCTCATCGTCGAAGGTCAGATCGAAGGTGCAAACCTCGACATCAGCTATAGCGACATCTTCCACGCTCCCCTCGACACCAAGCTCATCGAATGGAACGACAGCAAGGCGCTCACCACCGACGAAATCAACGACTCCATCTTCGCTTGCATCGGCGGCAATCCCACCACAGGCATCCAGATCAGCAAGATGTTGCGCACCGACAACATCTCACGCTCCAACCCCGCAATGGATTCCTACTTCCAGGCTATCTACGACAACTCCGTCTGCTACGACTGGACGCCCAATCCCGACACCCGCTTCTTCCTCTATCATTCAGCCGACGACGAGGTGGTGCCTTACTTCAACATGGAGCATATGCGCGACTTCCTGCGTGACAAATGCGGCATCGGCGATGACAAGCTCGAAACCTATACCTCCGAAGGCAGACACGTCGATGCAGCCTTGCTCTTCGTCATGAATGTCATCAGCAAGATCGGGGCTCTCGAGGCCGACTACATTGCTAACACTACCGTTGCCATCCCGACCATCGACTTCACCAACGACATCCCAACTTCCGATGCCTGGTTCACCCTCGATGGCCGTCGCCTCCTCACCAAGCCCGCTGCCAAGGGCCTCTATATCCACAATGGTCGCAAGGTGCTGATCAAGTAACACTATAAAAACACGAGCACAGCACGATTGAACTCCTCCGGCTTCTCATAGGCGATGAAATGGGAGCCATCAATCAGCACGAGCTCAGCCCCCGGGATGCTCCGCGCGATGAGTCGCGTGTGGGCATCCTTTATCATATCGTGAGTGCCCGCTATCACCAGCGTTCTGGCACGGATGGCAGCAAGTTCGGAGGGGGCAATGTTGGGGTCGTTCACCATAAGGCCGAGCATCTCGGCGTTTGCCTTTGCCTTCGCGCTCCACCTTGCGAACAGGCTGGCGATGCGGTAGCCGACTTCGATGGGAAACTGCGTCAGGAACTTCACGCCGCGTGCATTGAGGTTGGCGCCGTTCAGTATCAGCCTATCGACGCGTTCGGGATGCCGCAGGGCGAAGATCATGGCGATGTTGCCGCCATCGGAGAAGCCGAGGATGTGGGCTTTCGCGATGTGGTGCAGGTCCATAAACTCGAGCAGGTCGTCGGCAAACTGACGGATGGTGAAGGGTGCGTTGCCTCGCGGTGTACTGCCGTGTCCGCGCGTGTCGATGGCATACACGTGGTATTGCCTGGCAAACTCGTTGATCTGCCCCACGAAGTAGGTGCAATCCTCGCCGTTGCCATGCAGTAGGATTATCGTCTCCTCGCCCTGCCCCTTCTCAATATAATATTGCTGTATATCCATATTTTTGGCTCCAATAAATAACAAGGACTTCCTAGATGCCTGCTGGTAGCTGGCGGCTGCGAACAATGTACTTGACGAAATCGGAAAAAATATTTTAACGGCTGACAAAGTACACTCGCAATTCGCGAAAAACCATTCTTGGCAGAGATTGGTCATTCTACTATATTTTGTTGCCGAAAGAGTACTTTCTAAGGTACCAAGACTTTATACGCCGAGCCCTTGCTGTGGACGATATAGACGCCCGAGGGGAGGTCCTCGGAGAGGGAGCCGCGGCCTTCGCGGACGAGGCGTCCATTGAGGTCGAAGATGGAGTAGCGGTCGTCGAGGATGTCGTCGGAGAGAACCTGCTGGATGGCACTCTCAGCGGGCTGCTCGACGGTGGCGGCGATGGTGGTGAGCTGGTTGGTGCGCTCGATGGTGGTGCGCGTCATCAGATAGACGTTGCGCGAGGCATCGGGATAGCGCCCGACGGTTTCGGCAGGGAGGTGGGCGCAATAGGTGAGCGTGTCATGCCACGAGCCATCGGAAGCCGAAAGGATGATCTGGCTCTGATCGACGTTTTCGAGCTTGAAGGGGGCATGCAGGTCGCGGATGCCCTCCTCCTTGTCGCACCATATGATGCGGTAGCCGTGGGCGGGGATGATGGTCGAGATGGGGGCATCGGAGGCGAGGTCGGAGCCTATCTGCCACTTATTGGGTTTGTTCACCTTGTCGGAGAGATACATACCCGCGAGGCCAATGTCCTGACTAGTGGTGTTGTGGAGTTCAATCCAGTCGGATTTCTTCCACAAATCGTTGATATAAATGCCATTGTCGGCACTCACCTCGTTGATGACAACAGGTGGGAGAGGGGTGTCGGAAGAAGCGATGGGTTCGAAGCAGGCGATGAGGTCGCGGCTGCTTGCAGGGAGTTCATATTCGGGATCGCTGCACACCAGTTCTCCGCCCGATGTCAGGTTTTTCGACAACGAGGCACTCCAATAGATATCGGTCGAAGAGCCGGAGTTGTTGTGCACTTCAACAGCGATGACGTTGGTGCCCTGCCTGAAGAGCGAGGCATTGAGGTTGGCGGTGCCGCTGTCGGGGTTGCCCTGGGCGTAAGTTGTGGCATAGGTGTTGTAGGTAACGTTGCCACCGGGCATGTTGTAGCGCATGGCCTCAACGCCGTTGACATAGACAATCATTCCGTCGTCGACGGTGAACGAAAGGCGGAACGTCTCGTTGCCCGTGGGCGTTTCGGCGAGGTCGAACGACGTGCGGAAATAGTAGGTAGGATACTTGCTGTTGACGTTGTATCCGTAGCTGATGGTGGTGCCATAGGCACGGTTTCCGCCCACGTAGTAACCCAACGGAGCGGGGCCCGAAGCCCAAGAGCCATCGTTGTAGTCGGCATCACTCCAGTTGATTCCGTCGAGCGAACCCTTGTCGTAGTAGCGCCAGGTTTGCGTGGTGGGGAAGAGCTCGCTGCTGGTGGTCGAAGCGACACGCCAACCCGTGAAGACGTAGCCCGACGGGGCTTCGGCCTTGACGGTGACGGGCGCGTAGTATTTGCCGTTGAACTTGCCGGTGGGGATAGGCATGCCGTTGAACGAAAGGCGCGCCTCAGGAATATTCGCCTCAAGCTTTGCCGTGCGGGGAGATTGCGACGACAGCTTCATACGGCTGTAGCTTTTGAGCAAATTCATCAGGGTGTTCTGCCGCGATGTCGAGAGCGCAGACCTCACGTTGTTGGCTGTGCCCCAAGGACTTTCGTTGTTGTAAAGGCCTTGGGTGTGCGCCACGCGGTTGGCCACACTTTCGCAGATTTCGGCACAACGCGAAGGTTCGAACACCGAATAGGTAATGAGGCAGAACGTGTCGATGAACTTCTTGCGGAAGGTCTCGTTGTTGAGCAGGTTGAGGAAGATGGTGACCACCTCGATCTCCTTGGTGATGTACTGCTGCGATTCGCCAAAGAGGCGGTTGAAGGTATAGGTTCGCTTGTTGGCGAAGTCGGTGAATGGCGAACCTGTCCAGTCGAAGCCGTCGAGGTCGTAGAGCACGAAACGGAAACGTCCGTCCTCGCGGCGCGGGCGCCATGCCTTGAGGTTGTTCTGCGGCCAGTCGCTGTTGCGAAGGTAGAATTCGAGGGCCATGTAGTTGCAAAACTCATCCATGTCGATGAGGTCGCAGATGGCCTTGTAGGTATCGGCATCGGATGCCGACTTCGAAAGGGTGAGGAGGTCCTGCATCGCCTCGTAGGTGCCGCACTTCTGGCAATAGCCCGAGTCGGGCGACATTTCGAACTGGTCGATCTCGTCCTCGTCGTAGCCGTAGTTGGAATAGACGAAATGCTTGTTGTTGGGCTCGCGCATGTTGATGGCACCCTTCCACACGCCGTTGACGAAATGGGCGACGGGCTGATAGGCTTGGTAGTCGATGTCGAGGCCCGAGGTGGCTGCAATCTGCTGGAGGATGACGTCCAGCACGCGACAACCGTTGTCGTTGCCGCCGTTGCGAATCTGCACGGTCTTGTGCTTGAGGTAGGGTTTCTCCTCGAAGAAAGGATAGAGGAGGTGCTTCTGGCCTTCGTAGCGCTTGTTGGCCTTGATCTTGAACGAAGCGGGCGACCAGGCTCGGCTCCAGCCGCCGCAACGCTCGATGCCCGCCTCCTGCTCAAAGAGCAGTTCGCCATCGGCCGTGAAATAATCGAACACCGAGGGACGCTCCCAATCCATATTGAAATTGCATTTGAAGCTCTGTCCGTTGCCCGGGCGTCCGTTGACACCCTGTACGAAGATGCCCAAGGAGTCGCCATAGAAATTGGCCTGCGTGCCCGTGATGGAGAGGATGGGCAGGTCGATGTCGCGCGTGCTCTTGATGAATGTTCGCGTAGCCACAGCGCTGGGCAGATAGCCGTCGCGGAAGAGACGGAAGCGGAACGTGCGCGTGACAGTGGTCGAAAAGACGCCCGTCAGCGAGTTGTAGCCGTTCTTCTCGGTGGGCGCGCTGCCGTCGGTGGTATATCGGAGAGTGCAGCCTTCGGGGATGGTGACGTGGACGGCAATGCTTGACGTGCCGAAGACCTGCGAAGGTGTATCGATTTCGGGCTCTTCGAGGCGCTCGGTGGCGAACTTGCTGCCCGCATTGGTCTTGCCCGGGGTGGGGTTGGAACAATAGCTCCACGCGTCGCCACCATCGGCCGTACGTGCCCACGAACAGCGCGACACGGCCTCGGGATATTCGAGCGAGGCGACGAGATTGCCCTGTGTGTCGCTGAGATAGAGCGTGCCTCCGTCGCAATCGAGCTTCATGTCGATGGTCTTCTTCGACCATTTACTGTAATGGTCGAACCACAGGGTCGTGAAGCCCTTGGCGGGCACGGAGGTTGTCTGCGTGACCTTGGCCTTCTGCAACTTATCCTTGTTATCGCTCAGATACCAGCCGGTGATGTTCACGGCTGTGGAAGTGGGATTATAAAGCTCGACCCAACCGCCATAATTAAACGAAGGATCTACCCATTGATCGATGTTCGATGGGCAGATCTCGTTGATTTGCAGGGATGCGGCCTGCTGCGCTTGGGTCAAGATGGTAAAGACGGCCAAGACGGCGGTAAGGACCTTTCTTCGGGAATTCATGAAGAGATGGACATTAGCAGCTATAGTGGCTATAGTCAATATAGTAACTATAGAAACTATAGGGACTATAAAAAAAATAGGAACTATAAAAAAACTAAGTATTTGCTTTCTCAAACCGAGCGATCGTGGAATCCTTGTCGGGGTCCTTGTCGATGGTGATGCGCACACCGGTTTCGCCTTGGTGTTCGAGCATCTGTTCGCAGAGCATGTCCTCGACATATTGCTGCACGGCACGTTTGAGCGGACGGGCGCCATACTGCTTGTCGTAGCCCTTCACGCCGAGGAACTCCTTGGCGGCATCGGTGACCGTGATGTCGTAGCCGAGGCCAGTGAGACGCTTGATGACGGCACCGAGTTCGAGGTCGACAATCCTGCGTATCTCGTTCTTTCCGAGCTGGTTGAAGCTGATGATGTCGTCAATACGGTTGAGGAACTCGGGAGCGAAGGTCTTGCGGAGCGCCTTCATCACAATCGACTGGGCGGCCTCGTTCTCTTCCTGGTCGGTGCGAGCCGAGAAACCGATGCCCGAACCGAACTCCTTCACCTGGCGGCTGCCGACGTTGGAGGTGAGGATGATGATGGTGTTCTTGAACGAAACCCTGTGACCGAGCGAATCGGTGAGGTGGCCTTCGTCGAAGATCTGCAACATGAGGTTGAACACGTCGGGATGGGCCTTCTCGATCTCGTCGAAGAGGACGACAGAGTAGGGGTGACGACGCACGCGCTCGGTGAGCTGTCCGCCTTCGTCGTAGCCCACGTAGCCAGGAGGCGCACCGATGAGACGCGACACGCTGTACTTCTCCATGAACTCGCTCATATCCACGCGGATAAGGCTGTCCTTGGTGGAGAACATCTCTTCGGCCAGTATCTTGGCAAGATAGGTCTTGCCCACACCCGTAGGACCGAGGAAGAGGAAGGTGCCGATGGGCTTGGCGGGGTCCTTGAGACCGATGCGGTTGCGCTGGATGGCACGTACCACCTTGTCGATGGCAGCATCCTGGCCGATGACCTTGCTCTTCATGATGTCCTTGAGGGCGAGGAGCTTCTGACCTTCGGTAGCAGCAACCTTCTGCACGGGGATGCCCGTCATCTTGGCCACACATTCGGCGATGATTTCGGGTGTGACCTCAGCGCGGTTGTTCTTCTGCTCGTCGGCCCACTTGCGGCGTTCCTCCTTGAGCTGCTGCTCGAGGGTGCGCTGGCGGTCGCGGCACGAGGCGGCCACTTCGAACGTCTGGCTGATGATGGCCTCGTCCTTGAGGCGCTTGGTCTCCTCGATCTTGGCTTCGAGTTCGGCAAAGATGGAGGGCTGGTCGGCAGAAAAGAGGTGCATGCGCGAGCCTGCCTCGTCCATGGCATCGATGGCCTTGTCGGGGAAGTTGCGGTCGGTGACGTAGCGGTCGGTAAGGCGCACGCAGGCTTCGAGGGCCTCATCGGTGAAGTGCACGTTGTGATGCTCCTCGTAGCGGTCGCGGATGTTGCGCAGGATGGTGAGGGTGTCGTCGGCCGAAGTGGGTTCGACCATAACCTTCTGGAATCGGCGCTCGAGGGCACCGTCCTTCTCGATGGTCTTGCGGTACTCGTCGATGGTGGTCG
>CACXTQ010000070.1:3140-16688 GCA_902770595.1 uncultured Bacteroidales bacterium | reverse complement strand
ATCCGCACATGCTGGGTCTGTTGCCATAGTCCCGTCTCAGCGTCAAATTCAAAAAGCGAACACACGCGTTCGTCCTTCTTCATCATCTCGCAATATTGCTCAAGTGTTGCTCCCGGTCGATACAGATAGGCCACGTCCAACTCCCCGCTTCCTTGATGAGGAAGCAGGTAAGGCAGAAGCAGTAGCATATTCTCAGTAAAACTATTGCCGATGCCAAGCAAGTGCAGTGGTTCGGCATACATAAGGTTTGAGGCAAGCAACCACAGCGCCAAAACTAGCAGTTCACGTGTGCGTTTCATCCGTCGAATGACTTTTTCGGGGGCAAATATACAAAGTTTTTTGCATTGGACAAAATTTTTTGGCGATTTTTTCGTTTATACGATATGAAACCGAAGATTCAATTCCTAATCATACTAATCGGCTGCCTCTTGTCGGCCCGACCCGTCATGGCATCGGTCGGCGATTGGCACAGTTATCGCAATGTCGGCACCTACGATCAGGTCGCCCTCCTCGGCGACAACCTGTATATCCTTACCGACGGCAACCTCTTTGTCACCGATACGACACTCACCGAATTCACCAGCCTCTCACGCCTCTCTCTGCTCAGTGGCAACACTATCTCGAAGATAGCAGTAGCACCCGACCATCAGCATCTTGCCCTGCTCTACAACGATGGCCTCATCGACATCATCGATGCCGATGGCAGCACCATTTCTATTATGGATCTGCAGACCAAGAGTCTGACTGCAAACAAGCAACCCCTCGGTGTGACTTTCAGCGGTGACGAAATGATTGTCGCTGCCGAATTCGGCTTCTATCGCGTCAGTCTGTCATCCTACAGCATCGTCGATTCCTACACCACGCCCTCAAACTGCAACATCGCCTTCTATTGGAAGGATGCCTGGTATCGTTCGGTGCGCGGTCATGGCCTTCAGCGCTGTCCTGCTGCGAACAATGCCAAACAGGAGTCCAACTGGACCACTTTGCAATCCGACACCATCCTTTCTGCCTTGACATTCTTCGCGCCCGACAGTACCGAGCATTGCTGGGTGATTGCCAACGACAAGAACGTCAACGTGCTCGATGCCGACGGAAAGACGGTGCGCCGTTCAGCACGTGGATGCTACCAGTCGCTCATCCAGGCCGGTCGCTACATCTTTATGCAAGGAAGTGGATTTACGATGGCCGACCCGTTGACCTACGACATCAGCGTCTGCCACGACGATTACCTCCAGCGCAGCATCAGCATCTGTGCGCTCTCCGACGACATCTTCTTCACTTCGGTCGCTTCCACTGGACTTTTTTGCTTCAAACTCACATCCTTCAACCGATGGGCACCTTTCGACTATGAACTGCTGGCCGATGGTGTGAAGATAGCTGAGGTGCTGGGCTCTTCAGCATTCTACTCTGGTCTGCTGCCGTTCGGCGGCAAGTTCGTGGCCACAAACTCCAAACGAATGTGTCTCTCCAACTATTCGGCTATGGCTCGTACCATGGGCGACATCTCCATCTACGATCCTGCCGACGACACGTGGACCACCCAGAGCTACCACGACATCATCGCTCAGGGCAAGGAACTTGGGCTAGACGTCTTTCAGGGCATCTCGGCTTTCGCTGCCCACCCAAATATGACCGACAGCTACTTCGTCAGCACCTTGCAGCGCGGCCTCTTCCTCTTCACTGGACACCATTTGATGGAATGGTATCCCCAAAGTGCGCCCGAGGAATATCCCGACCAGGCCACCAGTCGCATCACGGCTATCTATCCCGATGGCGCCGGATATGTCTGGGTAGGCTGCCCCTTCACCGACTATCCACTGCGCAGCCTTTCGCTCGATGATGGGAAATGGAGGTGCTACCCCATCTCCAGCCTTCCTGCCGTCTCCAACATCCATCGCATCTTCGGGGCTCGTCACGACAGCTACGGGCTGAAATGGCTCCTTTGCGACTATCCATACCAGAGCAGCAAGGTGGCGATGTACTACGACCATGCGACACCTGCCGACCTCTCCGACGACCAGAGCGCCTATTTCAGCATCCTTGTCGATCAGGACAACAACCAATACTCCAGCATCAACTACTTCTTCGACATTGCCGAAGACCAGAACGGTGCCATCTGGTTGCTCACCAGCATCGGTCCGCTCGTCATCGACGACCCCTTCACCACCTTCGACTATGCGCAGAAGAATCCCGGCTACGGCAAGATACGCCGCGTCAAGGTGCCTCGCAACGACGGCACCAACCTTGCCGATTATCTGATGGAGTCGGCATCGTGCACCTGCATCGCTGTCGATAACCTCAACCGCAAGTGGATAGGCACGCTCGGCAGCGGACTCTTCCTGCTCAGCGACGATGGCATCACCGAAATCGAGCACTTCGACACCAGCAACTCCCCGCTATTCTCCAACGATATTCTCGCCCTCTCTTTCGACCCGGAGACTTCGGTGCTCTACATCTCGTGCGAAAGCGGAATACTCACCTATCAGACCGATGCCTGGCAGGGCGAAGCCGATTTCAGCAACCTCTATTGCTATCCCAATCCCGTGCGTCCCGAATACAGCGGCGACCTGCGCATAATGGGCCTCATGGCCGATTCGTACGTCACCATCACCGACGTCTCGGGCAACCTCATCATGCGCACCCGCAGCATAGGCTCGTCCATCACCTGGGACCTCCGTGACAGCGACGGCCAGCGCATCGAACCAGGCATCTATATGATCCATGGAGTCGATTCTGAGGGTAAAAAGGGCAAAATATGCAAGTTTTTGGTGCTTTAAGCGAAAAATCTTTGCCTTTAGGCAATAATAATCGCAATAATACGTTATAGATTTATAAACACCACTGATTTGGGCTCTATGCAAGATAACACTATACAGCAGCCCACCGATGCCAGCATCATTCTGACCTATCGATGCCCGATGCGTTGTGTGATGTGCAACATCTGGAAGAACCCCACTCGCAAAGAGGAGGAAATCAAGGCTGCTGACCTAAAGACTTTACCGCAACTCAAGTTCATCAACTTGACGGGCGGCGAACCATTCATACGCGAGGACCTCCCCGACATTGTCGAGGAGTGTTATCGTCATACTAAGCGTATCGTCATCTCCACATCCGGATGGTTCGAGGACAAGGTGATTGATCTTGCCAAGCGCTTCCCCAACATCGGCATCCGCATCAGCATCGAGGGACTGAGCCAGAAAAACGACGAACTTCGCGGCCATCAGGGCGGTTTCGACCGTGGTCTTCGCACCCTGCTCACCCTCAAGGATATGGGACTGAAGGACATCGGCTTCGGCTGCACGGTCTCGAACAACAATTCGGCCGATATGCTGTCGCTCTACCAGCTTTCACTCAGCCTGGGCATGGAGTTCGCCACCGCTGCCTTCCACAACAGCTACTACTTCCACAAGGGCGACAATCAGATTACCAACCGCGAGGAAGTGTGCAGCAACTTCGAGAAACTCGTCAACTTGCAACTCAAGGAGAACAGCCCGAAGTCGTGGTTCCGCGCCTGGTTCAACATGGGACTGATCAACTACATCGAAGGAGGCCGTCGCATGCTCCCTTGTGAAGCAGGCTCTGCCAACTTCTTCATCGATCCCTGGGGAGAAGTCTATCCTTGCAATGGTCTGGAAGAGAAATATTGGAAACAGTCGATGGGCAACATCCACAAGGCTGACTTCATGACCATCTGGCAAAGCGAAGAGGCACAGGAGGTGCGTCGCAAGGTACGCTGCTGCGCCAAGAACTGCTGGATGGTGGGCACCGCCAGTCCGGTGATGCACAAGTACATCAAATATCCGCTCCAATGGGCATTGAAGAATAAGCTGCGTTCGCTCCAGGGCAAGCCTGCCTGTCTCGACAAGAAGTGGTGTGACGTCGGACAAGATCCCCGCCAGGGCGATCTAAACCCCAATCGCTCGTGAAGAAACAAAAGAATCGCATAGTAGTAACCGGAACGCGCGGCATCCCCAACATCATGGGTGGTGTCGAGACGCATTGCGAAGAACTCTTCCCCCGTCTGGTCGAAGAGGGTTATGACGTGACCGTCATACGACGTTCGAGCTACTGCCACGACCACCTTTCCCATTGGCAAGGTGTCAAACTCATCGACATCGATGCACCACGCAAGAAGTCGTTCGAAGCCATCATCCACACCTTCAAGGCCATCATCCGCGCAAAAAAACTGAAAGCGCAAATCGTACATATCCATGCCTGCGGTCCAGCGCTGCTCACCCCGCTCGCCCGTATGCTCCACATGAAGGTGGTCTTCACCCATCACGGACAGGACTATGATCGCGTCAAGTGGGGATGGGGAGCCAAACTGATGCTCCGTCTGGGCGAAGCTATGGGCTGCATCTTTGCCAACCGTGTCATCGTCATCAGCCAAGGCATACGCGACATGGTGAACCGCAAGTACAGCATCTCACGCAAGATGCACCTCATTCACAATGGCGTGGCAACACCCGAAGACATCAACGAACCTGGCTACTTCCGTCACCTTGGCATCGAGCATGGCAAGTACATCCTGGGTATGTGCCGTTTTGCACCCGAGAAGAACCTGCACCAGCTCATCCAGGCCTTCTCGAAGATCGATTCCCACGGCTACAAACTCGTCATTGCCGGTGACTCCGACTTCGAGGATTCCTATTCCATCAAGCTTCGCAAACTGGCCAAGGAGAATGGTGTCATCCTCACGGGCTTCATCAAAGGTCGCCGTCTGCATGCGCTCCTCAATCATTGCCGCTGCTACGTCCTCCCCTCTTCGCACGAAGGACTGCCCATCGCCCTGCTCGAAGCCATGTCCTACGGCGCTCCCATCATCGTGAGCGACATCCCTGCAAATCTCGAGGTAGGTCTGCCTCGCAACAACTACTTCCATTGCAACGACGTGCTAGAACTCACTGCCAAACTGCAGGAGACCGTCGATATGCCATACGAGAAATGCTCCTACGACATGGACAAATACGACTGGAACGTCATCGCCCAGCAGGTCAGCCAGGTGTATCGAAGCCTATAGGCTTTATTAATTAACAATTAACAATTAATAATTAACAATGATTTGTTGGGACCCAAAACCTGCAACGGAAAGGTAACGTCCCTTTTACTCCCCTTTTACTACTCTTTTACTCCCACTCCCTTTTTACTCCCCTTCCGATGAAATTCCCCCTTCTTCTGTTGCTTCTCCTCCTTCCCTTTGCCGCCCTGGCTGGCGAATGGCAGGCGTTTACCTATACGGAGAACTACAGCCGCGCTTGTCGCTTGGGGGACAATCTCTATATCCTCAAGGGCAATAGCCTTGTGCGCGCCAGTGTCTCAGGATGGGCTATCGAAAAGGAGTTGACACGCGAAGACGGTCTCTCAAGCACCAGGATTGTGGATATCTGCTACAGTGAGGAGGCCAATCGCATGGCCGTGGTCTATGCCGACGGCCTCATCGACGTCTTCCATCCCGACGGCTCCATCTGGACCATCCCCGATTTCTACAATGCGCCCATGCAGGGCACCGACAAGACCATCAATGGTATTCGACAGCAGGAAGGGCATCTGTTTATCTCTACTGCTTTCGGGTTCCTCGTCGTGAGCCTTTGGGAGGAAATCATTGAGCAGACGTTCAATCTTGGCTTGCCGGTGCGATGTGCATGGTCCTACAATGGTGATTGGTATTACAGTACCGACAATGCCTCCTTTTATTGCCCACGCAGCGGCAATCCTTTTGCGCCTGGTGCCTGGCAGAAGGCCAGCGACCATGCCATCGACGAAGCCATCGTCCTCTCGGGTGGTGGCGTGTCTCAATGCTGGCAGCTTGGGCACGACCTCAGTCTGCGCAAACTCATCCCTTCTACCCGCGCCTCGCAGCGATGCACAGCATCAAATACCATTCAGGGACTTTGTCGAGCCGACCGTTTCATCATGGCAGTTTCGGCAGATAGTCTGATTCTCTACGACATCAATTACGGTCACTGTCCCTCCTACGGCAAAGCACCCAAGCCCAACCAGCGATATTCATGCGTGGCACGAGGACATCTTTCCGGTAGCACGGGTTTATGCTCACTTTCCAAGGGTAGCGATACCTTTGCATTCCTACATCCTTCACGCGGCATCTTTGCCGACACGCTGTCCTACCCCGATCCCTATACCGTCAAGGTCAACGTCCTCTATCGCGAAGGTCTCATCATCGAGAATCATCAGCAGAGCGCCGACTTCAATCGCATCACCTACAGCCAGGGCGAAGTGGGCATGACCACCATCCTGCCTCTCATCACCAACTATGGCATCATGATGCGCACGTCAGGAATGCTCACCACGATGAATACCGACGACGAGACGTGGAACAACTACACAGCCGCTGTTGTATCGCCCTACATCGACAAACAGCGTTTCTCGGGCTTGGCCGATATGGTGGCCGACCCGTTCCATCCCTCACGTTATTGGTTCTCTACTCTCGAAGATGGCATCATCGGCATCGACCACGGCAAATACTATCGCACCTACAATCACACGACCTCCGACCACAAGATCCAATGGTGTGAACCCAACGTCGCGCGTGTCACTGGCATGGCCTTCGCCGCCGACAGCAACCTCTGGTGCTTCAACGAGGGTGTCGATCGTGCACTGTGCGTCTTTCGTGTCAAGGACAGCACGTGGTACAACTTCCAACTCCCGGGTCTTGAGAAGAGTTACGGATTCACCCATCTTTGTGCCACCTGGCGCGGCGGACATCATCAGATATGGGGTTACCAGCACCTCAAATACGAGGCCACCAACATCTTCGTCTTTGACTATGGCACCAACATCGCCTCCACTGCCGACGACCGTTTCACCTATTTCAAGGCGCTCACTCCCACCTCAGGCATCACCTTCACGCCCTACTATGGGCGAGGCGTCTATGAAGGCCCCAATGGAGCCATCTGGCTGCTCAACACGTCAGGCCTCTATATTGTCGATAATCCGACAGCCGTCTTCCGGAATCCTGGCGTCGTACGCACCATCATCGAGAATGTCGTTCCCAACAGTTTCGCCATCGACAACCAGGGTCGCGTGTGGATAGGCACCGAAGGAAATGGTCTCTATCTCTTCTCGGGCGATGGTCGTAGGCAGATTGCGCAAATCACTTCGTCGAACAGCATCCTCAAGACCGATGAGATTCTCTCCCTCGCCTTCGACGACAAGCATTCCGACCTCTGGATTGTCACTGCCGGTCAGATACTCCGCTATCATTACGATGCCGACGAGTTCGATGCCTCCGACCAACTTTCCACCACTGCCTATTGCTATCCCTCGTCAGTCACTCTTGGCAGTCGCTCCGTAGTCAATGTCTTTGGACTGAAGGACGAGACGGAAGTATCGGTCGAGAACAGTCAAGGCCGCACCCTGATGAAGGATACGGCCTTGGGAGGACTCCTCTCAATCGATGCCTCAACTTTCCCTGTCGGTGTCTATACGGTCATCGGCACCGACGCCAATGGATCCCATGGCACCCTGCTGACTTTCACGGTAGATGAGCCATAGGACAAGGACCATCAGCACGACACTTACACACACCGATACAGCCCCGAAATGTTCCAGCATCTTCGGGGCTTCTTTCATTTCGATCAGTGCCCAAAAGTTGTTGATGGCATGGGCAATGACACTGGGCCAGATGGAACCCGTCCAATAGACCAGATAGACGAAACCTGTTCCCAAAAGCCAGCGCGGAATGAATCCGTAGGCTTCGAGATGGATCAGCGAGAAGAGAAAACCTACCAGAACTGCTGCCCAGTGCTTGTCATAGCCTTTGAAGCAACGAAGCAGGGCACCGCGGAACATCCACTCCTCGCCCAGCGCCGTACCGACACACATCAGCATGATGAGTTCGAACCATCCGCCGACACCCTTCAGCCCCAGCATCGTGTCCACCGCCATCTGCTGCGCTTCGGCATTGTTCTTGGCCCACGTGGCCAAAGGCTCAGGCAGCGGCAGTGATTCGCAAGTCGTAGCCAACGCATCGAGCGCAGGCAGGCTGACAATCATCAGCACAACAATCAAGGCAATCACCTTCCACGAAGTCATCCGCGTATGCATCACCTCGCTCACGCGTTCCTTCTTATAAAGGATGGTCCACAGGATGGCTGGCAGCAGCATGATCAGCAAGGTCTGTCCCCATTGGATAAGATGCAGCATCAACGTGTCGCGCGTCAAAGCAGAGATGGGTATAATAGCCAGCACCATGATGAGTGTGCCGACAAAGGCGAACACCAGCAGCCAGAAGAAGTCGGTCCAGAACTTTCTTTTCATTTTTGAGTGGTCAAATTATCAATTATTCTTCATTTCGGGGGCAAAGATAAAGAAAATCGCACAAAATACAAAAAAAATCCCCATAAAATTTGGAGATTCGATGAAAAATCACTATCTTTGCACCCGCAAAACTGAAACAAACCACAGTTTCGCAGTCTTCGAGACATGCCCGGATGGCGGAATCGGTAGACGCGCTAGTTTCAGGGACTAGTGGCCGTACGGCTGTGTGGGTTCGAGTCCCACTTCGGGTACCCCCATTCAAGGAGCTCTAATCAATGATTAGGGCTCCTTTCTTTATCACGAATTAATTGAGTTCTCTCTCAATCTTTGCCCGATAATAATCCACGCCCTTGAAGCCGGTGTGGAAGTCCTTAACAGATCCATCCTTGCCAACGATGACATATGACGGGATGCCTGGAAAGCCCCATTTTTGTCTCAATGACGACGCCTGGGCATTATTAAGGCGGTAATGATGGCCCTTCATCGAGACTATCATTCCATCGTACACCCTCTGCGGAGACGATTCGTCGGCAATGAACAAGAATACGACATCCTTACCCTCAAATTCTTTCTCCATGGGCTCCATATCCTTGAAGGCTTGACGGCAGGGAACGCACCAAGTGTTCCAAAAATCAATGAAAACCACTTTGCCCTTGAAATCCTTTATCAAATCTACAAATAACGAATCGCCCGTGCTTTCGCTCGCTTGATGCACATAGTAGCCGCCACGAGCTTTTTCTTCCGTGATTTTTGCAGTGATTTCGGCATTCTTGGCTTTTACATAATCTGCATAAAACGGGAAACGCATCTTTTCAATTTCAGCGATGATGGAATCTGGTACGACAGCCTGTTCGGACAACGGTTGGCAATATTCCTGCAACTTGATGAAATCTTTGAAATAACTGTCGCCCTCGCCAAAAATTTCGTTTTTGAACGATTCCACATCCACAGCGCTTTTTTCAAGGTCATAGATAACGCGGCCATTCCAATAGGAGATATTATAACTGAATTTGTCAGCATAAAACATCATGACATTGTCAAGATCAAGCGTTTTGGGATAATCCAAGTAACTCTCGTCAATCACTGGCTTCTTGAATTCGGGGATTGAGTCATTGTAACTCTTGCCGTTGGCTGTGCGGTAGGCGTTTTCTATCCAGAAGCTTCCCATCGAAAGGTAATACGCCTCTTCTGATTTCATAAGGATTCTCAGATACTCTTTTGCACGTTTTGTAACTGGCATTGTGTCGATACGGGTATTGAAATCCTCAAAGAAATCCAAAACATAATCCTTGTACTCCTTCATCGTGAACCTCGATATTTTTTCCGCAGCGGACGGATAGTTGAGCAATTCCTGATTCAAACTGCGCGACACGCCCAACGACAAGGCATAGTTGATGTCAACATTCTCGCCCGAAAAATAGGGAATCAAGCGGCCATTGGGCAGTTCCCACGGCTCGTTAATCTGCTGAAAATCGAAATCCACAACCACGGTTTTTCCAGCAGAGATTAAAATATCGCTGCTGATAATCGGATTTGCCCCCAAATACACCGTCTGATGTTTTGTCGTCATCGGCACCTGGATTTCGTAGGAGTTGTCGGAGTTGATTCGACCCGAATACGAGAGTTGTTCGCCCAAAAACGGATTGAAGATAAAGACCTTCACCTCAGCGCTCATCTTCTCCCCATACGTCCGTCGGTCAAAGCCATAAATCTTGCCTCTGACAATAGCCGACTCCATTGAAAAACCGTTCGTTTCAAGGCTTTCGCCATTTTCCTTGATGTTGAGAGCATAATTGCGGACAGCATCGGGGACACCCATGCTGCATGCGCCCTCTGTTGGATTTTCGATAGTTTCCTGCGCCGATGCAGTCAGTGAGAGGAGCATCAGCAAGGCAATAATGGTTTGTTTCATTTTTGTTGCGATAATTCGTGATATATTGAATCAAGGTCATCGATGATCATATCGGGACGCGCAGATTGGAGTAGTTCGCACGAATGGTTGCCCCAAGTAACCGCACAAGTCCCGCAGCCTGCGCGGTTACCCATCTCGATGTCGAAAGTCGTGTCGCCCACTACAAGCGTCTCATCAGCCTTGATGTCCATCCTTTCGAGCAAGGCAAGCACCATGTCGGGAGCAGGTTTGGGAGTCAGATGGTCATCGACGGTCACCTCTGTCTCGAAATACTTGTCGATGCCATTGTTCTGAAGAATCAAGTCCAGGGAATGACGGTCGCGCGAAGTGACGATGGCCATGCGGATGCCGCGCTCAGCAAGCTGCTCCAGCATCGCAGTAACGCCTGGGAACATGCGGATGTTCGGAATCTCATACTGCATAAAAAGTCCCGCATAAACTTCCACGGCCTGATGTGCCTCTTCCTCCGTCATATTTCCCAACGTCTGGAATGCCTTCCAAAGTGGTCGGCCTATGGTCGCCACCATCTCCTCCTCTTTCGGCACAGGTCGTCCCAACCGCACAAAGGATTCCCGCAAAGTTTCCACAATCCCTTGCGCCGTATCGGCTAAGGTGCCATCGAAATCGAATAGTATATTCTTGATCATATTTTTTTATTATCTTCATAACTGATCAGCAAGCCGATGACGGAGGAATAGCTCTTCCGCCCTTCCTCAATGCGATTGGAACGAAGATAGAAGTCGAAGATCTTGTCTTGCATCTCGCCCAAGGTTTCGCTGTATAAGCTCACCCAATGCACTCTTCGTTCCAACTCAAGCAGGTGTATCTCGGGCCGAATCTTAGCGTGGATCAGATTGTACTCCTCCCTTCCAACGTCCCGCAACGCCTGGAGCACATGATGCAGGATGGAGAGATAGCCGCTGAAACGTATCTCGGGAACGTCACTCGACGTGCAGGCAAGATATCCGTAGAAGTTCGCCTCCCCTTCGCTGGTGATGCCCAGGAGGTGCGAAAGTTCATGCGCATAGGCCGCAGCATATTCGCAAGGCAGCAGGTCGCCATTGACAATGAATTCGCCGAAGAATGGCCCCATCGTGCCCGTCACGCCCACCTTCGACGCAAGCGGTGTCAGCAGCATGGTCTTCTCCCGCGGTTGCTCGGAGAATGGAGCATGGATACCCATCCCTTTCCCCATCCTGGCATATTGCTTCGCAACTTCCTGCCGCACCAGTGCTTCGTCGACCTTCTTAATCTCGACATACGACTCGTTGAGCTTCGTCACATAGTCGTCGGCAAAGCGCACCAAGACCGCAACGTCATAGTTCGCACGAGGCGTCGATGTACGATGATAGAAGTCCGATTGACAATAGTTCAGTCCCCACGCCCCATAGAACCACACATAGAGCCACACCACCATTTCCAGTTCCATCCAAAATACATCGAGTTTTCGTTGCTTGTATTTCACAATGGCATATATCGGATAAAGCAGGAGGACAAGAATACCTACGATGTAGAAAACGCCACTGACGCTGTAAGAAACCTTCGCCGACAAGGCATGCAAAACCTTGCCGACAACGGGATAAACATACTGTGCATACAAGTCGCCCCCTCCCGGAAGGAGTTGGAACGACACAACCAGAACAAACAATATCAGCAGAATCTTTCGTCTCATCTTAGTCTTGCATAACTTCGAGCGCAAAGATACACATTATTTCCGATTTATCCAAATCCATTGGGAGTTATTTGCAAAAATATTACAAAAACCTTTTCTCAACCTTCGCAAGCACGCTGTCGCGCGACAGAATGCTTTATCCAAGCGTGGCATACCCTTTCTTGGCCAAGATTGGTTATACTCCCGTAGAAGAATGACCATTCTTGGCCAAGATTGGTCATGCGCCAATCGGCGAAAGTACTCTGTCGGCCGTCAGAGTGCTTTATCCTGTCGAAGCATACCCTTTCTTGGCCAGGATTGGTTATGCTCCCATCGGCGAAAGCACTCTGTCGCGCGTCAGAGTGCTTTATCCTGTCGAAGCATACCCTTTCTTGGCCAAGATTGGTTATGCTCCCACAGAAGAATGACCATTTTTGGCCAGGATTGGTTATGCGCCAATCGGCGAAAGCACTCTGTCGGCCGTCAAAGTGCTTTATCTTGTCGAAGCATACCCTTTCTTGGCCAAGATTGGTTATGCTCCCGCTGAAGAATGACCATTCTTGGCCAAGATTGGTCATACCTCGATTTGAAAAGAAATATTTGCCGTCTTAGCCTTCCAATTAGACGAAATAATCCGATAATTTACCATCAGGACTTGCATTTTTTTGGCAAAAAGACGGCATTTCCAAAAAAAGACATTATTTTTGCATTTTGATTGCGGAATCCGTCATCCCGACAATTCTCTAATTCGCTAATTCTTGATAAAAATAGAGTAGAAATATGAAGAAAAACCTCGAGACCATCTGCGTTCACGGCGGATGGAAAGCAAAGAAAGGCGAACCCCAGCAGTTGCCTATCTACGAGAGCACCACATTCAAGTACGAAACCAGCGACCAGATGGCACGTCTCTTCGACCTGAAGGACGACGGCTACTTCTACACCCGCCTGGCAAATCCCACCAACGACGCTGTGGCCAAGAAGATTGCCGCCCTCGAAGGCGGTGTAGGCGCCGTCCTTACCTCCTCGGGACAGGCTGCCAACTTCTACGCCATCTTCAACATCTGCGAAGCAGGCGACCACTTTGTTACCTCCAACACCATCTACGGCGGCACATTCAACCTCTTCGGCGTGACGCTCAAGAAACTCGGCATCGAATGCACCTTCGTCGATCCCGATTGGGACGATGAGCGCATCGAGGCAGCCTTCCAGCCTAACACGAAGTGCTTCTTCGGCGAGACCATCTCCAACCCTGGCGGTAACGTGTTCGACATCGAGCGATTTGCCAAGATGGCTCACAAGCATGGTGTGCCCCTCATCGTCGATAACACCTTTGCCACTCCCATCAACTGCCGTCCCTTCGAATGGGGCTGCGACATCGTGACCCACTCCACCACCAAATATATGGACGGACACGCCGCACAGGTAGGTGGCGCCGTGGTCGATTCGGGCAACTTCGACTGGGATGCCTACGGCGACAAGTTCCACGGCCTGACCACCCCCGACGAGAGCTACCACGGCCTCACCTACACCAAGGCTTTCGGCAAGATGGCCTACACCACCAAGCTCGTCAGTCAGCTGATGCGTGACCTGGGCAGCATTCCCTCGCCCTTCAATGCCTACATCCTCAACCTCGGCCTTGAGTCGCTAGCCCTGCGCATGAAGCAGCATTGCGCCAATGCCCAGAAGGTGGCCGAATGGTTGGAAAAGA
>CACXTQ010000070.1:0-3115 GCA_902770595.1 uncultured Bacteroidales bacterium | reverse complement strand
AGCTGGGTGAACTACTGCGGACTGCCTTCCAACAAGTATTACCCCTTGGCACAGAAATACCTGCCCAATGGCTCCTGCGGTGTCATTGCCTTCGGTCTGAAGGGAACGCGTGAGGATGCCATCAAGTTTATGGACAACCTCGACTTCATCTCCATCGTCACCCACGTGGCCGACACGCGCACCTGCGTGCTCCATCCCGCCAGCCACACCCATCGCCAGCTCTCCGACGAGCAGCTGCGCGAAGCAGGCGTAGCCCCCGACCTGGTGCGCCTCTCGGTGGGCATCGAGAATGTGGAGGACATCATCGCCGACCTTGAACAAGCCATGGCGAAGATGGACTGATGCTTTTTTAACACGAATAATCGCGAATTGACATGAATTATTTAGGCAAGATGTATCATGTTTAGACTTGCTATAAAAATAACTATAATTCGCGATAATTCGTGTTAGAATAAAAAAGTATCATTAATTCTGAATAGTGCTAATAATGCCGGCAGATTGACTCTGTCGGCATTTATAACTACATCTCTTCATTTTCAAAAGTCATACTTCGAATAAAATCGTAATAGTCGGTTTTATTTCTCCATAATCCTAACTGCCTTATCGCCGATTCTCACAACGACAGTGCTGCCTCGATGCAAATTTGTCGAGATTTCAGCAGCGCCATTGATGCAGAAGTCTCGACCGAGCATCTGACCACTCGTATCATAGACGGTAATCTCTTGTCCATCCTCCGCACCCGTAACTTTAATTATACCATCCAACATCTGAATCAGCACTGGACGAACAGGTATCTGGGCAATACCGTCCTCGATGCCTTCTGTCTTCGGCTCCGCCTCTGTCCAGCAGAGCGTGGCGTATGCCACATCGGAGTTTTCATATCCAGCCTTCATGGCATAGACACTGATGTTATATGTTAAAGTAAGCAACACCTTTGCCTCGTGATAATTTCGGATATCCATATCAGTTATCTCGCTGGCGAATTTCGCACCTTCAGTCTCACAGATGAATGTCAACTCGCCGTTCTGATACATGATAGTCGGGGTAGCACACTTTTGGGGTTGAGGAGGGTCGGGAATAGTGCCTGAAAGTGACTTTATTTCCTTAAAATCACTCCATGGCTTAGTAGTTAAATAACTATTGTATGCCTCTTCTGGCACATAAAGTGTGGAATACTCTATATACGAATCTTGAAATGCATCACTCGGTGTCGAAGGAACACTCTTAGGATAACAATAGAATTCTTCTAAATTTATGCACCCGGCAAACGATTGATTGTCAATGCTTGTCACGCCACTCCCTATGCTCACTGTTTTCAAACTGCTGCATCCCTGAAATGCACCTTTGCCGATGGAAGCGACCCTGTTTGAAGTTTCAACAGTGGTTAATGCCACACAATTAGTGAATGCATATTCACCAATATATGCAGCATTCTCAGGGATATTGATAGATGTCAATGAACTGCAACCACCGAATACATACGCTTCGACAGAATTCAAACTTTCAGGGAGCGTAAGAGAAGACAAAGAGCGACACCCATAGAAAGCAAAAGGACCAAGATGACTCAAATGATCGGGGATTTTTAGAGAAGACAAAGAGGAACAATTAAAAAAAGCAGAGGCATCGATGTAATTCACACTATTTGGAATATATACCGTTTTCAAAGATGAGCAATCACGGAAAGCATCCTGAGGAATCATTTCCAAACCCTCAGGAAGAATGGTGGATTCCAAAGAACTGCATCCCCAAAAAGTTCCCCACCCAAACTCGGTCACACCGTTTGGAATATCAATAGACGACAAAGAATAGCAATGGGAAAAAGCACACCCCTCTATGGATGTCACGCTGTTTGGAATCTTGACAGAGTTCAATAATCCACAATATGCGAAAAGATTATTACTTATTGAAGTAATACTCCCCTGTATTTCAATGGAAGTTAAAGAATCGCAATTTGAAAATGCACAAGCATCTATAAAGGTCACACTGTTTGGAATTACGATGGAAGACAACCAACTCTCCAAAAAAGCTTCCGAACCAATGGATGTCACACTACTGGGAATAACAATGGATTTCAATCCACAATTTTGGAAAGCACCTTCACCGATAGAGGCCATACTATTGGGGATAACAACAGAGTTAACCGAATAACAATATTCGAAAGCACCTCGTTCAATCTCAGTAACTGAGTATTCTACTCCTCCGTATGTAACCTTTGGAGGTATCACAATATCTCCAGAATATTTCGTATCTCCAGAAGTCACTTTGGCGACTCCTGTTTTGGCTATCAGGTTGTAGTAGATGCCGTCAATTTCCGCATTGGATGCGCTTGCGAGGATGGGGAAAAGAGGCAGAAAAAAGGTAATAATGCTTTTCTTCATAATGTGTATGGTAGAATAATTGTCTATGCAAGAATAATACAAGTTTATTCCATTGAAATTACGCTACAAATATAGGTCATAATACAGATATATCCGTCATTTTGACAGAATATTTCTTAATTAATTATGTAAGCGGCTTAAAATGGAATCATATTGAAAACTCAGCATTCCATTCTAAATCAGCCTATGAGTTGGCATCGAGAACGTCGATGAAATCATCGCCGACCTCAAGCAGGCGATGGCGAAGATGGACTGATTAAAAATGCCGGCAGATGGGTTCTGTCGGCATTATTGTTAGTTTACTCTTCGGATTTTATCTTACGATTTTCTTTCGACCCTGATGCAGATAAATCTGCCCCTTCGCAGGTTGGACGAGTTTCCTGCCATTGAGATCCCACTTCTGAAGAGGATCATGGGCCGCATCAACAGACACTTCTTGGATGTCGTCACTGCCATCAATGTTGTAGATTCCGCCGAATTCGCTCCATGGGTAGGTCGCCTTGTAATCGGCTTTCAAGGACCCGGGGACGAAGAGGACAGAAGATTTAAGCCGCTCGACATTGAAAGCGTCGGATGCTGTTGTGGGGACAGCAGGGGCATTACAATAGAAACGATTTCTTTTGTTATACAATAAATAAAAAGCACGACTACCGATAAACTCTAAGCTTGTCGGCAACGTAATCTCTTCGAGAGCCTGGCATGATGCGAATGCACCACTACCAATGTAATTGACACCA
>CACXTQ010000069.1:0-35448 GCA_902770595.1 uncultured Bacteroidales bacterium | reverse complement strand
GCTTCCATCTGCCTCATCTGCGAAATCGCAGCTTGGGCAAAGGACAACGGTATGACGCTGTTCGATCTGCTCCTCAACATCTACAAGGAGTACGGATTCCAGAAGGAGAAGGCCGTATCGGTAGTTAAGCCAGGTAAGTCGGGTGCCGACGAGATCAAGGCTATGATGGAGAACTTCCGCAACAATCCTCCGAAGGAACTGGGTGGCTCGCCTGTTGTGCTTGCTAAGGACTTCAAGACACTCAAGCAGGTTGATTGCAAGAGCGGCACTGTAAGCGACCTCGATATGCCAGCTACCAGCAACGTGCTCCAGTACTTCACCGAGAATGGCGCCAAGGTCAGCGTACGTCCTTCGGGCACCGAGCCAAAGATCAAGTTCTACTGCGAGGTTCCTGCAGCATTCGACGGCGACTATGTTAAGGCAAGTGCCGCTGCTGATGAGACCCTCAAGAAGATCTGCGCATCGCTCGGTATTTGATACCCACTTTTATTAGTTTATTCCAGCTATTTCCGGGCGCCTCACCTCAGTGGGGCGTCCTTTTGTTTAAAAATGAATGCCATCATCATCGGCGCCACGGGCGCTACCGGCAAGGATCTGGTCGATCTGTTGCTTCAGGATTCTGTATTCGACGCCATCCATGTCTTCGTGCGTCGTCCGCTCACCATCTCTGACCCTATGGTCAAGACGCATATTGTCGATTTCGAACAGATAGACAACTGGAAGTCCGAGATCCAAGGCGATGTGCTGTTCTCGTGCCTGGGTACAACGCTCCGCGCTGCTGGTTCGCAGGATGCGCAGTGGAAGGTCGATTACGACTATCAGTTCAACTTTGCCAAGGCTGCACGTGAGAACGGGGTGCCCACCCTTGTTCTGATGTCATCTATGGGCGCCAATCCGCAGTCATCGGTCTTCTATATGAAGATGAAGGGTAAGCTCGAGGAGGCAGTCAAGGGGCTTGGTTTTGCCAACACTATCATCGTACGTCCGCCCTCGCTCATCCGCCGCAACTCCGACCGATGGGGCGAGCGCGTAGGCGTCGTGGCCTTGAAGATGCTCAATAAGGTCGGAATTATGCGTTCCATGGAACCTATGTCAACCGAGGCAGTGGCCAAGGCGATGCTTATCTGCAGCCTGCATATGAAGGGACAGCAGGTGGTCGAGAGCCGGGAACTCAGGATGCTGGCTGGAAATAAGGTTTAGGCTATGGAAAAGATTGGTATATTCTGTTCTTCGTCCAATCGTATGGACAAGGTCTATTACGAAGAGGCCGCACGCTTGGGCCGATGGATGGGTGAGCATGGCAAGATGCTGGTATGTGGAGGAGCCAACTGCGGCCTGATGGAGACCTTGGCCAAGGCCGTTCGCGAGGCGGGAGGTGGCGTGCTGGGTGTCATACCGCAGATATTGCTCGAAAGAAACCGCGTGAGCACCTATCTCAGTGAACGGATTCTCACCCGCGACCTCAACGAGCGCAAGGATGTACTCGTCAGTCAATCGGACATCATCCTCGCGCTTCCGGGTAGTGTGGGCACGCTCGACGAAGTGTTCACCGTTATGGCAGCCAACACCATCGGCATTCACAGCAAGAAGATCCTGTTCTGGAATATCAACGGGTTCTGGGACGACCTGTTTGTGATGTTCGAGGGCTTGAGCCGACGGAATGTGGTCAACAAGCCTTGGCCTGAAGTGATGCTCCGAGCTGATTCTTTCGAAGAGGTAATCGGTTTACTGGAGAAGTAAAAAAACATTTGCCAAATGAATACTTGGAAACATCTTCTCCCCTTTTGTCACTTTCTGACGGCCCGTCGCATGTCTTGTAGGTCCGATTTACATGAAGTTGGCGCAAGCCTCAGAGTCTTCCGTGATCCTGCGTCCAGTCACTGAGCAGCGTCGGCTGCCATCCTGCTGATATCGGCAGAAGTGGCAGTCGGCGCAATATCTTGTCCCCATGTAGAAGGAATCTTCCGGATCCATTTCCCGATAGAGTTCATCATCCATATAAAAAATGTCGTTTTATAGCGCAGGAACGACGCAAACCTTATGATACTGCTCTTCGCCGAACCCGAAGACCTCGGTCTTGCTATGGTCCTTGGCGATGGCGACGATGCGGCAACGGCGCCCCTCCAGATAGATGGGCGCATTGAGCAACGGCGCCTCTTCGCGACGCAGCGTATAGACGAAGATGTCGAACGGATCGTCGCCCAAATCCTGCGGATCGCAAGGCTCGTAGATGTTCCAAACGTGGGTCATACCTTGAAAAACAGCTTGCAACGGCAGACGGGTATCTCGGTCACGGCCTGACGCACTTCCACCGAGTAGGTCTCGTCTTCGTCCTTCGACACAAATAGGTGCAGCTTGTCGCCGCAGAAACTTTCGCTCACGTAGGCGATCTCGAATCGGTAGAGGCGATGTTGGCGCAGATAGTCGATGGTGAAGAGGTCCATCACATGCTCGATGTAGCGGACGCTGTTGACGTGTCCGTTGATGTCGATGTCGCTGTAGTGGGCCACGAACGAGTCGGAAGGCTCCTTGGCGGTCACCTTGATACGTCCGGGCTTTTCGATGGGACATTCACGCTCGGGATAAACGTAGGAGGGGATGAGTCCGCCGTAGAGGTGTTCTACGTCCAAGGGCTTGCGGCTCGTCAAGCCGATCATCGCCCATACCGTGCGTGCATAGCCTATGGTGCGCCCTTCGCTATCGCGGAAGGCGAAGTTACGGTCGGTGAACAGTCGATAGACGTTTTCGACCCAGGTGTCGATTTCGAACTTCTCGTATTGGCGAGGTAGTTCGTCAAATTCGATGGCCATGCGCGAGAGCACCCACGTATGTTCCTCCTGATTGAGACGCGCCATGCCGAAGCCGCGTGCCGAAGCGTGCTGGCCAGCACAGTTGAGCAGATGGTTGCCGAGCACACTCAGGGTGAGATGCCCCGAGAAGTCGGAGTGAAATGGTTCGCAAATAAAATTAGTGGTAGCAACTTTTTCCATTGTAGTGTAGCGATTGCCTATTTGAGCAAGCCGTCGATGACACCCTTGATGATGCCCGTTCCTTGTTTGATGTAGTTGGTGACTGAATTGACTACGCTCTGTACCGAGCATTTGGCAAACTTCGAAACCAGGCGACCCTTCAGTTCGCCATATTCGGCAGCCTGTTCGTTGGTAAGTTTCTTGATATCCATCCTGTCGTCGATGGCACGGAAGTCGGCATATGCCTTCTGCCAGTCTTCTACATCGTAATACTCGCCCTTGGTCTCAACCTGATGGGTGAGGTGGCGCATTTGGTTGAGGGCACGTCTCTCGGTGCTGCACGATGCCAGCGTCAGCAGTGCAACGATGATGAAAATGATTGACTTTTTCATTTGATGTGGTGATTAATGTACTCTAATAAACATCGAACAACGCGGAATGTTCGCTGCAAAGATAAGAAAAAAAACGGAACAATCGCCTATATCACCAAAAAATATGCGTTATTTCGCGTGTTTTACTCCTATTCTGTCCAAAAGGTACTGAAAAAAACCACTCAAAAAGTGGAATGGTGAGTCACAATCTGAGGCATAACCATTCTTGGCCAGGAGTGGTTATGCCTCGATTGTAGCAAGCATCATTACGGCCGACAGAGTGTTGTTTCCTGTAGTATCAAGTATCATTACGGCCGACAAAGTGCTATTTCTTATCGTAATAAGCATTGTGACGGCCGACAGAGTGTTGTTTCCTGTAGTGGCAAGTATCGTGACGGCCGACAGAGTGTTATTTCTTGTCGTAGCAAGCATTGTGACGGCCGACAGAGTGTTATTTCTTGTCGTAGCAAGTATTGTGACGGCCGTCAGAGTGTTATCTCTTGTCGTAGCAAGCATCGTGACGGCCGTCAGAGTGTTATTTCTTGTCGTAGCAAGCATTGTATCGGCCGACAGAGTGTCATTTTCTGTGGTAGCAAGCATTGTGACGGCCGTCAGAGTGCTCAATCCAATTGCGGAAGCATCGTGTCGGCCGTCAGAGTGCTTTATGACGGTTAAGATTGATAATTTGTCTGGATCACCATATTTCTGACGCAAGATAATTACAAATTATAAAAGCTGTAAAGCTCGAAATTATACATAATCTCTTTATTATTTCTCCTATTTTCGATTCTTTCGAGCTAGAAAATGGACAAGTCATTTTCAGAGAATGATTATTTTGTTTCGATTTCCTTTGTTATTTCAAAAAAATGCTATATCTTTGCCGAAAAATTGAGAATAAATATGATAAAGATAGCAAATGAGAGGGGCAGCGTCCTGCAGTCGGTGCTCTTCAATGGGCAGACGGGAATAGAGCACTTCTGCTCGATGAGGGATTGCAAGCATCCGGGACAGGGTGTGTGGATGCCGCAGCAGGTGCATGGTACAACCATCGTGGTGGTGGATGCCCATACGCCGATGGATATGGACCTGGAGCGCCAGCCTGTGGATGCCGATGCGGTGATCACACGCGAGAAAGGGATGTGGATTGGCGTGCATACAGCCGACTGCGTGCCTGTGCTGCTCTATGACCCTATGCAGGAGGTGGTGGCTGCTGTCCATGCGGGTTGGCGCGGCACGGTGGGGCATATTGTCGGCCTGACTTTGCAGAAGATGCGTGAGGAAATGGGTTGCCGAATGTCGGATGTGCTAGGTATGATTGGTCCGAGCATCAGCCCTATGGCTTATGAGGTGGGCGAGGATGTAGCCAACGCCTTTGTGAAGGCGGGTCGCGGTGATTGCGTGAGGCGAAGCCTTTGGGGCCCCAATGGAAAACTGCTGCTCCCGAAGCCGCACATCGACCTTTGGCAAAGCAATGTGATGGACATGATGGAGGCTGGAATGGACTTACAACATATAGATTGTACGCCCTGGTGCACTTTCGAACATTCGAAAGAGGTCTTTTCTGCTCGAAAAGAAGGAATTGGTACGGGAAGAATCGTTTCTGCTATCAGTTTGAAACGTTAAATTGCGTTTACAAATCGAAGCGAATTGTAAAAAAATGTACTTGCATTTCGTTAAAATCCCTTTGAAATGTTAAAAAATGCTATCCTTGATAAAAATAATTACTGAAATATTTGTATGGTATAAAAAAAGGTCTTATCTTTGCACCGTGTTTTTCATGGTATTAGATTTAAGGTTAACGGAAGAAGGACGTCGTGAGATGGCCTTCTTTTCTTTTTTACCCCCTTTGTACTAGATGTGTCGCCCGATTTCGATGCGCAATTTGAAACCGAAATCGTAGTATTTCGCATCCTTGAAGCCTACGAAGAATCCGACGTTGAGATAGTTGTTGTCGATGCCATAGCCTAGTTCGTGGAAGAGGCTGTGTCCTTCGGTCCATAGTGCGCCGAGGTAGATGCGTTCCTTGATGACGAAGCGGGAGAGCGGATGCAGCATATGGAACAGGCCGAAGGGCGTCTCGTGCATTACATGAAGCTGCACGTAGCTTGGCGACGAGGCATACCAGTAGTCATCGAGCAGATGGAACGTGCCGCCGATGCGGTCGTCTTCCCACACGGTGGGATACTTGCTGCGCTCGAAATAACGGTAATTGATGAAATATTCGCCCTTCTGGTTGAAGAACTTGCCCATGCCGAAGTGATAGGAGAGGTAGCGGGTGCGTTGCAGTCGGATGGTCTGCTGCATATCGAACTCCATGCGGCCGTAGTTGCTGTCGGTGCCGAATGCGCTTGGGATGGCACGTGAGATTTCGAAAGCCATAGTCGGAGAAGGGCTGTGGATATATTCCTTGTAGCCATTCTTGTACCAATAATACTGGCGTGGGGTCCATTCGAGACGAATGTAGGGTGCAAAATCGGCATAATACGAATCAACGAGCTCATCGAGACGCTCCTTGGAGATCTTTCGACGACCATGACGTACGGGATTGCGGAAGGAGTATTCCACGCCGGTGTGGAGCATCAAGCCGTTGGTGATTTCGAAGCTATGCTTCAGTTCAACTTCGTAGCGCTTGTAGTATTCGATGCCGAGCGAATCGAAGTTGATGTCCTTGGCTTTGTCTGCCTTGAGCGCATCGTTGACGGTGCGGATGAACTTGTTGGAGAAGGTGGAGTTGTTGCGATAAACCTCGAAGGTCCAGCGTCCGCGTCGCTTGGGCAGGTAGGTCCATTCGGCAAGAAGGCGGTAACGTAACTCGCGTAGTCGGAAGGCATAGCCCAGTTCGCCGCGCATGAAGAGCTCGGTGTCGTTGTGGAGGCGCTTTGTCCAGCGGGCACGTTCGCGGAAGGTAAAGCCGTTGAACTTGTCGTAACCCAGATAGGAGGGGTCGAGCGGGCCGTAGATGCGGAGGCGATTGTCCTCGGGGCCGAAACGTGTGCCGTCGAACAACGTCTCGGAGAACTCTTCCAGTCCGCGGTAGATCTTGCGACGTTGACGATGTGGCCTGGAGCTGGAGGATGGGCGAGGAGCATAGATCAGCGAGTCGATGGTCGGGGGAACGGGAATGGGACGCAGGGCATCGAAGTCCATTTCTTCGATCTTCTCTTCCTGGTAGAACCTCGTAAGGTCGAGCGGAACTGTCTTTTTGTCCAGACTGTCAAAGGGTGTGAAATCGACGTAATGATAGAGGGTGTGATAGTCGTTGCGGGCGTAGGTGTTGAGGATGTGGTAGCGAATGCTGAGGTCGCTGCTACTGGGCACGATGACGTTGCCGTGCAGCGTGTCGGGGGCGTAGTGTATGGTGGTCTGGAATCGGGCCAGGTCGAGATGTCCGCTGCATTTGAAGCCAAGTACATTGAGCGTGCGGCGGTCGATGAGCACATTGCCTTTGAGCAGGGTGTGATGATAATGTTTGGGTTTGAAGCCGATGAGACAGAGGTCGAGCGTGTCGGGATTGATGCCCGCTTCACGTAGCCTCACATAGGTGCTGTCGTGGATGGGAAGAAGCTGGAAGTCGTAGCGTTTGAGTCCCTGGTCGTAGAAGGGGAGGACGAACGATCGGGTGCTGCCGTAGTCGCCATGATGGCGCACCGCGTAAGCCGGGAGCATACCCTCGTAGAGTTTCTCCATCACATTGCGTGCCTTTCGCAGGCTGTTGGACTTCAAGCCGACCGTATTGAGGTGCATATCACTGGGCCACTGGTAGTGGACGTGGCTCATGGCCTCGAAGCCAAGACGTTCGTTGGTGTGTGACTGGAAAGGAAGAAGATGAGGGATGAGCCGGGCGACAAGGCCGCGACGGAGACATTGTGAGGTTCCTGTGGTATAGGCTTTCAGATCGAGATATCCAAGTTCGAGGTCCTTTTGTTTGAGGGCCCGCTTTCCGAGTTGGGTGAGGAGAGAGTCAAGGTCGGTTGAGGATTGGACGAGCGGCACAACTTCTTGTGCCATCGCTGGATGAACGGTGGCGATGAGGGATAGGAGTGATATGATGAGAGTGTACAGTCTCATTCGCGATATTTCCCTTCGTCCTCGTCGTCGAGGATACTCAGATAACTGTCGTAGCGTGATTGGCTGATGCGGTGTTCCTGTAGTGCGGTGAGCACGGCACAGCCAGGTTCGTGGGTGTGGGTGCAGTTGCCGAAACGGCATTCGGCTGAGATGCGGAAGATCTCGGGGAAATAGTGCCCGACGGTCTCCTTCTCGAATTCGATGGTGCCGAAGCCGCGTATGCCGGGGGTGTCGATGAGATAGGTGTTGTCGTGCCCCTCGCTCTGCCAGCAACCCTTTGTTGAATCATCATCGATCATTTCGTACATCTCCGAGAAGGTGGTGGTGTGCATACCCTGGTCGTGGGTGTCGCTGATTTCGGCGGTCTTGGCGTTGGCGTAGGGGACGAGGCAGTTGAGAAGCGTGGACTTGCCCACGCCGCTGTTGCCCGCCAGGAGCGTGGTCTTGCCCTTGAGCAGGTCGCGCAGTCCGTCCAGGCCTTCGCCGGTCTTGACCGAGATGAGATGGACGGGATAGCCGATGTAGCGATAGAGATAGGCAAGGTCATCGGCATATCGTTTTTCATCGTCGGTGTATATGTCCATCTTGTTGATGACGAGGACGGCAGGCACGCGATAGGCTTCGGCAGTGGCGAGGAAGCGGTCGATGAATGTGGTGGCCGTGGCAGGGTGCGCCACGGTAAGGATGAGCATTACCTGGTCGAGGTTACTGGCGAGGATGTGGGCCTGCTTCGACAGGTTGCTCGAACGCCGGATGATGTAGTTGCGTCGCGTCTCGATGCGGTTGATGAAGGCGAACCCTTCGCGATTCATCTCGTAGTTGACCACATCGCCCACTGCCACGGGATTGGTGGTGCGGATGCCCTTGAGGCGGAAGTTGCCCTTCACCTTGCAGGGCACGAGGCTGTCGGCCACGGGATGCCCGTCGTCGAACCCCGCCTGTGCAAAACGCAATGATTCTTCCCGAAGGCATTTGCCCTCAGGAAGAACCATATACCAGAATCCTGTGTTTCTGACGACGAGTCCTCTCATCCTGCTGTTGAGAGAAGTGCGTCAGACGCTCATGATCTCACGATCCTTGGCAGCATAGACAGCTTCAAGGTTCTTGATGAACTTGTCGTGAGCCTTCTGAATCGTGTTTTCGGCATCCTTCTCAACGTCTTCAGGAAGGCCATTCTTGATGTCCTTCTTGAGCGTTTCAATGGCGTCGCGACGGATATTGCGGATAGCAACCTTGGCATTCTCGGCCTCGGTCTTGCACTGCTTGGAGAGCTGTCGACGGCGCTCTTCGGTCATTGGTGGGAGACCGATGCGAAGGATCTCGCCATTGTTCTCGGGCATAATGCCAAGCGAGGAGTTGATGATGGCCTTTTCGATGACCTTGAGCATGCTCTTGTCCCAAGGCTGGATGACGATGCTCTTGGCATCGGGGCAAGAACAGTTGGCGCACTGGCTGATCTCCATCATGGTTCCATAGCACTCACACTTGATGCCGTCGAGCAACTTCACGGTTGCGCGGCCTGCACGGATGTGGTCGAAGGTATCCTCAAGATGCAGCACGGTAAGCTCCATCCTGCTTTCAACATCTTTAATGGTTTTCTTAACGTCTAACATAGATATAAAGGTTTTTGTGTTTTTGTGGGGGCAAAGATAAGACATTTCTTTGAAAATTCCAAGAAAATGGAAATATTTTTGCCCTTAAAGACAGATTTTTAGACCATTATTATACAATGGGAAAGATTTGGTGGGCTTAGCCTTCGTAAACGAGGGTGCCCAGATTCTCGCCCGACAGAAGTTTCACGAGGTTGCCCGGCTTGTCCATGTTGAAGACAATGATAGGCAGCTTGTTGTTCTGGCAAAGGGTGGTGGCAGTGAGGTCCATCACCTTGAGCTTGCGGTTGTAGATCTCGTCGTAGGTGATCTTGTCGAACTTCGTGGCCGTCGGATCCTTCTCGGGGTCGGCGGTGTAGATGCCATCGACGCGTGTGCCCTTGAGCATCACGTCGGCCTCGATCTCGATGCCACGCAGTGCTGAGCCAGTATCGGTTGTGAAGTAGGGACAACCTGTGCCGCCTGCGAAGATGGCTACCTCGCCCTTCTCCATAGCATCGATGGCACGCCACTTGGAGAACTGCTCACCGATGGGGAACATGTGGATGGCGGTGAAGACGTGACCTTCTACGCCTACAGCCTTCAAGGCAGACGAAAGACCCAGGGCGTTGATGGTGGTGGCAAGCATGCCCATCTGGTCACCCTTGACGCGATCGAAGCCCTTGTTGGCTCCGGAAAGGCCACGGAAGATGTTGCCGCCGCCAATCATGATGCCTACCTGGATGCCCATATCGACAACCTGCTTGATCTGCTGGGCATACTGGGCCAGACGCTGTTCGTCGATGCCGTACTTCTGTTCGCCCATGAGCGATTCGCCGCTCAACTTCAATAGTATTCGTTTGAATGTCATAATGTGATTTTGTTTATGTTTGATATATTAGAGGAATATTCTTGTTTCGGGTTTAAGGGATGGGCGTGAATTTGCTTAGCGGATGAGGATGCCTTTCCCCTTGTAGATGTAAAAGCCTTTGGCCAACTTGACGAGTTCGGCATCGGGGATGTTGCGTGCCACGAGGCGTCCATCGATGCTGTAGAGGTCGGAGGGAGTTTCGAAAGTATGGCTTTCGATGGACGATTCCTGGTTGCCCTCCATCGGGAAGCCGTTAGCGTTTTGCGCGAAAGTGATCTCTTCGACCAGCATGTTGAGATAGTTTTCGAGATTGGTGTAGCCGTTGCTGCTGAGTGCAGCTCCATCGGCTGGGTCGTTGGGGTCGAGCTGCATCAACGATTCCCAATCGTCGGGCATGCCGTCACGATCGGAGTCTTCATTGGGAAGTTCGCTATTGAGTAAAGGCCAGGCCGACCAGCTTTCGTCGGCATCGGCAGGCCGGTTGTCGTCCTGCGTGTTGACGAGCCCGGGATAGCAGTCCTTGCCAGTGAAGGAAGCCGAACGGTTGCGGGTGTCGTTGACAATCTGTTGGTCGTGGCTGTCGCGATGCAGGCTTGCTCCAGCAAAGTCGAGCACCTTCAGATAGGCTTGTTCTGCCGAGTGGGTGGTGGTCAGCTCGTAGGTGATGGGACTGGAGAGTCGGATGGTGTCCTTGGTTTCGGCAGTGTAGGTGCCGTCGTTGCCCGACGCGTCGATCTGGTTGTAGAAACCGTAGGTCCAGTTGTCAGCAGTAACATCGTCGAAGTCGGGATTGACATTTCCGCTGAGGTAGTATTTACCCCACACGTGCCAGGTAGGGAGCCATGAGTTGCCTGTGACGTTGCCGGCTTCGTCCACCTTACGATCGCAGTAGGAGGTGGTGCGGATATTCACCGATGCTATCCTGCGACGAATGGTGGCATTGCGCTTGTCGGTGGCAGGCCCTGGCTTGTAGTAGTTGTTGACAATGTTGACGTGCATGGCTTCGCCTCCATAGCAGCCATTGCCAGCCCAGTTGTAGAAGACGTTGTTGCGAAGGTCCATACGTTCGTCGAGCTGTGTGCTTGGACGTGGCCCCAGACGAGGCACGCGGCTCGAATGATGGGCGAGCAGGTTGTGATGATAGCTGGCGCCACTACCGCCCCAGTTGCCTCCATAGCCGTGGTTGCCCTTCGAGTGACCTGCTGCTACCAGACTTTGGTCGGCGATGCACCACTGTACGGTGATGTTGGAGCTGCCATAGACCGAGAGGCATTCGTCGATGCTCCAGCTGACAGAGCAGTGGTCGATGATGATATTCTTGCGGTCCATACCGCCCAGTCCGTCGCCTTCGTGCTCGGTGACGTGACGATTGCCAAGGCGGAACCGCATATATCGGATGATGATGTTGTCGGCGTTTAGTGTGAAAGGATAGTCGGCCACGCAGATGCCGTCGCCGGGAGCCGACTGTCCGGCGATGGTGAGGTCGCCGTTGCGGACTGCCAGGGCAGAAGTAAGGAAGATGGTGCCAGAAACGTCGAAGACGATGGTGCGCCTGCCCTTCTTCTGGATGGCCCAGCGGAGTGTGCCCTCCTTGCCATCGTCGGCAAGGCTGGTGACGTGATAGACAGTCCCTCCGCGTCCTCCTGTAGTATATCTGCCATATCCTTCGGCGCCAGGGAATGCCGGCACACGATCATCGGCCTCTCCGCGCTGAGAGACGGCGGGAAGCAGCAGGATGAATGACAGTAGAAGTTTCAGAAATGATTTCATCGTGAAACGAAAAAGACCGCAACCAAACACGTGGATTGATTGCGGTCTTGATATGGGTATTACTGTGCCGCGAATTACTTCTTGGCAGCGTAGCTAATCTTCAGACACTGAGCTTTACGAAGTTCCTGCTTGAGTTCGGTAACAATACCCATCTTGCAGTTGCGGTCAATCTTCATAGAGATCTGCATCTTTGGACGATCTGCCTCCTTCATTGACTCACGAGCAGCCTCCATGGTAGCCTGAACGTTCTTCATATCGAGGAAGTCATCGTTGAACTGGATGAGGTCCTCAGAACCACGACGGGTGTCGCGTGGCTTACCGATGAGAACGGTGGTAACAAGAGACTTGTTCTCGAGCTTGGTAACTTGGTCGGCACGGGGAGTGTTGACCTTTACGATTGGAGTATCCTCACGCATGTGGGTTACGCACATAAAGAAGAACAGGATGGAGAACACCAAGTCAGGAAGTGATGAGGTGTTCAATTCAGGCATTCCTCTTTTTTCGCCTTTATTAAATTTGCTCATAGTTGTTTTCCTGATTATAATTAATACTTGGCGTTAGCCTCAGAGATGTTCATAGGATAAAGGTCCTTCAAAGCCTTTGCTTCGTCTTGTGAAAGAACCTCTTCGTCGTAGTCTTTCTGGAAATACTTCTGTGCAGCCTCCTGACGCAGTGTGTTGTAGGCGGCAACAAGCTCGTTCTGAAGCTGGATATACTTCTCATAGCTTGTACCGTAGTCAGACTGCAGGGAAATTACGTGGCTCTTGGCAACACGAACGGTTGGGTCTTTAGCCACGATGAGTTTCATAAGTTCTGGAGACTTTTCTGGATCGACTTCCTTCATTTCAGGGCCACGGTCACCAGCGAACTGACCAGTTGCGGTGATGAACTCGATAGCCTTCTTGCGTATCTGCTCGTTCTGCTTTTCGACAGAACCCTCAATGTAGTCATCGCCCATAAGGATTGCGTTATCCTTGTTGACCATGACGTTGAGAATGTTACGCTTTTTGATTTCCTGATCTTGAATTTGATCTTCGGGAACCCAACGGGGGAGAAGTCGTGCCAGACCTTCGTCAGTATCCATAGAAGTGACCACGAGGAAGAAGATAAGCAGGGTAAATGCCAAGTCGGCACTTGAAGACGAGTTAATGCTCGGTGCTTTTCTTTTCTTTTTCGCCATAGGTCAATTCTTATTTGGAGATGAATCGTTTAACTGCAAAGAGTACTACGAGAACAACTGTTGCTGCAAGGAGGAAGTAGATAGAATAGAGCCACATGTCAATCATCTTCATGGTGGTCTGAGAATAGGTCTCTACCTCACCATTAACGACGCGTGAAAACTCCTTCTCGGGGCTGATAACGTAGCAAACGATCAAGAGAACGAAGAACGCAGCTACGGTAACGATGGACTTGATGGCCTCTTTAGGATCGGTCTGGAACATGGTGATCACAGTCTTGATAGCGAAGATGATCAAGAGGATGACACCGATGGCTACAGTAATGTAGATCCAATAGAGCATCAGGTCAAGATTCTTGGGCGCTGTGGTCTCGGCACCTGTTGATGTCAAGGCAGTGGTATCACCTCCAACAAAGTAGAGGATGAGCACAACCAGCGACACGATCAGACCGATCACCAGCGCGATTTTAGATATATTTTTCATTTTTAAGGAATTCTGTTATTGATTACTTCTTCATCTTGATGATAGCGTCGAGGAGGGAGATAGATGCATCCTCCATGTCGCCTACGATACCTTCAACCTTGGAGAGGAGGTAGTTGTAGAATACCTGAAGTACGAGGGCTACGATAATACCGCCTACGGTGGTGATAAGAGCGACCTTCATACCAGATGCAACGACTGTTGGAGAAATATCACCAGCCTTAACGATGTCGTCGAATGCCTGGATCATACCGATGGCGGTGCCAAGGAATCCGAGGGATGGTGCCATAGCGATGAAGAGGGTAATCCAAGAGAGGTTGGTCTCGAGCTTGCCGCTCTGGAGAGCGCCGTAAGAAGTGATGGCGGCATCAACCTGCTCAAGTGACTGACCGTCCTTCAGACGGATGAGAGCCTGGGTGAAGATAGAAGCGATAGGACCACGGGTGTTCTTGCTGATCTCAAGAGCCTGGTCAACGTTGTGAGCCTCGAGGGCGCTCTCAACTTCAGAAACGAGCTTCTTGGTGTTAACTTCGGCAAGATTCAGGTAGATGATACGCTCGATAACGAATGCCATACCGAGAACGAGGGCGAGGGCTACGAATGCCATGAAGGCAGGACCACCGTCGATGAACTCGGTCTTGAGTACGTGGTGGAAGTTAGAAGACTCCTCAACAGTTTCGGCAGCCTCCTGTGCGAATGCTGGAACCATAGCAGCTACGGCAGCCAGCGTCAAAAAGAACTTTTTCATTGAGTTGTGTTTTAAAAGTTGTTATTAAATGGTTTGTAAGTTGTGTATTGTTTTGGATTCACAGTTTTCCGAGTGCAAATATAAGTATTTATATCTCTTTTTGATATGTATTTCGTCGGTTTTTTTGTGCATTTCGTCGATAATTTTGCCGACGAACGTGATTTTTGGCCGTGTTCGTGCCAGCTTCGGGATTTCAGATTCCGAGGAGTTTTTCGGCGTTTCCGGTGGTCGTTTTTGCCACTTCTTCGAGGGGCATTTCCAGCAGTTCAGCAAGGAATCGGGCGGTATCGGCGGTGTAGGATGGTTCGTTGCGACGCCCGCGATGGGGGATGGGCGCCAGGTAGGGAGAATCGGTTTCAAGCACGATGCGGTCAATGCCAATGGTCTTCACAACTTCGGGGACTTTGCTGTTTTTATATGTCAGTGTACCGCCTACACCAATCATGAAATCTCCCAGCTCCATGGCTTCGCTTGCTTGTCGGGCATCGCCGCTGTAACAGTGGAGGATCCCCCGCAGGCGTTGGCCATTGGCAGCATTTACATCGCTTTTATATTTATTTAAAAGGTATTGGTGCAGGAAGTCGATAAATTCCTGCATGGCATCGCGAATATGGAGCAGCACGGGCAGGTCGTAGGCCAGTGCCCAGTCGAACTGTTCCGAGAGGATCCTCTGCTGGTCGGCAAAGCGCGTCTTGTCCCAATAGAGGTCGAAGCCTATTTCTCCGATGGGGAGTTTTCGTGTCGGTCGGCCATCAACGGGGCAACAGTATTCGTCGAGCAGTCGCTTGGTGGCGGCGAGTTGCGCCTCGATGTCGTCGGCCATATTTTCGGGATGGATGCCGATGCTCGGAAAGAGCACACCGGGATGCTTGCGGCAGAGTTCCATGATTTGGGGGAATTCCGTTTCGTCGCAGCATGCGAGGAGCATCTTGGTGACGCCTGCCTCTTGGGCACGCAAGATGCAGGCCTCCACATCGGATGTGAAGGCCTTGGATATCAGGTGGCAATGGGTGTCAATGATTTTCATTACCTAGAATTCGATGGTGTTCTGGAGTTTCTCGGCCTCGATCTGCTTTTTCTCTTCGGAACTCAAATAGAATATCAAGCCGAACTGGGCACACTTGTCGATGCTTTGCTGCAATGGATAGTCGGCATAGAAGTTCTTCACCTGGTTGGAGAGGTCGTGAAGCAGGTCGTCCACGATGGGACGCATCTGCACAAGTTCCTGACGATATTTCTCGGCGTTGGCCTTCAGTCGGCTGACGTTATAATAATGGTCGGCGAAGATGCTCCAATGGACTTTCACCTTGGCGATGTTCGGATTGTAGATGGGCACACCACCTCGGCTGATGCGTTTCTCCTCGCCGGCGATGACAGACTTGCCCCACTTTTCGATGTCGGAATCCGTATCAAGGGGAGGCAGCACAAAGCTGTTTGGATTGAGGCCATAGCCTTCCTTGATGTCCTTCTTCAATTCGCCGCGTCGGATGGCCATATTGAGTACCTGTATGAAATGGGAAACGTACATACGCGCCATGTGAGCCTCCTCCTTGTAGTCCTTGTTGATCTTCATGAACTGGTTGCGGTACTGCTGGTACTGCGACTGTGCATTGCGGAACTTGTTGAGGAGGAGCCGGGCATCACGTATGGTCTGGTAGCTCAGTACCAGTTGTCCGTTTTCCTTGTAGCCTTCCATGTTCACCGCCTTTTGAAGGGCTTTGATGCGACTGGGGTCAGTGTTGGGTAGATAGCGTCGAGGCATCCGATGGATTGATTAATGATTACTTCTCACGTTTTTCAAGTTTCGCTGCAATTTCCTTCAGCAGTCGCAGTTTTGGCATAGGTATGCTCATCGACTGGAGGGCTTGCAGTGCCTCCTGGTGATAGTTGGCGATAGCAAGGCGGCAGGCTTTTTCAGCTCCCGTCTTCTTGTAGTAGGCTTTGTAGGTTTCGATCTTCTGTTGCTCGCTCATACCCTCAGTGTCGGGTTCGGGCGCATTGGCCAGGGCAGTAATGCGGAGGAAGGTCTTCTTGTTTTCGAGAATGTCGCCTCCGATGCGCTTGCCGAAGGTCTTGGGGTCGCCCCAGCAGTCGAGCCAGTCGTCCTGAAGTTGGAATGCCAGACCCAGCGAGGTGCCAAAGCGGAAGAGGGTGTCGATGTCACGGTCAAGCCATTCGTAACGCTCCACGCCAATGTCGGAGAGGTTGCCGAACTGTTTGTCTTGTCCGATGTATGCACCTATCTGCAAAGCGCGGCCCAGTAGAACAGACGTCTTGAGACGAATCATCTCGATATACTCATCGATGGTCACGTTGTCGCGTGTCTCGAACTCCATATCGTACTGCTGACCTTGACAGATCTCCTGGTTCATCAGATTGAACGTGTCGATGACGTTCTTGAGTACACGAGACGGAGCTTCGGCAATGAGCTGATAGGCCAGACCCTCCATGGCATCGCCACTGAGGATGGCCTGATTGTCGTTCCATTTCATATGGACGGTGGGACGCCCACGGCGCGTAGGGGCCTTGTCCATGACGTCATCGTGGAGCAGGGTGAAGTTGTGGTACATCTCGATGCCAAGGGCGGGTTTCAACGCTGCCTGGATATCATCGTTGTAGAGGCTGGCTGCTATGAGCACGAGGGTGGGACGCAGACGCTTGCCTCCCGAATCGAGGGTGTACCGGATGGGGTCGTATAGAGTGGCTGCGGCAATGGGGTAGTCGAGGCCTTGAAGCCCCTCTTCGATCATTGCACTTAGATCGGCTAGTTTTTTCATTTCTTTGGGAAGATGTCCCTTGTTAGTCCATAATATAAAAAGAGAGAAGCCAACCGTGAGGGTCTCGGAAACTCAGGGTTGGCTTCAAATTGAATTACTGCAGACGGAAGGTAACTGGCAGCATGTACTTTACACGTACCGGTTTACCACGCTGCTTACCTGGCTTCCACTTAGGCATTGACTGCACTACGCGCTTAGCTTCCTTGGTGAGGTCCTCCGAAGGTGAGCGGAGCTCCTGGATGTCGGTAACTGAACCGTCTTTCTCGACAACGAATGAAAGGGTTACACGGCCTTGGATGCCGTTTTCAGCAGCGAATGCTGGGTAGCGAAGGTTCTTACTGATGTACTCCATCAGGGCCTTGGTGCCGCCTGGGAACTCAGGCTCCTGCTCTACGACGGTGAAGATCTGATTTGCATCAGCTTCCTCCTCCTCGGCGGGTCCGGTCTCGACAACCTGCTGGATAACCTCAACAGTGGCGTTGTCGTCTTCGGCGCTCTGCATCTCGATTTCGGCAACTTCAACGTCGTCTTCCACGACGGTAAGTTCCTCGATCACGTCGGGCATCGGCGGCGGCGGTGGCGGTGGGGGAGTATTGTTCTGTACTGTCATTACAATCTCTTCTTCTTCCTCGATCACTGCATCACCAAAACCGAGACTCTTGGTCTGATGAGTGACGTTGGTCCACTCGAAAGCGATGAAGAGGATTGCAAGAATACCTGCAAGACCTGTGAGCCAATAGGTGGTTTTTCTGGGCTCGAGATCAACTTGGGGGTCTTTCTTGATTTCCATATGAATGTATTAAATTGGTTAAAAACTCGTCACAAAAGTAGTCTTTTTTTAGATACAAACCAAAAAAATCGGGTAAAAAAACGTTTTTTGCACGAAAAAATTGTATTTTTACTGAAAAAAGGGTATTTTTGCATACAAAATTTGTGCATTTTCCGTTTTAAAGAATAAAATAATCTTCTTTAACCTATAATAGATATTCAGTTATTTTGATCTATATAACAAAACAGGATTTTCGACCGAAGCGCGGTCGTCAGCCGAGGGTGCTGGGCTTGGCAAATCGCCTTGTTGCGACGTCTGCCTTCCTCTTGGTCACTGCTGTATCCTTCTCGCAGGATATCACTGGATACGGGTATCTCGAACAGCCCGTTTCGGCACGCGGCCTTGCCTTGGGAGGGACTAGCATCAGCGTGGTTGAGCCCGAGATGTCATTGGCCGAGCAGAACCCATCGTTGCTTTGTCCCGAGATGGCGGGGCAGGTTGCCATCAGCTATACGCGCTATATGGGTGATGTCAATCTGGGATATGCAGCATACGCCGGACGATTCCTGGAGGTGGGCGGATGGTCGGTCGGTATGCGTTTTATCGACTATGGCGATTTCCACGGCTATGATGAGCAGGGCATTTCGACCGGTAGTTTTGGCGTGAAGGATATGAGCCTGCAAGGAGCCATCGGTTATCCCGTTAACGACCGACTGCGTGTCGGGGCACAGGCGAAGTTCCTCTATACCAGTTACGAGAGTTATTCCGCGTTCGCCATGGGCGTAGATCTCGGCTTGAACTACTACAACGAAGCCTCGGGCAACTCCATCTCGTTGACAGCCACCAACCTGGGTGGCCAGTTCAAGGCGCTTTATGAGGAGCGCAAGGAACATCTGCCCACTCAACTTAACGTGGGGTGGAGCAGCGAACTCCAGCATCTGCCTCTTTGTGTTTCTGTCACGGCCTATCATCTGCTCGACTGGGATCACGACTATGTGGATGGCAGTGGCATCAAGCATTCGTTCAAGGACTCCGAGATGGTGCTCAATCATCTCATCTTCGGTGTCGAATGGACGGCCTCCGATCATTTCTGGCTTGCTGCTTCGTACAACTACCGCAACCAGCGACGTTTCTCTGGACAGGGAGGTTTCCTGCGCGGTGTGGCTTTGGGAGCAGGTGTCAATTATCGCCAGTTGGCATTTATGATGGCCTATGCTTCGGCGCATGCAGGGGACGGAACCATGACGTTCCAGTTCAATTATTCGTTTTAGTACACCTTTAAAATAATATATAATGAAAAAGATTACAATTGCTATCGATGGTCATTCGAGCTGCGGAAAGAGCACGATGGCCAAGAGCCTTGCCAAGAAGCTCAACTATATCTATGTGGATACAGGTGCCATGTATCGAGCCGTGACACTTTACGCGTTGCGTGCCGGCCTGATGGATGCCGACACCAAGGCCATCGACACGGAAGGCTTAAAGGCGCAGCTGGACAAGGTGAACATCACGTTCACATATAATGAGGAGGGACGTATGCAGACGGTGCTCAATGGAGAGATTGTCGAGAAGGAGATCCGTGAGATGACCGTCTCCAACTGCGTGAGCCCTATTTCCGCCTTGTCATTCGTGCGCGAATATCTGGTGGCTCTGCAGCAGAAGATGGGCCTCGAAGGTGGCATCGTAATGGATGGTCGCGACATTGGCACCGTCGTCTTCCCCAACGCTGACCTCAAGGTGTTTGTGACGGCCAGTGCCGAGGTTCGCGCCCAGCGTCGACTGCTCGAACTGCAGGGCAAGGGAGATACGACAACTACTTTCGCCGAGGTGCTCAAGAATGTCGAGGAGCGTGACTACATCGATTCGCATCGCGAGGTTTCCCCGTTGCGCAAGGCCGATGATGCCCTGTTGCTCGACAATAGCAATCTGACCATTCCCGAGCAGGATGAGTTGCTCCTGAAATGGGCTATGAACTGCATCAATGCATAAGAGACGGCCATGCAGGTTACAGTCGATGAACATAGTGGCTTTTGTCCGGGAGTGGTGAGTGCCATCCGAAAGGCAGAGGAACAGCTTCGTGATAGTGAAACGCTCTATTGCCTGGGCGACATTGTCCATAACAGCGAGGAGGTTTCGCGTCTCGAGCAGTTGGGTCTCCGCACCATCGATCATGAGCAGTTGGCAGCGCTTCATGACAAGCCTGTGCTGATACGTGCACATGGAGAGCCTCCTTCGACCTACCAAGTGGCCGAACGGAACAACATCGAAATCATAGATGCCACCTGCCCGGTGGTGCTGCAGCTTCAGAAGCGTATCAAGCGTGTCTATGAGGATTCGAAGACCTCCTTCCCAGGTGTGCAGATCGTCATCTACGGCAAGAAGGGCCATGCCGAGGTCAATGGTCTTGTCGGCCAGACCGAGGGTACGGCAATCGTAGTCGAAGGTATGCAGGATCTCGACAAGATTGACTATGCAAGGCCGGTGCGTCTCTTCAGCCAGACCACGATGCCCGTCGATGCCTTCCGCGAACTTGCAGCCATCATCTGCCGCAGGATGAACGACAGGGAGGATTTCCAGTATCGCGACACCATCTGTCGTCAGGTGGCTAACCGCATTCCCCATCTTCGCGAGTTTTCACGTCAGCATGATGTGGTTCTCTTCGTCAGCGGCAAGAAGTCGAGCAACGGCAAGGCACTCTTCGGCGTGTGCCGTGAGGAGAACCCACGCAGTTACTTCATCAGTCATCCCGAGGAATTCCAGCCCGAGATGGTCGAAGGTGCACAAACCGTGGGGATTTGTGGGGCTACATCTACTCCCAAATGGCAGATGGAGGCTCTTTCGAAGACTATTCATGAAATTTTTACACAAAAATAAAACCTTAATCTCTTAAAACTTAACAATTATGGCAGAAATCAAAAGTGTAGGTATCCTCACCAGTGGTGGCGATGCTCCAGGAATGAATGCAGCTATTCGTGCCGTCACACGTGCTGCTATTTTCAGTGGCCTTAAAGTCTATGGTATCTATCGAGGCTACCAGGGCCTTATTGAGGACAACATCGAGGAATTCAAGACACAGAGTGTAAGTAACATTATCGCTCGAGGCGGAACAATTCTCAAGACTGCTCGTTCGAAGGACTTCAAGACTCCCGAAGGCCGCAAGATTGCATACGAGAACATGAAGAAACACGGCATTGATGCCCTTGTTGTCATCGGAGGCGATGGCTCCATCACCGGTGCTTCCTATTTGGCCAAAGAATATGACCTGCCAATTGTGGGCCTTCCAGGCACTATCGACAACGATCTTGCCGGCACCGATGCAACCATCGGCTACGATACTGCAATGAACACTATCATGGAATGTGTCGATAAGATTCGCGATACTGCCACATCGCATGCCCGCCTCTTCATTGTCGAGGTAATGGGACGTGATGCGGGCTTCCTGGCGCTCAATGGAGCTATTGCCACGGGTTGCGAAGATGTTATCATTCCCGAGGAGAAAACACAATATGAGCAGCTCAAGGAACTTGTTGCCAATGGTTTCCGCAAGTCAAAGTCATCGGCTATGGTACTGGTGACCGAGAGCAAGGACGAGAATGGCGGTGCGCTGGGTCTTGCACGCAAGATGAAGGAAGAGTTCCCCGAATATGATGTCCGTTACTCTGTGCTCGGACACCTCCAGCGCGGTGGCAGTCCGACAGCTGCCGATCGTATCCTCGCCAGCCGAACGGGTTATGCTGCCATCGAAGCGCTGCTCCAAGGCCAGCGCAATGTGCTCATCGGCATCCACAACGATCACATCGTGAACATTCCTTTCGCCAAGGCTATCCATCAGGAGAAGCCTATCGACCCGGAGCTTCTCACAGTGCTCCGTGTACTGTCCATTTGATGGCAAAACACATCATTTAGACGTTTTATCGATTGATTTTCAGTCAAAAATTTGGATAATCGGGACAAATCGCTTAAATTTGCCCCGATTTTTTCATTATTATTCCAAGTTTAATGTTTCAAACCTATGATTAAACGTCTTTCTCTACTCTTGAGTCTTTTTGCACCTCTTTGCGTGTTGGCCGAAACAGTGCCGGCACTGGTCATTGGTGGTGATACCAAGGTTGCTCTTCAGGAAATAGTCAGCGTAAAGCTTGATGCCAGCAACCTATATGTCCTCAAGACCGATGGCTCGACACTCACACAGCCTCTCGCTACACTCACTTTCGGTACGACCGAAACTGGTGCCGGTATCCGCGAACGTCTCTCCGAGAGCGGCCAGTCAGACTATATCGTCTATGACCTCAATGGTCGTATGGTGAAGCAGGGCAACGCCCAGCATACACAGGAAGTTCTATCGGGCCTCGAAGCTGGCACCTATATCATCCGAATGGGCAATCAAAGCTTCAAGGTGCAGACCAATGGCACCGTCTGTAATAGCTGGACCTACACCCCAGCAGTGAGCACTCCTTTCGAGTCGCTTGCAAACGTCGCCGCCTCTTCCGACGACGATGACGAGTATGTTCCCGAACCTGCTATGCAGATTGAACTCCCCGGCCTTGATGCCATGACGACTATCGCCAAGCTCGATAGCCTTATGTTTACTACCGACCTTTCATCGATCAATGTCATTCGGGGTGGTATCTTTACTTCCATCACTCTGTCTGCTATCGAGCAGATATCCTTCCCAATGAGCCTCGAGTGCGTCACACTCGCCTACAGCGGCAACAGCGTCGAAGGTGTCAATCCCTTCTTTTTCGATGGGGTGGCTATCAGCCTCGATGGCGCTGGCGTGACTGTCAATTCTTCCTATGTCGATGATGAAGTGGAGTTCGAGCTTTCAGGTGCCTCTTCCAATGGTTACTTCAAATACTATGGAGACAAGAAGTTCAAGACCACCCTCAAGGGACTCACATTAAGCAATCCCAATGGCCCCGTTATCAACAGCCAGAGTGGAAAGAAAGGTACCATCAAGTCGCAGAACGGTTACACCAACACGCTCAGTGATGGCAGCAATTATGCCACCAGTGCCGAGGATCAGAAAGGTTGCATCTTCAGCGAAGGTCAGCTGATCTTCAGTGGCAAGGGCACACTCAACATCCTTTCCAATTACAAGCACGCCATCGCTTCCGATGATTATGTAAGTTTTGAGAACGGTACAGTCAATGTCCTCAGCTCGGTAGGTGATGCGGTCCATGCCAAGGACTCCATTCTCGTTCAGTCGGGCACCATCGGACTCACCTGTTCGGGCGATGGCCTCGATTGCGATGGCCCTATCACCATCCGTGAGGGTGAGAACGGCATCCCCGTGCTATCCATCAGTTCCGATGGCGATGGCGCCAAGGGCATCAAGACGGCGATGGACTTCCTGATGACCAATGGCAATGTAGATATTACTCTCACCGGCAAAAAGGAAGTAGCCGATGGCAAGACAACCAACGTAATTGGTGTCAAGGCCGATGGCAACATTACCATTACTGGAGGTACGCTCACCATAGTCAACACCTGCCCCGGCGGCAAGTATCTCAGTGCCGATGGCAACATCACCATTGGTCCGGCCGCAAAGGTCATCTATTAACCCTTGTCTCTATTCTTTAGTAGATATTCAATGAAAAGGCGTTTTTCTTCAATGAAACGCCTTTTTTTGCTTTAAACGCACCTTTGAATACCCCGTCTAAAAAGCAAATAAATCCTTTGAAGATTAAGGTATGTATGGTTCAAAATTTTTACAGTCAAGTCGTCTATTGACGATTGTCTTGATTTTTATTACAAGCGCAGCAGTGGCGCTCGCACAGCCCGGCAGAGGCCGTGGCATGAAGATCAAGGCCGAGGGATCGGTCGTTGATAGTAAAACAAATGACCCCCTGGTGGGTGCAGCCGTGAAGGTCACCTCTGCCGATGGAGGCACAGGTACCTTTGGCATTTGCGACACTGAGGGCAATTTCACTTTTGAGGTCGATCATCCCGGAAAGTACACCCTTGAAGTGACCTACGTGGGCTACAAGATGCTCACCAAGGATGTGACACTCTTCCCTGGACGTGGTTCGAAGATTGGTGCTCTCAAGTTGCAGGAAGATCCCAAGCAGCTTGCAGAAGTCGAGACCGTGGGTCGCAACCAGCGTCTCAAGCAGGTGGGCGACACCATTGTCTATAATGCTGATGCCTACAAGGTGGCCGACGGAGCTACTGCCGAAGACCTTGTCGCCAAGATGCCGGGTATCGAGGTGACCGACACAGGTGTAAAGGCGCAGGGCGAAACGGTCGAGAAAGTGCTCGTCGATGGCAAGTCGTTCTTCGAAAATGACCCCAAACTTGCCCTCCGCACCCTTCCTGCCGAAGTGGTGCAGTCGGTTTCGGTGTTCGACAAGCAGTCCGACCAAGCTGAATTCACAGGCTTTGATGACGGAAATACAGTCAAGGCTATGGATCTGGCCACCAAATCCTATCGTCGTAACGGTATATTCGGACGAGTATATGGCGGCTTGGGTTCCAATTTCGACTTTGACCAGGGTTATTGGAACACTGGCTTCAACCTTAATTTCTTTGAGGGCAATCGCCGCATCTCCTTGTTGGGCATGAGCAATAATGTCAACCAGCAGAACTTCACCTTCGATGACCTGCAGCAGAGCGGAGGCATGGGTGGTGGTTTCCGAGGTGGCATGGGCAACCGCATGGGTTCGCAGGATGGCGTGTCGCGCGCCAATGCTATCGGTATGAATTACAGCAATTCTTACCTCGACGACAAGCTTGAGGTGCAGGGCAGCTACTTCTTCAACCAATTGCGCACCCAGCTCAACGACTCCACCTTCGACGACTATATCAATACTGAACGTGCCTCCATCGCACAGCAGGACCGTTTGTCGCACAACTACAGCCATCGTGTCGACATGCATATCACCTATCGTCCTAATGACAAGAACCAGCTGATCTTCCGTCCGTCGTTCAACCTGCAGACTACCGATGCCGATGGTTTCAGCACCAACACCACATGATTGATTTTGCCGATGAGGCGTTGGCCGGTAATGGTGTGAGCGTAATGCTTCGTTACGGCCATGAGGTTACCCTGATGTCATACTTTTCACTTCTGGACCTGAACGGATCGGGTTACAGCACCGATGACCTGGAGAGCGTGGCTGACCATTGGGTAGCTTATGATCTGGCTTGCATGGGCGGCAATGTGCAGTGGACCGAAGCCATCGCCGACAACCAGCAGCTCTCGTTGCGCTACAACCTGAGCTATCAGAAATCGACGCGCGACAACCTGATCTCGTATTTCACCGACGAGGATTTCCACATCCTCAAGACTGACACGTTGGATGCCGGCTACGATGGAGCCAACACCAGCAAGTACATTCAGCGCAACCTGCGTCAGGGTGGTGAGATAGCCTGGCGTCTCCATACCACCCACTACAATGCCAATGTGGGTTTCAACTTTCAGCACTCGCACCTCGAGGGCGAACAGGATTATTATCTGCAGCCCACCCTCAGCATCGACCCGACCAAGAAGAACTACTTCAGCATCCTGCCGAACGTCCGCCTGGAGTGGCGTAGCGACAACGGTTCGCAGGTCGAACTCCGCTATCGTGCTTCGTCGAGCAACCCTTCGGTGTCGAACCTTCAGCAGAGCGTCAATACGTCGAACGAACTCAACTATTCGACCGGCAATCCCGACCTCGACCAGAGCATCGGTCACAACGTGAGTCTGCGTTTCATCCATTCCAACATGGAGACAGCTACCAACTTTATGGTCTTCGGTCAATATTCGGCGCGTCAGGACTACATCGGTCGTCAGTATCTCACCAACAACTCCAACCAGCGTGTCTCGCTGCAGGAGGCAGGTCGTGATTATGGATATGGAGGTGATCAGTTCAGTGGCTTGAGCCTGGCTGCTGGTGCCAAGATCAGCCGTCCTGTCAATATGAGCGGAAATCAGTCTGCACGACTGGGCGTCGTCTATGGCTTCCCCTTCGACTTGATTTACAGCAATGTCAACCTCTCGCTCGATGGTTCGTTCTCGACCACCCCGTCGCAGCAGCTCTACTACGACATCAATTCGTCGACAGGTATAGGCAGCGTCAAAGACCTTACCACAAAGGTCCTTCAGTGGGGCTTTGGCCCACGTCTGCACGTGTCGAGCAACATCTCTTCCGACCTTGACTTCACTCTGATGTACTCACCTTCGTTCCAATGGGTCAAGGATACCGAGAACAAGGCCAACTCCTACAATTACGTTACTCATCGTGCCGATGCCCGCTTGAACTGGACCTTCTGGCACGGTTTCACCACCGAGCAGTCGTTGGGTTACGTCTATTACGGAGGTTCGGCGATGACCAGTTCCGAAGACGAATGGATCTGGAACATGTCGTTCGGCAAGAAGTTCCTCAAGGGCAACAAGGCTGAGCTGAAGCTGCAGGCCTACGATGTGCTGGGCAGCCGCACGGGCTATCGTCAGTCGGTGAGCGACAGTTACGTTCGCGCCAGCTACACCAACTTCATGCCCCGCTACTTCCTGCTCACCTTCACCTACAAGCTTTCAAGCTACAAGGGTAACGGAGGCTCGACCGATCGTCGCGGAGGACGTGGAGGTCGCGGTGGCGGCTTCGGCGGAGGCGGTGGCTTCGGCGGCCCTGGCGGTCCTGGAGGATTCTAAGCATTCTCAATTTCTGATTTATTCAAAATATAAAAAATCGTGGCATATTCTCCATAAAGCTTTGGGGAATATGCCACGACTTTTATTGGGGGTTAAGAGGGGTTCACTTCATGATGACTCCTCGTCCATTGATGATGTAAACACCCTTCAGGTCGTCGAGTGTCTTTGCTTTGCGACGAATCAGCTTTCCATCAACGGTATAAACATCAACGGGTTGGCTTTCTTCCAACTGTTGGATGCCGGTAATGACATCGAAGGAAACGACAGCGGGTCTAGACTCTCGGCCATCCGCATAGACTGCGGTAACGGCAAAGTCGTGCGCGCCTTCACCCAGTTGGTCAGCAGCTACGGTGTAGGTTGTAACCTCACTTTCTACAGTTGCTATCAGCTCCTGATCAACGTAAATGTTGTACTTGACGGGTTGGGAAGGAGCCTTGGTGAACGAAATGTCGTCCACCACCATGGCAAACTGGTCGTAGGAATTGTAGTGACGGATGGCGATGTAGCCTTCCTGACCTGCATAGCTGCTAAGGTCAACGGTGTACTCCTGAGGCCAGCCGGAGGCTACAAACTCCTCAGACACCTGCGTAAAGTCATCGACCGACTGGTTGCCTGTCGTAGAGACGTAAACGGCAAAATGCTCATCTGTCCATTCGCCATCTTGAGCAGCAGCCCAGAAACTGAACGTGCCGTCGAGGATGGCCAATGGTGTTATAAGCCAGTCGTCAACATGCACGGCGCCACCACCATTTGGAATCCAACTATAGGATTGCAGACCGCCATAGCCACTATTCGACTTAAGCTCATCATCGTACATGTAAACCCAGCCAAAACCGTCGTTGTTGGCATCAATCTGTGTGAACTCACCAGGGCCGTTTTCAAAGTCTTCGGTGAAAATCTCAGGCTTAACTTCGGGAGCTGACCAAGCGAGACATACATTTGCATCGTCCTCGATTTCAGCTGTCAGATTTTCGGGTGCGGCAACCGTAGGCTCTTCGATGGTAAAGATGCCTGAGATGCTGTTGTTATCGGTATTCTGGTCAGCAGCATACTCGACCGAAACGGTGACGGTCACGTCGCCTGCCTCATCAAATACGGTGGTGGACAACTTGGTTTGGAAATACTTCTTGGCAAATGGAGCCAATTCGTCGCTGATGGTTTCGTTGAGCAGTTCCGTCTCACCTGCCAGTACCTTCACTGTGTAGTTGGAGGCTGCCAACAGACCGGTATTCTCAACGATTACATCGAGGACCATCGTCTTGCCTGCGGCGAGTGTGGCAGCGGATGCAGCAGCACTGACAGCAAGGTCGTTGTCGAAGAAGTCACCGATGCGGATGTTATCAAGGAAGAAGTAGTCGCCATAATCTTCTTCAGACGCTGCGTTCGTATAGTTGGCGACGAAGGCTATCTGTGCATAGCGTTCGTGGTTCTTCAGGCTGGAGAGTGGAATCTGATAGGTCTGGTAGTCCTCACTGCTCAGTGTCACGGTCTGCAGCAGGTTCCAAGTACCCTGGTCAGCGCTTCCCAGCACGTAGAGTGTCGAGATATTACTTGCATTCAGTGCATCGAAGATCAGCATGGGTTGAGCGGCATCCTTGATGTTGAGCTTGCCTGAGACGAAGGCTTTCTGTCCAGGAGTATCGGCGAGCAGAGCCAATGCTACACCATCTTCATCTGAAGCATAATTGGTAACGGCTACTGAAGCATCGGATTCCCAGAAGTAATGCAGTTCCTCGTCGGCAAAACCTTCGACAACCGAATCGTAAGGCTTGCCTACAAAGACACCTGCTGCATTCCAGTCGGCCTTGTCTTCATCTGTCGTTGAATCGTTGACAGGACGTACGGCAAAGTACTTGTAGTCCTGCTGGTCACCCTCATCGACATTATAATCGAAGGAAGTGGAGGTCTGGCCCTTCACGCTGGTGATCATATCATTGAAGAATACGAAGAAGGCTGAAACGTCAATGTCCCAAACATTATAGGTCACATCGTCAGGATTTACATAACCACCGTTCATGCCGACGGTGCCAACAGCACTCCAGCTAAGGTCAACTGACGTTGGGGAATCAACAGCTTCGACGATCTCAGGAGCCAGAGGCTGGTCGATACCGATATAAACGGCTGTCTTTTCGCTCTTTTCGCCCTTGCCACTTTCATTGTAAGCCATGGCCTGGTAAACGTAGAGCGCAGATGTCTCGATGTTCTCGTCGGTGAAAGTGACAACGGCACCAGGGGTGATGTTGCTCTGCTCGCCTACCAGTTCGCCATCACGATAGAGTTCGATTTTCGAGATAGCCGTGAGTGCATTACCCTCGATGGTCTTGTCGGGAGCTGTCACCTGGATGGTAGCATTCAGCGCACCTTCAGCACCTGCCGTTGCCTCCACCAATGGAGCGGCTGGAGCTGTATCCTCCGCACCCAACTCGACACTCATGTTCGATACATAGAGGTAATACGTGTTGGCCTTCGAGAGGGCATGTACAGCCACATAGTAATAGTCGTCGGTAGCGGCAACGAACGAGCCCGTGTATTCGATGTATGCATCTGAGTTTACTTCGGTGGACGGGATGACGCTGATGTTCAAGCCTTCGCCCGTGGCACTAGAGCCAGCCACCACCTCGAAGATTTCAGGATCGAATGCATTGCCGGCAATACGGACAGTGACATCATATTTTTTGCCAGCCACCGTACGCAGCGCTTGCGAGACGAGATAGTCATCGCTATCGTTGCCCCAGTCTGCCCTGAATTGGGCCGCTTCATCGTAGGAGCCGTATTCCCAAGTCGTTCCATCCTGGTTGTTGTCGATGACCAACATACTGCTAAACGCTTCCTCGTCGGTGAAATTGACAACGTAAGGCACATCCTGAGGCATGGACACCTTGACCGTGATAATGTCGCTCTTGCGTCCCTGTCCGGCAGCATTGGCGGCAACCACCTGATAGCGGTAGGCACCTTCGGCCTCCACCTCGTCGGTGAAGCTCTGCTCCGAGCCAGGAGCTACTCCTTCAAGGCTTTTTACGATTTCGCCGTTGCGAAGGATGTCGATGGTGAGGTTCTCAGTCAAATCCTCGCCGTTGATTGTCGTCGTTGGCGCGGTAAACGTAATGACGTTCTTCAGTTCGTGGGGCACCTGTACGGCAGTCAGGTCACTGACAGCTTCTGGCGCTGCCGCATCGGGAGCAACGTCGATGCTGAAGCGATAGACGCTCAGAATATACAGGTCGGCTGGAGAAATGGCGTGGATAGCGATATAGTAAACGCCATCGGCTGCCGGGGTGAAGGTCCCGCTGAAGTCGGCAGCATCATTTTCGGGAATAGTCTTTCCGATAATCTCGGTCGTTAGGGCTGCTGCCGTGCATTCCGTGCCAGCTACGACCTCAAATTCCTCTGGATAGTTCCACGAAGCGGCGTTCACGATGACATCGTAGGTCTTGCCGCCTTCCAGATTGATGGGCAGCACCAGATAGTCGTCGGCAGGTGTAGTGCCATCTACATTATAAACATAGTAGGCACCATTGCTGGCACTCCACGTCCAGGTGCATGGCTCACCGTCGCTTAGGTCTCCATTGTTGTTGATGATGACGAAGTCTTCGTCCATCGCATCCCCAGAGGTCGAGAAATCGGCCTCGTAGGGCACAGTGACGGGCTCGGCCTCTGAAGCATTGGCCTTGCGAGGGGCGAAGTTCTTGCGTCCTTGAGGCCTGATTCTGTAGTCCTTTTGCTTCATCAGGGTCTGCTTGTCGCCCTCACGCTTGGCGGTTTGGAGTTCCAGGGTTGTCCGTTTCTTCTGGGCGCCCATCTCAACAGGTTTCACAGTCGCGGTTTGGACCGAGGTTGCAGTTTTCTTGAATGACTGTTTGGCAACCTGCGCATCGGCAGGTAGAGCCACCAGCATGGCGGCTGCTACCAAAAAAGTTTGAAGTTTTTTACTCATAGTTTTACTTTGTGTGGTTGTACAAAATTATATGGAGAGAATTATTTGATGAGAGTCTTCTTACCTTTAAATATATATAGGCCCTTGAGGTTTGCATCAGCATTCACACGGCGGCCGTCGAGCGTAAAGGCGTTGTTCGGCAGCGATGCCTCGGATGGGGTCAGTTGTTCGATGCCGTCGATGCCGTCGTCGGTGATGCGGATGTTGTCGAAGAACACTACATCGCCCCAGGTCTGCACTTCGCCCGTCATCCAGTCGGTGGTCGTCGGGTTGTAGAATTCGGCAGAGAAGGTCAGCGTAGAGAAGCGTGCGTCCTTGATGCCAATCAAGGGTATTTCTACGGTCGTCCATTCATCGCCGACGGTCACTTCCTCAATCGTTTCGGCAGGCTCGTGCAGCTTGGCGCCCTTGATCTGGAGCTTGCTGATGCCGTTGGCCTTCACGTCTATGTGCAGAGTTGGGTTGTTGGCATCCTGCAGCGCCAGTTTGCCTGACGTGATGAAGTGTTCGCCGGTGAACCATGTGGTGGTCAAAGCCATGCCGAAACCGTCGCCGTCCGAAGCCTCGTTGATGCAATAGAGTTCACCATAGCCGTCAACCTGCCAGATTGAGGCAAGTTCGCCGTTAGCAGCACTCTCCTGATAAGGAAGTGTGTAGGGAGCACCCGTGAGGAGTGTCACGCTTTGGGGATATCCTTCGCCTGCTTCGTTGACGGGCTTCACACCCCAGGTCTTGAGTTGCTGCGTACCCTCGTCGGTGTTGAAGTCGAGCGTATAGTGGTCGGCACCCTTCACGCTTCCGACGATGTCGGTGTAGGCATACGACCAACCATCAAACTCGGCATTCAATATCTGGTACTCTACGTCGTCAGGATTCAGGTAGTAGCCGTTCTGTCCTTCGGTGACGCGTGTCCAGCTGAAGTCGATGTTTTGTCCGTTGTCGGTAGCTTGCAGGCCGTAGAAGGAGCCGGGCAGATCCTGGCCAATCCACGTTTTCACCTTTTCGCTCAAGAGGCCAGCGCCCGATGCGTTGTGGGCAAGCACCTGATAGGTATAGTAGTCGGGCTTTTCGACCGTGGCATTCATCTCGATGATGGCGCCTGGAGCAACATCCTCCTTCGTGTCGATCACTTTGCCGTCGGATATCAGTTCGATGCGTGTGAGGTTTTCCGTGAGGTCGGTGCCGTTGACGGCCTTGGTGGGAGCCGTGACGGTGATGATGGCAGTCTTGGCACCCTGTTCGCCGGCTGTGACGGTCAGACCGCAGGCTGCGGGAGCGGTGGGCTCGGCACCCTTTTCGATGGTGATTTCGCAAGCCACAAGGTTAGCGTTGTACATGTCACTGATGGCGTGGATAGCCACATAGTAGAGACCATCGGCTTCGGCTGTGAAGTTGCCTTCGAAGCTAGTGGGTTCTTCTGAGCAGAAGGGAGTGGGTGCAATGGCGGTGAGGTTGAGGCCCTCGGGTGTGCCCTCACGGCCGGCCTTCACTTCGAAGCGCTCTGCTGCGTAGCCGGTACTGCCGGTGAAGGTCACCTTGTAGTTGTGGCCAGCCTCTGCCTTGATGGGCATCAGGACGATGTAGTCGTCACCGTCGGCATTGTAGCTTTCGCTGAAAGAGAGCGCATCGAGGTAGTCGTTCCAAGCCCAAGTGGTGCCGTCACCGTTGGCGTCGATGATGTTGATCTCGTCGAGCACGCTGGGGTCGGCAAAGCTGACGGTGTAGGGAATCTCTTTCGCTTCGGCAATGAAGATGCTGACGACGTTGCCATCCTGTCCGAAGCCCTGCTCGTTGTAAGCGACAGCGGTATAGGTGTACTTGCCGACTGAGAGACCTTCATCGGTCACCTGCTGCTGGGAACCGAGGGCGACTTCCTCGATGGTCTTGACTACCGCTCCGTCGCGCAGAATCTCGACTTTGGTGAGATTGGTCGTGAGCGTTGAACCGTCAACGGCCTTTGTTGGCGTAGTGAAAGTGATGATTGCCCGCATTTCTCCACCATCCTGCTGCACCTTGAGGTCGCTGATGGCGGCAGGCGCTCCGTCGGCGGGACCATTCTTTACGAAGAAGTTGTCGGCAAAGACCGAATAACCACCGGCTTCGCTGATGTCGTGGATGCCGAAGTAGTAGTAACCCGTCTCATCCACCTTGAGTGTCTCATTTCGAAGTGTCTGATGCATTTGTCCTTCCACATCGAAGGCAGCGATGGCCTGTTGGGTGAGGGCTTCGGGTGAAGCAGCCTTGCCCAACTTGAGCTCGATGGTCTTGGACGAGAAGTCGTCGTTCTTCCAGGTGTCGAAGCCTACATGATAGTTCTTGCCTGCCTCCAGCTTGATGGCTGGTGAGATGAGCCAGTCGTCACTCTCGAGGTCGTAACTGCCGAAGTGCGAATATCGTCCGCCGTAGCCGAACCATGTGCTGCTGTCGTCGTTGGCATCAACGATGGTGAACGACTGGAGGTCGCCCATCGTCTCGAAGTTGTTGAAGTAGGGGAGTTCGTCCACTTGGGTGACGACGTTGATGGGGATCCATGTGGTCAAAGCATCTCCGTAGGTTGCAAATTCTGCGTTGTCGCTCCAGAACATGCCCATGAAGTAATTTTCGGCACCCATTTGGAAGGCTGAAGTCCCTTCGATCTGGATGTTTCCGTTATCGCCGATGGTGAAGGTGAAGCCGTCGGCGTGAGCATCGTCGGCCTCGATGGTTCCGTCGCCTATGCCGTGTGCCCAACGAAGTACGATGGCGGCATCGTATTCAGCGGAGTAGGCCACCACCTGATAGGCGGGAATGTGGATGGTATTTTCCTCCTTGGTACCTTTCACCCAATAGCCTCGGCGATATTCCGAGATAATGTCTTTGAAGTAAACCGTACCATCAGAGCATTCTACCATTTCGATGGTTCCGTCCTGATCTTCGTAAGCCAGGAACATGCCGTCGCCATAGTCTTCGCCGAACATTCCTTGTCCGGTGCGCTCAAAGAGAGAGGTCTGCCCTTCGGCGGGCGTGATGATGATGCCGTGTTCGTCGGTCACTTCTCCTGTCGGTGTCTCTTGTCCGAAAGCGAAAAGGGACGTGCTGGCAGCTACAAGGAGTAGCGAAAGACGTTGTGAGAGATAAGATTTTTGGTTCATAAGCTTATAATAATAATGTATGAGGATTTAACGATGCAAAGATAATGCAAAACGAGCGGATAACCAAATTTATTACGACTTTTCTGTGAGTTTTTTTTCTGTTTTGTCTCACAATGTCAAAGAAAGCCACTATCTTTAGATAAAAATCTACGTACTCTCGGGACTGTGAGGACTGTCAATCCGATGAATGAGTGTTTATTTAACGAAATAATAAATTAAATTTTCAATAAATTAAATTTATTCAATTTTTCTAAATAGGACAAAGCGAAAATCGACTGAGATACTCCAACGGCCGTGAGAGTACTTCTTCCATCGTAGCAAGAACTCTGACGGCCGTTGGTGTATTCTATTCTATCGCATTGGGTACTCTGTCGGCCGTTGTAGTTCTCTATCCCGTAGCATCAAGAACTCTGTCGGCCGACACGATATTTGCGCAAATAGCGGAAATACTCTGTCAGCCGTGAGAGTATTTCCGCAGTTGTATCTAGTACTCTGTCGGCTGTGAGAGTATTCCGTCCCGTAGTATCGGGCACTCTGTCGGCCGTTGAAGTACTCCATCTTGCAGCATCGCGTACTCTCTCGCCCGTTAGAGTATTCCATCTTGCAGCATCGAGGACTCTGTCGGCTGTCATGATGCTTGCGCAAAATGAGGAAGCATTCTGTCGGCTGACAGAGTGCTTCCTCCAATGTAGATTAAATTTTATGCTCTTTGAGTAGCCAATCGAGTGCAGTGCACCCGCAATAGCGCTTGAAGACGTGCGACATCACTACTTCCGACTTCCATCCGCAGTGATGAGCTGTCTCTTTCAGCAGCTTGACCATCTCACGTTTCTCCCAATGCTTGTCACCCATTTCGTCTATGTGCTTACGAAGCCAGTCCTGTGCCTGCAACAGTCGCCAATGGGTGATCACATCGACAAGGCGTGTGCCCGTCAGCATAAACCATGCTGACCTCAGATCTCTGACCTTGACATCCATGAGCAGCGCCACATCTTCAGGATAGATGAGCTTGTAATTGCGAAGGATGTTCAGGACTTCATCGACAATCACCTCGCCAGTTGGCTGGCGTGCGTGGTACATCTCCTCCACGCTCTCTACGATATGTTTCATGTTTCGTGATGATTAAAGATGTACTGATACTCGACCGAGGCAGGAGGCTCGAGACAAGGACAAGCCTTTCGTGGATTCAGTTCGCAGTGCCCTACGATGCGAGCATCGGGATAGATCTCGTGGAGGATGCGCAGCACCTCGTCCAGAGCAACCATCTGCTCGGCAGTGCGATTGTCCTCGTACTTGGCTTCGGGGCTGCACGAGTGACCGCCCTCGTAGCAGATGCCTATGCTGTTCGTGTTGTAGCCCTTCACATGACAACCTCGCTCAACTACAGGACGACAATAGAACAAGGTACCATCACGTCGCACATAAATATGATAACCGGGGTAAGCCCCGTAGCCCTTGGCGCGATGACTGTGCATCAGCTTCTCGATGGTGAAGTCCTGATCGGGACGGGTGTCCGAACAGTGGAGCACCAGCAGGTTAATCTTCCTCGTTGAACGACGACAATCCCATTGCAGCAAGTATAACACCTGCGACCTTGGCAACAGTTTTGAGCAGTTCGACGAATAGGTTGCGCCGACATGTTCGGCGGCAATCACGTCTGACTCGCTCTTCGAACTCGTCATCAGCCCCGCCGCAGGAGGCTTGTCGTCCGCTTTGTCCTTCTTCTTCACACGGGGTGGGCACGGATTCTCTTCGGGTGGTGTCACAAGGCGTAGCATCCACAGTATCCTGAGGAATACTTTTACGATCTTTTTCCATTCCATAACAGATTTTTTAATGTCACACAGATTCCACTGAAATCACAGATTTTGTTAGGCCACATTCGCGATACATTATCTGTGTCTATCCGTGAAATCTGTGTGACCTTTGTTTAGAACGAAACCTCGTCGCCATTTACGACACCACTGTCAGAGGGCTTGTTCCTGTCGGAAGTGTTGTCACCCGAGCCGCTGCCGCTGTCGGAGCCACTGCCCGAACCACTGTTGTCGGTGTTGCCAGTGTTGCTGCCCGAGTTGCCGTTGTCGGTGTTGCCGCTACCGCTATTGGAGCCGCCGTTCGACCCACCATTATCTGTGGGTTCTGTGGGTTCTGTGTGCCC
>CACXTQ010000068.1:0-14327 GCA_902770595.1 uncultured Bacteroidales bacterium | reverse complement strand
CTATTCGTCGAACTGCTCAAGACTGTTGCCAAGGTCGCAGGTGTTATACTCGCTGCAATGGGACTGTCATCATTCAACGAGGAAGATTGACCTGCTGGTGCTCCACTGCTCGGACACCCGCCCCGATCAGGACTTCACCATCGAGAAACTGATGCGCAGTCATCGCAACAAAGGCTATGGTGCCTATCCAGGCTATCACATTTATGTGCGACGAGACGGTACCTTGTTCTATTGCCGACCTGTTGCCGAGCGAGGTTGCCACGTGAAGGGCTACAACACGAGCAGCATTGGCATCTGCTACGAGGGTGGTCACTCGTGCAGCCCCGATGTCAAGTATGAGGACAATCGCACTGCTGAGCAGATGGTAGCACTGGATGAGGTGCTGCGCATCCTTCACGAGATCTATCCCGAGGCACGCATCGTGGGACATTGTGAACTGAATCCCCGCAAGGCTTGTCCTTGCCTCGATCCTCCTGCCTCAGTCGAGTATCAGTACATCATTAACGCTTAGGGATATTAGGGGATATTAAGGGAAATGAAGGGACATAAAAGGACGTCACCTTCGTGGGTCCCGAAAACAATCGTCCCTAAAAAACCCTTAATATCCCTTAGAATCCCTAAAAATCCCTTAGAGAAAATGAAACATATCGTAGAGAGCGTGGAGGAGATGTACCACGCACGACAGCCAACTGGCGAGGTGATTGTCGATGAAGTCCTGGACATCCTCAGGCATTACAAGCTCATCTATCCGGAAGATGTGGCGCTGCTAATGGATGTCAAGGTTCGAGACCTGAGGTCAGCCTGGCATATGCTGACAGGCACACGCCTTGTCGATGTGATCACCCATTGGCGAGTACTGCAGGCACAGGACTGGCTTCGCAAGCGCCTCGGTGAGATTAGCACCGAGCGCTGCGAGAAAGGAGAGCTGGTCAAGCTGCTCAAAGAGACAGCCCGTCGCTGCGGATGGCGGTCGGAAGTAGTGATGTCGCACGTCTTCAAGCGCTTTTGCGGGTGTACTGCACTAGATTGGGTAGTGCAGGAACAGAAAATTTAATCTGCTTTGGAGGAAGCACTCTGACGGCCGACAGAATGCTTCCTCATTTCGCGCAAGTATTGTGACGGCCAACAGAATACCCGAGGCTACGGGATGGAGTACTCCAACGGCCGACATAGTACCCGTTGCTACAAGATGGAGTACTCTCACAGCCGTCAGAGTACTAGATACAACTGCGGAAATACTCTCACGGCCGATAGAGTATTTCTTCCATCTGCGCAAGCATCGTGACGGCCGACAGAGTATTTCCCTCGACGAGAAGAAGAACTCCAACGGCCGACAAAGTACCCGACACTACGGGATAGAATACTCCAACGGCCGTCAGAATACCCAATGCTACAAGATGGAATACTCTCACGGCCGCCAAAGTTCATAAGCTGAAAAAATCAATTTTATCAACAAAATCAACTTTATCAACAATCAATTTTATCAATTCGAACGAAATAAAAGCCAAGTGGACACTTTACAACGGGGCTTGCTTCGCCTAATATTTGATGGATAATATCGCATTTTTTCAAATTCTATTTGGAGAATGAGCAATTATTCTATATCTTTGCGCACGAATTCGACCTTTGCGTAATCAATTAAGGACAAAAATATATGAAAAGAATCGTGAATCTGCTGATAAGCAGTGTGCTGGCCGGTGTGTGCATCGGACTGGGTGGGTATGTGAATCTGGTGATGGGCGGTATCATCGGAGCTGTGATGTTCAGCTTCGGTCTGCTCAGCGTGGTGCATTACGGACTGGCGCTCTATACGGGCAAGTCGGGCTTCTTCACCAATACGACGGAGTTGGTTGACCTGCTGTATATCATCGCAGGCAACTTCGTTGGCTGCTGGCTGGTGAGCCTGATCTTCGACTATGCTTCGCCCCAGTACATCGAGAATGCGCAGAAGATTGTGGATGTGATTGCGGGGAAGAGCCTGCTGGCGGTGTTCCTGCTTGCCATCCCTTGCGGCTTCATCATGAGTACGGCGGTGAAGTTTGCGCGTGAGGGGCGTTTCCTGCCGCTGCTCTTCGGTGTGCCGCTCTTCATCGTGTGCGGTTTCAGGCACAGCATCGCGGACATCTTCTACTATTGCGCGGCGATGGACTTCATGTTCCTTCCCTGGCTGATGGCGATACTGGGCAACTTCGTGGGGTGCAATGTGCATCGCGCGCTGGAGATTGCTCGGGAGAAATAGAAGATTCATTACATTTTTCAAAGAAGACGAAAAATGGGCATAGAAGAATGAAGTGCTTCTGATGAAGCACTGACGAAATGTGGGGAGATTGGCAGCTGAAAGTGAACTTTCATCTACTAATCTTCCCACTTTTCGTCACCCTTCGGGTTTACATTCTTCTATGCCGAAAATGGCTTCGCAGAAAAATATTAAAAAATCGTATATACCAGTCTTTTATGGGATGAATTCCTTTCTAAATGTGCCATCACTTTGCCTGCGGAGGATGAATCCGGAGGTGATGGTGCGGATGGGGCGGCCGTCAGGGAGGAAGGAGGAGTTTGAGAGGTTCGAGGGGTTTGAGGAGTTTGAGGGGTAATGGATGAGCTCGATGGAGTTGGTGGAGGGGACGCGACGGATGAGGACTTCGTCGAGGAAGAAGCGGAGGTCGGGGGTGAAGGTGAGGGTGGAGGCACCTGTGCCCCAGATCTGCGTGACGAAGTGGGTCCACTGTCCCTGCTGCATCGTGAAGAGGGTGTCGGCAAGGAGGATGTCGGGATTGGAGGGTGTGACGAGGAGTTCAGGCTCGTCCTTGTTCCAGGGTGCGGCATAGAAACTCAGTTCGAGGGTGTCGCCCGTGAGTTCGAACGAAGGGGAGATGGTGATGCCCTGGTGCATGGCGTTGCCGAACTTGGCACAGCGTGCGCCACCACCCGCGATGAGCGACTGCCAGCCGCCCAGGTCGGGCAGGAAGTCGGCCGATGCCACCGTGGCATTGCCCTTGAAGATACCGTCGTTACCGCCCGTGCCGAGACATTCGTTGAACGACTCGTAGAAGATGGCACCCGTGGTGTCGGGACGATTGGCCGAGAGGCTGTCCATGTAGATGATGCGCTCGCTGAGGGCAGCGTAACGGAAGGAGACCGAGCTGTCGGGCTGCACGGTGATGTCGTGGATGCCGCGGTTCATGAAGCGATGGCGATCGACGTTGCCGTTGTGGAGCACGGCAGCAGGGGAGGAGTTGTCGGTGAGGCTGTCGTTCTGGAGATAGGGATAGGCGTCGGTCGATTCGGTCTGACGGGAGTAGTAGCCGCCTGCCACGCTCCAGTAGCTCTTGTCGTCGTCGTTGTCGGCATGGATGATGGTGAGGCGTTGGTGGTCGTTGAAGATGCGGTCGGAGCCCGGGACGTTGCGGTTGTCGACGATGGTGTTGACGTAGTTCCACTGCCAGATGGCCTTGTCGTAATCGACGTGGAGCACGAGCAGGCCGCTGCCGGGCACGGAGGCATCCCAACCCGAGCGCTGGCGGTTTTCGAGCAGGTAGTATTCGTTGGGTTCGGCCTGGTTGTAGATGATGTAGGCATCGCCGCCCTGGCTGAGCGGACGGAGGCCATCGATCTGTGCGTCTTCGTCGCTGAGTTCGACGGGTGTGAGCCAGCCGCAGACCATCTTCTCATAACTGGTGTAGCCTGCGGGCGTGAAGCCGCCATCGTTCCAACCGCCGTGCGAGAGGAGGTCCCAATGTCCGACGCCGTAGTTGCCGGCATAGAAGGTGTCGTAGAGGTCGGGCAGACCCATGCAGTGGGAGAACTCGTGGCAGATGGTGCCGATACCCTCGATGTTCCTACCGGGGTCCACTTCGTTGGAGCAGGCATAGGTGTTGATGGTCACGCCGTCGAGATGGAGCGGGGAACGGCCCCAACCGGTGAGCGTGTATTCGTGGGGCCAGATGGTGTTGGGGGCGCCGCCATTGCTTTCGCCCAAGCCGGCATAGAGGATGAACACCTGATCGACCTCGCCATCGCCGTCCCAGTCGTAGTCGGCAAAGTTGATGTCGGCGTCGGCCTTCCGGCAGGCTTCGATGACCATCAGGTCGGCATACATGTCAACCTCGTTGCCGCGCTGGCCGTAGTAGGTGTAGGAACTGTCCATGCGGACGGGACCCACCACGTCGAAGTCGAGTTCGAAACGCCCTCCGCTCTGCGCCAGGAAGTAGTCCTTGACCGAGCCCTTGAAGCGTCCCTCGCTGAACCCTATCTCGTTGAGGATGCGCAGGTAGAGCGCCTTGTCGTTGCCCTCCTGGAACTCCTGGTCGGGGAAGTCGGCAAGGATGACGAGACCTTTCTTGCGGCCGATGAACTCGTCGGTGGCATACTGCTCGCGGTCGGAACTGCGACGAGGACGAGCGCGCCTCATTCCCTCGGACTGCGGGGCGGCAGCCTTGGCCTGGAGTGCCTGGATGGAAGTGGGGGCGTAGCAAAGCGTGGCGGGGTCGAAGGCATAGCAGGTGCCATCGGCCGAAAGGAGGAAGTTGAAGCGTTCGTCGCCACAGAGCTGGGCGGTGACCTGCCGGCCGTCGGTGAGGGTGATGGTGCGCCACGTGCCGGGCTTGGCGGGCATGGACAGGGCAACAGGAAGCGTGAATAGTGAAAGCAATATTGCCAGAATCGGTTTCTTCATAGTTCGTAAAGGAAATTGTGGAGTCGAGGGTTAATCGAAAAGTTCGCTGCAAAGATACAATTTTTGGGAGATTATGCCAAGAAAAGGAATGAAAAAAGGGCAAAAGCGATGGAAAAAAAGATATAAATGGAGAAAATGCGCAAATAGACGGGGCTTTTTTTGGATGTTTTGTAATTTATCCTTATCTTTGCCACGTGTTTTGAATCTTCCAATACATTATTTATAATTAATAAGCGCATGAACAAATCTACCCTTATTGTTGCTTGCCTCGGCTTGTTCACGGCCTCGGCAAGTGCTCAAAGTTTTCAGGTTTCGCCGAAGGTGTCTGCTCGTACAGAGACCGAGATCAGACGTGCCCAGCTGGACGAGGCCCCAGCCATCGACCTCATGGGTTCGAGCCAGCGCAAGGCCCGCAAGCATCCCATCTGGGACACTCCCGACGGCACGGCCTATGACTATTCGCTGACCACGACGTACTACGATCCGCAGATGGATGAGTTTGTCACACGCAGCGCCATCAAGACCACCGTGGTGATTGACGGCGACGACGTCTATCTGCAGAACATCATCACGTCCTATCCCTACGACACGTGGATCAAGGGCACGATCAACGAATACCGCAACGCTGTGGTGTTCGAGAATCCCCAGGTCTATTACGAGGACCTGAACGGCAACCTGTTCTACGCCTCGCTGGCCTATGTCGATGGCAACAACGACATCCATGCCGACACCGAGTCGGACGAGTTCGAGATGGACTGGGACGATGCCACGGCTTCGTTCTGGAGCGAAGACCTTGAGATCTGCGTCGTCAACGAGGATGGCGGCGTATTCTCGTACAACTGGGGCTATGCCTACGAGCGCTTCACCGACACGCTGGTAGTGGCTCCCGAGGGACTCGAGTTCAAACCCTATTCGCTGAGATATGAAAATACCTACAAGTACTACGTGCCCGAAATGGTGTATATTGCCCGCGACGGCAACGACTTCTACTTCAAGGGCCTTTCCACCAAGACTCCCGATGCGCTGGTGAAGGGTGAAATGGTAGGCGACTCGATCTACATCGCTTCGGGTCAGTATGTAGGCTTGTACAACGGACAGTACTACCTCTATACCAAGGGCGCTGCCTACAAGGGACTCGATGGAAACGGCTACCCGATCTACACGAGCAAGGACTACTGCGTGATGGCGTACAACGAGGCCGAAGACTCGTTCTATGGTCCCGACGGCTTCCTCATCACCCTGGGCAAGGCACGCAATGCCAGCTACAGCCAGAGCTTCCCCACCCAGACCATCAAGCGCTTCTATGAGGTGGCTGCCACACCTGCCACTCCTGATATCCGCACCTGGGACGTCGATATGACCTATGGCATCATGACCTCGATGACTTACGTTGTACCTGTCGAGGACGTGGAGGGCAACTACATCAACCCCGACTCTCTGTTCTATCGCTTCTTCGTCAATGGCGAGCTGTTCGAGTTCGACAGGGACTGGTATCCCATGTTCGTCGATTCGGTGCTTGTGAATTCGAAGTTCTCTGACCGTGGCCAGACCTCACGTCAGCGTACCGACTGCGATGGCAGCTACCATGTGATTGCCTTCGAACACGACTTCTCGCTCACCGTCGACAGCATTGCGCTGCAGAGCGTCTATTTCATGGGCGGAGAGGTACGCTACTCGGACTACTGCGTCTATGTGACCGCCGACGGCAGCAAGCACACCACGCCTTCGGGCCAGACGGGCATCGCCGCCATCAGCAGCGACAACCGCCAGGCTACGGCAGTGAAGTACTTCGACCTCAGCGGCCGACAGCTCGCCGAACCCGGCAAGGGCATCTGCATCAAGCAGACATCGTTCAAGGACGGCACGGTGCAGCATGAGACCATCTTCAGATAATAACATTTTTAATCAATCATACACTAACAACATGAAAAAACTTTTCTTCTCAGCAATCCTTGGCGCCATGGCACTTTCGGCCAGCGCACAAGATGCCACCAACGAGATGTGGTGGGGTTATTATTCTGATCAGGCACAGAGCATCACGGGCAACTACAAGCTCGGCACCTACGAGGCTGCCACCTTCGTGGACGGTGCAGGCGACCTGAAGGGTGTGAACCTGACGGGTGTGCGTTTCCGTTCGCGCATCTATTCGGCCAATGTTGTCGATGCCAAGGTGTGGGTGCGTGCCAGCCTTGATGGCGAGAACCTGGCAGAAGCCGCTTTGACAAGCCTGGGCAATTCGGCCACCACATGGTCGGAGGGCGCATTCGACGCCGTGGCTCTTCCCGAGGAAGGATGCTACGTGGGCTACAGCTTCACTTTGAGCAGCTGGTACAGCGACTATGACTATACTCCCGTGGTCTATGCAAAGAAGGACGTTGCGAAGAGCTTCTACCTGAAGCAGCCCGAAGAGAACGAATTTGCCGACAAGAGCGGCACGGGCTGTCTGGCCCTGCAGGTGAAGATCAGCGGCGACAACATCAAGACCAACGCTGCCAGCATCAACGATGACCTCGACGACGTGGTTGCCCTGGTAGGCAACGAGGTGATTGTCACCCCAACCCTCAAGAACCTCGGTACTGCCGGCATCAGCAGCATCGACTTCACCTGCGACCTGAACGGCGAGACCAAGGAAGGACACGCCGACCTGGAGACTCCCATCGAGAACATGTACCAGACGCAGGGCACCGTGACCCTCAACCTCGGCACCCTCGCCAAGGCCGGCGAGCAGGAGGTGACCATCAAGGTGACCAAGGTGAACGGACAGGAGAACGAGAACACCAGCAAGGTGAAGGCTACCGTCTTCGTGGTAGGCCTTGAAGAGAGCGCTACCCGCAAGAGCCTCGTGGAGGTTTATGTAGGTTCGAACAAGTACTATTCGGGCCGCGGCTATGTGGGCGTGGAGCGTATGATCGAGACCTTGGGCGAACAGGTTATCCCGATCACCATCCATATGGGCGACTCTTTGACCCTCGATGCCTATAAGTCACGCACCGAGGACAGCAAGTTCTACAACGCTCCTTTGGCCGACGTCGATCGCTGCTTCCTCACCGATCCCTACTACGGCGACAACAATACGGCTCCCTATTCGTTCCAGGCCGACCAGGTGGTAACCAGGAACCTCACCAAGGTTTCGGAGGCTGATGTGGAGGCTGTTGCCGAGTGGACCACCGAGGCACAGGACAGCGTCAGCATCACTGCCACCACGACGTTCAAGATGACGAGCAACGAGGCCTACTATCGTCTGGTGTTTGCCGTCATCAAGGACTCCATCACCTTGATGCAGAACAACTACATCACCTACTACAAGAGCAGCTATCCCGAGGACGACATGGCCTACTGGCGTGACCAGCCCTGGACGGGCACTTCGATCAACATGAACCTTGTAGTGGCTGCCAGCGACTGCAATGGTGTAGCCAACAGCGTACCACGCAAGGTGACTGCCAACGAGGCTCTGACCTACGAATACGGTCTCAACGTGCCTGTTGTCGAGGATAAGGTGGGCGTCAATCCACGTCTCGTTGTCTTCCTGGTGAACACCAATACCCGCGAGGTTGTCAACGCCAACATCGTTGCCATCCCCGACTATGGCACCACGACTGGCGTGAAGGGCATCGAGGAGAACCAGAATGCCGGTGTTGAGGTATTCAACATCAAGGGCCAGAAGGTGGGCGAGAACGCCAGCCAGCTGACACCTGGTCTCTACATCATCCGCGAGGGCGGTGTGGCAAAGAAGGTGATCGTGAAGTAAAGTCAATCGTTACATTTCTGTAACTTTATCCCTAAAATATTGAGCCTCCCATTCGATTGAGAGGCTCTTATTTTGTTTTTTTCGCGAAAAGTTCGTATCTTTGCGACGCACATTTCGACAAATCGAAGCAAATGCGGATTATAATATTGAGTGGTCGCACAGCTCAAAATTATAGAAAAATTAAATCAAAAAATTATAAGAAAAACGGGACGTTATTATAGCTGGTGCGGACATCCATCTTTTGATAATTTTTATAATCAATTTTCTTGTAATTTTGAGCGAAGCGACCCACTAAAACAAGGTCGTTGTATAGAAGAGTTTTTATTGAAAAAGAAAAAATGAAGAAGATGTTGATAGCAATTGTTTGCATCATTGTGGCTATTCCCTTTGGAGTATATGCCTTTGTACACAGCAAGCCTTTCGGATCTTTGCCAAAAGGGGAAAGACTGGAGCGTGTGCTCAATTCGCCCAACTATCGTGATGGATCGTTCCAGAACGAAGAGCCTACGACACTTATGGTACAGAACGATGAAGGCGCACGCCAGGGCCGATTCAAGACGATGTGGAACTTCGTCTTTGGCAAGAAACCCGAGGGACGCGTGCCCGAAGAGGGCGAAGTGACGGTAGTGAAGAGCGACCTGCGAGGCCTTGATCCGCAGGAAGATGTGTATGTGTGGCTGGGACACAGCAGCTACCTGCTGCAACTGTCGGGCAAGACGTTCCTGGTGGATCCCGTTTTCTATCAGGGTTCGCCCGTGTCGTTTGTCAACAGGATGTTCCCGGGCACGGACTACTACAAGCCTGAACACATGCCCGAGGTCATCGACTACCTTGTCATCACGCACGACCATTGGGACCACCTCGACTATCGGGTAGTGAAGGAACTGAGGACGCGCGTTCGACATGTGGTGTGCGGACTGGGTGTAGGTGCGCACTTCGAGCGTTGGGGGTATGCTCCCGAACAGCTCATCGAACTGGATTGGAACGAAGAGGCTCCACTCGGCGAGTATCAGGCTTTGACACCCGACAGCACGGAGGCACGCGTCGTCTGTCTGCCTACGCGGCATTTTTCGGGCCGAGGACTCAAATCGAATCAGTCGCTTTGGGCATCGTTTATGCTCGAGACACCTTCGCTCCGCGTGTTTGTCGGGGGAGATGGAGGATATGACGGACGTTTCAAGCGATTTGGAGAGCGGTTCCCGGTCATTGACCTGGCTATCCTCGAAAACGGACAGTACGACAAGCGATGGGCACAGATACACACGCTGCCCGAACAACTTGGCAAGGAGATGGCCGAGATGGGAGCACGCCGATACATTACTGTGCATCACTCGAAGTTCTGCCTCGCCAACCATCCTTGGAAGGAGTCGCTCGAGAATGAGAGACAGGCTGCCCAGGAATCGGGCAAAGAGCTGGTGGTTTGTCAGATAGGTGAAATTGTAAAGCTCTAAGGTTTGAATTTTGAATGAAGACAAAGAAGATACTTTTCGTTTGCCACGGCAACATCTGCCGCAGCCCGATGGCCGAGTTTGTGATGAAATGGCTGGTGAAGGAAGCGGGCAGGGAAGGGGAGTTCGAAATCGCTTCGGCTGCCACAAGCACCGAGGAGATCGGCAATCCCGTCTATCCGCCTGCACGCCGCAAACTGGCGGAACATGGCATCGCGTCGGATGGCAAGTATGCGCGGCAGATCACGCGTCGTGACTATCAATACTATGACCTGATTGTGGGCATGGACGAGTGGAACCTCCGCAACATGCGTCGCATGCTGGGAGGCGATCCTGAGGGCAAGATTTGTCTGCTGATGGATTTCACCGAAAGGCCCGGGGAGGTTGCTGACCCGTGGTACACGGGGGATTTCGAGGCCACGTGGCGCGATGTGCTGGAAGGATGCCGGGGACTGCTGGCGCGCTTCGGGAAGGGCGCGGGATAGCGCCGAAGGGCGACCAAGGACGGCCGCCACATGAACACGGGGGACAAGGGCTGGCTTGGGTCAAAGGAGCGGCCAAGCTTGGCCGCCACGAAACAAGAGGGACGAGGGCGGGCAATGGCCGAAGGGGCGACCAGAGCAATAAAAAAAGAGGGCGGGGGCCCTCTTTTTTATTTTCCTTGGTCGATCTTGGCGAGCGTGTCTTGGAGGATCGCTTGGCGCAGGGAGGTGAGCCAGGGGGAGAAGGCGACGGTGTCGAAGGCGTAGGTCTTGTTGAGGTCGTACTCGTTGGCTGACCAGGTGTCGATGGGGGATTCGTTGTGCTGGATGAGGGCCTCGAGTTTGTCGAGCGACTTGTAGAGCCTGGCTTCGAGCGTCTTTTGCTCGTCCATCTCGGCATATAGCGCAAGCATCGTTTCTGCGATATTCGCGGGCAAGGATTTCACCCATTGGGAGAGCAGGGAATCCTCGGTCTCGCGGTCGCTGTTGGTTTTCAGGAAGGTGGGGATGTCGCCTGTGAAGCATTCGCCCAAGTCGTGGATGAGGCACATCGAGACGACCTTGTTGATGTCGGCTTCGGGGAACTCATCCTTCAACAGAAAGGCCATCAGCGAGATGCGCCAGCTGTGTTCGGCCACGCTTTCGACACGACGCTTTGACGTGGTGCAATGGCGCGGGGTGTCCTTGAGACGTTCGGCAACGTGCAGGATGGAGAGATATTCTCTGGCGGTCATTGACAATTACAATTAACAATTAATAATTAACAATTAACAATTGCAAATAACAATTAACAATTAACAATTGCTGTGGGGCTAATGATATTATAAAGCGAGCTTATAGATCTGCATTGTGGTGTCGGCATCGAGGGGGAAGTAGCCGGGCATCACGGCACCCTTGTTCTGATGGAGACGCTGGTTGAGCAGTTCGAGGTTCGGCTCGGGAATACCCAACTGTGCGAAGGAAACCGGCATGTGCAACACGTCGTGGAACCACGTCTTGAGCTTCAAGGCACATGCCATAGCTACACGCTTCTGTTCGTCAATAGGCCAGGTATTCGTATTGTTGATGTCGGCATCGGCGGGGAGATTTGGCTGAATGCCAAGCACGCGCATGGCGAGTTGTGCCACCTTGTGGGGATGCACATTTGCCATATACTGCAGGAAGGCGGGGAAGATGACGGCAAGACCAGCGCCATGTGTCACATCGTATTCGGCCGAAATCTCGTGCTCCATGGCATGGCTGTTCCAATCCTCCTGACGCCCCAGGGAGCAGGTGTCGTTGTGGGCGATGGTGCCGCACCACATTATGTTGGCACGCGCTTCGTAGTCGTTGGGATTGGCGATGACCTTGGGAGCCTCTTCCATGATAGCCAGCAGGATACCTTCGGCCATACGATCGCCAATCTGCACATCGGGAGTGTTGCTGAGATAACGTTCGAGGATATGTGCCATCATGTCGGAGATGCCGCTGGCAGTCTGCCATTCTGGCAGCGTCATGGTGAGTTCGGGATTCATGATGGAGAATTTCGGACGCAATAGCATAGGCTGACGAATGCCCAGCTTCTGGAGCGTCTTTTCGTTGGTAATGACAGCATTGCCCGAACCTTCGCTACCGGCAGCAGGGATGGTGAGCACGACACCGACGGGCAGGCAGTTGCCGACCTTGGCCTTGCCGATGAAGAAGTCCCAGAAGTCGCCTTCGTAATAGTATCCTGCGGCAATGGTCTTGGCCGTATCGATGACCGAACCGCCACCCACAGCGAGCATAAAGTCGGGTTTGAAACTGCGGGCAAGAGCCAGACCTTCGTAAACCTTGGGGTCGGTGGGATTGGGACGGACGCCACCCATTTCGATATAGGGGATGGCAACGGCATCGAGCGAGGCCTTGACACGATCGAGCAGGCCACTGCGAACCACAGAGCCGCCTCCATAGACGATCATCACACGATGGGCACCGTACTTGACGCAGAGCTCGCCAACTTCCTGTTCGCGTCCGCGTCCGAAACAAAACTCAGTAGGGGAGTAGAAAGTGAAATTATTCATGTGTTGCGGATTTTGATTGTTGGTGCAAAGATAGCAATTGTTGCAGAATGCGCCAAAAAAAATGTCTAAAAAACCTAAAAAACTGCCGAAAAACATGTTTTACAACATAAAATTTGAAAAAAAGGGCTACAATAATGTGCAACATATCGAAATTTCACTTATATTTGCACGCGATTTTCTCGAATTTAGACCCTAACGAGACCAAATCTTCGTCAAATAATGCGAAAAACAAACATTAAATATATACCTTAATATTTTTAGAGTCTATGAAAGTTTACTCTTCAAAAGAGATTAAGAACATTGCCTTGCTTGGCAATGATGGAGCTGGTAAGACTTCCCTTACCGAGTCTTTACTTTACGTGAGCGGACAGATTAACCGCAAGGGTCGCGTTTCGCAGCAGAGCACAGTGAGCGACTACTTCCCAGTAGAAAAGAATTATGGTTATTCGGTATTCAGCACCGTATTCCATGTAGAGTGGAATGGCAAGAAGCTGAATATGATCGACTGCCCAGGTATGGACGACTTCGTAGGTCAGGCCATCACTGCCATGTCGGTAACCGACACCACCATTCTTCTGATCAACGGCGGCAACGGCCTTGAGGTAGGCACCCAGAACCACTTCCGTCATACCGAGAAGATGCATAAGCCTGTGATCTTCCTCGTAAACCGTCTTGATGACACCGAGTGTGACTTTGAGACGCTTGTTGAGGATCTCAAGTTGACATACGGCAACAAGTGCGTCCCCGTGCAGTATCCTGTACAGACCGGCGAGAATTTCCATCAGATCATCGACGTGATCCTGATGAAGCAGCTCACCTACAAGGACAACAATCCTACTCCCGTCATTGAGGATATCCCAGCCAGCGAGATTGACAAGGCCACCGAGATGAACAAGGCCCTCATCGAGGCTGCTGCCGAGAACGACGACGCCCTGATGGAGAAGTTCTTCGAGACCGAAGAGCTCACCGAGGACGAGATGCGCGAAGGCATCCGCAAGGGTATGGTTACCCGCTCGATCTTCCCAGTGTTCTGCGTTTGCGCCACCCGCAACTATGGCGTAGGCCGCTTGATGGAGTTCCTTGGCAATGTTGTTCCTTTCGTAGACGAGATGCCAGCCGAGCACAACAGCCGTGGTGAGGAAGTGAAGCCCGATCCAGCTGGTCCGACCAGCCTCTTCTTCTTCAAGACGGGTGTTGAGCCACATATTGGCGAAGTACAGTACTTCAAGGTGATGAGCGGTACCGTTCACGAGGGTGACGATCTGCAGAATGCCGATCGTGGCTCAAGCGAGCATATCTCCACCCTCTTCGTATGTTCGGGTGCCAACCGTGAGAAAGTCTCCGAGCTCCAGGCAGGTGACATCGGCTGTACTACCAAGCTGAAGGATTGCCGCACCGGCAATGCCCTGAACCAGAGCGGTATCGACTGGAAATACAACTTCGTGAAGTTCCCACAGTCGAAATATACCCGTGCCATCAGCGCAGTCAACAAGCAGGAGACCGAGAAGATGATGTCGGCTTTGACCCGTATGCGTCTTGAGGATCCCACCTGGGTTGTCGAGCAGTCGAAGGAGCTTCGTCAGATCCTCGTTCATGGCCAGGGTGAGTTCCACCTCCGTACGTTGAAGTGGCGTCTTGAGAACCTCGACAAGGTGCATGTAGAGTACGCTCCACAGCGCATTCCTTATCGTGAGACAATCACCAAGATTGCACGTGCCGACTATCGTCACAAGAAGCAGTCAGGTGGTGCCGGTCAGTTCGGTGAGGTTCACCTGATTGTTGAACCATACGTTGACGGACAGCCTGATCCCGAGGTTTACAACATCGCCGGCAAGGAGTATCGCGTAACCATGAAGGGCAAGGAAGAGATCGATCTCGCCTGGGGTGGCAAGCTCGTATTCATCAACTCGGTAGTTGGTGGTGCCATCGATA
>CACXTQ010000067.1:0-14697 GCA_902770595.1 uncultured Bacteroidales bacterium | reverse complement strand
CGGTGAGCCTGACGTTCGACGATGGGGTGCAGGAGGATTATACGCTCATTGCACCGCATTTGGATCGCTATGCGCTGAAGGCGACGTTTGCCATCAACGGATACTATATTGGTGATCTGGATGACCATTATTCGCCACGCATGACGTGGGAAGAATGCCGCTCGCTGGTTCGTTCGGGCCATGAACTGAGCAATCATTCGTGGTCGCATCCCAAGCTGACCACGCTGAGCGATGATTCCTTGCGCATGGAGATTGCCCGCAACGATTCTGCCATAGAAAAGGAGACGGGTAAGCGCCCTGTGACATTCATTTATCCCTACAATGCTGTGGATGACCGCGTGCGAACGGCAACGATGGAGGGGAGGATCTGCAACCGTGAGTATCAATTCGGTTTGGGTCAAGCCAACAGCCATCAGACCCGCGAGAGCATCCAGCAATGGCTCCGTCAACAAATTGATGAACGTGCTTGGGGCGTGACTATGAGTCATGGCATCTATACGGCTTGGGACCGCTGGGAAGAGCCTTGGATCCTGTGGGACCTTTTCCGCGAACTGGCCTACAAGAGCGATACTATCTGGACCGAGACCTTTGCGAAGGTGGGGGCATACGTGACAGAGCGCGATGCCGTGAAACTGGATGTGGTGAAAAAGAAGGGAATCATCACAGTGACTCCGTCGCTGGATTTGGACCCTGTGCTTTTCAGCGAGAAACTGACCTTGAAGGTGAGCGGAATGCCCAAACCTGGGAGCAAGGCCGCGAAGAAGGTGTTCGGCTATCGTGCGGTGCAGGAAGGCAAGAACCTACCTTTGATACTGAAGGGCGATGACCTGTTGTGCGATTTCAATCCCTATGGTGGACCAATCACTATCGAACCCATAAAGGAGGACCCGTTGGCAGGAAAGACCATCAACATTATTGGCGACAGCTATGTCGCAAACCATCGCCAACCCTACGAGAATGCCTGGCATTACAAGGTGGCTGCCCGTCACGGGATGACCTACAACAACTATGGTCGCAACGGTGGCGCCATCGCCTTCGATCGTACTAACCGCAATTTCGGCAAGGCACTCTATGTGCGTTATGCCGATATGGCCGATGATGCCGACTATGTGCTTGTTGTGGCAGGGCATAATGATGCCAACTTTATAAAGCAAAGCGCCGATTCTCTTGTCCCCTTCCTTGAACACCTTGAAGATTTCTACGTAGGACTTCGCCAGAAGTATCCGCATGCCAAGATTGCCGTCGTTTCGCCATGGAACTTGTCGAGTGAAGGCTTCCCCATTGTAATTCGTGCCATTCAGGAGGCCTGCGAGCGTCATGGCTTCCCCTTCCTCAACGCTGCCACAACGAGCGGTATCGAGGTTGAGAATCCTGAATTTCGCAAGAAATACTTCCAGCATCCCGGTGACCGTGCCCATCTCAATCCCGAAGGACATGACTTGTTGGTTCCATGGGGCGAGCAGTTCCTGATAAGCCTTTGAGAAAAAAGAACAGTTATAGACAGAAAAAAGCGCCTCTTTGCGAGACGCTTTTTTCTTACTTGCGTAAAGCCAGATTGTAGTTGTAGTAGTCGAAGTTGCCTGTGATGTCCTTGACGATGCGGAGGAAGGGAGGGAGAAGAAGGTCAGCGTGGCAGGCGATGCCTTTGGTTTCGAGGATCATCAGACCTTCGTGCGGTGCTTCGTAGGCATCGAGTTCGAAGAACTGACCTCCCGCGATGAAGCTTTTACGACGCTTGCTGATGGTGTGGCGATAGGGATCGGCCTGCAACAGGAGCGTCTCATAAAGGGCATTGGATACCTGACGCTCGGTGACCACTTCTTCGCTGGTCGAGATGCGGCGACGAGTGGTGTGAATGTTGATGACATGATTGCCCGATGTGCGGCGACGGATACGGACTTCGGAGCCGGGTTCGGAAGAGAGATAAGTCTGCTGGATGTAGCTTTCGACGCAGTCATTGGGAAGTTCGCCAATGAGTTCGACAATGTACTTACGCTCTTCAACAATGGCTTGTGGCAAACCAAGGACGGAGTTGATCTCGTAGAGTACACGGTTGAGCTTCTGCTCGAAGTCCTTGCGGTTGTCGATAACGCGATGATGAGGGTGTCCGGTCCATGCCTGGATGACCTTCTTGTCGAGCTGGCGTGCTAGATTGAGACCTGCCTCGTCGGCCTTCTCATAGCGTGATGCGTTGTTGGCCGTAGTATAGAATGATTCTGCACCGTCGGCTGCCGAAACGAGATGGAGCACAGCATCATAGCGTCCGCCATGACGTAGCTCTTCGACACTGGTGTGACAAGCGGCACAGAGTTCGTCGTACATCTCAGGTGAGATGTAGGCTGAGATATCAAGGGCACCTCGGTCGCAGACGATGACGCAGGGTTCGGTGCACGTCTCGGCTAGGCGTTGCATCTTGTCTTCCATTTCGAGCTGGAGTTCGAGGATGATCTTCTCTCCCTCGTAGTAGAAGTCATGATTGTCGGTCAGATAACTCCACCCTGATGCAGTGACCATGGTGGGAATTTCGGGCACAATGAATACTTTGTAACCGAGGTTGGATAAATACTCGTTGATGCGTACTAAGGCAGTTGTCTTGCCTGCACAGGGTCCTCCAGTGAGGACGATTTTCTTGATATCTCTTTTCATAGTAAGGAAAAAGCCCTGCCAACAGATGTGGCAGGGCATGGTTATGATGTGAATTACTTCTCGTCGTCAGAGCCGATGAGCTTCCAGATGAATGCGGCAAGGGCACCACCTACGAATGGACCAACGATGAATACCCAGAGCTGGCTGAGAGCCTTGCCACCCTCGAAGAGAGCAGGACCGATGGAGCGAGCGGGGTTCACAGAGGTGCCAGTGTAGTGAATGCCTACGAGGTGGATGAGTACGAGGGAGAGACCGATGGCGAGGCCAGCGAAGTTGCCGGCACCCTTCTTGGCATCAGTCGTTCCAAGAACTACCAGCACGAAGAGGCAGGTTAGCACGATTTCGGCAATGAGGCCGTTGGTGACAGTGCCAGCGCAAGCGTTGGCGCCCGTCTTGGTACCCAAAGCGAGTTCGGGAGAAGTGGAAACCAAGAGGTAAAGTACGCAGGAAGCAAGGATGGCACCAATAACCTGGAATACCATGTAACCACAGGCATCCTTACCGGATATACGACCGGAGATGAGGCAGCCAAGGGTGATGGCTGGGTTGATGTGGCAACCGGAGATGCCGCCGATGGTGTAAGCCATGGCTACTACAGCAAGACCGAACGCAAGGGCAGTGCCCACAACAGAAGCAGTGTCGATGCCACAATTGAGGCTGACAGCGGTGCCGCAGCCAAGAAGGGTAAGCACGAAGGTGCCAACCAATTCTGCAAAGTACTTTTTCATAGAGCAGATTGTTGATTAATGGTTAATAATGTTATTAAAAAAAGTTATAAAAGGGGATTCCCTTAAATTTTTTAGTCAAAGAAACTGTTATCCGACTCGGGAGCTTCTTCCTCATGTTCGAAGGCACCTTCGACAGTGCAGGGGTCGTAGCCCGAAGGATAGTAGAAGGTATCGGTCGACGAGTATGGGAGGGTAGGATCAGCGAGCACGCGCTTGATAAACATTGCCCAGATGGGCAGGGCCATCGATGCGCCTTGACCTTCGGAAGTGCGATCGAAGTGAATCGTGCGTTCTTCGCCACCTACCCAGGTGCCACCGATGAGTCCAGGAGTGAAAGCCATGAACCAACCATCGGAGTTGTCGTTGGTGGTACCCGTCTTTCCACCCATTGGAGCGGTGATGCCGTAACGGTTGCGGATGCGTGCACCCGTTCCATAGTCGACCACATCGCGGAGGATGGGAAGCATCTTGTAGTAGGCTTCGGCCGAGAAGACCTCCTTGCGGACGGGGGTGAAGTGGGTGAGTTCCATACCGGAGTTGTCACAAATGGAAACGACGTAGAGCGGTTGGCTACGCATACCGTGTCCGGGGAAGCCTGAGTAGGCGGTGACCATTTCCTCGACGGAGATATCGCATGAACCCAGGCAGAGCGAGAGCACGGGATCGAGGCGGTTGCGAACGCCAGCCGAGTGGAGGAAATCGACGAAATGTTCAGGTGTCATACGGCTCATGACACGAGCGGAAATCCAGTTGTTGGATCTCATCAAGCCCCATCTCAGTGTGACCATCTCGCCAATGCGCTGCTTGCCGCCATCGCGAGGGGTCCAGGGACGTCCGATGGCATCGTAGAGCACAGGCTGAGTGTTGAGTTCCTCATCGCAGGGCGTGCGTCCCTCTTCCATGGCCAGTGTATAAAGCAGAGGCTTGATGGTGGAACCTACCTGACGACGACCTGCCGTCACCATATCGTACTGGAAGAAGGCAAAGTCGGGACCGCCCACATAGGCCTTGACATAACCAAGGGTGTCCATGCAAAGGAAGCCGGCACGTAGGAACTGCTTCTGCCAACGCAATGAGTCCCAAGGGCTCATGATGGTGTCGATTTCACCCTCCCATGAGAACAGCTTCATTTCGATGGGCTTCTGGAAAGCCTTTTCAATGTCTTCGGTCGAGTAGCCGTTGGACTTCATAGTGGTGTAACGCTCGGACTGCCTCATGGCACGGCGCAGGGAGTTCTTTACGTCATCTTCGGAGAGTCGGCGGCTATAGGGAGCATTGGGCTGATTCTGCTTCTCCTTGGTGAAGGCGGGCTGCAGATAGTCGCGCAGATGTGCGACAAGCGCTTCCTCTGCATATTGCTGCATGTGAGAGTTGATGCTGGTGTAGATTCGCAGACCATCGGTGGTAAGATCGTAGTGCGAACCATCGGGTTTCTTGTTCTTGTTGCACCAACCATAGAGTGGATTGGTCTCCCAGGCGAGGGAATCGTCGTAGAACTGCTGATCCTGCCACGATGCGTAGCGTGAGCGATTGGGCTTGTTGGCACGCATGATTTTGCGCAGATATTCGCGCAAGTAGGGGGCCATGCCTTCCTTGTGGTCAGCCGAGTGAGCCAGCTTATAGTTGCCTCGGTTGTCGGTTTGGGGCAGGAGTGGACGCTCCTTGTAGTCGTTGTATTCAGCTTCGGTGAGATAGCCGGCCTTGTACATTTGGTTGAGTACAATGGTACGGCGGTTCTTTGTCTTCTCTGGACGACGGATGGGGTTGTAGAGCGAAGGGTTCTGCAACATACCCACGAGCATAGCCGACTGCTCGACATCAAGTTCGGAAGGGAGTTTGTCGAAATAGATTCGGGCAGCGGAACGGATGCCGACAGCGTTGTAGCAGAAGTCGAAGTGGTTGAGATACATATTGATGATCTCCTCCTTGGTGTAGAGCTTCTCGAGCTTCACAGCAATGACCCATTCGATGGGTTTCTGCATGGCACGGTCCCAGATGTTCGAAGCCACCTCCTTGGTATAGACCTGCTTGGCAAGCTGCTGGGTGATGGTGGAGCCGCCACCTGCCGAACGCTGGTGGAGCAGAACCGTCTTGAATACAGCACGGAAGAGGGCCTTGATGTCGATGCCGGAGTGATCGAGGAAACGAGCGTCCTCGGTAGCTACGAGCGCATTGATCAGGTTGGGCGACAACTCGTTGTAATTGATGAAGACACGGTTTTCCTTGGCACGGCTGAAACGACCCAGTTCGACGGAATCGGCCGAATAGACGATGGTGGCATACTTGCTCTGAGGATTTTCAAGTTCCTCGATGGATGGCATCTCGCCAATGTAACCATTTGAGATGGCCCAAAGGACTCCTCCTCCGATCAGAAGACCGAGGATGAAGAGGGCCCACAATGCCAGGCAAACGTATTTGGTGATCTTGAACATTTATAGATTTATTAAAGGTAGTAAAAGGGTAGTAAAACTTTCCTTATGGACGTAACTTAGCCAGAGCCTCCTTGACGCGGCGCATGGCCTCGGAGATCTTGGCTTGCGATGTGGCGTAGCTGAAACGAATGCAGGAGGGGTCGCCAAAAGCTTCGCCGCTCACACCTGCCACATGACCAGTTTCGAGCAGGTACATGGCTACGTCGTCGGCATTGGCAATCACCTTGCCATCGGGTGTCTGCTTACCGAAGAGGGCGCTGACATCGGGGAAGATGTAGAATGCACCACTGGGTTTCTTATCGAGACGGAAACCTGGGATGTCCTGTACAGCAGAGCAGATGAGGTCGCGACGACGCTCGAACTCCTGACGCATCTCTTCGACACAATCCTGAGGGCCGTTGTAGGCAGCTTCGGCAGCCTTCTGAGCGATGCTCGAACATCCGGAGGTGTATTGGCTCTGGAGTTTGCTCACAGCTTTGGCAATATAGGCAGGAGCAGCACAGAAGCCGATGCGCCAGCCTGTCATCGCATAGGCCTTCGACACACCATTGATGATGACTACACGATCCTTCATCTCGGGGAAGGAGGCGATGGACGTGGGTTGTCCACTATAGCAGATATGTTCATAAATCTCGTCGGCAATGACGATGATTTTCGGATACTTGGCAAGTACCTCAACGATAGCCGCCAGTTCCTCCTTGGTGTAGATGGCACCCGTAGGATTGGAGGGCGAGCAGAAGAGGAAAGCCTTGGTGCGTGGAGTGATGAGGCTTTCGAGCTGGTGGGACAGAATCTTGAAGTCCTGCTCCTGGTCGCAAAGGAAGGGTACGTTGACGCCTTCGGCCAGTTTTACCATTTCGAAATAGCTCACCCATGCAGGGGTGGGGATAATCACTTCGTCACCCTTGTCAACGATTGATAGAATGACATTGCAGATTTCCTGCTTGGCACCATTACCTACAACAATCTGTGCAGGAGGGAAATCTACACCATTCTCACTCTTGAGTTTCCGGCTAATGGCCTCGCGGAGGGACATATAGCCAGGCACCGGTGTGTAGAAAGAGAAGTTGTCATCTACAGCCTTTTTTGCAGCTTCCTTGATATGGTCGGGAGTAAAGAAGTCTGGTTCGCCCACAGACAGGTTGATGATGTCGAGGCCTTGACTCTTGAGTTCCTGACTCTTCTGTGACATAGCCAACGTAGCCGATGGCGACAATGCACAGAGGCGTGCTGATAAATTTTCCATACAAATACCTTTTTGCTTTAGTTTCTTTTATTATTGTTGTCGAGTTATTTTTTGTCCGTTCTGAATATAGATGCTGTTGGGATCTTGTTTTATTTGCCGACCCTGCAGGTCGTATCTTGGACTATTCTTATCGTTGTCTTCTATTACCTTATCCAAAGCGGAGGCTTCTCGGATGACAAAGCGCACCGAAGCCTTGCAGGTGTTGTACTTGCCGGCAAGTGTGAACAGGCGTGTGGTTGTTCCTGCTTTTGTCGGGGTGCCGCTGACGATGAGGGTTTGCCGTTCGGTGTCATAGTTCCAGGATAGTCCATCGGGAAGATCGTTGTTGACCGTGCACGATTCGACTAATCTTGTATTGATGACGAGTTTGTAGGCTTGTCCGACTTCGACAGTATCTACGAGCGCGCCTTCGACAACCTTGTAAGAGCAGTGGAAGACATCGGGCAGATAGTAGCCGAGGTGAGGAGGCTGGTTGTAGCTCGCATTCTGCCACACGATGCCCATGCGATAGAGGTGATCGGTCATGAGGCAGGGGACGGGATATTGGGTAGTGGTGACGGTGCTGTAGATGTCGAGAGTGGCTTCGTCGGAAGCATCCCACATCACGATTTCTTCACGCCAATCACCGTAGATATCGGCTATCAGGCAAGGAGTCGCCTTTGTGTAGTTGCACGATTGTGGATTACCGCCATAGGTGGACAATCTTGTTGTGGAGGTCGAGGAACCATTCCACGAAATGATGCGAGGATTGCAAGTGTTAGAGCTGCTGCTGAACTGCCCGTCGAAGGATTCGTCATAAAGGTCACCATTCCAATAGATTCGGAAATTGGTGTCGGGCTTTGATCCCACAGCAGACATTGATACAGCATTGATAGGAGTGCTTTCGGCACCACTCCAGAATTCCCAACCATAATAGTTGTCAAGGCCTGTGGATGAGTTGAACTTGTAGAACATGTCACAAGCAAGACCACGACCATTGTCCTTGCTGGTGTAACCACGATGAAGGATTTCGCCAGTGGCTGCATCGTGCAGGTCATCGCCATAGTCAGCCGCTGCTTCTTCATGGGGCATAAAGATTTGCAGACCTGGACGATCGGGGATAAACTTGCCGAGATGAATAGCATCACCGTGGCCGAAGCCTGTGGAGCAGAGCAGCTGGCCATCGTGATCGATTGTGGCCGAACCCATCACAATCTCATCTAAACCGTCGTCATCGACGTCGCCGACTGAGATGCCGTGAACGCCCTGTCCGTAGGAAGACTTGCCGGAGCCCGATGCTGTCACGTTGCCGCTGCCATCAACGACATCCCAAGTGGATGCCGTATGTCCGCGGTGGAGCCAGCGGGTGGTGAGGTTGGTGCCGTCCCAATCGACAGCCCAGAAATAGGCTTGGGTATAGTAGCCGCGCTGCATAACGATGGAGGGAAGATGATCAAGTCCGTCAAGGTATGCTACGCAGGCATTGTAGCGTTCGCCACGGTTGTAGTTGGTTTTCTTGCCCATAATGGTTTCCCAAGTGCCATATGCGCTTGCCTTCCCAGTTTCCATTCCACGGTTGGGGTTATACCATATGGTCTGTAAGGCACGACCCGTCTCGCCGCTGAAGATGGTGAGAAACTCTTCTCCATTAATGACATGTCCGTTGCTGTTGCGGAAGTCCTTCTCGTTGGTTGTGATACCGGTGATGCTATTGTCGATACCAGCTTCACTCACGTATGCCCCGCTGGCATCCTTGGTGCCTGGAGCGGTTTTAACCACGAGTTCTGCCTTTCCGTCGCCATCGAAATCATAGACGAGAAAGGTGGTATAATGGGCACCTGCACGGATGTTCTTTCCCATGTCGATGCGCCAAAGTTGCTTGCCGACCTCTTCGCCAATGATTTCGTAACAATCGAAGAGGGTGTTGCCAGTGTAACCCGTCTGGGAGTTGTCCTTCGAATTGGAAGGATCCCACTTAACGATGATCTCGTATTCGCCATCTCCATCAACATCGCCCACCGAGCAATCGTTGGGAGTGTAGGTGAAACTACCGCTTGCCGTGCTGCCACCCTCAGGGCGATTGAGTTTCACTTGCCTCAAGGAAGCCTCAGGATAAGTCTTCAGACTGATTTGGTCTTCTTGGATACTCCCATCCTTGAGGACCGATAATCGATAGGCTTCGTGCTTGTCTTTGTCTAGGAAGCAGGATGGTGAGCCAGTTTCGATAAGTTGGGTTGTTTCGTTTCCATCGCCAGAGATGAGAGAGAGTTGGAAACTGACGTTTTCGGTGTTGTCAGTAGGAAGGGTGCGCCACGTCAAGAGGTTCCCGTTGGATGTAGATACCACGTGGAACGCACGACCGAGAAGTTCGGACGTCTGCTGAGCCATCGCAGTACTGGAAACGAGGGCGATGGAGGAAGAGATGAGAAGAGGAACGAATCGGTTCATGAGAATGGGTTTGAAGGATTATGTCTCTTGCGGAACCTGCGGCCGAAGAATGCACTGTGATGGCTACGTTGCTCGCGGTGCTTTTTGGCAAACTCCAGGATGGGACGACTGCGACGCATCACCTTGCGCAGAAGTTGTGTGAAGCGGATCTTGTAGGTGTCCCAGTCGAAGAGCGGCGAATCGTTGACAGCTCGCCATGTCAGCCAGATGCCGATAGGAGCGAGGACCATTGACGAAAGCCAAGTGCCAAACCATGGCTGCATCATGCCATTCTTGGCAGCTTTATAGCCCGTATTGTCGATGATATAGTAGAAGATGAAGAAGATGACACCCGTAATGATCGGGATGCCCATGCCTCCCTTTCGGATGATGGCACCGAGTGGAGCACCAATGAAAAAGAACAACAGACATGCTACGGAGAGGGTAAACTTGCGATGCATCTCGATGGCGTGATAGTTGACGTTCTTCTGTTCGAAAGTCTGCATCTCACGTTGGATAGCAAATGTCTGAATGACATTCTTGGCACGGCTGGTGGCCTTTTCGGTCAGTTTCTCCATTTGTGCTGGCGTCAGCGACGCATAGATGCTGTCGAGGTCGATGACCATCTTCTGCGATTTCTCGGTTTTTTCGGCGAAATAAAGAGAGTCGTCGCGTACCTGCTGACGGACACCAGTAAAGTAGATGCTGCTGACCAGTTTCTTGCCGTAACCGTAGTTGATGGAGTCGATACGCTGGTTGAGGGAATCGACCGAATGGGAAAGCTGAGCCAGGTTCTTGCCGACATGACGGTCGGAGATTGACTCTTCGTCGGTGTCAAACCCATTGTCGTAGGGAATGTACACTTCCTTTACGCTGAACGATTCGCGACGATACTTGGGATGCTTCTGCTGTTGCTGGTAGCTATTGCCCGTTCCCTGCTTGAAAGTGCCAACCTGTTGGCCGCTCCAGAGGGTGAGTTTGAGATGCTTCCCAGTCTCGGCCATCGATATCTTTGCACTATCGGCAACGGTGACGGTGGCATCTTCGATGTTGGAGCCGTCGAAGATATAGATGGTGACACCATGGAGCATACCAGTGTCATAGTCCTTGTGATCAACGTAGATGTTGTAGTTGTTGATCTCCTTGTAGAAAATGCCTTCGGGAATCTCAAGTTCAGGAGAGGTGTGCTTGATGCCAATGAGGATGGAATACATCTTCGTATTGGCCAACGGGAGCACACGGTCCTGGAAGAAGAAGGTGGCGATGGCCAGCACAACCATGAACGCCGTGAGCGGCTTCATGATCTTGAGCAGAGAGATGCCAGAGGCCTTCATCGACAGCAGTTCGAGGCTCTCGCCCAGGTTGCCGAACGTCATCAATGATGCCAGCAGAATACCCAGCGGCAATGCCATCGGCACAAAGGTAAGCGAGGCGTAGAAAAAGAGTTGCGCAAGCACGTCGATGCCCAGTCCTTTGCCGACCAAGTCACCCACATAACGCCACAGGAACTGCATCAACACAATGAAGAGGCAGATGAAGAACGTCATGAGGAAGAGCGGCAGAAAAGTCTGCAGCATGAACGTATATATGCGCTTTATTCTCATTTATTATTCTACGAGGAGAAGGTCTGCGCCTTCGAGGACATTGTCCCCTTTTTGTACATAAACGGCCTTGACGACACCGTCGCGACCACAGTTGATGTTGTTCTCCATCTTCATGGCTTCGAGGACAATAGCCACATCACCTGCCTTGACCGACTGGCCAACAGTGACGTTGATGCTGAGGATGGTGCCTGGGAGCGGTGACTTGGTAGCGCCCTCGGTATGCACTTCCTTTTGCGGGGAAGCAGTGGAAGCGGAAGCGGTGGCGGCAGGTGCCGTGGGACGCGCGATGACGGGCTTGGGACGTTCGGCACGAGCAGGTTGGTCGAGCTCTACGGTGTAAGCATTGCCGTTGACTTCGACTTCGACGTTCTGGCCGTTGACATCCTGGATGGCAACTTCGTACTCGTTGCCATTGATTTTCATTTTATAGGTCTTCATCAAAATATATTCTCAAAAGATTTAGAAGCGACGAATGGGCGAGCGTTTCTGGTTGTTGCCGGCTCCTGTCCAAGAGCTGTTGCTTGGAGTCAGCGTGAGAACGTTCGACTCCTGGTCGTGCATACCATCCTCGTGCAGGAAGAGTGCAACACCAATGGCGGCAGCGAGCTCAGTGTCATCGACCTCCTTGCCGGAAGATTTCTCGACCACCTTCATGTTGCGTTGCATTTGGGCACGACGGTCGGTGATCTGCTCGAACTGCTTCTTGCGATGTGCGGACTTCTTCATCTTTAGTCCGAACATGGCAAATAGAGGATAGATGTACTTGAAACACAGGAAGAGGATGACCAGCGCACTGAATACCACCGACATAGAGATGATGGCCATCATCCAGCCGATGGGGTCGTTCTGTGCAAATTTGTCGGCATTGCTTGCCAGCACAGCGGGAGCTGTACCGGCAAACATGGCGGCAATTATAGTTGTTTTCTTCATCATTTTAGAGCGGCAGGTTGTCGTGCTTCTTGGCGGGATTTTCGACACGCTTGTTGTGAAGCTTTTCAAGGGCACGAATCACACGGAAACGGGTGTTGCGTGGTTCGATGACATCGTCGATATAGCCCTTGTGGGCGGCATCGTAAGGATTGCAGAAGAGTTTTTCGTATTCGGCCTTCTTCTCCTGGATGATTGCAGCCTTGGCCTCGGGTGTCTCTGCTGCCTTGAGCTCCTTGCCATATAGCACTTCCACAGCGCCACCGGATCCCATCACTGCAATCTCGGCCGAGGGCCAAGCGTAGTTGACATCACCGCGAAGCTGCTTGCAGCTCATCACGATGTGGGAACCGCCATAACTCTTGCGGAGTGTGACAGTTACCTTTGGAACGGTCGATTCGCCGTAAGCATAGAGCAGCTTGGCACCATGGTCGATGACACCATTATACTCCTGTCCTGTGCCGGGAAGGAAGCCCGGTACGTCGACGAGGGTGACAAGAGGAATGTTGAAGGCATCGCAGAAACGCACGAAACGGGCTGCCTTGCGTGAAGCATTCGAGTCGAGACAACCTGCCATAACCTTGGGTTGGTTGGCAACGATGCCTACGCTCTGTCCGTTCATACGGGCAAAACCTACGATGATATTCTTAGCCCAGCCTGCATGCACTTCGAACATCTCGCCATTGTCAACAATAGATGCGATGACCTGATACATATCGTAGGCTTGGTTGGCCGACTCGGGGATGATCTCGTTCAACGAATCCTCCATACGGTCGATGGGATCGGTGCATTCGATGCGCGGAGCCTCCTCCATGTTGTTCTGTGGGATATAGCTGAGCAATTGACGAATCATTGCAATGGCTTCATCCTCATTTTCGGCAGCAAAATGAGCTACGCCCGACTTGGTGGCATGAACAGATGCACCACCGAGTTGCTCCTGGTCAACAACTTCGCCCAGCACTTCCTTAACGACCTTGGGACCGGTGAGGAACATATAGGACGTGTTCTTGACCATCAGCACGAAGTCGGTGAGGGCAGGAGAATAGACTGAACCGCCGGCACAGGGACCCATAATGCAGGAGATTTGCGGAATGACACCCGATGCAAGGATGTTGCGTTCGAATATCTCACCAAAACCTGCCATCGAAGCAATACCCTCCTGAATGCGGGCACCACCCGAGTCATTGAGACCGATGAACGGAGCGCCTACACGCATGGCCATGTCCATAATCTTGCAGATCTTCTCGGCCATGGTGACGCTGAGCGAGCCACCGCTGACCGTGAAGTCCTGGGCATAGAGGAAGACGAGTCGTCCGCCGATGGTGGCCGAACCAGTGACGACACCATCACCGAATGGGTGAGACTTGTCGGTGCCGAAATTGGTGCAACGGTGGATCAGGAACATATCAGTCTCCTCGAACGAGCCTGGATCGACTAGTGCCTCGATGCGCTCGCGTGCAGTCAGCTTGCCCTTGGTATGCTGTGCCGCAATGCGCTTCTCGCCACCGCCAAGACGTGCAGTCTCGCGATTCTTGATCAGTTCTTGTATCTTTTGTAGTTGAATAGACATAAATATTAAATGTACGCGCGAATATGTGTGGTTCTGGAGTAAAGTTCGGAGGGCTCGGAGTCCTTATTCCTCCTCGTCCTCTTCCTTGATGTTGGTGAAGACGTTGGTCACATCTTCGTCCTCATCGAACTTGGCAAGGAGCTTGTCGAGCGTTTCACGCTGCTCGGGAGTAACTTCCTTGGTATCGTTGGGGATGCGTACGAATTCAGCGCTGACAATCTCGAAACCATTCTCCTCGAAGTACTGCTGCATCTGTGCATACGATTCGTACTCGCCGTAAGCGGTGATGGTGTTCTCCTCCTCGTCGAAATAGATCTCGTCAACACCGTAATCGATCAGTTCAAGTTCGAGCTCGTCCATGTCAACGCCTTCCTTGGCCTTGACGGTGAATACGGACTTGTGAGCAAAAAGGAAACTCAATGAACCAGTTGTGCCGAGGGTGCCGCCAAACTTGGTGAAGTAGGAGCGAACATTGGCAACGGTACGGGTGTTGTTGTCGGTAGCTGCCTCCACCACGATGGCGATGCCGAATGGGCCGTATCCTTCGTAGGTGAGCTCCTTGTAGTTGCCGGCATCGTTGTCGCTGCCCTTTTTGATGGCACGGTCGATGGTGTCCTTGGGCATACTGGCAGACTTGGCAGTAGCAATCAGAGTGCGCAGACGGCTATTGTTGTCTGGATCAGGACCAGAAGCCTTTACGCACATAGTAATTTCCTTGCTGAGTTTCGAGAACATTTTGCTGTTCTTGCTGTTGCGCGCCATAATGCGTGCTTTACGGTATTCAAACGCTCTTCCCATAATTTTTCTTTGTTATATTTCGTATGGTTATTATTATTGTTTATTTGCTAGAATTAACGGAGTGATGCTCCAAGTTTTGTCTCGAACATCTTGATGAACTTCTGCATGGTGGCATCGATAGCCTTGTCGTTGAGAGTCTTTTCGGCATCCTGCAGGATGAGCGAGATGGCATAAGACTTCTTGCCGGCAGGGAGGTTCTTACCCTCATATACATCGAAGAGGGTGATGCTCTTGAGGAGTCGCTTCTCGGTGTCGTAGGCGATACGCTCGATATCGGCGAACTGAACGCTTTGGTCAACGAGGAGGGCAAGGTCGCGCTTGACGGGCGGGAACTTGGCTA
>CACXTQ010000066.1:0-15980 GCA_902770595.1 uncultured Bacteroidales bacterium | reverse complement strand
CCTCGCCGCAACTCTACGAATACAAGAAAGAGAAGTTGCAAGAACTTGAGAATCTTGATTCTGCAGGAGAAATTGACCTCTACTATGCAGATGAAAGTCTCGTATGTACCTCTGTTATGTGCCCTATGGTTGGCAATTCAAGGATGAGGATGTCTTCATTCCTTCTGAGAAATCCTCCAGATTGAATATCTTTGGGATGATTACCCGCAGAAATCAATACAAGGGATTCATGACACAGGAGTCAATCAATGCTGATAAGGTTTCTGACTTCCTTGACAAGATGTCCTTGCAAGTCAGGAAGAGGACCTTCGTCGTACTTGATAATGCCACGGTGCATCGAAATGCCAAACTCAAGGAGTTGAGAAGTATTTGGGAATCCAGAGGCTTGTTCCTTTTTTTCCTGCCCCCATATTCTCCAGAACTCAATCTCGCGGAAACTCTTTGGCGTATTCTCAAGGGCAAATGGATCCGTCCGATGGACTATGTCTCCAATGACACCCTGTTCTATAGTGCTAACAGAGCATTAGCAGCGGTTGGCATAAGCCTTTTCGTCAATTATTCAAAATGTGCATAGTTAATTTTGAACAACTACTTAAATAAAACGATTATATTTGAAAAATCCACTTGACAAATAGATAATCTTTTTCTTCTTCTTTTTATTTCTTAAAAAAAAAATTATTCATCTGTACAAAAAAAAACGAAAAAAACGTAAATTTGCACCGTTTTTTTCAAGAAATGTATTATTGAATATTCTCTTTAAATAACCAATCAAAACAACAAATCTATGCGAGTTATTATCCGTCCCGATTACGCAGAGATGTCCAAATGGGCTGCCAACTATGTAGCCAAAAGCATCCTTGAGTTCAAACCAACACCCGAGCGTCCTTTCGTCCTTGGCTGTCCCACTGGTTCTTCTCCCATTGGTCTTTATCGTGAGCTGATAAAGAAATACGAAGCAGGCGAGATTTCTTTTCAGAATGTTGTGACATTCAATATGGATGAGTATGTCCGTATTCCCGAGGATCATCCTGAGTCATATCATAGTTTCATGTGGAAGAACTTCTTCAGCCACATCGACATCAAGCCCGAGAACGTTCATATCCTCAATGGAAATGCTGACGACCTCGATGCCGAGTGTGCTAATTACGAGAAAGCTATTGCTGCTGCCGGTGGCATCCATCTCTTCATGGGTGGCGTTGGTCCCGATGGCCATCTTGCTTTCAACGAGCCCGGCTCTTCTCTCAATGGTCTTACTCATGTCGAGACGTTGACTACCGACACCATCATCGCCAATTCTCGCTTCTTCGACAACGATATCAACCTTGTGCCCAAGAAGGCTCTCACCGTAGGTATCGGCACAGTGATGGCTGCCAAGGAGGTGCTCCTCGTTTGTAATGGTCACCACAAGGCTCGTGCCCTCAAGCACATCGTTGACGGCAACGTCAGCCACAAGTGGACGGCTTCTATGCTTCAGACCCATCCTGCTGCCATCGTTGTTTGCGACGAAGCTGCTTGTGACGAGCTTACAGTCGGCACCTTCAAGTATTTCCTCGACAAGGAGCGTGATAACTTCTAATATTCGCATTTTTGCAGTTTATTTGAGCAGCTACAATAGGCTGCTCTTTTTTGTTTTTTACTTGTTATTTTACCAAATATAATTGCCAAAAAAACTATCTTAACAATTAAATAGTTATAATTTGGTATTTTTTTTTGTTTTGGTTTCTTTATTTATCCAAAAATATATATATTTGCATCAATTTATTTAACAATAGGTTAGGCGCCCATTTTTATGTGTCACGCTTAGAAAATCTATTTTGCAATTTTATGTCAATCTGGAATAAACTCTTCTCATGGTACTTGTCCAGGAATGCATTGCCCTATTGGTGCATTCTTGCTGTCGATTGTCTCTCAATCGTTGCGGCAGGAATGCTTGCCATCTATCTCAGTATGGGTGGCGAAGCATTTGTGGCAAATTTTTGGCATTTCCTTTTAGTGTGGTCGTGTTCGCTGCCAATGTTCTGCATTGGTATGAGGCTTTTTCACACCTATGCAGGTATTTTCCGCTATTCCAGTTTTGCTGACCTTTTGCGCGTTTCATGTGCCGTTCTCGTTGGTATTGTCCTCACAGCTGTCATTTATTATCTGGTGGGTATTTACTTTATCGCCGGTTTCCCCAAGTTCCGTGTCTTCTTCATCACCTTCTTGTTGGCAATGATTTTCATGTGGGGTATCCGTATTGGGGTCAAATATCTTTACGATACGGCAGTCAGGGATCAGGCCACCCAGAATGTCTATATCTATGGAATCCAGGAAGGAGGTATTGCACTTGCAAAGAGCATGCGCAACGATAATCCTCGTCAGTACATGGTCAAGGGCTTCATTTCCGGCAAGTCGGAAAACGTTGGCAAGTTCGTTCTTGGCGTCCGTGTTCTTAAGGCCGACGAAGATGTTGTTAATTCTATGAAGGCGAGCAAAGCTAATATGCTTTTTGTTTCTCCTTTGCTTTCCGAATCATTCCGCGAAAATGACATGCTAGTCAATGCGCTTACAAGTGCAGGCATCAAGATCATGATGCTTCCCGCAGCAGAGACTTGGGATGGCAAATCCAGTCTTCAGCATAGCCGCCTGCACGAAGTCGATATCGAGGACCTGCTTCCACGCGACAAGATTGAAGTCGACATGAATGCAATTGGCAAACTACTCTACAACAAGCGAATCCTGATTACCGGTGCAGCTGGTTCCATCGGTTCGGAAATGGTGCATCAGATCGCTTCTTTCAAGCCCGCTGAACTTGTATTGGTCGATCAGGCCGAAACACCAATGCATCAAGTGCGCCTCTTCATGGAACATTCCTATCCAAAAATCAAGTGCTGGACCATTGTGGGTTCTATTGCCAATCCTTCTCAGATGGAGCAGATTTTCAAGGTCCATCGTCCTGAGTATGTCTTCCATGCTGCTGCCTATAAGCATGTGCCGATGATGGAGGACAACCCCTCTATGGCCATTCAGAACAATACCTACGGCACTCGCGTGATTGCTGACCTTGCCGTAAAGTACGGCACTCGCAAGTTTGTGATGATTTCCACCGACAAGGCTGTCAATCCCACCAATGTCATGGGCTGCTCGAAACGCATCAGCGAGATCTATTGTCAATCGCTCGATCGTGCAATACGTCAACAGCTCGACGGAACGTCCACTTCGCCCATTCTTCTTCGGCAGATCGATGGCTCTCCTGCGGTCACTCAGTTCATTACTACCCGTTTCGGCAATGTCTTGGGCTCCAATGGTTCGGTCATTCCCATTTTCCGCGAGCAGATTCGTCGTGGCGGTCCTGTCACCGTCACCGATCCCGAGATCATCCGCTACTTTATGCTCATCCCCGAGGCTTGTCAGCTCGTGCTCGAAGCTGGCACAATGGGAAAGGGTGGCGAGATTTTCGTGTTCGACATGGGCAAGCCTGTCCGTATTGCCGAACTTGCTCAACGCATGATTGACCTGAGTGGCGCCAAGAATGTCGAGATTATGTATACAGGCCTTCGCGATGGGGAGAAGCTCTATGAGGAGGTTCTCAACGATGGCGAGCACACCAAGCCTACCATGCACCCCAAGATCAAGGTCGCTTCGGTTAGAGAATATCCTTACGAACTTGCTCTCAAGAATGAGGAGGAACTCTATAAGCTTTCCTTCACTTATAACGATATGAAGATCGTTGCCAAGATGAAGGAGATAGTTCCTGAATACAAGAGTCACCATTCCAGATACGAAGCTCTTGACTGATAATACTGGATACAATCATTGATCAATCACTTTTTACAATCATTCCCAATGGAATATCAATATCACATCTTTTCTCCTTATCGCGTTTGTCCACTCGGTGCACATGTCGATCATCAGCATGGCCTGGTGACTGGTTTTGCCATCGACAAGGGTGTGGACCTCTATTTCAATGTCCGTGAGGATAGTCTGGTCAATCTCACTTCCGACAATTTTGAGGGCGAAGTGCATTTCCATCTCGATACCCCTTCCCAGGTTCGCGAGAAGCATTGGGGAGATTATGCACGTGGTGCAAAATATGCGCTGCGCAAGCGTTTCGAACTTTCACGAGGCATCGACGGAAACCTCCATGGCAGTCTTCCTATCGGAGGCCTTAGTTCGTCGGCAGCCGTTCTTATTGCCTACGTGATGGCTTTTGCTAAGGCCAATGGCATCAAGCTCAAACCCTTCGAGATTGTGCAGATTGCCTCCGAAGCCGAGCGTGAATACATCGGTCTCAACAATGGTATTCTCGACCAGAGCTGTATCGCCTTGGGCAAAAAGGACGGTCTTCTCTTCCTCGACTGTGACTCCAACGAATATCGTATCGTGAAGCGCAATCCCAAGATGCCCGACTTCGAGATCGGCATCTTCTTCTCGGGCCTTACGCGTTCACTCATCAACAGCGACTACAATCTGCGCGTCTACGAGTGCAAGGTGGCTGCATGGAATATGCTTGCCTATACCGGTCAGCCGCTCAAGACGTTCGACAAGACCTTCCTGCGCGACATTCCACGTTCGACCTTCGACAAGACCAAGATTGCCATGCCCGATCGTTTTGCACGTCGTGCCGAACATTTCTACACCGAGTATCGTCGCGTCCGTCAGGGCGTTACAGCATGGGAGAGCGGCAACATCAAGCTCTTCGGCAAACTCAGTTTCGATTCGTGCGAATCGTCGATGAATAACTACGAATGTGGCAGTCCTGAGCTGATTGCCATCTATCAGATCATGTCCAAGCTGCCCGGTGTCTATGGCGGACGATTCTCGGGCGCTGGTTTCAAGGGTGCAGTCATTGCCTTGGTCGATCCTGCCTATAAGGAGAGCATCGAGAAATCGCTCACCGACCAGTATCTGGCTAAGTTCCCCGAGTACGAAGAGACTTTCTCGGTCAACTGGGTCAAGCCTGACGATGGTGCTCGTTTCGTAAGCGAATAAGCCGCATTTTTCATTTGCAATAGTAAATACATTTTCTTATATGGTAAGTTTTAACGTTTCTCTCGAAGGCAAGACCGTGTTGGTAACCGGTGCTGCTGGTTTCATCGGGAGCAATCTCGTCAAGCGCCTGTTCAACGACGTGCCTGGCATCCGAATCATCGGTATCGATAGCCTGAACAACTATTACGACGTGAACATCAAGTTCGAACGTCTCCAGCAGCTCAACGACCTTGCGGCCAAACTTCATCCGGGTAAGGATGAACGCGAGAAGTACTGGAAGTTTGTCAAGGGCAACATTGCCGACATGCAGACCCTCAATCATCTCTTTGCTGAGGAGAAGCCTTCGGTAGTGGTTAATCTTGCAGCTCAGGCAGGTGTGCGTTATTCAATCACCAATCCCGATGCCTACATCGAGAGCAACCTCATCGGTTTCTACAATATTCTCGAGTGCTGTCGTCATCATCATGTCGACCATCTTGTCTATGCCTCGTCAAGCTCCGTCTATGGTTCCAACAAGAAGGTCCCTTACAGCACCGACGACAAGGTCGACAATCCTGTGTCGCTCTATGCCGCAACCAAGAAGAGCAACGAATTGTTGGCCCATGCCTATTCCAAGCTCTACAACATTCCTTCCACGGGTCTCCGCTTCTTTACCGTCTATGGTCCTGCTGGACGCCCCGATATGGCATATTTCGGCTTCACCAACAAGCTGCGTCGTGGCGAAACCATCCAGATATTCAACTACGGCAAGTGCAAACGCGATTTCACCTACGTCGATGATATCGTCGAAGGCGTAGTGCGTATCATGCAGCATGCACCCGAAAAGGCCGATGGCGACGATGGCCTTCCCATCCCTCCCTACAAGGTCTATAACATTGGTAATAACAGCCCTGAGAACCTGCTTGACTTTGTCGACATCCTTCAGCAGGAGCTTATTCGTGCCAATGTCCTTCCTGCCAACTACAATTTTGAGAAGCACAAGGAACTCGTTCCCATGCAGCCAGGCGATGTCCCTGTCACTTATGCCGATACGACTCCCCTTGAAGAGGACTTCGGCTATAAGCCTTCCACCACCTTGCGCCAGGGTCTGAGAGCCTTTGCCGAATGGTACGCCAAGTATTACGGCACAGCAACAAGCATTGCAAAGTAATCCTTCCGTTATGAAAACCATCGTCATCGCTGCCGGTTACGCTACTCGTCTCGGTGAACTCACCCGCAATTTTCCGAAACCTTTGCTCAAGATAGGGGAGAAGTCAATCCTCGATCGTATGCTCATCGATATCGACCGTATTCCCGACATCGACGAGCACATCATCATCACCAACCATAAGTTCGCCCATCACTTCGAGGCCTGGAAGCAGAATGCTCGCTACACCAAGCCCATCACAATCCTCGACGACGGTACCGAAACCAACGAAACCCGTCTCGGTGCTGTCTGCGACCTGCTGCTCGCCATCGATTATCTCGACCGTCGCGATAAGCGCGATTCTTCCCTGCTGGTTGTTGCTGCCGACAACATCCTCTTCTTCAGTTTCCAGGAGTTTGTCGATTTCGCCAAGTCCAAGCAGACCAGCTGCATCATGTGTCATGAGCAACCCGATGTCGCCAAACTCCAGCGCACCGGCGTCGTCGTCCTCGATGCCGACGACAAGGTCCTCAATATGGAGGAGAAGCCCGCTGAGCCCAAATCCCATTGGGCTGTTCCGCCTTTCTATATCTACATGCAGCACGACCTTGACCTGATTCGTCATGCTGTCGAGAACGGTTGCGGCAAGGATGCACCTGGCAACCTGGCCCATTACATGGTCGATCACACAACGATCCATGCCTGGCACATGACGGCTGGTCGTTTCGACATCGGTTCACTCGATACTTACAACGAAGCGTGTCAACGCTTCTGATATTGCCTTGATAATATTAATCTATCCTTTCCTATTCATCTCACATCAAAATGAAAAAAAGAGACAAACGCATCTGGCTTTGCTTGGCTCATATGTCGGGCAATGAGATGAAATACGTCAAAGAGGCTTTCGACACCAACTGGGTCGTACCGCTTGGTCCTAACGTCAATGGCTTCGAAGACGACCTTCAGCGTTTTGTGGATTCCGTCGATCCTTCATTTGTCGATCCTGGCTCCATCAAACCACACACCGTAGTGGCCTTGTCGTCAGGCACAGCTGCTGTTCACCTTTCCCTCATCGCCTGTGGTGTGAAGCCTGGCGATGAAGTCATTGTCCAGGATTTTACATTCTGTGCAAGTTCCCATCCCATCACCTATCTGGGCGCTACCCCGGTCTTTGTCGATTCCAAACGCGATTCCTGGAACATGGATCCAGAAATTCTCGAAGAGGCCATCCGCGACCGTATTTCCAAGACGGGTCGTAAGCCGAAAGCCATCGTCCCCGTGGCGCTCTATGGCATGCCTTATCAGATCGACAGGATCATGGAAGTGGCCAATCGGTACAATATCCCCGTCATCGAGGATGCTGCCGAGGGCATGGGTTCCCGTTGGAAGGGTCGTGTCTTGGGCACCTTTGGCAAATATGGCATCTTGTCGTTCAATGGAAACAAGATGATTACCACGTCTGGTGGTGGTGCCCTCATCTGCCCCGACGCTGCTTCCAAGAACGAGATCATGTGGTATGCCACCCAGGCACGCGATGCCTATCCATACTATCAGCACAGTGCCATAGGCTACAACTATCGTCTTTCTAACATCTGTGCCGGTATTGGTCGTGGCCAGATGACGGTGCTCAACGATCATATCGCCCATCACCAGCACCTTGCTTCGCTTTACGACGAGTTGCTCAAGGGTGTCCCCGGCATCTCCTTCCATAAGAACCCCGACGATCGCTACGATTCCAACTATTGGCTCAATACCATCACCATCGACCCCGCGTTGAAGGTGAAAGGGGAGGAGTATGCCTACAAGCAGGTCATCACCAGTGCTATTGGTGGTGCTGCCGGTGTAATTCATGCCGTCGATTGTCCCACTACCGATTGCCAGCCCAACAACAACGTCGAGGCGATGCGTATGGGCTTGGATGCGCTCAATATCGAGGCTCGTCCGCTTTGGAAGCCCATGCACAAGCAGCCTGTTTACCAGGGCAGTCCTGCCTATGTAAACGGCGTTGCCGAGTCGCTCTTCAAGGTAGGTCTCTGCCTGCCTTCCGGTCCCTACGTCACCGACGACGATGTCCGCTACATCGTCGAGGCTATCCGTTCGCTCATCATCACCGACTGACACGTCAGTCGCTTCATATGATTCTCCTAAGGTGTTGAGGTTTTCCTCGACACCTTTTTTTGTGGTAAAAAAAGGACCACTCCAGTAGTCTGGAGTGGTCTGTAGGTTTTACCCAAAAGGGTCTTGGATTTTCAAAGGAATTTATGCCTCAGCGATAGCCTCGTTCGGGCAAGTAGCCTCGCAAGCGCCGCAGTCGATGCAAGCATCAGCGTCGATGGTATATACATCACCTTCCTTGATTGCCTCGACGGCGTCCAAAATATCCTTTTGTGTTCATTGAGTTATAAAATAAAGTAATCATTAGACTTCATTTTCTTGTTAAACAGTCACAGCTAATACAGATTATCAATTATGTATTAGCTTTTTTTGATATAAAATAATCCATTATTTGCTGACAATTAATGTGATTATAAATGATTACCGTTGAAATGTAATGAATTGTTAATAGTAGTTGTTTGTATTCATTTTTGTGCAAAAAATGTGGACAATAAGTGTGACCAAAAAAAATGAATGTCGAAAATAGACACACCACTGTCCCTGCTCGTGTGCAATGACGGGACTGTTGTTGGCCACCTTTTCCTTATAATTTCGTGGAAATTCTATCTGACTGTAATAGTCATCGTCCGACTTTGGTGCATGGCGATCCCAGTCGAGGCCGCGTGCGCAACCCTTCACATGATGTTCAGAGCCGTCGTCCCATGCCCGGCAAGCCGATACAAAATAAAGCAAATAGCCTTTTCATTTCAAGTCCTTCGTATGTTATACTTATGCTTTTAATCTTCTCGCCAGATGTAGTGTCAGCCTCTCGTGGGAAATAGGCCGGTTCATTCTGCTGCATCGGGAGGATGCGCAACTACAGCTCGGTGCATCCCTAGGGCAGTCTCCAGAGCCCGTAGAGGAACGGTCGGCCATTGTTGAAGTGATCGGCAACGAGCTTGCCACCGGCATAGAGCCGTGCGCAGTCGCCCTGATAGTCGATACTCAGCAGACGCGGAACTTCTCAACGGCCTCAACAGGCACTTTCACCCGATAGACGGCTGCCTGCCTGAAATCTTCGTTGGTAGGCTCTTCGGCCACCTTGTTCACACTGATGGTGATGGTGCGCAGTGGACCTGCTTCGCGCACTTTCTCACAGGTAACACCAAGACAGATGTCTTCCTGACCTGTCAGCGGAAAGAACAGCCTTCCAGCCTCTTCACTCGTCAGCAGATAGATATTCTTGTCTATCGAATAGGCAAAGGAAGGAGTTACTTGAAGGAACGGGGCGATGAACCGAATTGCTTCTTGAAGAGGCGTGAGAAGTTGTGCGCATCAGTAAAGCCCACACGAAAAGCCACTTCGGACACAGAAAGCTCGCCTTGCCGCAGGAGCTCGGCAGCACGATTGAGACGGAAGGTGCGCACATAGTCGGCAGGTGTCTGTCCCGTGAGCGCCTTGACCTTCTGATAAAAGACACTGCGACGATAGCCCAACTTTTCGGCCAGGTCATCGACAGAAATGTTTGAAGCCGAGACATTCATGTCAAGCCATGCATTCAGGTTGTCGAGCAGGCGACGATCGTTGGCATCAACAATAGTTTCGGCATAAGCATTCGGGACATTTTCCTCATCGTAGGAAGATGATGGTGCCGGCTGCGACTGGGCCATGATTTTTCGCTGGTCGAGCAACTGCTTGCACGTCATGATCAATAGCTGTTCGCTGCATGGTTTGGTCAGGAACGAATCGGCACCGGCACGCACAGCTTCGAGCTGATGCTCCTCGCCCACCTGCCCTGTGAGCAGCAGCACCGGCAGTTGACGTGTCTTAGGATTATGCCTGATGCGACGCGTGAATTCCAATCCATTCATTTCGGGCATCTGTACATCACTGATAATCAGGTCGGGCAAGGCAGTATCATTGCTCAGCACCTCCAGAGCATCGACAGCCAGGGTGAAAGCCTGTACGGAGAAATAACGCTGCAATAGCGACTGCAAGTAGTGACAATAATCTACATCATCTTCAATGAGCATCACCGTCTGCTGATTCATAGGTTTGGGAGTCATCAGATGTTGCTCAAGGGTCGTGCTTTCGTTGATGGAATACGAAGGCAGCTCGGAGGGACGCAGAAAGTCGGAAGGCTGATAGGCGTCGTCGGTGGCAGGAATCCGCAACGTAAAGACAGACCCATGGGGCGGGTTGTCGGCATAGGTGAGCGTGCCATGATGCCGCTCAGCGAGTGCCTTGCTGAGGTGAAGACCTATGCCGATGCTGTCGGCGGAAAATGAGCTCTGCATGAAACGTGAGAAGAGCTGGTCCTGCTTGTCGGGCGGAATGCCTACACCTGTATCGACCACCGAAATGGCAAGCTGCTGTTCATCGACACGAAGCAGCATCTTCACTTCGCCACCGGATGGTGTGTATTTCAGTGCATTGGAGAGCAAGTTGTAGAGTATCTTGTCGAGGTGCTGGCGATCGACATTAAGCACCTTTCTGTGCACATTGGGCAGGAATTCATATTTCAACTCCCTTACTTCAGCTGCATCGCTGAAACATTCGAAAACTTCTCGTGCAAAGCCCACCACCTCGGTTGGTTCGAGCGCAAGTGTCAGCTTGTCGTTCTGCATCTTGCGAAACTCAAGCAACTGATTGACGAGGCGAAGCATGCGTGCCGTTCCCTTCTGCATGGAGCCTATCGACTGACTTAGGCTCTGCGGAATCTGACCCGAAGCGATGATGTTTTCCATCGATCCTCGAATGATGGAGAGCGGGGTGCGAAATTCGTGGGCAATGTTGGTAAAGAACTGCAGCTTGAATTCGGTGAGACGTCGCTCGAGACGCAGCCTCTGGCGCAACTGGTAGATGCCATAAAAATGGCGATAAAGCTGGATGCCAATGAGAGTGGCCAAACTGATGTAGATGAGCCAAGCCCACCACCTGAGCCACCATGGACGCAGAATACGGATGGCAAGAGTGAGCTGGCCATCGCCTTCGTAATCCACCGACCTCACGTGGAACCGATAACTTCCTGGCGCAAGGTTGCGGTACTGCACTGAACTCACCGACGAGAGTTCGCTCCATCCTTTTTCGTAGCCTTCGAGATGACAGGTATAGCGTGTGCCGCGATTGGTATGGAATCGGAAGTCAGAGAAATGGAAAGTTAGGCTATTCTGATTGTGATTGAGCACGACCTCGTGCTGACTGGAAACTGGCCCGACAAAGGGGGCATCGCCATCGTTCATCTGGCTCATAGGTACCCCATTGATATACATATTGGTAATGGCCAGCATCTGGCGTGGGTTACGCACGTCAGTATCTGCCTGCGGACTATAACGCACAATGCCGCGATTGGTACCGAAGACAAGACTGCTATCGGGCAGTTGCTGCACGCACGAGCGCGAATAATAGTCATTAAGAAGGTCATTCTGACTCAGAGAGTAGGTATATTGACCTGTCTTGGGGTTATAACACGACATGCCATCGGTGGTAGCAATCCACATAATTCCATAAACGTCCTGAACGATTGTTTGAATCTGATTGCCTATCAACCCCTCCTGTGTTGTCTGATGGATGAACGAGCGTCCATCATCGGTGGAATGGAAGAGTCCGTTACCATTGGTACCCACCCAGATGCCACTCTGCGCATCCTCGTAAAGACAATGAATATAATGGTCATAATCATCATCGCCCAAGATGACCTTGTCGAAGCGGCCTCCAGCGATCAGGTTGTCAGGATGAACGACATAGAGCCCACGGCTCGTACCAATCCACAATCTGTGCCGATGGTCTTCCATCAAGGCGATTATTTCATAGTCTGACAAAGGGAAATGACGAAATGCTATACTTCCGTCGGTTTGAGGAATGACGAGGTCGAGCTGCCCGGTGTTGCATCCTGCCCAGATTCGTCCCTGACTATCACAAAGCAGTTGTTGGATGTTGTCAGACGATGGCGACAGATCAGCATCATCTCCATGCTTCAGCCATCGGCCATCGGGGCAGCGCAGGCCGTTTCCGCGTGAGCCGATCCACAGTCCTCCCATGGCATCGGTACAAGCGCAATGCACGTCGATATTGTCGGCATAGAGTTTAGGTTGCACTGGTGCCTGCCATTGATACACGTAGCGCAGCGTATTAGCCAGTAGCAGCGAGCCGTCGGGCATGGGTTGGATAACGTGTACCTGATTAGCCCTTAACTCACTGGCATCGCGATCGAGCAGAATCACTTCCGACTTACGATCCTCAAAACTGAGTTTGCGCAGACCATGAAACTCCTCGGCGACCCAGATATTGTCATTGATGTCGGCGCACATGTCGATAATATAATCCGTATCGATGAGTCCGCCGGATGCCGTGATATGCTGAATCTCCTTGTTGCGATGATCATAGAGGGTGATTCCACAACCATTGGTCGATACGAGGGTAATCTGCCGTTCCGGAAGCGTTATTACCTTGTATTTGTGACTTTGCGTGAGAGCGAACAGATGTGGATCGAAAACCTGGAGCATCACCGCCTGATGTGACTTCCGGTCGATGTGCCACACCTTTCCGTTGTTCGAAACGACAACCGGGTTCCAGAGATTGTCGTAGATGATGTTGCCTTGATTATTGACCACTTGCTGCAACGAGTCGGGCAAAACAACGGAATAGGGAGAAGTCATAACCTGCTGATAAAGCTTTTGCTTGAGGGAATCAGCGGCTTCGACAAAATGATCCGTTCCAAGGTCAAAGAGAGAATATTGCCTGTTAGGGTGACAGCAGAGCAGATGCAGGCTATCGACCTGCAGAATACGATTGAAGTGATTGCTGACAAGCAGATTGTGAGCGCCGTTGCCCGTGTGACGATAGGTGTCGAAAAAGTATCCATCGTACCGATAGGCGCCTTCGGGGGTTCCCAGCCAAAGGAAACCGCGCGAATCAGAAACGATGCTGCGGACATTGTTGTCAGGCAACCCGTTACTCGTGTTGAGTGAGGTGCTTGAAATCGTGACTGCCAAAAGAGTGAAAGGCAGTAATGCAAGGAGTATGGTTGCCGGTATGTATCTCATGAAATCTTCTTTAAGTCTTGTGCAAAAATAGGGAGAATAATTGAAAACTTGCTAAAAATAGGGCATAAAACAGCGTTAAAATGTTCATATATGACTACTTTGACAATCCAAATGTACAAATATACACGTAATTGGACAGATTTACACGTGTTTGGAAAGGTTAAAGACTTATCTTTGCAGCACCAAAACAAATATCCTTATGCAGAAAACGTTTAACACATTACTGGTGCTTGCCCTTCTTGGCATGGCCGCTTCTTCAGAAGCTCAAGAACGAGAGAATGAACTGTTCAACTTCGGCTGGCGCTTCCATCTGGGAGAAGTCATTGGCGGCGAAGCCCCTACCCTTGACGATGCCGACTGGAAAAGCCTCGACTTGCCCTACGACTATCAGCTCAACCAACCCTGGGTAGAGACGGCCAGCCGCGCACGTGGATTCAAGGAACAGGCATCCGGTTGGTTCCGCAAGACATTTGATGCCCCCGAGGCATGGCGTGGCAAGCAGGTTCTGATCGACTTCGAAGGTCTGATGTACTATGGAGATGTATGGTTCAACGGCGTGAAGGTAGGCAGTACCGAATATGGTTACTGCGGCTTCGAGTGTGACCTTACCAGACTGCTGAACTATGGCGGCAGCAATACGCTGGCTGTCTATACCAATACGGGAGTCGATGGCGGTTCGCGCTGGTACACGGGTGGTGGCATCAATCGTGACGTACACATTATTATAAAAGATGAAGTATCTCCCGCACGTCATGGCCTCTACGTAACAGCCCAGCCCAAGGAGGCGGGAAATCTGAACCGATGGGAAGTGAAGGTGCAGGCAGAGTTCCGTGGTGAGACACTCGCGAAGGGAGCACTCAGCGTCGAAGCCAGAATCCTCGATGTCAACGGGCAGGAGGTGGCTCGAAGCCTGCGTACCCAGTGCCCGGCATCATCCCGGCTGCAGCTGATTGAGGTGCCCATCGATGCCATCGAAGTAGAAAATCCGCAGCTGTGGAGTATTGAGCATCCCAACCTCTACACCGTCGAACTGCTCACCTACTGCAACGACCGTCAGACCGACGTGATGCGTACACGCTTCGGCTTCCGCACCATCGAGTATGGCAAGGACTTCGGCTTCAGGCTCAACGGCGAGAAGGTGTTCCTTCAAGGTATTGCCAACCATGTGGATTTCGGAGGTGTGGGAGTTGCTGCCTTCCGCACCGCCATCGAACGTCAATTGAGGCAGCTCAAGGCCTTCGGATTCAATGCCGTCCGCTGCTCGCACAATCCCTATCCCCCGGTCTTCTATGAACTTTGTGACGAGATGGGCGTGCTGGTGGTCGATGAGTTTGTCGACAAATGGAGCAACGATGGCAACTGCTGGGGCGGACGCGAGTCGTTCATGAATATTTGGCCGGAACTCCTGACCGAATGGGTGAAGCGCGACCGCAACCATCCATGCATCATCCTGTGGAGCTTGGGCAACGAGATGCAGCATCGTGAGAATGCGTCAGGTTATATGACAGGCGACTGGGGTGTCACCACATTCCGAATATTGGACATAATGCTCAAACGCTACGACAACACACGCCCTTCGACCGCTGCCATGTACCCTGCTCGTGCCAACGGCATCCGACGGGCTGACCCCGGGTTCCGCGAAGTGGAGAATATCATTCCACCCGAACTGTCGTGCATCACGCAAGTCGCTTCCTATAACTATGAATATGCCGACTATCGGCGCTACAAGGCTTATAATCCCGAATTGATCATTTTCCAGAGCGAGGCTTCGGTCAACGACCTCGTGACGCCTTACCTTCGGATGGACAAGGCTTCGACCGTTGGTCTTTGCTACTGGGGTGCCATCGAATACTGGGGCGAGAGTGACGGATGGCCCAAGAAGGGATGGAACTACTCATTCTTCGACCATACACTCCGACCCTATCCCCGCGCCTGGCTGCTGCGCACATGTTATGTGGATGAGCCACAGGTACATATCGGCGTGCTCGATGGAGAGCAGAAGAGCATCATCTGGAACGACATCCTTTCGGGCAGAGCCGAGATGAGCCACTTCTACTGGAAGCCCAATCGAGGCGACAGCATCACCCTGGAGGTGAGCACCAACTGTGACGAGGTGGAACTGCTCCAAAACGGCAAAAGCCTGGGCACCCGACAGAACAACCGCAGCGACGACAAGGCACAGAACAAGCTGCTGTGGCGCAACATCGAGTGGCAGCCAGGCAAGGTGGAGGCAATTGCCCGCAACAACGGCCAGGTGGTAGCTCGTCACGAACTTCAGTCGCCCAGCAAGGCCTCACGTCTTATGGTCACCACCGAAACTCCTGCCTCCGAAAAGGCCACCCAATGGCAAGCCGACGGCATGTCGCTACAATACCTTCGTCTGCAAGTGATCGACAGCAAGAGACGCGAGGTGAGCAACTATGAAGGAGAACTGACGATCGAGGTCGATGGCGAAGCCACCCTGCTAGCGCTCGACAATGGTGATCACTTCACCAATGGCCGACTCGACCTCCCCACGACCAGCCTCTACCGTGGTGGAGCCTTGGTGATATTGCGATCCACGGCCAATGCCGGCAAAGTCCAGCTTCGTGCTACGGCTGAAGGACTAAAGCCCGTCGTAATTAATATGAGAACCAAATAAATATAATTAATTATTAACTTAACACACAATTCTGATGAAAATCAAAGTTTGTCAAATGTGGTCACGCCTGGCCACTATGCTCTTTGTGATGTTCTGTCTGTCG
>CACXTQ010000065.1:0-16723 GCA_902770595.1 uncultured Bacteroidales bacterium | reverse complement strand
CTCGTCGCCGCGTAGAAGCAGGTCGGCCCTTTTCTCCAGCTTCACCTTGTAGGGCTTCTTCGGGGTCCAGGCGCTCGAATTGCCGCGTATCTTGACGCGCATGCCGGCGGCGCCCTTCACGTAGGGTCCGCTGTCGTAGAGCGTATCGCCTCCCAGGGTGATGCAGAGACGTCCCGGCACCTTGGTCGCATTGGTGATGCCCATGCCCACGGCTCCCTCTTCCTCGGGAGGATCTGCACGCTCGCACGTCGGCTCCTCCCCGTCCACCGTCTCGATCGTGATAACGGGCAAGCCAAGGGAGTGGATGGAGTCAAGATGAATAGATAATGGTGAGGCTGAAATGGAAGAAGAGATAACCGGCAGCAGCGAGACAACTGACGCTGCAAGTGTGAAAGAAATGGATTGTAGGCTGAACATAATCCTGGACTTATTCAGGTTTTCACCGTCCCCCAGTGAGCAGGCGGCACAATGGTGGAGCGATGCGCTTAAGGACGAGATACACAACAAGGCAGAAGAGGGTGGTGAGTGATGGGACGATGAAGTAGAGCAGAAGCAGTGTACCTATGTTGATGGGAAGGTGCAGCACGGTGAACAATACCTTGCCGATGTCGTCCATGACAAGGGTGTGGAGGGCGAAGATGAGGAAACTGCTCCCTGCAAGCATTGCACTGGCTCTTGCCTTGCCCGTCTCTACCAAATATGTCGCGATACGGACGATGGCGACGATGCCCAGCACGATGCCAGTCTTGTGGATGAAGATGTTGTATTCCCATCCCTTGGTCAAAGCATCTGAAATGGCCAAGGGCAGATAGATGAGTGCGACGGGCCACAGCTTGTGAATCCCATTCAAGGGACTCAGCCCTCGGATGCCGTAGTATGCGCCCCAGGAGAAGAAGAACGCGGCATCGAGCAGCATCGTGCCCCACCCCTCTCCCCACATCGGAAACAATAGTGGACGAAGATACCAGATAGCGCCAAGAACAATGACAAGCCAATGCCCTACCCGATTGACAAACCACCAGATGACGGGGGCAAGCAGTACCATGATCATCAGGTCCCTCACGTACCAGAGCGGTCCGTCGGCGGGATAGGGAAGTTCGGAGACCATGCCGTCGTTCTCGGGCATGACAAGGATGCCCTTGTTCCAGTAGTTGTCGAAGAAGGTGCGGAAGAGCCGTAACGGCGTAAGCTGCACCTCCATCAGATGTGCGCTGGGGAAGACGGATGAGAGGAAGGGCAGACGATGGGAGAGCTGGACGAACACGGCTATCACATTCCACAGCAGATAGGGGACGAGGAGCGTGCTTGCGCGGGTGCGAAGCTTGCGGCGATAGAGATTGGTATCGAACGATCCCCCACGGAAGAACAGATAGCCCGAGATGATGTAGAACAACGGCACGGCGGTGCGCGGCAGCACGTCGCTGAAGAAGGCGGTGAGGCACCGGAACCATTCGGGTGCGTCGAGCCCGTAGGTCTCGCCATGCAGCGAGAAGCCGCGCACGCCCATGTTGTAGTGGATGAAGACCACGAACATGGTAAGCGGGAAGCGCAGCAGGCTGATGGTCTCTGATATTAGCTTGTCTTCCTTCATTTCCTTTTTTATCACGAATTATCGAATTTTAGAAGGTGCGCTACTGACTCTTGATGATGTATTTTTTGCCGCCTTCTATTATGATGCCAGTGTATCCGTTGGAGACTGGCATCCCCCAAGCGTTGTAGGCGGGACCCGTCTGCTCGATGGGGCTGTAGTGGGATTCTTCGATATGAAGGGCTCCTATCTCCTCGGTGATTCTTTCGTCCAGCCATGCCTCGCGGCTTCTGAACCAGGCCCTTGCCTTGTCCAAATGGTCTCCCAGACAGGTGTAACCGCTGTTCCACCGCTCTGCATCCAGCCGCATCGAAGCATCGACGGCCGAGGCCTCCTCCGAGGCGGCATAACTGTCGATGTAAGACAGCATTCCCTCGAAGACCGCTTGGTGAACCTCGTTCCACAACCAGAGGTATGCCCTCCTGAACGTGTCGTCTTCGCTGGCAAGCATATGATGGAAGAAGAAGCGCTCATGGTGGACGTTCGCCCAAGCGCCCTCCATTCGGAAGATGGTGTCGAAGTCCCATAGCACGGGCATCCGCACCTTCGAGTCGAGCGTGTCATAGCGTGAGATGAAGAGGTTGGAGCCATAGCTGTCCCACGTGCCGAGGATATCGTGCGCCAGCAGCCAGCGGGCGAAGGATTCCACGTCGATTCGTTCGGCATATTGCGGCCCGACAAGCGACTCCTCCAATTGCGCCAGCTCACGGGAGAGGAACGATACCTGCTCCTCGGTAACATCGCCAGCATCGGGATACTTGAGCGTCCAGCCGAAGGGGTTCAGGGAGGATGGGATGTAGAGGTCCTCGCACCAGAAGTAGGCGTCCGACTCGACAATGTAGCCCGTCTTGCTGACATCGATGCGGCAGCGGGTGTTGCGCTCGACTGGTTCGCAGAGCAGGTAGAGGCCACGGTAGTCGCCGTTCATCACGAGGTTGACGTAGCGGTGGCCTGATGTCCACTCCATGCCGATGAGGCGGCTCGCCTCGAAGCCGATGGACTGCAGCAGTTCGGGGTCCTTCAGCAGCAGCCAGTCCCTGTCGGCATACTTCTCCTCATCGCCGCGCAGCAGCAGGTCGGCGCCGACTTCCAGCTTCACCTTATAGGGTTTCTTCCGGGGATAGGCGCTCGAGTTGCCGCGTATCTTGATGCGCATACCGCCGACATTCTTTTCGTAGGGGCCGCTGTCATAGAGCACTTCCTCACCGAGCGTGATGGTGAGTCGTCCCGGCACCTTGGTGGCATTGCGGGTGCCGTATCCCGCCATCCCCTCGGGATGTTCGACATACTCGCACGTCGGCTCCTCCCCGTCCACCGTCTCGATCGTGATAACGGGCAAACCAAGGGAGTGGATGGAGTCAAGAGAGATGGAAAATAGTGAGGGAGCCTGTACGAATAATGAGAGCAGTAGAATCGTGAAATGGCTTTGATGAAACATAAGGATATGGTCTTATCTCTTATATATTCTTATACACATTATTTATTATATGGGGGCATCGGCTTTTCGGGGCATCCTCGCTCGAGGTTGAAGCACTTCAAGAGAGATTGGATTTCTTGAGATGACGATGCGGCCTTCTGAAGTTTTCGCTTAATCTGGGACTTGGTGGCACGAAATGCAGCCTCTCCGGTACTTCCAGAATAAAACCACAACAATCGGGGATTGTGCTTATTCTCTTTGATGAACAGACAGATGACTTTGTGACGAGAGGAAAGGTCGATTTTGTCCAGTTCATCGAGAAGAGGGCGGCAATCGGGCGATGATTCGCGACAGATGGAAAGTAGTTCATCAAATATCGATGAGGGTAATGATGCATTCATGTCAAGCAGGATGAAGCGACGTAATATGCTCTCGGTTAGAGCATGTAAGGATTGTTTTTCGCTGCGTATTTCACTTAACCTCTGTTTGAGTTTTACATCATTGACTCTGCTTGCGTCAATCTGGTTGTCGAGGGTTGACTGGCCTTGATTCAGATCTTCATTCAGTTTGTCCATCTTGTTTTATCAGTTTTTTGCGCAAAGGTACAAAAATAAAAATGCCGTGTCAAGAAATTGTTAACACGACATTTTTGCAATAAACTGAAAATAAGTTGCTTAAACCGAGATTAATTTATTTTTTTACCTTTATTTTTAACATCGGGTATTGGTTGGGGTGCAGGACCACGATCCTGCGGGAAACAGGCTAAAAGTTCCTGTATCTCACGGGAAGTGGCGGCAGCCTCCAGGAGTTTCCGTTTTATTTGTGACTTGGTAGTCCGAAACGCTGCTTCATTAGCACATCCTGCATAAATCCACATTTCCTTGGGGTTAATCTTGTTTTTGTGAATGAGCAGACAGATGACCTTTTGGCGCGAGGACAGCGCATGCTTGTCAAGTTCGTTGAGAAGAGGGCGGCATTTGGGTGACGACTCCCGGCAGATGACAAGAAGATCGTCGAATATCGATGAAGGCATAGGTGCATTTATGTCGAGCAGCATGAAGCGGCGCAACAAGAAGTCAAGTTGTTCGTGTAAGGAATGATTGTCGATAATTTGCTTATTGATCATGCATTACATTTCGTTAATGATTATTATGCGGACGAAGAAGACTAACTCTTTTAGTTTTGGTGCTGCAAAGATAGTGCTTTTTTATCAAATTGAAGGGGACATTTTCGTTTTTTTTTTTTACCGACCCGTTTTGTAATCAGTTGAATTTCAATTATAAAAAATGCGTCTGATGAAGAATTTTTCATCAGACGCAAAATGAATAGGGGACATTGTCACATGAGAGCGGCAATCTCGTCACGATAAGGCGATTCGGACTGGATGATCTTCTGCTTCAGCCGTTGTATTCGTTTCTTTGTAGCATCGATGCTGTCCCGTTGCATGAGCAGGCAGATGGATCGGATGGTGAAGCCTGCCACCTTGTAGCGAAATAGTTGCAGTTCCTCTTCGGACAGGCCAATCTCCGGAGCCTTTACCTTCTCCATCGCATGGTTGTAGTTTTCATCTATGAGGCTTTCCAACTTCTTCTGTTTGGGCTCGGTTGCAAAGTCGTTGATGAGTTTGCAGACTTTCTTGAAGATTATCCTTTGTTCTCCAATTTGCCCTTGGCAGTTGTAGTATTCGGTACAAAGGGCATCCAATTCCTCAAACCCTTTTGCAAAGAGATTCTTGATTTGACGATGGTGTTCAGCCTCTATGACCAAATGCTCTTTGTTGATCTGGTCGATGCGATCTTGCAAGGATGAGATATTTTCCACGTAGGAATCGAGGGTGAACTGAACCTCCTTTCGATTCACACCGGCAAGCAAAAGAATTATCAGTATCACCGCACCGAACAAGGACCAATAATGATACTGCCTGTATCGAAATATGGTGGACATCGTCTTGTAGGTTTGCTGGATGGCGTCAATCGAGTCCTTGTTGTGTATCTGTGTCTTGAGTAGGACATAACGAGTGTGTTGTGTCTCTTCGTCAAGCCGCACCATACCAGAAGCGAGCATATTGTCAAACCTATTCAACTCAATAAGTGCGGAGTCGCTATGCTCCTCGGTCAAAGACTCGATACGGTCGAGCATTTGGTCTGTAAGGTTGTTATGGCGCTTGCATGACACAAACGGGAGCCCCACAACCAGTGATATTATCGCTGGAATCAGCAATCTTATGGTATTTATGGTCTTCATAGCAGCAAGAATTAAGAAGAGAAGAAGAAATGTTCCGTTATTATTATTACGTAGAAATCTTCCTTTTATTGTGTGGGGGAAAGTTTTTTTTTCAAAAATATTATCCCTGTGTATTCGCTGCTGCTATGAAGAATGCCTATTCCTCGCAAATGATTCGCAAAGCGATGCCATGTGTTTTGGATGCTTCTTTGGGGAGGGTGATGGTGACGTTGTCGTCCTTGACGGTGTAGCGGATGGAGCGGCCTGTGGCGAGGTTAACGATGCGTGAACCTTTCTTGGGCAAGTTGCCTTGCCACGATATTGTGGCGGGGATGCCTGTCGTGTCGTTGTTGGGGATGATGGCGTAGCGCGTGTGGCCGTCCTTGCTGGCGGTGAACCAAACGGTCTTCTCGTCGTTGGTGTAAATGGGAGTGGGGACGGTGCTGTAGATGGCTTCGCCATTGGCTTTGAGCCACTGGCCTATTTCGTGGAGGCGCTCGACACTGCTGCCTTCGATGAGACCCTGCGGGGTGGGACCCACACCGAGCAGGAGGCTGCCACCCTTGGCAACGATTTCGGAAAGGATGGCGAGGATGCGATTGACGGACTTGTACTGCGGATGGTTGTTCCAGCCCCAGTCCTGTGTGAGCGTGATGCAGCTCTCCCACGGTGTGAGGATCTGATGGTCGGGGATGGTCTGCTCGGGAGTCTGATAGTTCTCGAACTCGCCTCCGCAGGTGCGATCGACGACGATGATGCCTGGCTGCAGGCGACGAGCATTGGCGACGATGCGCGGCAGGTCGATGTCTTCGCGCGGCGGCGTACACCACCCTCCATCGAGCCAAAGGATATCGACGGGGCCATAGCCCCGCATCAGTTCATCGACCTGGTCATAGACATATTGCTTATAGCGAGCCCAACGTTCGGGATAGTCCTTGATGTTGTAGTTGTGATGGCGCGTGGGCGTAGCTTTGGCGGGCCACCAGTAGTCGGGACTGTGCCAGTCGGGCTTCGAGAAGTACATGCCTGCCATCAGCCCTTCGGCGCGATAGGCGTCCATGACGTAGCTCAGCACGTCGGCACGGGGATTGCCCTTGAAGCCACTGTTGGTAATCTTGTAGTCGGTGGTGCGGGTGTCGAAGAGGCAGAAGCCGTCGTGGTGCTTGGTGGTGAAGACAACATACTTCATGCCGGCTTCGCGCGAGACGCGTGCCCACTGTTCGGGGTCGAACTGTGTGGGATTGAAGTCGCGGCTGAGGCCCCAGTACCAGAGTTTCTCTTCCTCGTAGGTGCGGGTGGTGTCGGGTGTAATCCAGTCCTCGCTGGTAATCTGCCACGATTCGACCATGCCGGGCACGGAATAGACGCCCCAATGGAGGATGATTCCGAACTTAAGGTCCTGCCACGCATGGAGTTTTGCCAGGACGTCGGGTTCTTTGGGCCATTGATAGGGCTCTTCTTGTGCACTGAGTTCGAAGGAAAGGGAGAGTAGGATGGTACAAAGAGTGATGAAGGTCAGGAGATGGTGTTTCATGATTTCTTGAAGGGGATAGAGGCTATGGTGACTATATTAACAATAGTAACTATAAAGATAAAAAAACTCATACCTAGCGCCTGCTCTTTTGAAGACGCTGGGTATGAGATTGTCGGTAAGATTACTCGTAGCGGATAGCTTCGATGGGGTCGAGGTTGGCAGCCTTCTGGGCAGGGATGTAGCCGAAGACAATGCCGATGATGGTGCAGACCACGAAGCTGAGGATGACTGACCAGAATGGTACGGAGGTGGGGAGACCGAACAGGCTGGTGGCGAGCGCGGATATGCCGTAGCCTAGCAACACGCCTAACAGGCCTCCCGTGATACTTATGAGAATGGACTCGATAAGGAACTGCACGGAGATGTCGATGCTTCGGGCACCTACCGACATTCGAAGGCCGATTTCCTTGGTACGCTCGGTGACCGACACGAGCATAATGTTCATAATACCGATGCCTGCAACGAGAAGCGAGAAAGCAGCTGCCACGACGAGGATGATGGTGATGGAGTCCATCGTCGATGACATGGTTTCCATCATCTCGGCCTGTGAGTTGATTGTGAAGTCGTCAACGGCATCGTCCTTCAGCTTGTGGGTGCGACGCAGCACGGCGGTGAGTTCCTCGATGGTCTGGTCGGTGGTCTCTTCTGTGAGCGACGAGACGTTGATGGATTGGAAATAGGTTTGGGCGAGCAGTCGCTTCATGACTGAGGTGTAGGGCATGATCATGAGATTGTCCTGGTCCATGCCGAATGAGTTGTAGCCTTTCGACTTGAGTACGCCTATGACGCGGACGGGTGTCGATTTGAAGCGGATGGTCTTGCCGATAGGCGACTGTCCGTCGGGGAAGAGGTTATCGACGAGGGTCTTGCCGATGATGCAGACCTTGGCTGCAGTCTGCACATCCTGCTCGGTGAAGGCGGTGCCATCCTGGATTTCCCATTGACGGATTTCGAAATATTCCAGGCTTTCGCCGTAGGCCGTGGTGTTGTAGTTGTTGGCACCATAGATGGCCTGTCCGCCTGACTGGACTTCGGGCGAAATGTACTTGACGTATTTGCACTCGTTGCGGATAGCCTCGTAGTCCTCCTGCTTGAGGGTCTGCATCGACGAGGGGTCCATTCGCACGCCGCCACGGCGGTCGGCACCGGGACGGATCATGATGATGTTGGTGCCCATCTGCGAGATGTTCTTTCGTACGGCTTCCTTGGAGCCTTGGCCGATGGACATCATGACGATGACGGCAGCCACACCGATGATGATGCCAAGCATGGACAGGAACGAGCGCGCCTTGTTGTTCGAGAGGGCCTTGATGGCCACCTTGAAGATCATGCCGAGCAGGCTCTCGTCGCGATAGCGCCGGTAGATGAGGAAGGCGACAACGAGGATGGCTATTAAAATGATGATGTTCATATTTTCTTTCTTTTTATAGTAGCTATAGTAACTATAGTAGCTATAGAAACTCAGTCCTTCTTAGGGAGTTTCGCCAAAGCTTCTTCGGCGTTGAGGATGTTGTGGTTGATGGTGTCGGACTGCACCTGACCGTCGCGGAGGAAGATGTTGCGCGAGGAATATTGGGCAATCTCGGGGTTATGGGTCACAAAGATGATGGTGTGACCCTCGTTGTAGAGTTTCTGAAACAGGACAAGCATCTCGAACGACGTGCGGGTGTCGAGGTTACCGGTGGCCTCGTCGGCGAGGATGATGGTTGGGTCGTTGACGAGCGCGCGGGCGATGGCTACACGCTGCATCTGACCACCCGACATCTGGTTGGACTTGTGTTCCAGACGATCGCCGAGGCCGACTTCGACGAGTGCCTTGATGGCACGCTGACGACGCTCCTTGGGCTTGACCTTGGCATTGTACATCAGTGGCAGTTCGACATTCTCGACGGCCGTGGTCTTGGCCAGCAGGTTGTAGTTCTGGAAGATGAAGCCTATCTTGCGATTGCGGAGCTTGGCGCGCTGATTGCTGCCCATCTTGCGCACCGACACACCATCGAGGTAGTATTCGCCCGAAGTGGGGGTGTCAAGACAACCAATCTGGTTGAGCAAGGTGGATTTGCCAGAGCCCGATGTGCCCTGGATGGTCACGAACTCACCTTCGTAGATCTTGAACGAGACACCACGCAAGGCGTGGACCACCTCGTCGCCGACCTTGAAGTCGCGACAAACGTCCTTGAGTTCGATGACGACTTTTCTATTGTCTTCGCTCATATAGTGAGGGTTTGAAAGGTTCTGAAAGGTTCGAAAGGTTCGAGGGGTTAACGCCTATTGTTTCGGTTGCCTCGTGGACCTGGCATGAACGGGTTGTTGTTCTGCTGCGGCATCTGTGGTGTCTCGGCATTGCCATCGTTGATGACGGCTTCGTTGATGACCTCCTGGCCTTCGTTGACACCCGAAGTGATCTGGGTGAGGATACCATTGGAAGCACCTAATTGGACGGGATAGGCCTTAATGGTTTGACCATCGCGATACCAGAGCTTGGGGCTGCGTCCTTCGGCTGGCTCGATGACATCACCCTTCATAAGGGCTGTCTCGCGGGGGAAGTAGCGCAAAGCCTTGGCGCTGACACAGAGCACGTCGTGAAGCTCGAGGGTGAAGATCTCGACATTGGCGGTGAGGCCTGGCATCAACTTGAGGTCGGGATTGGGTGCCGAGATAACCACCTGATAGGTGACAACGTTGGAAGAAGTAGTTGCCTGCTGGCGAACCTGCGTGACGCGGCCTTCGAACTTGTCGTTGGGGAAAGCATCGACGGCAAAGGATACGCGCTGACCTACCTTGACACCGCCGATGTCGGCTTCGTCAACGTCGGCAATGACGCGCATATCGGTGAGGTCCTGTGCGATAGTGAAGAGGGTAGGCGTGGTCATTGAAGCGGCCACGGTCTGACCTTCCTCGACTTCGCGGCTGAGGATCACGCCGTCGATGGGCGAATAGATATAGGCGTAGGAGAGGTTGGTCTGTGCCTCCTGCACGCTGAGCTTCTGGGCATCGTAGGAGACACGTGCCTTGTCGTAGGAGAGGCGTGCCGACTCGAACTCATCGTCGGAGATGTATTGCTTGTCGTGCAGTTCCTTCATGCGGTTGAAGTTATTGCGCTGATATTCCATCTCGTTCTTGGCGCTTGAAAGCTGTGCGTTGGCACTGGCGAGGCGCGACTTGAGGTTGGTCTTGTCGAGCTCGGCGATGAGCTGGCCCTTCTTGACCTCGCTGTTGAAATCGACGTAGATCTTGTCGATGATGCCTGACACCTGGGTACCTACCTCGACCTCGGTAACGGGTTCGATGGTTCCGGTGGCTGTGATACTGGTGAAGATATCGCCCTTTTGCACCTGCTCGGTGCTATAGGTCACCTTGTAGTCGTGGCCACCGCAGTTGGCGAGGATGGCGCAGCTGGCGAGGGCGAGGACGATGTTTTGAATTGTAGTTTTCATATTATTCTGGTTTTATATTATTCGCTTATTGACCGGTATAGAAGTCGAGGAGTTCGAGGTCCATAAGAGCCGTGTATTTCGACTGGAGCGTCTCCTGCTTGGCGCGGAGGTAGTTGTTCTTTTCGGTGAGGAGGTCGATGACCGACTCAAGGCCGACGTTGTAGCGTTCCTCCATCATCTCGAAACTCTCCTTTGCCGAGGCTTCGCTGGCGATGGCGCTCTGGTAGCGCGACTGAGCGGAGAGGATGTCGAGGTGAAGCGAAGCGATGGTGTTCTGGAGTTTGAGCAAGGTGTTCTCCTGATTGAGCAGGGCGTTGCTCTGCTGGATTTTGGCTCGGTCGATGGCTGAGCGGGTGCGGCGATTGTCGAGGATGGGCACGGAGATGCTCACGCCAATGTTTTCGCGCAAGTGGTCCTTGATCTGCGTGCCGAAGTCGCTCTTATATACGTTGCCATTGCTGGAGCTGACGCCACCATTGAGCGAGATGGAGGGCATATAGCCGGCCTTGGCGATCTTGGTCTGCAGTTCGGCTGCCTTGGTCTGTAGTTCGGCTGCCTTGACGTCGGGCAGGTTGTTGAGGGCCATCAACTCGGCATCGGCTACCGATGGGATGATGGAGAGGACGTCCTCGTCGCTGAAGTCCTGGTAGTTGATGCTGAAGTCGGCATCTGGGCTGAGCTGAAGGAGCTGCTTGAGCGAAAGGATGTTGGAGGCCTCGGTGTTGCGCGCATTGACAAGGTTGTAGGTATTCTGCTGGAGTTGGCTCTCCATCTGAGCAACATCAACCTTAGTGCCCTTGCCCACTTCCAACTTGGCCTTGGTGCGGTCGAGTTCACGCTGGGCTACGGCCACGATCTCCTCGTTGGTCTGCACACTTTCGTGGGCATAGAGGATCTGATAGTATGCCTGGATGATCTGCACTTGGATGTTGTTGGCAGTCTGCTGGGCTTCGAGTTCGGAAGCCTGCTTGTTGATCTTGCTCTGCTTGAGCGAACGCCAGTTGGCGCCGCCATCGAAGAGAGTCATGTTGGCCGACAGGTTATACGAACCGTTGTAGGTGGGGTTCTTCTGCATGGCGTCGAACGTGGAATAGCTCTGGCTCTCGATCTTCTGGAACCCGAGCGACTGGGATGAGCTGAAGGAGAGCGACGGGAATAGGGCTGCGCGGCTGGACTTGACGTCGGCCTCGGCGCTCTCAACCGAATTCTGAGCCTGCTGTACCTGAATGTTGTTCTCCAAAGCATAGGTAATGCAATCGTTGAGCGACCATCCCTGGGCTTGGACAGTGGTGAAGGAAGAAACAGACAGCAACAGGGCGGTCAAGGTAATGAAGGGTCTCATAATATATAAATATCAATTAATAATTAACAATTAACAATTGGGAATTAGCAAATAACAATTAACAATTGTCACTGGTTTTCGGGTGCAAATGTACAAAAAAAAATATGGAACCCCAAGGAATTCCATAATTTTTTTTTCGAAATTTGCATTAATTATAGTTTTGGTTACATTTATGCCCCAAATAATTGTTAAATGTTAAATGTCAATTGTTAAAGGGGTATTTTCGGCATTTTGTACGCTGATTTTCGTATTTTGTTGAAAAAATCACGCATTTCGTTGAAGAGGGAATGGTCTATTATGCCCCATTTTCGAGCAAAAATGCCCTTGAGACGTATTTCCCGTCCTTGTCGAAACCTTGCAGTAGGATGCGGTACGTTCCGGGAGTGGATGGCGCGGTGAAAACGACGGGATGAGAAGCATCGGACACGACTTCGGGACACCAGACAACAGTGCCTGCCTGTGGGTCGGTAGGGGTGATGAAGTCGGGACGATCTTGCGGAAAACTATACGACACGAGGTGGGAGGTGCGGTCGAGATTGAAGTTGGAGAGCAGGCCCTTCTGCGAGACGAACGAGATGATGCCCCAATAGGGCGTGTTGCCAAAGGTGTAGCGATCGGTGTAGATCATGACGTACTTGAGCAGTCGGGCATCGTAGTCGAGGATTTCGTCGATGTCGAATATGGGCATGCCGTCGAGGAGGACGAGGGCCGACCACTTGGAGTATATGCGCATGTCGGGGTCGAAGATGAAAAGTTGGTTGACGCCATGTGCCTTTTCGCGTTTTACGCCGCGGACAAATTCAATGAGGATTTCGCGCACGCTCTTGAACTTGGTGTATTCGTCAAGATCGTAGCTCCAGTGAGGTTCGCTGGAGAGGAGGTTGGCACTAAAGACAATTGAATCCTTGGAAAGCCAGTCTGTGATTTCCTGTTCGCGTTGTGCACTCTCGGCACGGCGTTGCAGGTCGGCTTCGGTGCATCCTACCTCGAGTTTGGGCAAGGAGAGCGGCAGGATCCTGGCAAAGGGCGAAACGAACTCCATAGCGACGGGATGTCCCTCGATGTCGTGGGTGTTGAGCATGGCGGGACGTCGGCCGTAGAGGTTGGAGGTGTAGTAGAGCCAGGTGCCGTCGGGTTGCCACTGGCCGTCGAAGATGGCGTTCTGTCGGCCTACCATAACGAGACGTGTCTGCGAAACGGTGGATTTTGCTTCGGTTGGACGGGCCAGGACGATGTGCCCTTCGATTTCGGGGAGTAAAGGAGTAGTAGGCTGGCGGGAGAGCATACGCCGATCGACGTGCAGGGTTGAGTAGTCGGGCGACAGGAGGTCGTGCCTCATCACCGAGAGCGAGGAGAACAGAAGGTCACCACTGAGTTCGGCAGGGAGTGTGACGGATTGTCCGGCACGGCTGGTGAGGGGTGTGGCCTGGCTGATGGCGGGAGGCAAGGGGATGCTGTCGGCGGGGAGGAAAATGATGTCGTCGGCACGCGACAAGTGGGTGGGGTTGACGATGGAGATGACTTTCGAGAAAAGTTCATCGCTGGTGGTCAGGTCGAGGTTGCGCATGGCACGAGTATAGACCGTGAGCAGATAGTTGCCGCTATGGAGCGAGGTGGGCAGGGCGATGTCGGCCCAACCGCGACCGTCAATCAGCGACACCAGACCTTGTGCACAGAGACGGTAGCTGTCGGAAATCTCGACGTAGGCCACGCAACTGAGCGAAGAGGGGCGCATATCGTCGTCAACAATGCACACGCTGACGTGGAGGCGTTCGCCAGTCAGATAAAGATCCTTGTCGGTGAGTGCGAGGGCACGCTCGGCAGCTCGGCACGGGAGGGTGCAGACGAGGAGAAGAAGAAATATGATACGCTTTGTCATGAGGAGTTGGCGGAAGTTAGCAGGGTTAACCGGAGTTGATGGGAGTAGGTAGGAATTGTTATCAATCTTCCCAGAAACTGGGACGTACGAGGGATGCACCCCAATAGGGGGAGGTGCAATCGACGCACCATCGGCTTGCCCATGAGACTGGAGGGTCAAATTCAGGACGGTATTCATAGACGCGCCATTCTCGTTGCCAAAGTTCCTTCCATGTCGATTTAGAGACAGTTTCTTCATCGGCTATTTCCACCCGGCGCTTTTCGACATGTCCCACGTCCCTGCGAGTGACGTAGATGTAGGCCGATGTGGAGTTAAGGCTCACACCGACATAACCGATGGCATGGACGTCGGCCGTCTGGCAATGGATGTTGGTGGGCAAGGCGGAAGGTTGGGGCGTGAAGAGACCTCCCATCTCGTTGCTGAGTTGGGCAGATAGACGCTCGTACTCGAATTCTTCGCGTGAGATGGCAGTCTGATGTACACGGGTGTAATAGCGATAGTTGAACCGGTTGTCGTCCTTGTCGACATTGTAGATCACGAAGTTGCGCATTTGCCCGGACTGGTAGTTCTCGTTGTTGCCGAAGATGTGGGAGTGATTGTAGTGTTGTGCCCATCCGGTATTGAGGAGGGTCTTGACAGGAATTATATCATTGGTTTCGGGGTCATATTCATAAAAGGCCGTCAGCGGGGTATGCACTTCCCAGGTCTCTTCGTAGTTCCAACGATAATACTGCTTTTCGGCAGAAGTGGGAGCGGGGGTAACCATGAAATTGACGTTCTGGCCATCGACGGCCATCTCCCAACCGAGTCCCTCGATTTCGGGAGTGGGGAGGGGTTCTTGTGGAGTGGACGTGTAGGTGTTGTCGTTCCAGATAACTTCGAGCCAGTATTTGCTGGAAGGGTCAAGCTGGCCGACGCGGACCATATAGGTGCCGTAGAGGTTGTTGCCCTTCCATACATCGCCGTTCGAACCATGTACGGCAATCTGTGCATCGTAGATTGAGAGGCCTCCGTATAATTCTTCGTCATCGGGGTCGATGGAGATGCTGTGCGAAAGGTAGAAGAAGCATTCGGTATCGCTCTGGATGGTGCCTTCGACGCAGAGAACCTGGGTGTCGGACTTGGAGAGGTTCGCATCGAACTCTTCGACACAGGAGCAGCACAACAACGCGGCTATTATTATATAATATATGTACGTGCGCATGGGTCAGAACTTGATGTTATAGGAAACGAAGGGGATGGGAGCACCGAAGATCGAGAGCTTGTAGCCCTGGACGGAGCCATAGTTGCCAAGATAGTAGATCGAGTAGGCGTTCTTTCGAGCCAGTAGGTTGTAGCATCCGATGGAAATCCAGGAATGGAAGAGTGCGGTGAGATGATGGGAGGGCTCGATGTTGAACGAGGCATCGACGCGGAAATAGTCGGGCATTCGATAGCCGTTGCGTTCGGTGTAGAACGGGAGGAAGCGTCCCTGCGACTGATTGAAATACTGGCCTGCAGGAATGGTGGTGGGACGACCGGTGCTGTAGTCGAGGTTCATCGAAAGGCTATAGCGATGGGTGAACTTGTAGTTGCCTACAAACTTCAGTTCGTGTGGCCTGTCGTATTCGGCAGGGAACCATGCGCCTCCATTGATGGCCAGGGCGGCCGATGCGTCGTCCTGCTGGAGTTCGGTGCGCGAATAACTGTAACTGATCCATCCGGTGAGCATACCGACATCCTTCTTAAGCTGAAGTTCGACACCATAAGCTCTGCCGCGTACACCGAGGACATCGTTCTCGAGGTCGGGATTCATGAGCAGCTGGCCTGCGCTGCGATAGGTCAGGTAGTTGTTCATCTGCTTGTAGTAGGCTTCGACGTTGACCTCGTACTTGGCGTTGTGGGTCTGGTAGTAATAGCCTGCTGCCACCTGCCATCCGTCCTGGGGCTTGATGCGTGAGTTGCTGAGCGTCCAGGTGTCGGTGGGCGACATGATGCTGGTGTTCGAAACCTTGTGGATGAACTGGTGCATCGTGTTGAAACTTGCCTTGACAGACTGATCTTCGGCGAGCTTATAGCTGGCCGAGAGACGTATTTCGGGTGACTGGTAGGTGTGGGTCTTGCCTTCGCGCAGGGCATTGAAGAGATTATACCGGAGGCCGCCGATGACCTTCAGTCGAGGCATCACCTGCCAGGAGTCTTCGGCAAAGAGGGCCGATTCGATGGCCTTGTCCTCGTCGAGTTCGCGGAAGGCGATAAATGAATCATCACCGACGGGTTCGTAGGTGCCGGGATTGATCAGATAGAACTGGGAGTGAAGACCCACCTGCAACTGGTGGCTGTCGTTGATCGAGATATTGACATTGCCGCGTGCGAACCATTGGTTGATGTTGAATGAAAGGCGAGCGGCTTCGTAAATCTTTTCGGTCTCCTCGTTGTGGTAGTCGTAATGGTCCATGCCGATGCTGAAACTGGAGTTGACACGGTTGCTGTAGCGGCTCTTCCATTCGAGCGAACCATTGAGGTTGGAGTAGCCATAGCGGCTATAGGGAGAGAACGAGAATCGGTCGTGGCTGGTATAGAAATAGGCATTGATGCGATGATTGCGGTTGATGGCCGTGGCGAGCGTGGCACTGAGATCCCAGAAGCCTGCCTTGCCATTACGATAACCGCTTTTCTCCGGAATCATATCGAGCATCCAGTCGCTGTAGGTCGAACGTCCGCCCACGAGGAGGGAGGCGTGTTCAGGCACGATAGGAATTTCGAGGTTGGCCTTGCTGGTGACAAGTCCTATACTGGCCGAACCATGAAACTCCTTCCAGTCGGCATTGCGGTTGTGGATGTCCATCACCGAAGAGATGCGTCCGCCATATTGCGCAGGGATGCCGCTCTTGTAGAGTTCGGTTTCGCCAACCATATCGCTATTGAATGCCGAGAAGATGCCGAACATGTGCATCGGATTGAACACGGTGTTTCCATTGAGCAGGATGAGGTTCTGGTCGGCAGCACCTCCTCGCACATTGAAACCACTCGAAGCCTCGCCCATAGTCTTGACGCCAGGCAGAGTCTGCACGACCTTCATGACATCGGCTTCACCCAGCGCCAGAGGGATGTTGCGGAGTTGAGCGGGACGAAACTTCTCCATACCTACCTGTGCATTGTTGACCTTTTGTTGGAATCCGCGAACGGTGACTTCGTCGAGGATGTGGTCCTCGCGAATGGGTTCGAGGTCGGCGAAGATGTCCGATTCGGCAATTGTCTCCTCTTCGTCGTATTGAGGACGGTTGTCGCCAAGATAAGCTTGGTAGGACCTGACTTCGACGG
>CACXTQ010000064.1:0-17269 GCA_902770595.1 uncultured Bacteroidales bacterium | reverse complement strand
AAGAGCTATTTTCTTCAGGTTATCGCATGAATAGAAAGCCTCCCGCCCAATATGTGTAATGCTTTGAGGAAGATATATAGTTTCGAAGGTACAATCTTTGAAAGCATCTTCCCCTATTTCAATAATGTTTTGAGGAAGGTCAATAGTTTCGAAGGTACACCCCACGAAAGCACCACATCCAATTTCGGTCACACTTTCGGGGATGTTGATTTCCTTTAGGCTAATACAACCGCTGAACATGCCATCGACGATCTTGGTAATGCCCTCGGGAAATTCAATTTTCGAAAGTTTCTTGCAACCTTGAAAAATACAATCCCCAATTTTTCTTGTGTCCTCTCGGAAGGTGCATTCTGTTATATCGTGTGACGCAGCAAGATATGCTATATCATATATATATACTATGTTGCCATAGATGTTATTCTCGTCTTTCATATAATTTTGCCACCATAAAGAGCCGTCAAAGGCGCTTGAACCAATTTCCTCGATGGGTGTTTCGGGCAGTTCAACATCTATCCAAGTGTTACACTGAAAAGCATATTTGCCTATACTTCTCACACTCGACGGAATTGCGACCTTCCTCAAGTCACACTCATAGAATGCGTCAAAGCCGATGCTCTCTACTCCGTAAGGAATATGGGCCTCTTGAAGATTTCTGCAATAAGCAAAAGCCTCATCTGCAATTATCTTTGTACCCTCCTTGATAGTACATTCAGTTATATCGAGCGATACCGCCTGATATGCTATATCATATATGTAAACGGTGTTGCCATAGATGTTTTTCTCGTCAGCGCTATAGTTGGCCCACCACTTGGTATCTCGGAATGCATAGTATCCGATTTCCTCTATGGGAGTATCTGGCAGTTCGATGTCTGCCAACAGAACATTTGCCAGAAAAACACTGTCTTCAATTCTCTTTACACTCGCTGGTATTACGATCTTTCTTAAGTCACACCCAGCGAATGCAGCTGATCCAATACTCTCAACTCCGTAGGGGATATTAATCTCTTGAAGGTTTGAACAACCAATGAACGCGCTGGGCGCAATTGTGATGATGCCATCAGGCAGGACTACGCTTTTGAGTGTTTCTAACGCGTTAAAACCACCGATCTTGGTTATGTCTCTATCGAACTCCAACGTCCAACACCCTTCAGGGTAGATATCTGAGGCATCGGTATATGTGTTACCGACCAAGTGAGCTTCCATTTCTGTAAGATCTGGTGTGATGGGCTGGTTGTCGGTAGTGACATAAATGATCTTGTTGCCAGAGAAGGCAACAGCCGAGTTCAGGATGAATAGGCTTATGATGGATGTGAAGTGTTGCATATTTCGAAGGTTTTGAAGTTGTTTCCTATTCGTTGATTTTTCCTAACTTATGATTCCATTGACATCTGTCCACAAGTCATTACCTTTCGACTAGATGACGCTACAAATATAAGAGATAAATCAGACATATCCGTCATTTTGACGGGATTATTCTTAATTATATATGTTTTTGGCTTAATATGGAAACATATTGAAAACTCAGCATTCCATTCTGAATTAGCCTATAAGTCGGCATCGAAAACGTCGATGACATCATCGCCGACCTCAAGCAGGCGATGGCGAAGATGGATTGATTAAAAATGCCGGCAGATTGGGTCTGTCGGCATTTTATATTTACTAGGCATTTGTTTCGTCTTGCCTATTTACAATAGCAGAACATTCGTCCCTTAAAATCACTTAGAATCCTTAAATATCCCTTAGAATCCCTTAGAATCATCCAGATGGATCAATCCAGCCTTCTCAAGAATGGGAAGGACATTAGAGTCCGCCCTTCGCTTCGATTCGTCCTTCTCGTTCCAATACAGTTGATGAAGGTCGTCACGATCCTTGACAATCTCGTGCATCTCCTCATCGTCCATCAGTTGGAGGATGATATGTCCCTTTTTATCTGCACCACCCGAAACGACATAACAAACCTGATTCTTCAGCATATCACTGGCAATCATTCCACCTGCAATGCCTCCGACAATAGCGCCACCAAACACTCCGAACACGCCAGCCATGGCTCCAGCGTTCATTTGCTCCTTACGGCCAATCTTCCTGTTGACAAAAAGCAGATCGTTCTGTCCCATCCGTATTGCTCTCGAATAGCCATTGCCGAAGCGGGCTTTCTCATAGCGAAGATTCCGGCAATTCACATAGATGGTATCAGCCTGCATCACGGCGAAAACTTCCTTCTTCAACATTTTGTCGAGGGCCTTATCGCCAGTCTTCAAAGTAAAGTCGCTTCCACCCCACCATACCTGATGACTCTTACTGTGTTGATCGAAATAGATGGTGTCCAAGGACTGCCAGCGGCCAGCCACATAATCTTCGTAGGTTTTGCAGTAACGGCATTGTGCTTTGAGTGAAACGGATGTCAGCATAAGGAGCGACATCAGAAAGAGGACTAAGATTTTCTTCATAAGATTTGATGTAATTGAATATTGAAATTAACTCAAGTTTCGCATTTGCTCAACTTGAAGGGATATTAAGGGATATTTGGGGATATTTAGGGATGTGAAGGGACGTCACCTTTGCCTATCGAGAATGAGTCCCAAGAAACATTTGTCCCTTATTATCCTTTAAAATCCCTTAGAATCCCATAGAATCATCAACTTTCGAATTTGCGAAAGTTGAGAAATTAAAGAAATATAGAACTCATCGTTCTTCTATCAACTAACGTATCAGGGACGAAATTATTGTCTTTGCCCGTTTGTTTTTCTCAAAAAGTCGCTGCAATTTGCCCTTATTATGTTGCGAACCTCACGCCGTTTTGTTTCAAAGGACTCCAAAAATATCAAAAAAGACGAATAAATTTTGGATTTACCACATTTATGCCTTATCTTTGCACACGTTTTTATTTACCTTTCATTTAATAATACCTATTATGCAACAAAACGAAAAGGGTAGCAAGAGCTACTTGTTTGGTATTGTGTTGGTAGCCGTGTTGGGCGGATTGCTCTTCGGTTACGACACCGCTGTCATTTCTGGTGCCGAGAAAGGCTTGCAGGCATTCTTCAAGGGAGCCGACGGATTTGTGTACACCGACTTCATGCACGGCTTCACATCGTCGTCAGCCCTCATCGGCTGTATCATCGGCTCAGCGCTCTCGGGCCTGTTTGCCACACGCTTCGGCCGCAAGCGTTCGCTGATCTTCGCAGGCATCTGCTTCTTCCTCTCCGCTTGGGGAAGCATGAGCCCTGAGACGGGCATTCTTGCCTATGGAGAGCCTTCGATGACGCTGCTCGTGGTCTTCAATCTCTATCGCGTTCTTGGCGGCATCGGCGTAGGCATGGCATCGGCCATCTGCCCGATGTATATCGGCGAGGTCGCTCCTGCCAACATCCGAGGCATGCTCGTAAGCTGGAACCAGTTTGCCATTATCTTCGGTCAGCTCGTCGTCTATTTCGTCAACCTCGTCATCCTGGGTTCACATGCCAACCCCATCTATGATGCCGTGTCGGGCGCAATCATGAACCTCACCGAAGCACAGTGGACCATCGAAACCGGTTGGCGTTACATGTTCGGTAGCGAAATGGTACCCGCAGGTCTCTTCACCCTGCTCATCTGCTTCGTGCCTGAGACTCCACGTTATCTGGCTATGACCGGTCAGGACGAGAAGGCACTGCACGTCCTCTCGAGCATCAATGGATATTCGAAGGCCGTTGACATCCTCGACAACATCAAGAACACAGTGGCCGAGAAGCGTGAGAAACTCTTCGCCTACGGCTTCATCTGCATCTTCGTTGGCGTAATGCTCAGCGTATTCCAGCAGACCGTCGGCATCAATGCCGTGCTCTACTATGCTCCGCGTATCTTCGCCGATATGGGCATGAACAACCCAATGATGCAAACCGTCATCATGGGCATCGTGAACATCACCTTCACCCTCGTGGCTGTGTTCACCGTCGAGAAGCTGGGCCGCAAACCGCTGCTCATCACTGGCTCGCTCGGCATGGCCATCGGAGCCTTCGGCGTGGCTGTGACCTTCGGCAATGAAGCCCTCAGCATCGTCACCATGCTCAGCATCATGGTTTATTCCGCCTGCTTCATGTTCTCGTGGGGCCCCATCTGCTGGGTATATATCTCCGAGCTCTTCCCCAACACCATCCGTGGCGCTGCCACCGCCATTGCTGTGGCCTTTCAGTGGATCTTCAACTTCGTCGTAAGCTCCACGTTCGTACCGATGTTCAACATGCACCTCACTCCTGGCGACGACTTCGGTCACTGGTTCACCTACGGCCTCTACGGCATCATCTGCGTCATCGCTGCCCTCTTCGTCTGGAAGCTCGTTCCCGAGACCAAGGGCAAGTCGCTCGAGGACATGTCACGTCTCTGGCGTGAACGTAACAAGAAGTAACGCTTAATCGCTAATTTACAGACAGGACGGAAACGTCGGATTCCTTCGGGAATCTACGTTTCCGTCTATATTATTATTACAACAAGAAACAAAATCAGAAGCTTGCAATTAATGGCTTGAGTTGCGAACAAGCCTTGACGGCCTGAAGGTCGCGAGCCAGTTGGGCCTTGAGATCGTCGAGCGATTCCATCTTGCGTTCATCGCGAATTCGGTCGATGAAACGCAGGCTGAGTCGCTGACCATAGAGGTCGCCACTGAAGCCGATGAGATGCGCCTCGATGGTGAGATGATGCTCATTCTCGACCGTGGGACGATAGCCGATGTTGACCATCGCTGGAAAGCGGCGGGCATCGGGAAGTGTAGCAATGGCTGCATACACGCCACGACGTGGAATAGCGCTTTCATTACCAACGGCTGCAACGTTGGCTGTGGGATAACCCAGTCGACGTCCTAGCTGATGACCGCGCACGACGGTGCCCGAAATCTCTTCGCCAGTGGTCACGAAACGGAACTGCTGGCCACGATACTCCATCTTGACCAAGTAGAATCGCACCAGGTCGGCAAGCAGACGGATAGCGCTCTTTCGTGACAGCATTACCCGACGACAGAACTGATTGAGCGTAAGGCCAGCCTCGCCCTCCTTGGCAAGCAGATCGAGAGCCGACGATTGCTGCTCGGTGAAACGCATCAGCGTTCCGGCATCGTGCTGATCGCTACGCCATAGGGCAAGATGTACGGGTGTCGCCACGATGTTCTCGTCGGCGACACGCACATAGGCACGCCAACGTCCATCTTCTTCGCGTGCCATAACGGGACGGTCGGTCGAAGCGGGGATGGTGGCAATGAGCACCGTGTGGCCTTCGGCTTTCACGGTCTCCCACGTGCAATCGACCTCGGGACGACATCCTGTGTGGGCAGCCGCATCGATCATGTAGATCTCCTCGTCGCTACGCACGCCGGCTACCGTCCCATTGTCGCGAACACCGACGAGTAACCGTCCGCCATCGGTATTGGCGAAGGCAGAGATGCTATGGGCAATCTTGCTCACGCTGGATATCTCGTATTTGAAATCCTGTTGCTGATGTTCGCCCTCGGCGATGAGTTCGCTCAGGCGGTCCTTGGGTTTCATTTCTCTTTCGATGTAATGGTTTTCTGGAAGGCCAGACGCGAGTCGCCGTTGGCCAGATGGATGATGCCACAATACGTGAAGCCATACTTTCGGAGCAGGCTCTGCATCGTCTTGTTGTCGGCATGGGTGTCGATACGCACGGTGTCGGTGAGTGCAAAAGCATAGTCGAGCACACGGCGCATCACGCCATGTGCCTTCGGACCCGAAGCTACGCGATGGATCACATAGTATGGATACTCGTTGAGCCATTGGCCATCGTAGATCACAGCATACGTCGAGTCGGGACCTTCAACGAGCGCGAAAGTGGCCACGGGCTTACCCTCCTCCTCCATTACATAGCTGACGCCACGCTCAACGTCGTTCTCGATCTGCTGAGGTGAGGGATGACCGTTGGCCCATTGATGGATGTTGCCTTCGGCCACCATCTTGCGGCGTGCCTCGTCGATAAGGGCAAGGATGAAAGGTATATCTTCTTTGGTAGATTTTCGTATCATAGAGTTTTGTGAACTTGTCGATTCTAATTTTGGCACAAAGGTACTATTTTCTGACCAAACTACCAAAAAACTGAACAAATAAAAGTAAAAATGCAAACGTTTGTCTGTCGATTTAGATAAAAATCGTGAAAAATGGGGATTTTCTCCTTCCAAAAGACGTCTATTTGCGAAAAAAGAAGTATCTTTGCAGCCGGAAAATAATAAAAACTGCTATTTATCTCCCCAATGGTCGAAACCCGAGAGTCTGTCTTTCAGCAAATCAACGAAGTACTTGCGACTTACCCGCCCATCTCGCTCGAAGAGATGAGCGCTGTGAAGTTGATGAACCGTATCGATACGAAGTTCGTCATCCCGCTGGTGCAACTCAAGCCCCTGCTTCTGACTGCAGCCTCGCAGTACTACGTCCAGGTGCTCAACGGCAAGCCCACAGCAGGTTATCACACCATCTACCTCGACACTGACGACCACCGCATGTACAACATGCACCAGACGGGCCGCAAGGTACGACAGAAGATCCGTGTACGCACCTATGAGGAAACGGGCGCGACCTTCCTTGAGGTCAAGAACAAGAACAACCACGGCCGCACAAAAAAGAAACGTATTGAGGTGCCCAGTTTCGAGAGCGTATTCCAGAGCCAAGAGGCCAGCCAGTTCCTGATCGAGAAGTCGTGGTACACCATCGACCAACTGCATCCGCACGTCGAGAACTTCTTCGACCGAATCACCCTCATCAACCATGGTATGACCGAACGCCTCACCATCGACCTTGGCTTGCGGTTCCACAACTACGACATCGACACGCGCGCTGACATCGGCCACTGCGTAGTCATCGAACTGAAACGCGATGGTCTCATCCATTCGCCCATGCAGGACATCTTCCTCGACATGCGCATCCTCCCCGGTGGATTCAGCAAGTACTGCATCGGCAGCGCCTTCACCAATCCCGCCCTTCGCCACAACAACCTCAAGGAAAAGATGCACCGTGTGGAGCGTTTCCGCCAGATGCAGGAGGGATTGCTGATAGATTGATGGTTGTCGCGACAAAGCGGCACTTCGGTGTGATGTATCATAGCGACCCACTGTAATTGTTAATTGTTATTTGTTAATTATACCACCACCTATGGATCCAGATTTTATCGATGTAGGCTCCGAACTGATCAAGCCAATTGGCATGACCGACTTTTTGTTGCGTCTCCTCATCAACGTGCTCTTCGTGATCGGCATCATCCACTTCCTCTACTATCGCCGTTCGCGTCGCGCCGACTACTACTTCACTTTTGCCATCATCTCGCTCTCGACCTTCATGATCGTGGCATTGCTGGGCACCGTGAAACTCAAGACAGGTTTCGCGTTGGGCCTGTTTGCCATCTTCTCGATCATACGTTATCGAACGGAGTCGATGCCTGTGCGCGAGATGACCTATCTCTTTGCCATCATCGCCATCTCGGTGGTCAACGCTCTGGCGGGTGATGCCGTAGGATGGATCGGCCTCATTGCCATCAATGTCATCTTCGTCGTCGCCATCTCGCTGGCCGAACTGACGCGCAAAATGAAGCACCTGGCCTGCAAGTATGTCAAGTATGACCGCATTGAGCTCATCGTTCCTGCACGTCGCGCCGAACTTATTGCCGACCTCGAGAAACGTCTGGGTATCACCGTTCGTCGTGTAGATATTGGAACCGTCAATTTCCTCAAGGACATGGCGCTCCTCAAGGTTTGGTATGAGCCAGAGGACGGCAACGAAGAAAACACGGTCGATGAACTTATCAGAAAGGTACCGAATTTTTAATTTCTAGACAATCTAGAGATTCTAGATATTCTAGAGAATCTAGATGTTCTAGTGATTCCACGACACACATTATTCTGATGAAAAAATATCTTCTCTTCCTCCTGGCCATGCTCCCCATGGTCAGTATGGCACAGTCGGATGCCGGATTGTGGACATCGGTCGGCATCGACAAGAAAATCAACAAGAAACTCTCGTTCGGCCTTGAAGGTGAATTCCGTTCGCGCAACGACTTCAAGACTGCCGACCGCTGGAGCGTGGGCCTCGATGCCACCTGGAAGTTCAACAAGAAGTTCCGCGTGGCTGCTGGTTACGTCCTCCTTAACGACAACCGCAAGGAGAAAATCAGTTACAACAACGACGATCCCACGTCGGTCAACTATTACAACAACTGGCGTCCCTCCTATTGGACCGTACGCCATCGTGTGTTTGCCGGCTTCGGCCTGAGCACCGACGTAGGGCGCTGGTCGTTCTCGCTGCGCGAACGCTGGCAATACACCTATCGTCCCGAGAAGACCACCACGCGCTACGACTTCGACAATGCAAAGTGGGAGGACACCACCGTCAAAGGAAATGCCGGCAGTGTGCTGCGAAGCCGTATTCAAGCGGAATACGACATCCCATTGTGCACCTGGACGCCCAACGCCAGCGTGGAACTCTACAATGCCTGGTCTGTCCAAAAGGTGCGCTACACCATCGGTGCCGACTGGAAGATCAACAAGAAGAACTCCTTTAGCATCTATTATCGCTTCCAGGACAATCGCGGCAGTTCGGATGATGGAGATTTAGATATGCACATCATCGGCTTGGGTTACAATTTCAAATTCTAAGCAACAATGAAAAAAAATATCATCTATATACTGATGGCCTTGGCCGTCGTGGGCTTCTCAGCCTGCGAGAACGACGACACCGACTTCAGCGATATCATCAACAACAATTCGGGAGGTGGATCACAAGGCGGTGAAGGCGGCGGAGAAGAAGGTGGTGGCGAAGAAGGAGGCGGCACTGGTGGCAACACATCCGACCTCACCATTACCCAGAGCAGCAGCCTTTCGAAAGCCGTTGAAATCAACTGGATAAGTGCTGCGGCCGAACTTACCGTGGCTTCCGACATCTATTCCTCCCTCACCTTCGAAGGAACGGGCACACAGGTCATCATTACTTCGAGTGCCAGCCTCACCGACGAAGTGACCTACACCCTCAGCGGTACTGCCAGCAAAGGCTCATTCTTCCTCAATGGTTCGACCGATGCTACCGTGGCCTTCAACGGCCTTACCCTCACCTGTGCCGACAGTGCAGCTGTCAACATCCAGAACGGCAAACGCATCAACGTCGTTGTCGAGGGCAACAACACCCTCAAGGACGGAGCGAAGAGCAGCGGCAAGGGTGCTCTGGTGATCAACGGACATTCACAGTTCAGCGGCTCAGGCACTTTGACGCTCTACGGCATGGCCAGTCATGCCTTCTGGGCCGACGAATACATCCAGCTCAAGCAATCGTTCACCGGAAGCCTTGTCGTGACCTACGCAGCAAGCGACGGCATTAATGTCAACCAATACTTCGAGCAAAACGGCGGCACTGTGAAGATATCGGGCATCATGGGCGACGGTCTGCAGGTCAACGCCGATGAGAAATATACTGGTTACGTCAACATCAACGGTGGCACCATCGACATCAGTGCGGCGGGTGCAGGATGCAAGGGCATCAAGGCAGCAGGATACATTCACATCGACGACGACAAGTCGGCACCCGTCATCACCATTGCCAACAGCGGCACGGGCACCTACGACGACACCAACCGGAAGGCTGTAGGCGCAGCCTGCATGACAAGTGATGCCGACATCACCATCGACGCAGGCACCATCGCGCTCAGCGCAACGGGCAACGGCGGCAAGGGACTGAAGTGCGACTCCACGTTCACCATGAACGGTGGCACGCTCTCGATCTCGACCTCAGGCACAGGTTTTACATCCAATGGAGACAGCACTTATCCCAAGGGGCTTAAAGCGGGCACCGATAGTGGCACGCTTGCAGGTGGCATCGTCATTAATGGCGGCACAGTCAGTGTCAACGTCAGCGGAAAGGCCAGTGGTTGCGAGGGTATGGAGAGCGACAACATCATCACAATCAAGGGTGGTGTTACTACCGTCAATGCCTACGATGATGCCATCAACTCGGGCAGTGACATGACCGTCGAAGGTGGCTGCGTCTATGCTCGCTCGACCAACAACGATGGTATAGACACCAACGGCAACTGCTACATCAAGGGAGGTCTGGTATATGCCATCGGCGGCAATGCTCCCGAAGTGGCGATTGATGCCAACAGCGAAGAGCAGAAGAAACTCTACGTCACTGGCGGCACCATCGTTGCCCTTGGTGGACTGGAATCGGGCGCCAGCCTCTCGCAGACCTGCTATGCTGCTTCCTCGTGGAACAAGAACACCTGGTATGCGTTGACCTACGGCAACGAGACCTTTGCCTTCCAGACCCCATCAAGCGGCGGCACCACGATGGTCGTCTCTGCTCCTTCTACCCCATCACTCCAAAGCGGTGTCAGCGTTTCGGGTGGCACGGAAATCTTTGACGGCGTAGCCTACACGGGCGCCTCGGTGAGCGGCGGCTCTTCCGTCACGCTCTCCAACTACACGGGCGGCAATCAGGGCGGTGGTCCTGGTGGCGGAGGTGGTCCTGGTGGCAGCGGTCATCCAGGTGGATGGTGATGATTTAATTTCGGGATTCCGGAATTTCGGAATAACGGCATTACGGAATAACGGTATAACGGAATAACGGTATTCCGGTATTACGAAAAAACTAGGGCGGCATTCCTAATTTGAATGCCGCCCTGATTATTAAATTCAGTCCTTATTTCAGCTTGAAATATCTATATTTGATGTCATAAGCGAAGAACAACTCCATGCGAACGTCACGTCCCTCGTGCTCCTTCAACTGCTTGATTAACTTCTCAGCCATCTTTCGTTCGGTCTTATTGAAACCATTCGGGTCCTTCAATTTCTTCTCTGCGTTGGCAATCAACTTAGGCAAGGTGTCGGCGGGAACCGATGGGAGCGTGAGACGACTGCTGGAGCTGATGGGCATATAGATGCCTCCACCCAAGTCACGACACTCTGTGCTTTCCTGAATATATTCACCCTTTTTCTCTGTCTTCAGGATGCCCCATTCGTCTTCCACCACATGGAGACGACTGACGGTTTGACGGGTTCTCTTCTCCTTTACTTTTTCTCCCTGTTCATTGACCTTCTCACGCTCAGTGGTACGTGTTTCGATATATTCGAGCACGTCGATCATCTTGCCATCCTGTTCGTAGGAACCCACCAACTGGAACTTGTCGCGTGCCGAACCATGGCGTCCCCAATCCTCATAGTCATCATAGACCTCATCAAAGATGTCGGGCTCGATAAGGAGTTTATTGCTATAAAGCGTCTTCTGTTCTTCCGCAGTGAGGTTCTCGTTGCATTCGGTGATCTTCTGCTCTGAGTCGGTAATCTTCCCTTTTGCATAGGTGCGTACCAGCGACACTTTCGCCTTAAGCGATGGGTGGTCGAGCGCCAGGTTAAAGATCTTTTTATAGCCGGCTAACGCAAGGGCACTCTTCAACAGAACCATGTACTTCTTCGGAATAATATTGAAGATCAAGTCCATGTCGTTCATACTGGCATCATACTTCACCGCAGCCTGCCAGGAATCGATGCGATTGCGGTTCTCGTCGGCCTTGTCCCAAACGTGACGCAGTACGTAATGTGCAGGTGACTCGCCATCGGGAGTGACGATGGCGGGAGGTAGCAGCATCAGTTTCTCACTAAGCGCCTCGTTGTGAACCAGCGTCTCACCCTTGACGAGAGTGAGTTCACGACGCACGGTCTGCTGGCCCATGCACGAATATTCCACCTTCAGATTGCCTGCGGGAAGTTCATCGAGCATATACTCGCCCTTCTCATTGGCTGCTATACCACGATTGGCGGAAGCGACATATACGGTAGCATAAGGGCAAGGTGTACTGTCGTTAAGCATAATGACTCCTTGCAGAGTCTGTGCCACACTTGGCAGCGCGGAAAGCGCTACCAGCAGAAAAGAGATTAATAAATTCTTCATCTTTTTATCAGAGTTATCGGAGTATTCAGAGTATTCGGAGTTCTTCGAAAAAAATCATTTCAATACCACTTCCACCGGGCAGTGGTCACTGCCAAAGATCTCGTTGTGGATGCTGGCACCTTCAAGACGGTCGGCCAGGCGACTGCTGACCAGGAAATAGTCGATACGCCAACCGGCATTCTTCTCGCGCGCCTTGAAACGATAGCTCCACCACGAATAGGCTCCTTCGAGTGTAGGATAGAAATGGCGGAAGGTATCGATAAAACCGGCATTGAGATGCTGGGTCATCTGCGCACGTTCCTGGTCGGTGAAACCTGCATTCATGCGGTTGGCCTTGGGATTCTTGATGTCAATCTCCTCATGAGCAACGTTCATATCGCCGCATACGATGATAGGCTTCTTGGCATCGAGTTCCTGCATATAACGACGGAAGGCCTCATCCCACGTCATGCGGTAGTCGAGACGACGCAAGCCATCCTGCGAATTGGGTGTATAGACGGTGATGAGATAGAAGTCGGGATATTCGAGTGTGATGACGCGACCCTCATGATCGGAGGTTTCTGCACCCGTTTCGTCAGTCCAACTACCTATTCCATAGTTGACCGAAAGGGGTTCATGTTTCGTAAAAATTGCGGTACCCGAGTATCCTTTTTTCTCGGCATAGTTCCAATAGGACCGATAGCCGGGGAATTCGATATCGAGTTGACCCTCCTGCATTTTGGTCTCCTGCAAGCAGAAGAAATCAGCATCGAGCGTCTCAAACACTTCCTTGAAGTTTTTGCCCACTACGGCACGCAGGCCGTTTACATTCCAACTGATGAATTTCATATTTTATCGCATTTTTGGGTGCAAAAATAACGATTATTTATCCTATTTCCAAATATTTGGCCAAAAAACGGTAAAAAAATACGAATTGGTTTGGGTATAATTCGTTATTTTAATATATTTGCGGCTGAAATATGCATTATCTTTGCCTCGAATCTTTTCTACGACATGAAGAAGGAACAACAGATAGTTTCGGCTTTCGACTTCAAAGGGAAAGCCACTGCCGTGCAACCTTTTGGGAACGGACACATCAACGACACATTCCGCGTCATCACTGAGGGCGATGACACGCCTGACTACGTGCTGCAACGCATCAACCACCACATCTTCAAAAACGTGGATATGCTGATGGACAACATCATCGCTGTCACCGATCATATTCGCAAGAAACTGGAACAACAAGGCGTCAAAGACCTCGACCGCCGCGTGCTTCGATTCCTTCCCACCCACGAAGGTAAATATTACCATTTCGACGGCGAATCGTATTGGCGACTGATGATCTGCATCACCGATTCGGAGAGCTTCGATGTGATCGATGCCAAGTATTCGCACTTTGCCGGCCTTGCCTTCGGAGAGTTCCAGAATATGCTGGCAGATATCCCCATCAAGTTGGGCGAAACCATTCCCAACTTCCACAATATGGAGTTTCGCCTTGAGGAGTTCCGTGAGGCAGTTCGCAACAATCGGGCTGGAAGGGTAGCCAAGGTGAGCGACCTCATCGACGGCATCGAGCAAAGAGCCGAAGCAATGTGCGAAGGCGAACGTCTGCATCGTGCCGGACTCCTGCCCAAGCGCATTTGCCATTGCGACACAAAGGTAAACAACATCCTCTTCGACCGCGAGGGACGAGTGCTATGCGTCATCGACCTCGACACCGTGATGCCCAACTTCATCTTCTCCGACTACGGCGACTTCCTGCGCACAGCGGCCAACACCGCTGCCGAAGATGAACCTGACCTTAGCCGCCTTGGCTTCAACATGGAGATCTTCGAAGCATTTACCCGCGGCTATCTCGAAAGCGCACGTTTTCTCACCGACATCGAGATTACGCATCTCCCCTATGCCGCTGCGCTTTTCCCTTATATGCAGACCGTGCGATTCCTGGGCGATTACCTCAATGGCGACACCTACTACAAGATTGCCTATCCCGAGCACAACATCGTCCGCGCAAGGGCACAGATGAAGTTGCTCCAGAGCGTAGAAGAGTGCATGCCCAGGATGAAAGAGTTCATTGCGACTTTGATCCCTTAAATAATTATAGTGCCTATAGTATTTATAGTCACTATAGCCACTATAGTCACTATTAAAAAATTCCCCCAAAAAACATGAAACGCCATTTAATTCAGCTACTTCTTGCAGTACCAGTAATTTGCAGTATCATCCTTTGCGGATGCAACAGCAACGCACATAATAGCCGCATCATCCCCGTGGAAACACCAGCTCGTCCTGCCGGTCAAAAAGACGTGCTTGGGCTGCGTCTTCCTCCCATCGACACCATTCGTATCGGCTTCATCGGCCTCGGCATGCGAGGAGAGGATGCCGTCTATCGCTACACCAATCTCCCCGGTGTGGAAATCAAGGCACTCTGCGACCTGCATCAGGAGCGTGCCGACTCGTGTCAGCGTTTCCTGCGTGCAGCAGGCTTGCCTGAAGCAGATACTTATGCAGGCAGCGAGGATGCCTGGAAGGCTGTATGTGAACGTCCTGACATCAATCTTATATACATTTGCACCGACTGGATCGACCACGCTCCCATGATGCTCTATGCCATGGAGCACGGCAAGAACGTGGCGTGCGAAGTGCCCGCAGTGCTTACGATGCAGGAGATTTGGGACGTGATCAACATGGCCGAACGTACCCAACTCCATTGCATGATGCTCGAGAACTGCGTCTATGATTTCTTCGAGATGACGACGCTCAATATGGCGCAGCACGGTGTCTTCGGTGAACTGATGCACGTCGAGGGAGGCTACTTGCATTGCCTCGAACCCTATTGGCCCGAGTATGACGACGACTGGCGAATGAAGTACAACAAAGCACATCGTGGCGATGTCTATCCGACCCACGGTATGGGTCCTGCCTGTCAGTTGCTCAACATTCATCGCGGCGACCGCATGAAGACGCTTGTATCGATGGACACCAAGGCCGTCTCCCTACCATCCTATCTGAAAGATGTTCGAGGTGACACGGCAAACGTGGCCAATGGAGATCATACCATGACGATGGTCCGCACCGAACTAGGCAAGAGCATGCTCATCCAGCACTGCACTGCTACTCCCCGCCCTTATAGCCGCCTCTATGAACTGACTGGCACAAAAGGTTTTGCACAGAAATATCCAAGACCAGGCTACTCCATCAACTCACACAGTTTCGTCAGCGATTCCGTGCGCGATTCCTTGACACAAGCCTATCGCAGCCCTATCCTCACCGCCGACCTCGAAGAGAATGCCCGTCGCGTGGGCGGTCATGGTGGCATGGACTTCATCATGGACTATCGCCTAGTCTATTGCCTGCATCTCGGCCTTCCTCTCGACATGGACGTCTATGACCTTGCCGAGTGGTGCTGCATCAGCCCTCTCTCTGCCCTCTCGCTCGAAAATGACTTTGCACCCGTCGAAGTCCCCGACTTCACGCGTGGCAATTGGAACAAGGTGCAGGGATTCAGTTACGCATTTAAGTGATTTATCATGCCATTCTCTTACCTCGATCTATGAAAAAAGAGGATGGATTGGTAATTTTTTGAAAAAGAGGAATTCGCAATAACAATGATATACAGAGAATAATTAGTAAAACTACGAGAAATAAAGAGATCAGGTTTTTAGGAAAAACAAATCTGCTTAAAACCTTCATAAAGAGAAGGATGAAAAAAACGTGATAGAGGTAGAAATGCAAAGTATGCTTTCCTTGTGTTGCAATCCATTGAGTAGATGGACAAACATTAATGAAAGCCACGGACATTGGAATACATAAGACAAAAGATGCTAGCCTTATGTACATTCCTGTAATATCTCGGTACGGGTCGGCATGATTAAGATTGAGGTTATCTCCGTTAATGAAAGATAACAGAACAAAAACAGCTACCAAGAACAGTCCGAACAACAACCTGTACTTAGAATCGACAAAAAGACTTTTTCCCCTCATACAATGACCTAACATGAAAAATGGGAGGAATGCAAATGTCCTTTGAAGAGACAAGAAACGATTAAAAGGAAGAAAACCTGCAAGTATACCGATTGCAAAAGAAACGACGACAACCAGTTTCTTATTTGAGAGTATTTTGTCGGGAATAATTTGCAATAAGATTCTCCAATAGAGCAGACTAAGAAGATACCACAATCCCCACATTGGGGTAAACACTGTTTCGATTGCTATTTCCCCACTAGCAAAATATCCATATGCAAGCCATATTAGTTGGAAAAGAATCAGTGGTTCTATTATGCTCCAGCAACTTGACAGGAATTTCCGTCTATCTTTCTTTTGTGAGAAATAACCGGATATGAATATGAACAACGGCATGTGAAACATATATATCCAATTCCACAACAAAGTGCTGCCTGATATAGAATTGAACTGATTACTATCCAGCACATGACCTGTTACTACCAACAGGATAAGACAAAACTTAACCGAATCCAATCGGGGATCCCTCGATGAAGCTATAACAAATGATTTATCTGTTTCTGTAATCATGGAAACTAATGAATATCTTTTTTTTTTAGAATTATCTTTTAACCGCGCCGAATAATCCATATGGTGGTTCCTCTTTCACCAGTGCATCGATGTAACTGCGGATGGTGGCGTGGAGGAATTGGAATTGCTTGATGGCTTTCTGTGCATCGGTGAGGTCGATTTCCTCGTAGGCAATGCGATTGAGCTTGGCGAAGTTGATGGGAATCCAGGAATTGCCGAGGGTGACAGAAGAAGGTTCAATCTTTATGCTTTCGCACTCGACGAGCAGGTCCTTGGGGTTCTGCTTGATGTTGTAATAAAGAATATCGAAGCAACGATAAGCCTTGCCAATCTGAATATGGTCGCAAGGAATGCCTTTCATCGATAAAATGTATTGGCGAATGCGGGCAACCGACTGGTAGAACAGTTCGATGCCACGCATATACTGCTCCTGCGTAATCTCCTGAATGAAGAAGTCGGGAGCAGTCTCCATATCGATATGGTCATACTCCACCTTTACCGCATAGTCGCCATCGTAGTCGAGCGTCTCACAGCGATAGACGTGCTTCGCGTTGTAACTGGGCATGTAGGTGCCTAGCACGTGATAGAGACGATTCTCGCGAAGGTAGCGCCGCCCTACGTAGTATCGTCCGATGAAAGGGTCTTGTTCCATTATTTTGAGGGTTTCTGAATTTTCGGAGTATTCTGAGTAATCGGAGTACTCCGAGCACTCAGAAAGATCAGAAAAAAATCAATAAGCCAGCAAATACCAGAGGTCACGCAGACATTGCTCTGGATCCCATTCGTAGTTGAAGGTCCACTGGGCAGTCATCTCATAATTGCGAGGTGAGCCCACGGCCTGCTGGAGGTTG
>CACXTQ010000063.1:0-17930 GCA_902770595.1 uncultured Bacteroidales bacterium | reverse complement strand
GTCGCGACCATCTCCGTCGGTGACAGTGCCACCACCTCCTTCACCTGTATAGCCATTGCTCCTGTCGCTGATCTTGAAGATGTAGGTGTAGGAATAATTCGGCTTCCACTTCAGATACTCTGCAGGAACACTCACGTATGCGTCACGTACATGAATCTCCTCACCACTTCCGTCGAGAGCAACGAGAGTGTAGTCAACACGCATCTGCATCTTCAGCGAATTCTGCTCGTAAGGAAGAATTGGCTTGTAGTATGAGGTCACACCAGAAGTGCCATCAATGGTGTATGTACCCTTGGCGAAGGTGGCCTCGCTGGCTGATGAGCCGATGAATGCCAGGTCTTTGGTGTCGGAGATGGTACCGTCGGCAGCGATGTATTTGGATGCTTGACCAGCCTTGTCTGCTGAAACGGAGGTGTAGTCAAGTTCGCCAAAGGTATTCGAGAAGGCGAGTTTGTTGGTGGCACCAGCAAATGAAGTGACTGCGGCATTGGTTGCATCGTCGTAAGTCACCGTGAACTTGCCTGATGTTGGGAACGCTGCGCCGACACCAACAGTCCTGCTGCCCGATGGTGCACCGATGTAGTAGAATATGAGGTCCTTGATAGCATAGCCAGGAACGGTCTCATAGAAGCCGATACGCATCTGTGCACCAAGACGACGGAACTTGAATGTTACGGTCTGGTTGTAGGGAACAGTTGCCGGGGTTGTAGCCGTTGCCACCTTTGCAGTAGGGGTAGCAGTGATACGGTCGGCCACATAAATGCTGGTCAGTGCATTCACATCGGTTACTTCAATGCGCATTCCATCTTCTGTGTTTTTGATGGTTTCGTTGGCGCCAAGACCAGAAACAGCCACAAAGTTGTATTCCGAAGCGCTATAGTCCCAGTACTTGATGTCTTGATAGGCACCCTTCAAAGAGTTCTTTCCGACATATTCCCAATCTGCAGTGTTGGACTCGGTCGAACCTGCTGTACCTTCGGCGTACTCGAGGAGATAGTTGTCGAAAATCGTGCTTGTCGTTCCTGCTGTGGTTTTCTGGCCATAGATGTAGAATTTGCCGCCCAGAAGTTCTGCTGACGTTGCGTGGTCTGTACGCGTCTTGGCCTGTGTGTTGCTACCGAAATCGATGGCAACCTGCTCTTCTGGAGTCTCAATGTCAGTGATTCCAACAAAGTTGTCGTTGGTGCAGCCCACGAGTGCCACACTTGCTGCTGCTGTTAGGAATAGTAGTCGTTTTTTCATTTTTAGTGATGAAATTTATTTGGGTGATTTATTGATTTACTAGAATATGCCAGATGGCAGTCGTTCTACATTTCGAATTCATGGGTGCCTCCATCTTCATAGTCAACAACGACGGCATCGAATCCGGATCCTCCCTTGCGCCTGGGGATTGGAACGGTGTCCATATCTAACTCTACAGTGATGACACCTCCCTTGTAACGCGTCTGCACCTGGTCGGTCACATCGAAGACGAGGGTAGAGTCCATACCATTGCTGAACTGCATGGTCACGTCCATGTAGTGCTTTATGCCATCGTCTGCACGGGTAACACCGGCTCGGCTTTGGGCAAATCGGGTACCATTGATGTTACACATGCCGAAAGACATCAGGCGGCCACCTGCTATATCGACACTTTCGCCATTCATGTTGCAATCCTTTTTGAAGCGTACGTTGTAGTCGACCACTATTGCATCACTTCCTGCGATGCCGGAGTTCAAGACTACGCTTCGTGCCATACCTGAGAGGTTGGCGTTACCTTCGACGGCTACCACACGGCCCTTGTTGTTGTGGAAGATCACTTGGGTCAGATAAATGTAGGTGATGGGCTCCAGCAGCATGTTGATGTTCTTGACCCAAAGACCACGCTCCTCATCATAGTAGAAATCATTGAGGTTTCGGTTGATGTCGATGCCCTGCTCGTAAGCAGCGAAAAGACCTTCGGGCTGATAGAAGGAACGGGTGAATTGGGGTGCATGGTAACGACTGGAGTTCATCGTCATATTGGTATATGCGGTCACTGAGTCGAGTGTAGTTGACTCGTCGAAGATCAGGCTTTGGATACCATCGATGGTCTTGATGTCATTCCATGCGAGGATGTCCCAGAATCCCCAGTTGAACGAAGTCTCTAGCACGAAACCATTGACGTAGTTCGACAATGCTTGTGTATGAGGCGCTTTAGGATTCATGCCTGTATAGTAACGACGGATGTTGAAAGCATCCGGTTGTTCGTAACCAAGGGTTCCAAAAAGTTCCTTGTCGTAGTCGTCCCAACCATAATACCACTCCTTGGTCCAGTCGTAGGGGATGCCAAGATCGGTGACGTAGTCCCAGAAGACATCCAGCTCGAGGTGAACGATGGGCATCTTGATGACGATGTCGCCACCATCGTGCAGGTGAAGTTCGGGTTCGCGCACACAGCCAATCAGAATTGGCGAAGCCAAGGCGAGGAAGAGTGAAGCAGAGAGTATGGCATAGCCTTTGCGGCATGACTTCCGCCATGCTGCAATGAAGCTTAGTGCAATATGTCTGCTTATTTTTTTCACTTTAAACTATAGTTTGTTATTATTTGTCAGTTAATAAGACCATTCCCAGTTTCTGAAACTGATACTTTTCTTTGTGCGCTTGCGGTAGAGCAGGTCGTAGGATAGTGTGACGCCCACGCGGGTGGGACCGATCCAGCTCCAACGGTACTGGCGTTTCTTGAAGAGTTCGGCTGAAAGTGTCCACTTGTAGTAGTAGAGATGGTCTTGCTCGGTTGGATCCACCGGACACTCATACTGGAACGGATCGTATTTGGTCCAGAAGTACCCAAACTGTGCACCGAACTCCAGACGCCAGTGGCCATTCTTGCTGAGGGGCATTACATAGCCAAAGCCTAGACCTCCTCCGTAGCCTTCGCCTATCCAACCACGGTTGGCATCGAAGCAAAGACAGTATATGCCTCCGTTGGCATAGGCTTGCAGATACCATCCTTGATAGGCTGCTCCGTTGCCATATCCTCGCTCACGCACATCGCCATTGCGAAAGTAGTAGCGGGTCTCAATCTGGTAGTTGTGAATCTGGAAGTATTTGTGATCCCAATAATGCTGCCACCAGGGGAAGTCGAAACTCGCACCATAGGTGAAATGTCCGTGCAGCGGATAATATTCGACAGCGACATTGGGAATCGGACACCAGCGGTCATAACCAGGTACATAGGCAAGGTCAAAGAGGAGATTGGTCTTGACTGAGAGCAATTCGCGACGTGAAACCTTGCTGCGCTGAGCCATTATGGGGTAAAGATCTGGCACCTTAATCTCAGGTTTCTCGAAGACCAATGGATGCACGGGCTTCAATTCTTCGGCTTTCAAGTCAAAATTCTTTCGGAAAATCAGAACTACGCGAGCTGCGCGCATAGCTGGGAAATATTGTCTGAGAAGACGGTACCATAGACGTCTGCCATCGATCTGCATTAATTCCTTCTTTAAGGTCATCTGGTCGCTATCGATATACTTATTGACGATAGCGGCAACACGGTCGTAGTCCTGGTCGTTATTTTCCTTCATCATTCGGAGCAAATAGATGTAGTCTTCGGGAACCTCAAAGGTTTTGACAGGAGCATACATGGCAAAGTTGCTGTTGTCGTTGATGATCTGCAGCAATGAATTCAAACGACGTTCCGATAGAATCTTATTCCACGAGTAAGGACCTTCGGGCGAAGCAGCGCCACGAATGTTCATAATGTCAAGTCGATAGTTGAGGTTGTTGAAACGTGGAAGAATATCTTCTGTTAATTCCTTACGGACCTCAGAATTCTTGCCAATGATGTATTGGTTGACGGGAAAGACCACATTGCGCGAGATCTCGTAGAACATCGAATCGTTTACCTCGAGTTCTGGAGCATTCGCTTCAAGGATAATCACGTACGGGTAATCCTTGGTATCTGCAATCGTCACAGACACCAGCATCATAAATAGCAGTATGGTCGATATATTCTTCAACATTTTTTTGGTTTTCGTTATACGCGCGCGTATGATTTGAAAGCGTTTCAATGAATAATAAAGTTCATTTAGATGTTGACGTATCTTGCTTCGATAAATTAGAATTTTCTATTATTTTAATACTACATTTGAGGTCAAAGTTATCAATTTTTTAATTAATTCCCAAAAATAATTAATAAAAATATACTAATATTTTTAATTTTGATGTATTTTTTTCTTGATTTGATTCGTTCCATAGTCATTTTTTTCATGTTTTTTGATTAACAGGCAAATGCTCTTGAGGCATGACCAAACTTGGCCAAGAAAGGTTATGGCGCGATCGGAGAATAACCAATCTTGGCCAAGAAAGGGTATGCGCCAATCGTAGCAAGCACTCTGTCGGCCGTCAGAGTACTTTATCCAATCGCGGCATAACCAGTCTTGGCCAAGAAAGGGTATGCCGCAGGTGAAGAATAACCAATTTTGGCCAAAAAAGGGTATGCGCCAGCCAGAGCAAGCACTCTAACGGCCGTCAGAGTACTCTATCCGTTCGCAGCATACCCAATCTTGGCCAAGAAAGGTTATGGTCCAGCCGAAGAATAACCAATCTTGGCCAAGAAAGGTCATGCTTCTGTCGAAGAATAACCAGTTTTGGCCAAGATTGGTTATCCCGTGATTTGATATGAATCTTTTGGTTTCCCTAATAGGCAAACCGATGCATCATTTGATGTTGCAATCGGTCATGATGAGGCCGAGGGCATCTTGGATCTTGAGGTCGCGTTCACGAGTGGTGGCTTCGAGATGAGAGATGGTGAGGTCTTCGACGGGGCTTTCGGGCAGACCCTTGAGGAGAATCAGTTCCTTGCACGATTCGACGAGCACCTGGTCCATCGTGATGCGTCGGAAGACGGGAGTGAGGGGAGTGATGTCGCGCACGGGCAGTCGGTTGGCCAGTTCGCCTACATAGAACGTGGAGCCGAGCATGTCGAAATAGAAGGCGCGTCCTGGGTTGAGCATACGGATACGACGGAACGTGAGGTCCTCGCCACCGCCACCGCGATTGCGGCGCGACTTGAAGTAGAAACCGTTGTTGGGCGAAGTGAATACGCAGTCGTGCATATAGACTTTGCGTATCATGCCTGCCGTTTCGGAGCCGAAAGTGACGCCGCCGGGGCCGCGTTCGGCAAGACAATATCGGATAACGACATTCTCGGTGGGACGGCCAACGCGAAGTCCGTCCTCGGCTCGTCCTGCCTTGAGCGTGAAGCAGTCGTCACCGCATGCCAGGGTGCAGTATTCAATCAGGACATTGCGGGTCGATTCGATGTCGATGCCGTCGGTGCGTCCACCATAACTGTTTACAGCACAGCCACGGATGATGACCGAGTCGCAATAGACGGGAGTGATGTTCCAGAAGAGAGGCTCCTCAAATTCCACGCCTTCGAGCAGCACGTTGTTGCAAAGAACAGGCGCGAAGAACATCGGCAGGAAGATGCAGTGGGCATTGAGCTGCAACAACGAGTCGTTGGCAAGCAGTTTGGGCCCAAGCACGGAGGTGGGAAGGGTCGTGCCATCGAACTTGCGTTCCTCGACGGGGCTCTGCAAGTCGATGAAATCCTCGACCACGAGGCCATCCATGCGACTGGCATAGATTTCGTTCTCCTTGCCTGGTCCGATGAGGCGGGAGAGGGGCTTGCCATCGGCATCGAAGCCTGCGCCCGTCACGGCAATGTTCCGGGCATTGTAGGCATAGATCAAGGCACCGAGGGAATAGAGTTCCACACCCTCGTTGCGTGTGAAGACGGCGGGCTGGTAGTCCTCTACCTTGTCGGAGAAGTGGATGCTGGCGCCTGCTTCGAGGTGCAGGTCGATGTTGTCGCGCAGCGTGATGCGTCCCGACTTCCAGTCGCCGGCAGGTACGATGACGTGGCCTCCACCGCGCTTGGCAAGTTGGTCGATGGCACGCTGGATGTTGCCCTTGGTCTTGCGGATACTGATCGTGCGCTCGGGAAATGCGGGACGCTGGAGTTGCGGCATCCCTTCGAAGGTGGCACCGATGGGCGCAATCTCAGCTGGGCAGACCTTGGCTCCTACTTCTTTGGCAGTAGGTATCTGTTCGGTGACTTGCGCTGAGGCGATTTGAGCAAACAGGAGGAGGGGAAGGAGAAGACGTTTCATGGAGAGAAAAAGATTTAGAGATGGGGAAGGTCGGAGGAGTCGGAATACTCGGAGTAATCGGAGTGATCGGAATAATCGGAGAACTCCGACTACTCTGAGGACTCCGAATCCTCAGAGAAAGAGCTCCTTAGGATACTCGATATCCTCGAGGAAGAGGCCGGAGGCGGGGACGCTGTCGCCAGCTGAGCAGCGGTCCTTCTTTTCGATGGTTTCGCAGAACTGGGCTACCGAGAGTCGGCCACGACCCACGTCGATGAGCGTGCCGACGATGGCGCGAACCATGTTGCGCAGGAAGCGGTCGGCCTTGATGCAGAAGACAAAGCCGTCGGCAGTCTGCTCCCAACGAGCGTACATGATGCGGCAGTTGTTGGTCTTGACGTCGGTGTGAAGTTTGGCGAACGAGGTGAAGTCGATGTAGTCGAAGAGGTGACTGGCGGCCTCGTTCATCAGCTCGACATCGAGCGTGCGATAGGTGCGCATCGTATAGAGATGGTCGAATGGCGACTTGCGCGTCGTGATATAATATCGGTAGGTGCGGCTGAGGGCACTGAATCGGGCATGGGCATCGGGCGTGACAGGCACGATGCGGAGGATGGCGATATCGGGAGGCAGCAGACCATTGAGCTTGAAGGTGAGCTGCTCGCAATCCACTTCTCGGTCAATCTCGAAATGTGCCACCATCAGTCGGGCATGGACACCCGTGTCGGTGCGCCCGGCACCTACGATAAAGAGCTCTCGCCGCAGGAGCAGCGAGAGCTTTTGTTCGATGGTCTCCTGCACGGTGACGCAGTTGGGCTGCGTCTGCCATCCGTGATAGGAGGTTCCATCATATTGAAGATAGATGAAATATCTCATGCGAGACGGCGTGAGCCATCACCGATGACTACGGGGATAACAACGGGCTTCTTGCCATACTTCTCGGCGAAGCGCTCAACCACGGTGGTGGTGAAGAGCTCGTAGAGGTTGTTGCGAACGAGGTTGATGGTGCAGCCGCCGAAGCCACCGCCCATGATGCGTGAACCGGTCACGCCGCAGTCGAAGGCAACATCGTTGAGGAAGTCGAGCTCCTCGCAGCTTACCTCATAGTCGCGAGAAAGGCCGTAGTGGGTCTCGTACATCTTCTGGCCAACGGTCTCATAGTCACCACGCTCCAAAGCGTCAGAAACGGCAAGCACGCGATCGACTTCGCCGAGGACGAACTTGGCACGCTTGATGTCAACGGGGTCGCAGGTGTCCTTGACAGCCTCGAGGTGATCCCATGTGCAGTCGCGCAGGGTCTCGGCCTTCAGTTCGGGGAATTTGGCATTGATGGCAGCAACGACATTCTCACAACTACGACGACGGTCATTGTATGGGCTACCAACAAGCTCGTGCTTTACACGGCTGTTGATCAGGACGAGGCGGTACTCCTTTGGATTCCAGGGGAAGTACTGGAACTCACCGCTGCGGCAGTCGAGACGCATGAGGTGGCCCTTCTTGCCGAATACGGAAGCGAACTGGTCCATAATGCCGCAGTTCACGCCAATATAGTTGTGCTCGGTAGCCTGGCCAGCCTTGGCAAGCTCCATCTTCTCAACCTTGTTGTCACCGAACTGGTCGTTGATGGCAAATGCGAAGCAGCTCTCGAGGGCGGCGCTTGAAGACATGCCGGCGCCAAGAGGTACATCGCCTGCAAATGCGGTGTCGAAGCCCTGTACGTCAACGCCACGCTTCTTCATCTCGCAAGCTACGCCGAATACATAACGGAAGTGGCTTGCGTGAGGACCTGCGGGATTGTCGAGTGAGAACTCGTCATAGTCCTTGAGGTCAACGCTGTAGGCGCGAATGGTACGGGTGCCATTGGGACGGAAAGCACAGATCATGCCCTGCTCAACAGCGCCTGGGAATACGAAACCACCATTGTAGTCGGTGTGTTCGCCTATAAGGTTGATACGACCTGGAGAAGCATACACAGCAGTAGCCTCACCACCAAGATGTTTTGTGAATTTCTCGCGAATTGTTTGAATGTCCATGATATTGAAATGTTTTTATTAATGGAACTAAGAATAGGGTTATATTAAGTGAAGAAAAGGGCACACGATGAGTGTGCCCCTTAGTAGGAGATTAGTCCTTCTTTGCAAGATAAGCTGCCAAATTGGCGGCATTGGTCTTCTGCTCCTTGGTTGGCTTGTTGAAAGGAGTGTGGAAGCCGAAGACCTTTCTGCGCTTCTTTTCTGATTTTGCCATTTTTGTTAGAATTATTTAATTGGTTGATGATTTAACTCATTTGGTTGAGAAGGCGTAGATGGTGAGCTGGTGATAAACTTCACCGGGAGCCAACGTAGCCTGCTCGAACTGTGGTTTGTTGGGTGAGTCGGGGTGATGCTGCGACTCGAAGCAGATTCCCGAGCGACGTGGGAAAGCGCAACCGTGCTTGCCCTCGAAGCCAGTGAGGAAGTTGCCGGTATAAACCTGGATGCCAGGCTCAGTGGTGTAGGTCTTCATCACGCGGCCGCTCTTGAGATCCTCGAAGACGGTAGCGAGGCAAAGTTCACCTGGCTTGTCCTGGTTGATGGCGAACGAGTGGTCGTAGCCAGAGCCGTTGCGAAGCTGCTCGTTATCATCATTGATGCGCTCGCCAACGAGGTGAGGAGTGCGGAAGTCGAAGGGAGTGCCCTCGACAGGAGCCTTTTCACCGAATGGGATGCTGACCTTGTCGATAGGCAGGTAGCGGTCGGCATTGACGGTGAGCATCTGTCCTTCAACGGTCGAAGTGACCTTCTCGATACCAGCGAGGTTGAAGTACGAATGGTTGGTGAGGTTGCAGAGCGTCAACTTGTCGGTGGTAGCCTTGTAGTCGAGGCGAACCTCATTATCATCGGTGAGCTTGTAGCACATCTCTACCTTGAGGGTGCCGGGGAAGCCTTCTTCGCCATCGGCGCTGGTATAGCGGAGCACGAGCGTCTGATCGTTGATCTGCTCGGCATCCCAAACTACTTTATGGAAGCCCTTGGGACCGCCATGCAGGCTGTTGGGGCCATCGTTGAATGCGAGTTGATATTCTTTGCCACCGAGAGTGAACTTGGCACCAGCGATGCGATTGCCATAACGGCCGATGGCAGCGCCGAGGGTTGGCTCGGGACCATTAACAAGACCGTCGATGCTGTCCATGCCCAATACGACGTCGGCAAATACGCCATTGCGGTCGGGCATCATCAGTGATACGATGGTACCAGCATAGTTGCACACACACATTTCAGCGCCCTTGTTGTTCTTGAGGACATAAAGGGCAGTCTTCTTGCCGTCAACGACAGACACGAAGCGCTCGGGATCGAGGCCTGCTTTTGTAGTTATCATGATGATTATTTTATTAAGAGTACTGTGAACTTGCCATTTTTAGCGGTGCAAAGATAGTATATTTCTTTTAAATTTACAAATATACGCGCGTAAATTTTTCAACAAAGGTGTGTAATGATGAATTTTTGATAGATGGACATTCTCATTTTCTCATTATATAAGATGAAAAGAGCAAAATCTGACGAAAGAAACCTGCGGATTTTGTCGTTTCGGTGAAAAGACTTATCTTTGCACAGATTTTTGATTTACTCCACATTATAAATTAAAAAGAAATGGCAAAAGCTTTTGTTTTTCCCGGACAGGGATCGCAGTTTGTAGGCATGGGTAAAAGCCTTTATGAAGAGAATGAACAGGCCCGTCAACTCTTTGAGCAGGCCAATGAGATACTTGGTTTTAGGATTACCGATTTGATGTTCAATGGCACTCCCGAGGACCTCGTGCAGACCAAGGTGACACAGCCTGCCGTGTTCTTGTGCTCAGTTATTCCTGCTATCGTAAGAGGCATCGAGCCTGATATGGTTGCCGGACATTCGCTGGGTGAATTTTCGGCATTGGTAGCATCGGGCGCTTTGTCGTTCGAGGATGGTCTGAAGCTGGTGAGCAAGCGTGCTCAGGCAATGCAGAAATGCTGTGAGAAGGTGCCCGGCACGATGGCTGCAGTTCTGCAGCGCAATATCGTGGTGAGCGATGAGCAGATTGAGGAAGTCTGTGCTTCGATCGACGGCGCTGTGGTGGCTGCCAACTTCAACTGCCCAGGTCAGGTAATCATTTCTGGTGCCGTGGAGGCTGTACAGGCAGCTGGTGCCAAGTTTGTCGAGATGGGTGTGAAGCGTGTTGCTCCGCTCAAGGTGGGTGGCGCTTTCCATTCTCCGCTGATGGAGCCTGCACGTGCTGAACTCGCCGAAGCTATCGAATCGACCACGTTCAATGCGCCCAGGTGCCCGATCTATCAGAATGTTGATGCCACGGCTCATACCGATGCCGAGGAGATCAAGCAGAATCTGGTGAAGCAGTTGACAAGCCCCGTGCGTTGGACCAAGTCGGTGGAAGCCATGGTGGCAGCAGGTGCTACCGAGTTCATCGAGTGTGGCCCAGGCAAGGTTCTGCAGGGTCTCTGCTCAAAGATCAACAAGGAAGTGGCTGTCTCGTCGGCTACGCCGGATATGATACCGGAGGCTTAAGTGGTATTAAAAGGTTCGGTATTACGGCATTCTGGTATTCCGTGATTCCGAAAAGGCAAAAAAGCCTCAAATTCTACAATTCCTCGGGACAGAAGTCCTGGGGATTTTTTTTGATCATTGCCTTGTCGTTGATGATCCAGAGGACGTCGGCACTTGAGGCCGCAAGTTCAACGTCGTGCGTGCTGAGCAGGATGGTCTTCCGATGGATGTGCGCGAGGCCCTGGAGCAGGTGCATCAGTTCGCGTCTACTGGGGTAATCGAGAAAGGCCGAAGGTTCGTCGAGCAGCAGGAGGGGAGACTGTTGGGCAATGGCACGCGCTATCATGGTCTTCTGTTTTTCGCCATCGCTGAGCGTACTGAGCAGTCGGTCGGAAATATCTTCGATGCCCACCAGACGGATGGCCTCGTCGGCCATCGCATAATCCTCGTCATGCAGTCGCCCCCAAATGCCTGTGTGAGCCAGTCGCCCGTAAGCCACCATTTCGCGTACCTTGGTGTTGAGCAGGTTGGGAATGCCGGTCAGGACAATGCCGATGCTGTCGGGTCGTTCGATGGTTCCGGTGAGGGGATGCTGAAGACCGGCGATGGTGCGAAGCAGTGTGCTCTTGCCCGTGCCGTTGCGCCCAAGCAGACAGCAGAAGCATCCATCAGATAATTCCGCATCTATCGACGAAACGACAGGTGCGGAATCATTGTATCCTATGTTGAGGTTGCTAAGTCGCAGCATCAGCGCTGATTGGGGTTGATGAATTTCATATCCGTTTCGACACCCTTCTTGAACCACTTGTCGGGCACGATACTCCAGTCGCCACGCAGTTTGGGCACGATGGTGTCGTGCTTGTGGAGATAGTCGGCGATGTAGTGACGTACATCCTGGTCAGACCATGTGATGACGTGTTTCTCGAACTCCTGCTTGGACCAACCCAGGCCTTCGGGAACGAAGTTGCCACCACCATTAGCCTGATAGCTGTTGAGAGCCACCTTGTAGGTCTTGGTCTTGTCGAACTTCGAGCCATCGCTCATACTGATGATAGTGAGCTGCTTCCCCTGAGGCTTGTCGAGATTGATCTGGTACTTGATGCCAGCTGCACTCGTGAAGTTGAAGGTGGGAGTGAGGAAGCGCGGACCATAGACGTTGTATGCAATCTCGCCATTCTCGTCGAACAAGAATGCCAGCAAGTGGTCGTTCTCATTCTTCATACCATTGTACTGCTTGCTGATTCCATAGTTGAGGTAACGTTCCACCTCTTCGCCCGTCATATTGACGGTGACGAGGGAGTTCTCGTAACGATAGAGGGTGAAGAGCTGTCGCATAGTGACAGGTCCGGCAGCAACCGAATCGTGGGCGGCAAGAACGGCAGCAAAGCTGACATCGGCACCCGTGGCTTCAAGTTGAGCGTTGTGGATGAGGTCCATAAATTCGGAGGGGCCGAAGAGCGAAGGCTCACCGTAGATTGTCTTGGAGAGGTAACCGATGGGCGCATCGACGAATTCGTTGACCTCGTTGACGGCATACTGGAAGGTTTTACAGTAGTCTTTGTCGGGTTCGTATTGGGTCATATCGATGAGCTCGGTTTCGATCTGCTTGTCGTAACGGTTGGTCTCCTTATTGAGTACCAGATGGATCTTGGCACGGCCGACCTTGGCAGCCTGGGTCTGTGCATCAAGTACTTTGACAGAGTCGCCGTTAACATTGGTGATGGTGAGCATATTACCCTGATGGTCATGGCCGCAGAGGATGAGGTCGAAGCCAGGAACCTTGATGGCTACAGGGATGGAGCCGTTCTCGTTCTTCTTCGTATCGAGGTCGTTGCCATCGACATGATAGTCAGTGCCCGAGTGGCAGAGACCGATCAGAATGTCAGGCTGCTCTTTCTCCTGGATGATAGGAACCCAATGCTGGGCACATTCAACCATATCCTGGAATTCGAGATGCGGCCAAAGTTTCTTGGGGAGCCAAGCGGGAATGTTAGGTGTAATCATACCGAGCACAGCCACTTTGATGCCCGAACGTGTGAAGACGCGATAGGGGGTGAACATAGGTTCTCCGGTGCGTTCGTCTATGGCATTGGCACAAAGCCACTGCTTGCGAAGCTGTTTGGCTACACGTTCGTAATACACCTTTTCGCCCGTTTCCACATCGTGGTTGCCTAGGCCGACGGCGTCGTACCCCATATAATTATAAACTAGGGGGACGAGGTGAGGAGATACGGTATCGACGAAATTGTAGTAGTACATGGAGGGCTGTCCCTGCAGACAGTCACCTGTGTCGAAAAGGAATACGGCATCGGGGTATTCCATACGCTGCTGGTTGACGTAGGTGCAGACGTTGGCCATTGACGTCACAGCAGGCATATTGTTGCGAATGTCAAAGGGGAGATAGGCTCCGTGGACGTCGGTAGTATAGAGCACGATGATATCTTTTTCGCTGGGCTTCATAGCGCAGGAGGACAACAACGTGGCAGCAATAAGGGCAATAGTGCCTAAGGATAACGTTTTCATAATGGTATGTTTTTTGATGGTAAATCTGTTAAAGTAAGATAATGGAGAAGGTCGGATAATCCAAACAGTAGATTATCCGACCTCGTGGTTGGATTATCCGATCTCAGCCTTGATTTGATCGGCAGTCTTTTGAGCTTCGGCCATAGTGCTGGCTTCGGCATAGATACGGATGATGGGCTCGGTGTTCGACTTGCGGAGATGTACCCAACGGTCGGGGAAGTCAAGCTTCACGCCGTCTATATCTGTCACCTCGATGCCTGGCTTGCCAGAATACTTCTGCTTCATACGTGCGAGAACTGCGTCGACGTCAATTTCGGGAGAAAGGTCAACACGCTGCTTGGCTATCTCGTAAGGAGGATAGGTCTTGCGAAGCTGGCTGACGGTGAGCGTCGGTTTGTCGGCACGCAGGTGGGCCAGGTTGGTAAGGAAGAGGGCTACGCCTACGAGGGCATCGCGTCCGTAGTGGGATTCGGGATAGATGACACCACCATTGCCTTCGCCGCCGATGATGGCGTTGGTCTCCTTCATCTTGGCCACGACATTCACTTCTCCGACAGCAGCTGCACTGTATTGGCCGCCTCGGGCACGTGTCACGTCGCGCAGAGCGCGGCTTGAAGAAAGGTTGGAGCAGGTGTTGCCCGGTGTGTGCTGAAGCACGTAATCGGCCACGCTGACAAGTGTATATTCTTCGCCGAAGAGTTCGCCCGTCTCCTGCACGAATGCAAGACGATCAACATCGGGGTCAACGATGACGCCAAGGTCGTAGGGACGACCGGCCTTGTAGGCAGCCTTCATGAAGTCGGAAATGCCCGTGAGGTTGGCAACGATAGGTTCGGGAGTGTGGGCGAAGTTGCCAGTAGGCTGGCAGTTGAGTTCCATAACCTCTACACCAAGTTCCTTGAGCAACTGTGGAATAACTACGCCGCCGATGGAGTTGATGCAGTCGCAGACAATGCGGAAATTCGCTTTTCTGACTGCTTCGACATCGACGAGTCGGAGGTTCAGCACTTCCTGAATATGATATTGGGTATAATCCTTGAGGATGATGTGGCCGAGGGGATTGCCTTCATAGTTGGGCGACGACTCGGTCTGCGACTCCTTGCCAGTGTAGGTCTTGGGAGTGATGGCCGGGAAGTCGAAGTCCTCGGCCTCGGCAATCTTGAGCACCTGTTCGCCGGTAGCCTTGTCGAAGAACTCTCCGTCGCTGTTGAGCAACTTGAGGGCGTTCCACTGAATGGGGTTGTGGCTGGCCGTAAGGATGATGCCGCCATCGGCCTTTTCGGCAGTGACAGCAATCTCGGTGGTAGGAGTGGTGGCCAAGCCGATGTTGATGACATCAAAGCCCATGCCGATGAGGGTGCCGCTGACACACTGATAGAGCATCTCGCCTGAGAGACGAGCATCGCGACCTACGACGATCTTGTTCGAAGGATTCTTGGTGGTGCGACGAATCACGGTAGCGTAGGCTGCCGTGAACTTAACGATGTCGAGCGGATTGAGGCCTTCACCGACTTTGCCGCCGATGGTGCCACGTATGCCGGAAATTGATTTGATCAGACTCATTTGGGTTGGGGTTAAGAGGGGTTCGAAAGGTTAAGAGGGGTTAAGAAGGGTTCGAAAGGTTGCTTCCTTCGATGCGCGCGAGCAAAAGCTCGGAGCGAGGGGTTCTTTACTCCTCGGGTAAATAATTCGGCTTGGAATATTTCACGTTGCCGTAGTAGAATGTATAATAATAGCTGCTGTATTCGCTTTCGGTGATCGAGAAGGGCACGATGAGCGAAACGCTGCTGTCATACCACAGGTAACGCAATGGGAAAGCCAGGCCACCACTGGTGCAGGCATACGAGGAACTTGATCCCATTGAGTAGGAGTAGTATGTCGTGGCGTAATAAGCAGGATTCCAGCCGAAGATGATCTTGTAGCTATAGGGGTTGAGATTGTCGGCCGGTGTGTCGGAATGAATGTCGAGCGAATCGGTCATAAGGAACAGACTGTCATAACGCACAAGGACGTAGCTGCCGTTCACGATCTTGTTGTCGTAGAATGACACTGAGTCTGGCTTGACACTTGGCGACAGATGGTCAGCGATGCTGTCGTTATAGGCCTTCCATGCCTGCCAGCGATGGAACCCTGTGCCCCAGTCGTTGATGCGGAAATAGAGGCGCTTGAAGTAGCCCTCGGTCACGGTGTACCATTGGCCGAGCTGGATGTAATCGGCTGGGCTGATGCTGTCCTTGAGCACGTAGTTGGTCCAATTCTCCATCGTCTCCTCGTTGATGGAGATGACGTCCAGATTCTCTGTCGTGACAAGGTGGTTGATGCTGTTCTCCTCATTATTGACCAGATCGGCGTAGGTCTGGGTGTCGGAACAAGATGCATAGACTGCTGCAAACAGCAAGACAGAGAGGGTGTAAAGAAGTTTCTTCATATTATGTCCTTAAATGGGCGGCAAAGATACGGATTTTTTTTCTTTTCACCAAATTTATTGGAGATATTTGTCAAAAAGGGGCAATACTTTGACGAAAATAGCTTCTGCTTGTGACAAACTGCCAAGGAATTCGCCACCTGCCGCGTTGCGATGACCGCCGCCGTTGTAGAATTTTTCGGCAATCAGATTGACGGGGTATTCCCCCTTGGAACGAAGGCTGACCTTCACGAAGTTCTTCTCTTCGCGGAAGAATGCGCTCACCTGCACACCTTCGATGTCGAGGGGCGCGTTGACGTAGCCTTCGCTGTCGCCCTTCTGATGGCCGTAGCGACGACCTTCGCTCAGGCTGAGCGACATGTAGGCAGCCTTGTGTTCGCGGACGACACGCAGTTTCTGGTTAATGAGATAGCCTTCGAGGCGCAGCTTGCGTTCGGGCACGACGTGGCTCTCCTTGATGATGTTCTCGCGATCGACATCCTCCATCATCAGGCGTGCCATGATGAGGTGAAAGTCGGGACGGTTGGAGTTGAAGATGAACCATCCGGTGTCGGTCATCAGCCCGCAGAAGAGCGAGGTTGCAATCTGCTTGTTGAGCAGATGGTCATCGCCCACTTCGAGGATGAATCGATAGACGAGTTCGCAGGTGGCAGCCAGTTCGGGATGGGAGATGCAGATGTCGAAATGTTCGAGTTCGGGACCAAGATGGTGGTCGAGGAGGAGTTTGGGGGCAGGATGGTTCATCCAAAGGTCCTTCATTCCGCCTAACCTGGAAATAGCGTTGAAGTCGAGACAGATCATCGCATCGCTCTGCTGGATGGCAGCGATGGCCTCATCGCGTTGTGAAGGAGAGCCGTCGTTCTGGTTGTCGAAGATGATGACGTCGCTGCGGTAACCGGGGATAAACGAGAGGTTATTGCCGGGTGCATCGTTGAGCACGACTTTCGCCTCCTTGCCTTTGGCTTCGATGTATTGCTTCATACCAAGCACAGAGCCTATTGCATCGCCATCGGGCGAAATGTGGGCAGTGATGACGAATTTGCTGTGGATATCAATAAAAGCACGCGCCTGGGCCAATAGCTCAGGTGCGATGATGTGGGGTATATGGTCAATGAATGAGTGCATAATCGTAGGTTAGGGTTTAGCGTCGGCGACCGCCCATGATGTCGCGCAGACCTTCGAGGTCGAAGCCAAGTGAGAAACGCAGCGTTTGGTCGAGGGCTGAGGTCTGCTCGCTGGACAGGACGTACGAAGCATCGATGTGGAAGACGTTGAGCGCGATGCCGGCACCAAAGGTGAAATACTTGCGGCCACCCTTGTTCTCGTGTTCGAAATGGTAGCCTGCACGGAGGAAGAAGCGTCGGTCGTAGGTATATTCGGCGCCCAGGCCCCAGCTGATCTCCTCGAGCTCTTCTTTCATTCCGCGAGGCGCATCGTTGAACGACTTGAAGATGCCGGTGAAACCGTTCATGTCGTAGAAGTCGCGCAAAGCATCCTGATAGGTTTGTTCGTCGTTGTAGTAGTCGCGCTTAGGCGCTGTGGGAATGAGATACTTGTCGGCATCGGCGTTGATGGTGAAGAGATTGTAGTCATCGATGGGGAAGGTGAACGACGTACCGAGGCGGGCCTTGGTAGGCAGGAACTGCGATGTTGTTCCACCGTCGTAGCTTACCTTACCGCCGATGTTGGAGATATTGAGGCCCCATGCCCACTTGCATTCGTTGTAGCCGATCTGGGGATATGCCTCGTAGTAGGCAGCGATGTCGGCCGAGAAGGTATTGTCGGGCTTGTTGTCGTTGTCGGTATAGGTCATTGCCGAGTGCAGATAGCGGAAAACGACGCCCATCGAGAAGTTCTCGCTCAGCATTCGCGAATAGCCCACGTCGAGCGCCATTTCCATGGGGTTGATGACCTGGACTTCGACACCTTCACTATTATATGCAGTCACTTCGCCAAGGCTGAAGTAGGTTAAGGAAGCCGAGACCGCCTGGTTGTCGTCGTAGCCGAACTTGTAGTATCCCGCAGCATTCATCAGGTTGATGCCGCTCACGATCTTGCGCAACCACGGAGTGTAATTGAGCGACAATCCGCAGCGACTGTAGGCAAAGGCGTATTTGGCGGGGTTCCAGAACTGGCTCACCTCGTCGGGATCGGTAGCAGCACCCACGTCGCCCATACCGCCACCACGAGCATCGGGGGCGATACCCAGCGACATCATGGCTGGGTTGAGGGGATTGTAGGGGTTGGCTTCGGCTCTCTCCTTATCGACTTGGGCAAGGGCCGAGAGTGAGGTGACGGCTGTCAGTGTCAGTGCAATGATTCGCTTCATTTATTGTTGTAGTAAAAGGG
>CACXTQ010000062.1:0-18251 GCA_902770595.1 uncultured Bacteroidales bacterium | reverse complement strand
ATCGAAGTTAAAAATCAAAAATCTGCAAAAATAGACGAAATTTTAAATGCTTGAAATCATGCGATTTACAAGCCATATTTGCATATAGTATGCTTTTCTATGCAAAAAATCACTTTCCCACGCAAAATCTACTTTCCGACGCAAAAGTGCTTGAAGATGTTGTTGAGGGTGTCCTGGCTCTTATACGGTAATCAGCGCCCACAAGCGATCCGAAATTATGGAGGCCTATTGAGATGCGCTGCCCGTCAATATGAAAGTACATCGTATCATCTGTCTATTTTATTAACCTTAGCCGATTTCTTTACCTCTTCATGGTAAAAATAGTTCACCACGATGGGCGGTGCGTCGAAGGGGCGCTTGATGCTGTCGTCATCGCGGACATACGGCAGACCAAGCCCTTCGGCAAGGGCTTTGAGTTCTATATTCAAGTTCTCCCAATAGTCTCGCTTGCCACGCACATAGATTTCCTCGTACAAAGGGACAAGTTCGGGCCTCGTTTCCTTGATGTATGACATGATAAGAGGCTTGAATGTGCCACGCAGGTTGAGATTCTCCAGCCATATCAGGTTGCACTGGTCCTTGGCTCGCTCTATGATTGCTTTCGCATCCGTGATCCCCGGGAAGATGGGAGAGATGAAGCAGGTGGTTCTCACTCCTGCATCGTGGAAAGCCTTCATCGCTGTCAGTCTGCGCTCGATGCTGACGGCCTTGTCCATGTCGTCCTTGAAAGATTCATCCAGCGTGTTCACAGACCAACTGATGCGGGCGTTGGGGAAAGTCTTTATGAGGTCAAGATCGCGCAGCACAAGGTCGCTCTTCGTGGCTATGGAAAGTTTGATTCCACTACCTTGAAGTTGTTCCAACAACGTGCGAGTACGACGATATGTTTCCTCTTCAGGAAGATAAGGGTCGGTGACAGAGCCAAAGAACAGTTCCTTGCCACGAAGCTTTTCCGGATTCTTGATTTCCTGCCAATGCTTGATGTCAAGGAACTCGCCCCATGGTTCTGTGTGGCCAGTAAAGCGCTTCATGAACGAGGCATAACAATACTTACAACCATGCGTACAGCCTACGTATGGATTCACCGAGTAGTCACCGACAGGTATATTTGATTTAGTCAAGACTGTCTTAACTTCCTTCTCACTTATTATCATATATTTAGATTTAAAACTACATATACAAGGAAGACCTGAAAAGTAAACCAACAGATAAAGATGGTTGTTTATTTGTTTTTTCTTTTCTTTAATTTCATTTACCACGCAAAACCTACTTTCCGATGCAGAAATGCTTGAAGATGTTGTTGAGGGTGTCCTGGCTGGTGATGCTTCGACCGAGGACGCTGTTGAGGGCATCGATGACGGCGTGGAGGTCTTCGGCAACCAGGTCGCCACTGAGATGCGACTCGAGTCCATCGATGACGTGCAGAAGGGCCTGATGGGCTTCCTGCATGGCTTCGTAATGACGCTGGTTGGTGAGGATGACATCGCCCTGCGCCTGCGGCAGACGCGTGGCTCGAACGAGCACTTCGCGAAGGTGGTCGAAGCCGAGGGAGTGCTTGGCACTAAGGAAGAGAAGACCCCCTCTATCCCCCTGCTTAGGGGGAAGACCGGATTGACGCAACTGAACATTAGCATCGAGAGGCACGATTTTGCATAGTTCTTCCTGGAAGTGAGGGATGTTGGTGTGAATCTGTTCGGTAGTGAGCAGGTCAATCTTGTTGATGACGAGGAGGAGCTGCTGATCGCGCAGATAGGGCTGGATGCGACGATAGACGTCGAGGGTGTCCTGGATGCAGCGCTGGGTGGAGGTGGCATCGGCAAGACGGGTGCCATCGATGAGCCAAAGCACAATCTGAGCACGCTCAAGACGCTGATAGGTTCGCTCGATGCCCATAGTCTCGACCTGGTCGCTGGTGTCGCGAATGCCTGCGGTGTCGATGAAGCGAATGAGTTGCCCGTCGAGGAGGATGGTGTCCTCGATGACGTCGCGCGTGGTGCCGTGAACATCGCTCACGATGGCACGTTCGTCGCCCAGCAGGTGGTTGAGGAGGGTGGACTTGCCGACATTGGTTTCGCCGATGATTGCCACAGGAATGCCATTACGGATGGCCTGACCCGTGCGGAAGGTGTCGGACAGACGCACAACTTCGGCATCGATCTGACGAGCAATGTCGAGCAGTTCCGAGCGATCGGCAAACTCAACATCCTCCTCGCTGAAGTCGAGTTCGAGTTCGAGCAGCGACGAGAGACGGAGCAACTGGTCGTGCAAAGTGTCGAGCTTGCGGCTGATGCTTCCCTTCATCTGACTGAAGGCAAGACGATGGGCAGCGGCATTCTGTGCCGAAATGAGGTCGGCCACGGCTTCGGCCTGACTGAGGTCCATTCGCCCATTGGCAAAGGCTCGCCGCGTGAACTCGCCCCCTTGTGCCATACGCACCCCACAGCAGGAGGTGAGGACATGGAGCAGTTCCTGCTGGATATATGCCGAACCATGGCAGGAGATCTCGACCACGTCTTCGCCCGTGAAACTATGGGGCGCACGATAAAGTGCCACGACAACTTCGTCGAGCACTTCCTGGGTGTCGGGATGAATGATCCTGCCAAAGGTGAGGGTATGCGTTGTGCGTTGGTCGAGAGTATGAGCAGCCTTAAAAGGCTGGAAGACCTGGGCACATGCAGAAATCGCATCAGGGCCACTGATGCGAACGACGGCTATTCCGCCAATGCCCGATGGGGTGGAAAGGGCGCAAATAGTCATATTTCCTCAAATTCTATGATTTCACCATCCGAAGGCTCATAGCGCTTGGGGCGCTGCACGGTGGGAGAGTAGCTTATATCGTCGGACTGACGTATGTTATCGAAGTTGCTTTCGCCATTGAAGGGATTGATGACCTCCTTCTTCTCCTTGCGGAAAAGGTTGCGGAACGACTCCCACAGATACACAGCGCCTGCTCCCGTGCCATTGATAACACGCAGTACCGTATTGATGACGAATGCGGCCACAAAGAGACCGAAGACGATCAATAGAAATGGGAGACAGCCGAAAATGTACATTAAAAAATAATACTAAGTAGGAGGTAAAGGAGAATGATGAGGGCAGGAGAGGCGGCAAAATAGGAGAAGCCGAGGAACCAGGAAACCAGAAGGATGATGACGGACGAGGCAATCAGGATGTAGCGTGCCTTGTTTTCACCGAAACTGTTGTGACCGGGTTTCAGCTTGAGGCTGAACATGGGCAGTTCGCAGATGAGCAGGAAACTGCAGATGAGCATAATGAGGAAATAGATGGTGCCGCCCAGTGCCTGATGTACGGCAGGAATCTCGTTGAGATAAGTGAGACCAATCCAGAAGATGGCATTGGCAGGGGTGGGCAGTCCGATGAAGGAGAGCGTCTGACGCTCGTCGATATTGAACTTTGCCAAACGAAGTGCCGAGAATGCTGCCATGATGAAGGCAAGCAGGGGGAACCAGCTGAATGGCACCGTATGGGTGCCAAGGATGTGGAGGCAAAGCACCGAGGGAGCGATGCCGAACGAAACGACATCGGCCAGCGAATCGAGCTCCTTGCCAATAGGACCCGAGATGTGCATGGCACGTGCGGTGAGTCCATCGAGGAAGTCGAAGATGGCACCACCAAGGATGAACAGACAGGCAAGGCCAATCTGTCCGGAGAGTCCGAAATAGATGGAGAGGCAACCGCAATAGAGGTTGCCGCAGGTTACTATGTTGGGGAGGTTAATCAGTTTCAATTAACAATGAATAATAAACAATTAACAATTCTGGTTTGCTAACTCTTAAATCTTCGCCAAGGCTGTGGTGTTGCCGCGAACGGTCTGCTTGAGCTTCACAAGGATCTGGGCATCGAGTGGCAGATAGACATCGATGCGCGAGCCGAACTTGATGAATCCGAGTTCGCCATCGACCTCGCAACGGTCGCCAGCCTCATAGTAGGTGACGATGCGACGAGCCACGGCACCAGCCACCTGACGCATCATGATGGTGGGACCGGCATCGCTCTTAATGACGATGGTCGAACGCTCGTTCTCGTTGCTCGCCTTGGGCAGATAGGCCTTCTTAAAATTGCCGTCCTCGTGCTCACTGACGAACACCTGACCAGCCAGGGGAGCCCACTGGGCATGAACATTGGTCACACTCATGAACGTGCTGATCATGATGCGACGATCCTTGAAATATTCAGGTTCATATACCTCTTCGATGCAAACAATGGTACCATCACTGGGTGCTATGACGTCGTGCACCTTGTCGCCCTTGTAGTGTCGCTCGGGATAGCGAAAGAAGTTTACAATGACGAGAAAGATGATGGTCAGAGGCACCATCAGGAGAATCCATAGCCAATGTGGCGCACGATACGCATAAAGCGTAACTGCTACCAAGAGGATGAAAACGAAACACGTTACGAGTGTCACGCTACCCTCTTTGTGCATTTTCTTGGCTTTCATATATAAAAATTCACACGATTTCGTTAATATTTGGCTGCAAAGTTATGTTTTTTTTCGTAAGATGCCAAATTTTTCAGAAAAAAATTGTATATTTGCGGCGGCAAATACGTATTTTGACTATTATACTATTCATTCGGATGAAAAGAAACAATTCGAAAAGAGGACCGCGACGCTTCGGCCCCGACCATATAGAGGTGTACAGAATCGACCAACCCTGCCAGCTTCTGGCCTTCCTGATGGAGACACTGGCGCCGAAAAGCAGGACGGAAATCAAGAGTTACCTGCAGCATGGCAACGTGATGCACAACGGACAGGTGACCACGCAGTTTGACGAACAACTCCAGCACGATGACGAGCTGGTAATCAACTTCACACGACCCTTCGCCACCCTGAAGAGCCGCATGGCCCGCGTGATCTGGGAGGACGACGACATCGTGGTGATCGAGAAGAAGTCGGGACTGCTGACCGTTGCCACGGGACCCAACAAGCGCGAGAAGACTGCCCAGCAGATCGTCGATGACTATGTGTATGCCGAGGACGGACATTCGCATGCCTACGTGTGCCATCGCCTCGACCAATACACTTCGGGCATCCTGATCTTTGCGAAGAATGCCGAGGTGCAGCAGATGTTCCGCGACTCGTGGACAACCTACGTGGTGGAGCGAATGTACATGGCCATCGTGGAGGGACGCCCTGCCAAGCCGGAAGGCGAGGTGAGGAGCTACCTGGCTGAAAACAAGGCGATGAAGGTGTATTCGACCGACAACCCCGAGGAGGGCAAGCTCTCGGTAACACGCTACAAGGTGCTGAAGACCGTGGGCGACTACAGCCAGGTGGACATCCAACTGCTGACAGGCCGAAAGAACCAGATCCGCGTTCATATGAGCGACCTGGGCTGCCCCATTGCGGGTGACAAGAAATATGGCGCACAGTCGAACCCCTGCGGACGACTGATGCTGCACAACTATGCCCTGCAGTTCTTCCATCCCGTGACCCGCGAGAACCTGCGATTTGAATTGCCATTGCCGGCAATCTTCAAGATATAGTATGTCCTTCAAGATATAGTATGTCGAGGAAAAAGAAGCCGTCGGTCGTCATATCGATGATACCAGTGGTCCTGCTCGTGGGGCTGCTGAGTTACAGCATCACGGTATTCGGCGACGGCATGCTGAGCGGCCCTTCGCAACTGGTGCTGACGCTGTGCACAGGTGTGGTTGTCGCCATCTCGATGTTGGTGTACAAGCAGTCCTGGCAGTCACTTGAGAATGCGATGGTGGTGGGCATCAGCCGTTCGATGTCGGCCAACCTCATCCTGCTGATGGTGGGTGGCCTGTGCGGCACATGGATGCATTCGGGCATCATCCCGACGATGATCTACTACGGCCTGGAAGTGATTTCGGCGCATTGGTTACTGCTCACTTCGTGCGTACTTTGTGCCCTGGTGAGCCTTTGCATCGGCAGCAGCTGGACCACCATCGCCACCATCGGCGTGGGATTGATGGGCATCGGACGCACCCTAGGTCTGGAAGACGGATGGGTGGCGGGTGCCATCATTTCGGGTGCCTATTTCGGCGACAAGATGTCGCCTTTGAGCGAAACGACCAACCTGGCTTCGAGCATTTCGGACGTGCCGCTTTTCACCCACATCAAGAACCTGCTGCACACCACCGTGCCGACCCTGCTGATTACCCTTGTGGCGTTTACAGTGGTAGGCCTCACAGGCGGAGGGGGAGCTGACATCGACACCAATGCTGCCGTGGAGATGCAGCATCATCTGAACGCAACCTTCCCCATCACGATGTGGCTGCTGTTGCTTCCCTTGCTGGTGTTCTTCCTGATTTACAAGGGCATGGCTGCCACGATGGTGCTCTTCATCGGTATGCTGCTGGGCGGCATCATCGTCTGCTTCACACAGGGCTTCGACTTTGCCATCGAATGTGCATTCGGCGAAGTGGGCTATACGACGGGTGTGGACACCATCGACTCGCTGACAAGCACTCGCGGTATGGGCGGTATGCTCTACACCATCTGGCTCATCATCTGCAGTATGAGTTTCGGCGGCGTGATGGAACGCAGCGGCATGTTGGAATCGATTACCGAATATCTGCTGAAGGTCATCAAGGGACGAACGAGTGCTGTGGCCACCACTTGCATGTCGAGCATCTTCCTGAATGTCACGACGGGCGACCAGATCATCTCGATCATCCTGCCAAGCAAGATGTATGGTTCGGCCTTCGACCGGTTGAAACTACCACGCAAACTGATGAGCCGTTCGCTCGAGGACGGTGGTACGGTGACTTCGGTGCTCGTGCCCTGGAACTCGTGCGGTATGACACAATCGACGGTGCTTGGCGTTGCGACAACCATCTATGCTCCCTATACGCTGTTCTGCTGGATTTCGCCCCTGATGTCGGTCATCGCCGCATTCGTCAAGCAGTATGTAATGAAGAAGGAGGATCAGGAAAGCGACTTTGTCACGATATCCGGACAAGAAGAGGAGGAGTAGTTTTTTTGGGGGAAATTCGGGTTTTCGGGTTTCCGTTATTACGGTCTTACGTTATTACGGTATTCCGGTATACCGGAATTTCGAAAATAAAAAATAAAATCCTATCCCATTTTATCAACGGGAAACTATGAAGAAATATTTGAAAGAATATTGGCCCTACCTGCTGGCGCTGCTGCCGGTGATGCTGCTGCGAGACTTCTCGCCAGCATCCGAGCTGCGCTATGTGAGCCTGGCTACTGAACTGATCAACGGGAACCACTTGTTCTGCCTGACGTGGCAGGGCGAGGAGTTCCCCTACATCATGCCACTCTACGTCTGGCTCATTGCGCTGCTGAAGCTGGTGTTCGGCCATCACTTCATGATCACCATCACGCTGCTGTTCTCGTTCATCCCTTCGATCATCATCCTTGCCATCATGAACCGATGGGTGGAGAAATACGATGCGCAAAGTTTCAGGCTGAAGGACGGCAGCCAGTCGAGAATGCTGGCTTCAATCATGCTTTTCACCTGCGGCATGCAACTGGCGATGTCGTTCTTCGTGAGTCCCGACATGCTGTTCTCGCTGTGGATTGTGGCTGCGCTCTATACCTTCTGGCGACTCATCATGGACCAAGGCTCCTATGGCCTTTCGAAGGACATCAAGAAACGCAAGCACCTGCAATGGCGCTTCGGCCTGTACATTTTCCTTGCCGTCTTCACAAAAGGTCCTTTGGGCTTCATCATCCCGTTTGTGAGCACCACATTGTTCCTGCTTTTCAGCGGAAGAATCAGACGCTGGGCAAGCGCGTGGAACTGGCGCGGATGGATTGTCTTCCTTGGTCTGATGAACATCTGGCTTTATCTGACCTACCTGGAAGGTGGTGCCGAATGGCTCGACAAGATGATGCTGGAATCGCCTTTGGCCATGTTCCTGCATCCCGAGCACCACAACCGCCCGTGGTACTATTACCTGCTGTCGCTTTGGGCCGACACGCTGCCGTGGGGTCCGATATGCATCGTGGTAATCGTGATTTCGCTGATTCGCCGCATTCACCACAACGAATTCCATTGGAACCGTTTCTTCGGAACGCCTCTTCAAAACTTCTTTGCCATCATCATTGCCGTTTCACTCGTCTATTTTTCGGCACAGAAGATGAAACTCGACGTGAACATGCTGCCTGCCTATCCTTTCTTGGTCTATCTGGGCGTGATGCAACTAGAACAATGGCGTTGGCCCGTGCGTTTGAACTGGCCGATGATATGGGTTTGCCGCATTGTGCTGCTGATAGTCTTCATCGGAGGATTGCTTTGCCCATGGCTCAACGTCAAGACCTGCTATGGCCGTATCTGCTATCATGCCAATGGTCTGCAGCGCGAACTGAATACCGAGAAGTTCTATGTCTATAAAGTGCGCAGGCCCAAGGGAATGGACGTGTATCTGCACGAAGATCCCATCGAGGCGACGCCCGAAGACATCGCCGAAGGCAAGTTGCAGAACACGCTGCTCATCATGAAGGAATACAGACTGGACCGACTTAAGAAGAATCTGGACGAGCTGGGTGTCCCTGCCGAAAAACAAGGAGAGGTGATTGACGAACTCGGGGATTATATTATCGTGAGGTTCAGGTAGATGGTTGGGGCAGCCAAACTTGGCTGCGACTTAAACAAACTGGGGAAGATGGCAGCCATAGATGGCTGCGACATTGATAAACAGAGAGAAACGGGGTCATCACAATCGGGATTCGATTGTGATGGCTTGTTTTGTATAGGGGTGTATTAGGGTGATGCTTTCGGCGTGAAGCATAAGCCTTGGGGCGGTTGATTTTGAGGGGACCATGATGTCGTAAAGGGTGTCGCCAACGATGGGATGATCCAAGCCTATCGGTGAAGCGCAATGAACACGAAGCTGATGGGTGCGACCCGTGAGAGGATAGAGGGCAACGAGAGTCTCATCGGCTGGAATAGGCTCTGCTCCCCACTTGCCATCGATGACCTCGTAATAAGTGATGGCTTCCTTTCCGAACTGATGATCGACCACTTGGCGAGGACGATCGTCGGGATTGACCGACAAGGGGAGGGAGATGATTCCGCAACGACTTTTCAGTTTCCCTTTGAGCCTTGCAAGGTAACGCTTTTGCAAGGACTTTTCGACAAACATCTGATTCAGCAACTTGAAGGTCTGAGCATCCTTTGCAGCTAAGAGTATGCCACTTGTGGCCTGGTCGAGACGATGGACGAGCATAGGACCTTTGACCGAAGGATATATCTGATGGAGAAGGTCTTCAACATTGGGTTGCGAAAGGTCCTTGGATGGGACACTTAACAGTCCGGAAGGCTTGTGAACGGCCACCATATATTCGTCGTCATAGATGACTTTCAACGCTTTGGCATTGCTTGACGGAGGTGTTGCAGGAACGGTTTCGCCCAACGAAGGAATCATGTAGCGAAGAATGGGCGAACACTTTTCGATGCACGATGGATAGAGATGCCCATGGATACGAAGCAGATTGGAAGGGGAGGTGCCATACCAGAATTCGGCAATCTGCAGAGGTTTGAGGTTATTTTCATAAGCAAATTGGAGCAGGCGAGGGGCAGCACATTCGCCCGTGCCACCGGGAGGAAGTCCACGCTTGGCATCGGCAAAGATGTCGATGATATTGCGATAGTTTCCCGAAGGGTTGAGGAAATTGAAATGAGAGAAGATCTCACGCTGCAATGCAATGCTCAATTGACGACGCTCGGCTTTCAGACGTTTGACCTTGGAAGGAGCAAGCGAATCGGAAGAAGCCAATTCATGGTTGATGTCTGAGATGGCACGATCCTTTTGAAGATAGAAATCGTCGGGATTCTGCAGGTCATAGACAGGAGGCACGAAGTACTGGTCGGTATCGACGAGTCCATTGACCACCCCACTATAAGCCACAAGATAGGCTATATTCTTATAATAATGTACGCGTGCGAGAGAAGACGAACCTGAGAAGGGAGTTTCGACAAGAAGAATGCCCAGCATCTTGCCTTGCTGGAAGAGAGCATCCCATTGAGGATGGCGGGAAATGGTAGAAAGCACATCATCCGCAACCTGCCTTACAGCAAGTTGCGGATGATAGTAGTATGGGTTGTTCAGGATCATTACTCCTGATAGCCGTTGTTGTCGTTGTTACGACGTGGGCCGTTGTTTGGACGACGAGGAGCATTGTTGTCGCGACGCTGACCGCCGAAGGCCTCGCGGAAGGCATTGTTTCCGTTGCCATTGCCACGATTTGTATCTCGACGTGGACGCTCGGGACGATCCTCACGTCTTGGGCGAGACTCAGGATCGACGTAGTTCTCGGGTTTTGGCTTGAGAGCCTTTGCCGAAAGACGGAACTTGCCGGTCTTCTTGTCAATCTCGAGGAGCTTGACGGTGAGCTGATCACCCTCCTTGATACCAGTCTCTTCCATAGTCTCGTAGCGCTTCCAGTCAATCTCACTGATGTGGAGCAGACCATCCTTGCCAGGCATGAACTCGACGAAGGCACCGAATGGCTGGATGCTGCGAACTACGCCGCTATAAACTTCACCCTCCTCAGGCACAGCAACGATAGCCTTGATCTTGGCCATAGCTGCATCGATGGATGCCTTGTCGGAAGAAGAGATGGCCACGTGACCCTTGCCATCGTACTCGTCGATGGTGACAACAGCACCGGTCTCCTCCTGGATACCCTGAATGATCTTGCCACCAGGGCCAATGACTGCACCGATGAACTCCTTGTCGATGTCGAAGGCAACCATACGTGGAGCATGCTCCTTGAGATCGGGACGAGCCTCAGGCTGTGCAGCAAGCATGCACTGAAGGATGTGGTGACGACCCTGCTTGGCCTGGTTGAGTGCCTTTTCGAGAATCTCGTAAGAAAGACCATTGCACTTGATATCCATCTGGGTGGCAGTAATGCCCTTCTCGGTACCAGTAACCTTGAAGTCCATATCGCCGAGGTGGTCCTCATCACCAAGGATATCCGAAAGAACGGCATACTTAGGACCATCCTCGTCCTTGATCAGACCCATAGCAATACCGCTGACGGGACGAATCATCTGGATACCAGCGTCACGCATTGCAAGCGTAGCACCGCAGGTAGAAGCCATCGACGAAGAGCCATTCGACTCAAGAATATCGGAAACGACGCGAACGGTGTAGGGGAAATCCTTGGGGATCATTCCCTTCACGGCACGCCAAGCGAGGTGACCATGGCCAATCTCACGACGACCTACGCCACGCTGGGCCTTGGCTTCGCCAGTAGAGAATGGAGGGAAGTTATAGTGAAGAAGGAACTTGTCGTAGCCATTGCGGAGTACGTCATCGACCAACTTCTCATCGAGCTTGGTGCCAAGAGTACAGGTAACGAGGGCCTGGGTCTCACCACGGGTGAAGATAGCTGAACCGTGAGGGCCTGGAATATAGTCGGGCTCAATCCAGATAGGACGAACCTCGTCGAGGGCACGACCATCGAGACGAGTGCCTTCATCAAGCACACAACGACGCATAGCCTCACGCTCTACATCGTGGAAGTAGCGAGCCACCATACCGAGTACCTCCTCGTCTTCCTGCTTCTCCTCGGGGAGGGTTGCGATGAAATCGGTCTGCACCTTCTCGAATGCAGCCTCGCGCTCGTGCTTGTTCTTGTTGCCCGACTTTGCAATGTCGTAGCATGGCTGATAGCAGAAGTCGTGGCAGTTCTTCTTGAGTTCCTCGTCATTGACCTCGTGATCATATACCATAATGGGCTTGCCAACAGCCTCCATCAGTTCCTTCTGCACCTGGCAGTGAACCTTGATAGCCTCGTGAGCAGCCTTGAGTGCACCAAGCAGATCCTGCTCGGAAACCTCTTCCATCTCACCTTCAACCATCATGATGTTCTCGTAGGTTGCACCTACCATCAGGTCCATATCGGCCTGTTTCATCTGCTCAAAGGTTGGATCGATGACATATTCGCCATTGATGCGAACGACACGAACTTCGGAGATTGGGCCTTCGAAAGGAATACCACTCACTGCCATTGCAGCCGATGCTGCGAGACCAGCAAGTGCATCAGGCTGGTTCTCCTTATCGGAACTATAGAGGGTTACGTTGACAAATGTCTCAGCGTGGTAGTTGCTGGGGAAAAGGGGACGCAGGGCACGGTCGATGAGACGCGATGTGAGGATCTCGTAGTCGCTGGCCTTGCCTTCACGTTTGGTGAAGCCGCCGGGGAAACGACCTGCAGAAGCATACTTCTCTTTGTACTCCACTGTCAAGGGCATAAAATCGGTACCTGGAGTCACGGTACGTGCTGTACAAACGGTGGCAAGAAGCATAGTGCCACCCATGCGAAGTTCAACGGCGCCATCGGCCTGCTTCGCTAACTTACCCGTCTCGAGGGTGATGGTACGTCCATCGCTCAGGGTAATCGTCTTCTTGATTGGGTTAACCAAATTGTTTACCATAAAATTTAAAAATCTGTATAAAATCGGGCGCAAATTTACGCAAAAACTTTGAATCTATCAAATTTTACAGATAAAAAATTGTAAAAAATCAATTTTTAAGTGAAAATACTTGGAATTTCTAAATAAAACACCTATATTTGCGCCGCAAAATTCAAATCAATGAAGAAAAATACATTATATAATTTAATGGCAGGTGCTGCGCTAATCGTGCTTGCCAGTTGTTCTAATGATGAGCGTACCGCATCGATTTCGGGTACGGTGAATGACGGCAAGGGCGAGAAGATTGCCCTGATGCACTTGTCGGGTAGCAATCCTGTGCTCGTTGACACCCTTACGCTGGGTGAGAACGGAGCATTCAAGTTCAAACCTTCGGTCGAGAAGGGAGGTCCCGACCTCTTCTGCCTTGTGATGGGCAACCAGACCATCCCCGTGGTGATTGATACCTTGCAGACGCCTGTGGTCATCACCGCCAACAAGGAACACTTCGGCACTTCGTACCAGGTGGAGGATGAACTGAACAATACGCTGCGCGAAGCTGTGGGGTATGGCAACGAACTGCGTCGCAATATTCTCAACATCACCAACCTTCGCCGCAACAACCAGATGAGCCAGCTGGTCTATAACGACAGCCTGCAATCGCTGGTAAATACCTACAAGGCAAATATGCTTGAGAAGTACATCTTCAAGGATCCTTCTTCTCCAGTCAGCTACTATGTGCTCTTTGAGACTGTATCGGGCCTGCAAATCTTTGACCCGATGGACCGCAAGGACAACCGAGCCTATGGTGCCGTCGCAAACCTTTGGCTGAACACCTATCCCAATTCGCCACGCACAGCATTCCTGGAACAGCGTGCCAAGGAAGGTATTGCTGCAAGACTGCAGGCCAAGCGTGAACAGGAGCGTGCCGACTCGCTGATACAGAATGCCGTGAAGGCAGAAGCATCGTTCGTCGATCTGAATCTGCTCGGTACCAAGGACGAATATGTAGCCTTCTCAAGTGTGAACGGACACGGCTCGATTACCCTGTTGGACTTCACTGCCTACTATCTGACCGATGCATCGGTGCCCCACAACGAGAAGCTTATGCAGGTCTACGAAAAGTACAAGGCAAAGGGTCTGAAGATCTATCAGGTCTGCCTGGATGCCGATGTGAACTTCTGGAAAGTCTCGGCAGCCAATCTGCCATGGACAGTGGTTCGCGACACGGAACTCCTTTTCGACGAGAACGGCATGGTGCAGTACAGCGCTGCAGCTGCTCTTTATAATGTATCCAACATTCCAACTACCTTCATTATGGGTAGAGACGGTGCCGCATTGAATCGTGTAGAAGATGATTCCAAACTCGATGCTGCCGTAGCAAAGGTGATGTAAAACAATCTTCGCCATGCTACGACATCGGCGGAGAAAGGTTCATTTCTTACGAAACAACACATAACGTAGGGCCTGCGCTCTACGCTATGTGGTTTTAACAATAGTATATTCAATATTAAAAATAAATTATCAATCACTAAATTAACAATTTAGAAAAACACCATGGCAGAAATTATGTCAGAAGAGGGTTTCAAGGCAATCCTCGCAGAGATTCAGTATTTGGAGAGTGTTGAACGTCCAAAAGCATCGCAGGCTATCGCCGAGGCACGCGACAAGGGTGACCTTAGCGAGAATGCCGAGTACGATGCTGCCAAGGATGCCCAAGGCAAACTTGAAGCAAGGATTGCTTTGCTGAAGGACAAGGTAGCCAACGCCCGTATCATCGATGCTACCAAGCTCAGCACCGAAAAGATACAGATCATGAGCAAGGTGCGCCTGCTCAACCACAAACTCAAGAAGGAGGTAACCTACACCATCGTTTCGGAATCGGAGGCCAACTTCATGGAGGGCAAGATTTCGGTAGCTACTCCTATCGCCAAGGCACTGCTTAACCACAAGGTAGGCGACATCGTCGAAGTGAGAGTTCCTGCTGGCGTACAGCAGCTCGAAGTACTTGATATCAGCCTTTAAACAATTTTATCATTTACCATTATGACAATCTTTTCACGTATCGTCGCTGGTGAGATTCCCAGTTATAAAGTAGCAGAGGACGATCAGTTCTACGCTTTCCTCGACATAAGCCCCGTCGCCAAAGGTCATACCCTCGTCATTCCAAAGCAGGAGGTTGACTACATCTTTGACGAAAGTGACGAACAACTTTCAGCCCACATCGTTTTCGCTAAGCGCGTGGCAGCCGCCATCAAGAAGGCTATCCCCTGCGTAAAGGTCGGTATGTGCGTGATGGGTCTTGAAGTTCCCCATGCCCACATTCATCTCATCCCTATGCAGACCGAAGGTGATATGAACTTCCGCAAGGAACACCTCAAGCTCGATGCAGAGGAGATGAAGGCCATTTGCGAAAAAATCGCCGCGAACTTCGAATAAATGTTTACTTTTCGCCCAATAAAACACTTAGGTATAGTAGCGAACAAGTAACACCTTTTAATTATTTATGCAGAACGAATTCTACAAGTACGCAACCAAGCATGCCGGTCTGAACAGCAATGCACTCGACCAATACATGCGTTTCACAAGCCAGCAGGCTTCAACTCTGGCGCCACGTGCCAGTTATATCAACCCATCAATCATCGAGGAGCGCCAGCTCAACGTTGCTCAGATGGATGTTTTCAGCCGACTGATGATGGACCGCATCATCTTCCTCGGCACCGAGATTGACGAATATTCGGCCAATGTGGTTCAGGCACAGTTGCTCTTCCTGGCTAGCACCGAGTCGGACAAGGACATCACGATGTACCTCAATTCCCCTGGCGGCATTGTCAGCGGAGGTCTTGCCATCTACGATACTATGCAGTACATCTCGTGCGACGTTTCGACCGTCGTTACCGGTATGGCAGCATCGATGGCTTCGGTGCTCCTCGTTGCAGGCACCAAGGGCAAGCGTTTCGCCCTGCCTCACAGTCGTGTCATGATTCACCAGCCACTTGGTGGAACACAAGGTCAGGCCAGCGATATGGAAATTGCCGTCAACGAAATCAAGCGCCTCAAGGCTGAACTCTACCACATTCTTGCCGATCACAGCGGCCAACCCTACGAGCGAATCGAGAAGGACTGCGATCGCGACCATTACATGACTGCCCAGGAGGCTCTCGAGTATGGTATGATTGACAAAATCTTCACTCGCACGAAATAATGGCAAGGACGAAAGAAGACCATTGTAACTTCTGTGGACGTGGCCGTTCGGAAGTGAATCTCCTCATTTCGGGTATCAATGGCTTCATCTGTGACCAATGTGCCGAACAGGCAAAGATGATCCTGGATGAAGCCATGGCCAGAAATCGCAAGAATGATATTGACAACCTTGATTTCGAATCCTTGCCTCGTCCAAGCGAAATCAAGGAATTCCTTGATGGCTACGTCATTGGCCAGGAAGAGGCGAAGAAGGCGCTTTGCGTGGCTGTCTATAACCACTATAAGCGCTTGCTCCAACCCAAGGACCACGATGGCGTGGAGATCGAGAAGTCGAATATCATCATGGTAGGTCGCACAGGTACTGGCAAGACACTTCTTGCCAAGACCATTGCGAAGATGCTGAAGGTGCCTTTTGCCATTGTCGATGCAACGGTGCTTACCGAAGCAGGATATGTGGGCGAAGATATCGAAAGCATCCTCACACGTCTCTTGATGGACTGCGACTATGACACGAAGAAGGCCGAACGTGGTATTGTCTTCATCGACGAGATTGACAAGATTGCCCGTAAGGGAGACAATCCTTCAATCACCCGCGACGTTTCGGGCGAAGGTGTTCAGCAGGGACTTTTGAAACTCCTCGAAGGTTCGAAGGTCAATGTTCCACCTGCAGGAGGACGCAAACATCCAGAACAGAAGTTCATCGAAGTGGATACCACAAACATCCTCTTCATCTGCGGTGGTGCCTTCGATGGCATCGAAGCGAAGATTGCTGCCCGTCTGAATACCCACAGCGTTGGTTTCAAGACCGACGAAAAGCGAAAGGATGTGGATCGCGACAATCTTTTGCAATACATCACTCCTGCCGATTTGAAGAAGTTTGGACTGATTCCCGAAATCATTGGACGTCTGCCCATCCTCACTTATCTCGAGCCACTCGACAAGGATGCATTGCGCAGGATTCTCACCGAACCGAGGAATGCCATCACCAAGCAGTATGTGAAGCTCTTTGCCATGGATGGTATCAAATTGACCTACGATGAAGCAGTCTATGACTATATCGTCGATAAGGCCATCGAGTTCAAACTGGGAGCACGCGGCCTTCGCAGCATCACCGAAAGCATTATGATGGATGCCATGTTCTCCATGCCTTCGAGCAACAAGAAGGCTTTGAAGATAACCCTTGATTACGCCAAGGAGCAACTTTCGAAATCAAGTCTGGAGCGCATGCAGGTTTCGTAATACAAAACCCTTAATACTTATCAATATGAAAAATGCATTGACAATCGTAATCACGCTGTTTGTAGCAGCTGTTACCGTGTGTGCACAAAACAATGATCCACGTGCACATATTGAAGTAAATGATTGCCCGAATGGTGCCATCTATCTGCCAGCACCACCCACATTGGACGACAGTCGTTTCCTGAATGACTTCGCACAATATCGTTGGGGATTCCGTGAGCGTGACAACAAGCCACGTCTCGACCTGGCGCTGACCGATGGCAGCCGTGACGAAGAATTGTTGATGCAGCGTTTTGCTCCCGCATTGGGCTTCACTATCACTGCCCAAAATGCGCCCAAGACTTTTCAGTTGATGAGAACTTTGCGTTATGATGCAACCGCAGCCTGCGAAATGGCCAAGGTTTCATTTGCACGCAAACGCCCCTACCAGCAATTCAGCGAGCATACTCCCTGTCCAGAATGGGAGAATGATCGTCCGAATTCATACCCCTCTGCCCACACCGCACAGGGTTGGCTCTACGCCATGGTCTTTACCTATCTTGATCCCGAGAACCAGAACGAGATTCTCAAGATAGGCTACGACTATGGCGTAAGTCGTATCATCCTGGGCTATCATTATCAGAGCGATACCGATGCCGGACGTCTGGCAGCTTCTGCTACCTTTGCCCGACTCCTTGCCGTTCCCGGATTCATCGAGGAATTGCAGGAAGCAAAAAAGGAATATCAGGCCTTGAAGCAAAAGATGATGAACCGTCCCATCGTAGTCCTTTACGAAAACGATGTGCATTGCGGCATCGAAGGCTATGCCAAGATTGCAGGACTTCGTGACGCCATTGCAGCTTCCGACACAGCTTATGTAGCTGTTGTAAGTTCTGGCGACTTTGTGCAGGGAGGACCCGCAGGCACTCTTTCAAAGGGCCAGTACATCATCGACATCATCAACTCCGTGGGCTACGATGCCATGACGATTGGCAATCACGAATTCGACTACATGGTACCGCAACTATTCCATCTCACCGAACAACTCAATGCTCCTGTTACCTGTGTAAACTTCAGCGATATCAAGACAGGCAAACAATTCTATGCGCCATTCGTTATCAAGAAGTTTGGAGCACGCAAGGTTGCCTTTGTCGGAGTGGTTACTCCAAGTACATTGATGTCCGAAGGTGCTGCATTCTACGACGAAGACGGCACACAACTTTATGATTTACATCATAATGAGGTCTATAACCTGGTGCAGCAGGCTACCGATAGTGCTCGTGCCCAAGGTGCTGACTATGTAGTCGTTCTTTCTCATCTTGGCGAATCGACGTTCGATGTCGTTTCGGGCAAGATGATTGCAGCTACCACTGGTATCGATGCTGTGCTCGATGGACACTCCCATGCTACGATTCCCTGTGAAAAGATTGTCAATAAGAAAGGTAAGAA
>CACXTQ010000061.1:0-24276 GCA_902770595.1 uncultured Bacteroidales bacterium | reverse complement strand
CAACAACCGTTATTTATATAGCTCTAAGCACCATTTCGAATATTATAATATTTAAAATAACTTTCATATGGATTTAAAAGTTCTTAGCGCAAAAGATTATAGTCGTGTGCGCTCTAATGATGAATCTGATAGATTTTCTTAATTCAAGTCCTGTCAATTATCTTGCTGTCGCAACTCTCGAAGAGCAGCTACAGGCGGCTGGCTTCCACAAGTTTGACCCCGCTATGCAAATGCCTGACGTAAAGCCAGGCGATAAGCTTTACGTCACCAAGAATGATTCCTCGTTATATGCTTTTCGTCTGGGTTCAAAACCTCTTGGAGAAAGTGGCATTCGATTGATTTGTGCCCACTGTGATTCGCCTACATTCCGCATCAAACCCAATCCTGAAATCCTGATGGAAAAAGGGTTTGTGAAACTTAATACCGAGATCTATGGTGGAGCAATCATGAGCACGTGGTTTGACCGCCCGCTTTCATTGGCTGGACGTGTGATGCTTCGTACCAGCGATCCTTTGCACCCACAAACACGCCTACTTCATATCAAGGAGCCAATTCTCATAATTCCTAACTTGGCTATCCACTTCAACCGCCAGGTCAATGATGGTGTGAAGTTGTCGAAACAAAAAGATATGCTCCCCATTTTAGGCGTAATCGACGATCAGTTATCAGCCAACGGTTTATTGCTCAATCTAATTGCATATCACCTTGATGTAACAGCCGAAGACATTCTCGATTTCGACCTATATCTCTATGACACAACTCCTGCATGTGAAGTCGGGCTTCAAAAAGAGTTCATTTCGGCAGGTCGTCTCGACGACTTGTCGATGGTACATGCCGGACTGCAAGCTTTGTTAGGTACTGTAGTTGAAGAAACAAAGACCAAAGAGGTTCAGCAACAGACAATGGTATTGGCAATCTTCGACAATGAAGAAACAGGAAGCGGCACTAAGCAAGGTGCTGGCTCACCCTTCCTGTCTCAAATACTCCAACGTCTCGTAATTTCACTAAATAGGGGTCTCGGGCTAAACAATGATTTACACGATGATTTCTATCGCATGATAGAGAACAGTTTCATGGTGAGTGCTGACAACGCACATGCCTGGCATCCTAACTATGGTGAAAAGATGGACCCGACGAATCATCCAGTTCTCGGTGGCGGACCCATCATCAAGGTTAATGCTGCACAGAAATATGCAACCGATGCCGATGGTGCTGCCGTATTCGGTGAGATCTGTCGCCGAGCAGGTGTACCCTATCAGCGTTTTGTCAATCACAGCGACATCGCTGGAGGAAGTACACTAGGCAATATTCTCACCAGCTCTCTCCCCTTCCGCGGTGTAGATATGGGCAATGGCGTATGGGGCATGCATTCTATCCGTGAGACAGGCAGTGTTAAGGACCATGAGTATGTCATTAAGGCCTTCTCCGAATTCCTTTGGGGGTAACCTTTTGACTCTCATTCCTTTCATAAAACTTCCTATCAAAAACAAAGGCATGGCTCTTTATTGAACCATGCCTTTAAGATTGTTTAGACAAATCGCAGGAAAAAACGTACCAACGAAGCGCCAATAGCACCTAATCCGCACCAAATCCAATAGGTGTTTGGGTTACCGAACCAATGGTCTTGAGCAAAGCCAACCAATGCTCCAATGACCAACACATAGAAAAGGATGCGCAGGACCTTCTGCATAATTTCAATTGGATCCATACTGAGTAGTAATTTGCTGCTGTGAGTACAGCGGTTTATTTAATCTTAAGTCGTTTGCCCAATTGCAGTTTGGTATTTGCTCGGATACCATTCAGTTTGCACAAACGATTAACTGTTGTTCCATATCGTCGAGCAATACCACCTAAAGTATCTCCCTTACGGACTACATGAATGGAGGGCGAAGATCTTCTCGAGCCACTTGATCGACTCGATGATCCTCTTGAACTTGCCAAAGCACTTCTCTTGCCCTTATTAGATTGTTCCCATTCAGCACGTTTTCGATCAAGCTTATAGACTTGTGAACGAGGTTGGAATGTGACAAAGTCAATCAGATCAGCAGGGTCAAGTGCAATACCCATATAACGCATCTCGAAATGCAAATGTGGGCCAGTACTACGACCAGTACTTCCGCCAAGACCAATAGCCTGCCCGGCTTTCACATATTCATCCTGTTTGACGATATGTTTTGACAGATGACCATAGATGGTCTCAAGTCCGTTGTCATGACGAATGACATAGAAGTTTCCATAGCCACGGCGGTCACTACGGCAAATCCTAACTCTGCCATCGAAGGCAGCACGCACCGTATCGCCAATATACAGCTTAATATCTTCGCCTTTATGCATACGTTCCTTGCGCCATCCAAAAGGCGAAGTAACCATCCCTTTGACAGGAGGATACCATCCAGAAAGATCAATATCAACATTGTTTGGAATATTGGCAGGTATCTTGCCATTCATAGGGTCGAATTTATCATTCCAATCGCTGTAAAGATCCAATTCGGGACGCAGTTCGAAGGGTTTTTCACCTTCCAAAGTATTGACGGAATCAGACATAGTATAAAAAAAACGTGCAACATCCTGTTGCTCCTGTAGAGTGCGATGAATGTCGCGATGCACCTGAGGTACCACATCTCCTTTTGCCCAAATACAGTCCGTCAAAATAAATGTCGCAACAAGCGACAATAATATTTTAATTAATTTCATGATGCAAAAATACGCAATCTTTTTGGAATATCCAAGAAGATTGCGTACATTTTAACTTAATTTGTCATTTAACGCGCTGATTCAATGGCTTTGACCAGTGCTTTTGACAATTGGTCAGGACAAGATGTTGTTTTATTTCCACATCGAATACCTTTAATCTTGTCAATCACATCCTGTGCCTTTTGTCCTTTTACGAGCGATGAAATGCCCTGAAGATTACCATGGCATCCGCCCATGAATTGCACATCCTGTATGATGTCGTCATCACTCAATTCGACATGTATGAACCTCGAACAAGTCCCTTCGGTCTGATACCATAGGTCTTTCATAATCACTCTTGTTTAGTAAAGAAATACTTGATACGGCTGAACATTGACTTTCGGTTCTCCTCGGTAGGTATACAATTCGTACCTTTGGAAAGTTTCTCTACAGCCTTCTTCTCATCTGCCGAGAGTTTCTCGGGTACAAATACAAGAATATTCACTATCAGATCGCCAATAATGCCAGTATCCTTCGATGGCAAACCTTTACCTTTCAAACGTAAAATCTTACCAGGCTGGGTGCCAGCCGGGACATTGATCCTCACTCGACCATTAAGCGTAGGTATCTCTACGGGTCCGCCCAAAGCAGCGGTCGGGAAGGATATGAGGCAGTTATAGACCAAGTCCTGATGGTCACGCAAAAGTTCAGGATGAGGAATTTCCTCGATGTTTACAACCAAATCGCCAGGTGTACCTTTGCCTCCTGGTGCAGCATTGCCTTTCCCCTTAGCCATAAACTTCTGTCCCTCCATTACGCCCTTAGGCAAATGTATCGGAATGATATCCTCAACTTGACGGACAGTGCCCGTAGCATCGGCAACCGAATGCTTAATCTTGACTTTTTTATCCACACCATTCATCACATCGTCGAGCGAGACGCGTAAAGTGATGTTGATGTCTTGACCTTTAACGGCCTGTTGGAATGGATTGAAGCCTTCCGAACCATTGCCGAAGCCAAAACCTTCGAAACCGCTGAACGGATTACCTGACGTAGTGTAAGTATAGGTTGTTCCACCACGAGAACGTCCTTTTGTACCGGCACCTCCGAAAAAGGCGTTGAAAATATCAAATGGATCGAAGTCCATTCCATTGAAATCAAAGCCTCCCGAGCTGCCACCGCCTCCGAAACCGCCATTCATACCGGCATGTCCAAACTGGTCGTAGCGAGCGCGTTTTTGTTCGTCGCTGAGAACAGCGTAAGCTTCGTTAACCTCTTTGAAGTTTTGTTCAGCTGTTTTCTGTTCTGCCTCGCTAGCTTGTTGCCACTTATCCGGATGCCATTTAATGGCCAACTTTCTGTAGGCTTTCTTTATTTCGTCGGCCGTAGCTCCCTTTTGGAGACCTAAGACCTCATAATAATCTCTCATTGCCATATAATTACATTTTCTCCTTTAATAAATTATTGACCTACGACTACTTTAGCATACCGAACCACCTTGTCATAAAGCTTGTAGCCCTTTGTAGGGCAATCGACAATTTTTCCTTTAAGTGATGGATCGGGTGCAGGAAACATAGTGATGGCTTCGTGGATCTTGTCGTCGAAGTCATCTCCTGGATTTGCAGGAATAACGGTGACCTGCTGTTGTTTAAGATAGCCTTGAAACTTCTGCATGATCAAAGTGACTCCTTCTTTCACGCTATCAACGTCCTCAGCTTTGTCGATATGTTGCATGGCACGCTCCAAGTCATCAATTACAGGCAGAAGTGCCTCAATGGCTTTCTGACTACCATATTTGATCAGATCGGCTTTTTCCTGAATGGTACGTTTACGGAAATTATCAAACTCCGCAGCACGATATAAAGCATCTTTCTGAAGCTGTTCAACCTTCGCCTCAAGTTCGGCAATTCGTTCTTCTGGCGTTTGTTCTTGTTGTTCATCTTCAACTTGCTTCGATTCCTGTGCATCGGTGTCATTGTTGGGTTCAACTACTGTAGTATCGTCAACCTTTACCTCTTCATCGTTGAACGTTTGCTTATTTTCTTCCATAATATATATAAATTTTTGTTAATATTCGATATCGACATGACTGCAAATATCATGCCATGACAATTTTTCAGTATTTTTTCTAAAAGAAAGATTTTTTAAGAGTGTAGATTTCAATATTTCGAAAATAATAGTTATATTTGCAGCGCAATTTTGTCACACTTTCGTTTACACATTATATAATATATATGATACTCTTTCCTGAAGCCAAAATCAACATCGGGCTCAATGTTACACGTCGTCGCGAGGATGGATACCATATCCTTCAGACATTATTCTATCCAATCAACTGGTGCGATGCTCTCGAAATCCTTCCCATGTCGGATGTGAAGAGTGACGATTGCATTTATACAAATGACAACAAAGTACATTGGTATCAGACGGGAATTATTGTCGATTGCGACCCGGAACTGAATCTATGCGTGAAAGCATATCGATTTTTACAAGAAAGATTCCCCGATTTACCTGCAGTAGAAATGCATCTGGAAAAACAGATTCCCTTTGGGGCAGGACTGGGTGGAGGATCGTCTGATGGATCACATGCCTTGCTGATGTTGCGAGAAATGTTTGGTCTTAGTGTTTCCGATGACGAAATCGAGGTTATGGCAGCACGCATGGGCGCCGACTGTGCTTTCTTTTGCCGCTGTGGCAACCAGCTTAATACTGCCAACAATCATCACAAGATGCAAGCTCAATATTGCGAAGGCATAGGCAACGAGCTTGTTCCCCATGCTTTATCTCTTCGAGGCAAATATATCGTTGTAGTAAAACCTCCCTTTGGAGTAAGCACGCGCGAGGCTTATAGCGGTGTTCATCCCCAAATTCCCGAGGTTCCACTCTACGAAATGCTTTCTCGTCCACTAAACGAATGGAAAGATTGCATACACAATAATTTCGAAAATTCCGTTTTCCCACTATATCCACAACTTTACACAATCAAGCAGAACCTCTATCATCATGGAGCCATCTATGCAAGTATGTCGGGTTCTGGTTCTGCCCTCTTTGGCATCTTTGACCAAGAGCAACTCGATTGTGCAACATGGTTTGACGAAAAATATATTGTACGTGGCCACTGGGCTTTAGTGTAAACGATTGCCTAAAAAACAAAAGGAGGAATTGAAATTAATGCAATTTTTGTTATTATTGCACATTTTTTCAATAAAAAATTTGGATTTAATTGTAAAATCAATTATCTTTGCACCCGTACAACACTTTAACAAAAGAAACATTTCCTATATTAATCAACATGGGCGAAAAAGGAAAAGTAACTATTTACGACCTGGCTCAAAGACTCCATACTACGGCTTCAACGGTTTCGCGAGCCTTGCAAAATAACCCACGCATTAGCCTCAAAACGCGCGAAGCGGTGCAAAAACTTGCGAAGGAATTAAACTACATTCCAGACCCTGTGGCACACCATTTGCGTACAGGCAAAGGTAATGTACTTGGTATTATAGTTCCACGTATTGACCGCAACTTTTTTGCAACTATCATATCATCATTCCAAGATCAGGCACAAAAGCATGGGTTCCAAGTAATCATTGCCGCCAGCGGTGAGAGCGAAGAACAGGAATCCAATGCTATCAAAGCTATGATTGCCAAGAAAGTCGACGGTGTAGCAGTTTCCCTCTCTACCGAGACACAGAATCCTGTCTATCCCGAAATGCTCTCACAACACAATATACCCCTCGTATATTTCGATCGTTTGCCCGACAAAGTCTCTGATTGTGACTCCGTGTGCAACGACAATTTCCAGATAGGTTATGATGCTGTAGTCCAGTTACACAAACTCGGGTGTCGTAAAATCTGTCATTTCGCTGGTCCTTTCGTTCAGCCCTCCTACTCCGACCGTTATAATGGTTATCGAAAAGCTCTCGAAGACCTTGGGCTTCCGTTCCGCGACGAATGGCTTTTCCAGAGTTCTATTACCATTGAGGCAGGTACCGAAGCCGCACAACGTATTCTTCAGATGGAAGATCGTCCCGATGGAATCTTCTCCGCAGGTGATTTTCCAGCAATTACCGCTATCGATATCTTCCGTCGTAAAGGCATCAAGGTGCCTGACGAAATAGCCATCATCGGTGTAGCCAACGAACCTTTCGACAATTACCTCTCCACACCTTTGGCCTCGTTTGACCTGCACCAACAGCGCATTGGAGAAATGGCAGCCAAGCTGCTTCTGTCCCACCTCGGCGAAATTCCGGAGATGAAACATCCATCGCATCTCATTGTCAACCACAATTTGATATTACGCGATTCAGCTATTTAAAATTGTCAATCGACAAATAAATACTAAATAATTTTGTAAAATTCCACTAACCATTAAATTTTCATCAACATGACAAGTTTGAAAGACTTTTCTCTTGAAGGCAAAAACGCCTGGATCACCGGCGCGTCTTACGGTATCGGTTTTAACATTGCCAAGGCATTTGTTGCCGCAGGTGTGAAGACCATTATTTTCAACGACATCAACGAAGCTGCCCTTGAGCGTGGCCTGAACAACTACAAGGAGGCTGGCATCACCAATGTCAAAGGTTATGTTTGCAACGTTACTGATGAGGTTGCTGTGGGCGAACTCGTTAAAAAAATCCACGAAGAAGTTGGCCAGATTGATATCCTCGTCAACAATGCCGGCATCATCAAACGTATCCCTATGCATGAAATGAAACGCAGCGAGTTCCAGGCTGTCATCGACGTTGACTTGGTTGCTCCTTACATTGTAGCAGCTGCTGTCATCCCTGAGATGATGGAGCGCCGCGAGGGCAAGATCATCAACATCTGCTCAATGATGTCAGAGCTCGGCCGCGAGACAGTAAGTGCATACGCAGCAGCCAAGGGTGGTCTGAAGATGCTCACCCGCAACATCTGCTCAGAGTACGGCGAGTACAATATCCAGTGCAATGGCATTGGCCCAGGTTACATCGCAACTCCACAGACCGCACCTCTCCGCGAGCGTCAGCCCGATGGTAGCCGTCACCCCTTCGACAGCTTCATCTGTGCCAAGACTCCAGCCGGACGTTGGCTCAATCCAGAGGAGCTCGGTGGCCCCGCTGTATTCCTTGCATCCCATGCTTCCGATGCAGTTAACGGCCACATCCTTTATGTCGATGGAGGTATTCTTGCTTACATTGGCAAACAGCCTTAATGAATCTTTTTTGACAACTTTAAGTATCAAACCCCACTGCAACCTTTCTGCAGTGGGGTTCTTTTGTTCAAATAAGACAATTCATTTTTGAAATTAAGATTTTTTCACTAACTTTGCACGCGTATAATAAATGCAAAACACAACCAACAATCAATAAACATTATTATTAATGGCAAATGTTATTAAGCTCAAAAAAGGCTTGAACATCAACCTGGAGGGCATGCCCGAAGAAAAGTTTGTGAACGTCAAGGAGGCCAAAAAGGTCACCCTCGTTCCCGACGACATCGTAATGTGTACCCCCAAGATTGTGCTTAAAGCCGGCGATGCTGTTAATGCTGGAGACGAGGTTTTCCATGACAAACAGTATCCAGAGATTAAGTTCGTGAGCCCAGTGAGCGGCGTCCTTGAGGAGGTCGTTCGTGGTGACCGACGCAAAGTGCTTGGCATCGTCATTTCAAACGATGGCAAGGGCACCAGTGCTAAACTGCCTGTCATTGATCCCAAGACAGCTACTGTCGATGAGGTCAAGCAAGCAATGCTCGATGGTGGCGTATGGCCTTTCCTCACACAGCGTCCCTACGGCGTACTCGCCAATCCTTCCCTGCAGCCACGCGATATCTTCGTGACCGCTCTCAACACCGCTCCCCTCGCACCAAACTTTGACATTATTGTCAAAGGTCAGGAGAACGACTTCCAGACTGGTCTCGCTGCTCTTGCAAAGCTTAGCAAAGGCAAGGTTTATGTAGGTGCTGCTGCAAGCACCACCATTCCCGCCGTCAATGGCGTTGAGAAGGTGACTGTCGAAGGTCCACACCCTGCCGGTAACGTAGGCGTTCAGATCAACAACTTCAAGCCCATCAACAAAGGCGAGATTGTTTGGACTGCCAACGCACAAGACGTAATCGTTATCGGCCGCATTCTCAACGGCAAGTGCGACTTCTCGCGCATCATCACCATTGCCGGTTCTGAGATCGTAGCCCCTGCATACGCCAAGGTACAGGCAGGTGCTTCTCTCGCTGACATCCTTGATGGCAAGGTGAAGCATGTTGAGTACAAACAGCGTGTCATCAATGGTGACGTACTGACAGGCGTCGCTACCGGACTTGCAGGTTCTCTTAACTTCAAGGGACAGACCGTTACCGTTATTCCCGAAGGTGACACCACCGACGAGATTTTCGGATGGATTACTCCTGGCTTGAATCGTTACTCCACCTCCAACACTGGTCTTGCTGGCCTCTTCGGCCTGTTCAAGTCCAAGAAGTGGAAGCTCGATGCCCGCTTGAAGGGTGGTCCGCGTGCCCTCATCGTCAGCGGTGACTGGGAGCGTGTATTCCCAATGGACATCTATCCAGAGCACCTCTACAAGGCTGTCCTGGCCTACGACATCGACAAGATGGAGCAGCTTGGCATTTACGAGGTACTGCCTGAGGACTTCGCTCTTTGTGAGTTTGTTGACGTCTCGAAGAATCCTGTTCAGCAGGTTATCGCTGACGGTCTCGTCAAGCTGCGCAAAGAGATGGAATAATTGTCAAACTGTAAATTATCCTGTCCAATGAAACTGAACGATTATATCAACGAAAAGATTGACCCCCTATTCCAAAAGGGCGGCAAGTATGAGAAGCTGTGGTCTATCTATGACAGTTTCCATACATTCCTCTTCGTTCCTCGTCACACTGCAGCTCGTAAGGGTGTGCAGGTTCACGACTCGGTAGACTCGAAGCGAGTAATCATGATGGTTATCCTCGCATTGGTACCTGCTGCTCTCGTTGGCATGTGGAACGTTGGCTATCAGCACGATCTGGCTCTCGGCATCAACGATGGTTGGTTCATGCAATTCCTCTATGGCCTTGTGGCTTTCCTTCCCAAGGTTGTTGTTAGTTATGCAGTTGGTCTCGGCATCGAAATGGCCGTAGCCTGCATGAAGCGCGAAGAAGTGGCCGAAGGCTTCCTTGCCACCGGTCTGCTCATCCCTATGATCGTCCCCGTGAATACTCCTCTCTGGATGATTGCCGTGGCAACTGCCTTCTCGGTAATCTTTGCCAAGGAGATCTTCGGTGGTACGGGTATGAACATCTTCAACCCCGCACTTATCACTCGTGCATTCCTGTTCTTTGCATATCCTAAAGCTATGTCGGGCGACGAGGTATTCGTGCGCACCGGTTCAGCACTCTGCAACTCTCCTATCGAGGGTACAGCTGTAGTTGATGGCTTCTCGGGTGCTACTCCATTGGCAGCCGTTGCCGATGGCACATTCGATCCTGTCACCTATTCTACTATGGATGCATTCCTCGGATGCATTCCCGGATCCATCGCCGAAACTTCGACGCTAGCCATCCTTTTAGGCGCCTGCCTTCTCCTCGTGACACGCGTTGCCTCTTGGCGAATCATGTGCTCCGTTTTCGTGGGTGGTGCTCTTATGTCAGCTATCATCGCTGCATTCTCTGAGAACGCTCCTACTGTTGCTCAGCAGCTCTGCCTCGGTGGTTTTGCATTTGCAGCCGTCTTCATGGCTACTGACCCTGTAACAGGTTGCCGCACCAATACCGGCAAATACATCTACGGCCTGTTTATTGGTGTAATGGCTATTCTGATTCGTATGTTCAACACTGGTTATCCCGAAGGCGCTATGATGGCTGTCCTCCTCGGTAATGCCTGTGCTCCTCTCATCGATTACTGTGTTGTTAACTCTAATATTTCAAAGCGTGCAAAACGCGTAAATGCATAAGACTATGAATCGTAATTCAAATGTTTATACTGTCATCTACGCTACCGTTTTGACAGTATTGGTAGCCATCCTGCTTTCTGCCGCCTCCCTTGGCCTCAAGGACAAGCAGAAAGCCAATACAGATAACGAGAAGAAGCAACAAATTCTTCAGTCTGTAGCCTCCAAGCTTGGCAAGGAAGTCACCTTCGAGAACGCTGCCGATCTCTGGCAGGAACTCAAGATGGATGATGCAATGTTCTGCGTCAACACCAAGGGCGAGAAGGTCGATGGCAAGGCTTTCGACATCGCCTCCAAGAGCTTGTTCTCAGCCGGCAAGATTATTCCTGAAGCAACCCTTCCCGTTTATGTGGCAAACATCGACGGCGTACCTTACCGCATCATGAGCATGTATGGCGCAGGTCTTTGGGGTCCCATTTGGGGCTATCTGTCAGTTGATCCTGAAGGCAAGGTTGCTGGCGTATCCTTCGACCACGACTCTGAAACAGCAGGTCTGGGCTCAAAGATTAAAGACGACCCCGCTTTTGCTAACGCATTTATCGGCAAGAGCATCTTCACAGATGGCAAATTCACCTCTGTATCAGTTACCAAGGCTGGTAAACCCGCAAACTATGGGGGCGAAAAAGTTGATGCCATCACCGGAGCTACAAAGACTTCTGACTACGTGGGCATTATGATCTACGAGTCTCTCCTCGGCTATGTTCCTTTCATCCAAGGCGGTACCGCTCAAGCTGGCTGCTGCCAGAAGCATGAAGGCAACTGCGGTGAGAAGAAAACCTGCGAAATGGAAGGCTGCCAGAAGGAAGCCTGCACTCCCGAAGCCTGCGGCAAGGAAGAGTGCAAGGCTCAATGTGGTGACAAGTCCGAGTGTGCCGAAAAGGCTGAATGTGCCGCAAAGGCTGAGTGTGACGCCTGCAAAAAGGCTGAGTAATTTTAATTGTTAATTGTTAATCGAAATAACAGTTATGGCAAACGAAAAGAAACCCGGTGTTTTCACCGGACCGCTCTGGACCAACAACCCTGTGGTTGTCCAGGTGCTTGGTATCTGCTCAGCCCTTGCGGTTACTACGCAGATGAAGCCTGCCCTCGTTATGGGTATCTCCCTAACATGCGTGCTAGCTTTCGCCAACGTGATCATTTCTGTGCTCCGCAACACCATTCCTAACCGAATTCGTATCATCGTTCAGTTGGTTGTAGTTGCTGCACTTGTAATTCTTGTCAATCAAATCCTGAAAGCCTACGTCTATGATGTGAGCAAGGCCCTCTCGGTATATGTAGGTCTGATCATCACTAACTGCATTCTGATGGGTCGTCTTGAGGCATTCGCCCTTGGTAACAAGCCCTTCCCTGCCCTCCTCGATGGTCTTGGAAATGGTATCGGCTATGCCCTGATCCTCTTCATCACCGCCACTCTTCGCGAACTCTTCGGAAGCGGCACACTCTTTGGCTATGACGTTCTCGCTCGCTTCGTCAACGAAGCTGGTTATGACGGCTATCAGAATTGTGGATTCTTCACCATGCCGGCAGCTGCCCTGATTATTCTCGGCTGCATCATCTGGTATCAGCGTGCCAAGAACCCCGATCTTCAGGATAAGTAATACCCTTAAAACATCTGCAAAATGGAGTATTTAAATCTATTCATCAAATCGATTTTCATCGATAACATGATCTTTGCACTGTTCCTGGGTATGTGTTCTTACCTGGCAGTATCAAAGACAGTAAGCACATCGGTAGGACTTGGCTGTGCAGTGACCTTCGTGTTGCTCATCACCCTTCCTATCAACTACTTGCTCGACAAGTATGTGCTTCAACCCGATGCACTCGTTGAGGGCGTCGATCTCAGCTATCTGAGCTTCATCATCTTTATCGCCAACATCGCTGCTATCGTACAGATTGTCGAGATGGTTGTCGAAAAGTTCTTCCCCGCACTCTATGGCTCGCTTGGCATCTTCCTTCCACTTATCGCTGTGAACTGCGCCATCCTCGGTGGTTCTTTGTTCATGCAGCAGAAGGAGTTCGAGAACGTTGGCTACGCAATCACCTACGCACTGGGCGACGGTATCGGCTGGCTATTCGCAATCGCATGTATCGCAGCTATTCGTGAGAAGCTCTCCTACAGTAACATTCCTGCTCCTCTGAAGGGTCTGGGCATCACGTTCATCGTGACTGGCCTGATGGCAATTGCATTCATGAGCTTCTCTGGTATTCAACTTGGTTAAAAGAAAGGAGACTACAATATGTTAACAACTTACATTTATGCAATCGTAGTATTCTTGATTGTAATACTCGTACTCGTAGCACTCCTGCTCTTTGTCAAGGCTAAGCTTGTTCCTTCGGGCAATATCACTATTGATGTCAACGGCAAGAAGAACATCGAAGCCGGTATTGGCACCACAGCTCTTGCAGCCCTCCAGCAAGGCGGCATCTTCTTGTCGTCGGCTTGCGGTGGCGGTGGCAAGTGCGGCCAGTGCAAGTGTATCATCGAATCAGGAGCCGGCAACATCCTCCCCACTGAGGTTGGTTTCTTCACCCGCAAGGAGATTAAGAAGAACTATCGTCTGGCTTGCCAGTCGAAGATCAAGGAGAATGCCAAGATCGTCGTTCCCGATGATGTATTCGGCGTTAAGGAATGGGAATGCACCGTTATTGGCAACAAGAACGTGGCTACCTTCATCAAGGAATACAAGGTTGCTCTTCCTCCTGGAGAGCACATGAACTTCGAACCTGGTTCCTACGCACAGATCAAGATTCCAACATTCGAGATCGACTACAAGGACTTCGACCGCGACCTCATCGGCGATACCTATCTGCCAGCATGGGAAAACTTCCACCTCTTCGATCTGCACTGCTCTAACCCAGAGCCGACGGTTCGTGCTTACTCTATGGCTAACTATCCAGATGAGGGCGACATCATCACACTCAACGTGCGTATTGCCACACCTCCATTCAAGCCACGTGAGCAGCAAGTTAAGGGAGCCAACAACTTCATGCCAGTTAACCCAGGTATTGCATCGACCTACATCTTCAACCTGCGTCCAGGTGACAAGGTAATTATGTCTGGTCCTTATGGCGAGTTCCGTCCTCAGTATGGTACAGGCCGTGAAATGATTTGGGTCGGTGGTGGTGCCGGTATGGCTCCTCTCCGTGCACAGATTATGCATATGCTCAAGGGCAACGGTGTAAAGGACGAAGATCGTAAGCGCCCAATGCACTACTTCTATGGTGCTCGCGCTTTGGAGGAAATTCCCTTCCTCGACGACTTCCTGCAGCTCCAGAAGGAATTCCCCAACTTCCACTTCCATCTCGCCCTCGACCGTCCCGATCCAAAGGCAGATGCTGCTGGAATTGCCTATACCCCAGGCTTTGTAGCTCCTGTGATGGGCGACACCTACCTGAAGGCTCACGAAGCACCAGAGGATTGCGAATATTACCTCTGCGGTCCTCCGATGATGGCTAAGACCGTGCTTGACCTCCTCCATTCTCTTGGTGTAGAGGACGACATGATTCGCTTCGATAACTTCGGTGGTTAATTCCTATGGTTTTAATACCTAATTAATAAACACTCCCCGCTGGAACAATCCGACGGGGAGTAATTTTATAGTTTGAGTTCTTAATTCTCAGATAATAAACATTCGAGATATTATACGACGAATAATCATTTATTTGCCGCTAATACAAGGAACATATAATGGGATGATCCACCACCAAGCACATATTCGACTTGCTGCCAGAGGAACGGGAATTCCAGGAGTTCTGGGAAGTCGGGACGAATAAGTGCAGTTCCCGAGACAACGCCACCAGGGATATAACTCCAGTCGGCACGATTAAGACCGTAAGCAACTGTTGCCGAGCGAGCTCCGACTCCCGAAGCAAAAGAAGCATTATTGCTTCCAGGATGACAACCAAGGATAAAATTCAGAGCATTATAAAGAGTCTCCTTGGAGAAGATGTCAGGATAAGATTCTGAAAGGAAGTAATACTCGAATCCAAAGCGCTGAATATCCCACCCAGCTCCCCAGATGCTTGGACGATAAGGTACACCATAAGGAGTCTCTGCCGCCAATTTTTCTATCTGAACCTTATTATCAGCAAGTGCTGAACGGAATGCTTTAACAAAAGATTTTGAACGTTTATCTTTATTAATTTCAAGCATTTTGGCAATACGTGCAGTAAACCATCCACAACGTGTAATATTGCTGACAATCTGATCCTGATGTCCAAGAATGAAATCGAGATAGGTCTGTTCGCCTGTAGTCAGGTAAAGTTCTACTGCAGCTTGTAGTTTCATAACTTCCATACGTCCTTCCAGGGTACTTTGATTATAAAGAATCGTGGCAACGTCAAGACACTCCTGGCTTAAAGCATCGTTGAAGCCACGTAGCACACGTGCTGCACCAGCTAACTGAGCAGCAGTCGAAATAGCACGCATTGGATTGTCTTCCGTGAATATCCAACGATCATCTGCATTACCTATAATGCCGTCAGTCATGGCAGCTGCATCACCAAGCATAGCATATTGACGAAGCGAGTTACAGATAATGCCTCGATAAAGCCGTCCTAATGCCTGATACGAACGAACTACGGTGAGGGCACCATTCTCGACTTGCTGAAGAATGTCATTCTTACCATCTGGTTCGTGAATTTCAACACGATGGTTTTGCTGATCAATGGCAGTTACATCTATATCGGGATGGAAATGCTCATAAGCCAACGCAAGGATGTAAGCTTCACCTGCTTGAGATTCAACACGGAGGTCGAAGTCTCCTGCATCATGCCAACCACCGACATTAACACCGGGAACGATTTCACCTGCTTTGTATTTGGAGAGGCCGGGACGCTGGTCATAACCATCAATGTGATTACCGACAGGTGCCATCAAGGCATCGTCGAGGTGGCAAGCATCGTGCCATACACGATACTTCTCAGTAACGCGCATATGACACATCTGAACAGGCAGGAAGTATTCGACCACAGGTTGCCAAACGCCACGTTCATAGACGTTTTCGTCAATACGAAAGACACTCGAACATGAGGACCCATATCGTACCTGATAAAGACCAGACTCGATGACATCGCTGAAATCAGCAATGAGATATCGATAGCGTAGGAACTGTCCCCAAATGGAGGGTATTGTAGAATAAACTACGCTTTCACTATCAGCGTCGATGCGAACAAGTTGAACTTCTTCGACTGAAGTTGAGCGACGATCGGTCTCAATGATTGCACGCTTAGGTTGGTTGGGCAAATAACCTATTTGCGAAGTTTGGATTACGGGCTCGTAAAGCCATTGCTGATCGACTGATGGAGTGATAAGCCAACGTACTGCTCCACGGGTTACACCTTGGGCAATTTCGCTGCGCAGCACAAACCAACCATTGTTGTGGTTCATGCGTCCGTCGAAGAGTTTCAAGTCGCCAGTGAAAGATTCAATAGTAAGCTTCTGTGCAATGCAGTCGGGACGCGACGTGAACTTTCTGCCCACAGCATAAGGCTGAGCGATGATATCGTCAGCACGAAGGGGGCTATAGCCCTTACCATCGAGTTGGGCAGGATCGGCTTTCTGTCCTCGACCTGCAAAGTAATCTCCTTCATGACCACGATTAGTGGGCAGTTGGAGGAGCGGAGCGTTGGGTTGTTGAGGATAGATACCCGACTGCTGATCCATCAACCAAGGTTTACCAAAGAGCTGTCCTGGGAAAAACTCCAAGTTAAAGCCCACCTTACCTAATAAATAATCTGGCACAGGACTATCGAGATCGACGCTGACAAGAATACCCTTGTCCAGAGGTTCTATAGTAACGGTGTAAGTTACGTTCCATTCAGGATAGAGCATCGGATTGAAACCAGTCAAGTGACGTGAGGAGTCAGGATAGCAGAGTGTGGTAATGATACGTCCATCTTCAACCTTTCGGTTGAGTTGCTTAGGCACGGGCTGCCACTGTCCAGGAGTAGCCTCTAAACGAATATCACCATTGGTGGCTATGCGATGTCCATTCATGATGACGCATACACCGCCCTGATGACCTTCTGGATAAAAGTCACTGAATGCCATCACGTCAGTACCTCCTGCCGTGAAATAGCCTTCGTCATTAAGATGAAAGGTTTGGGCAGAAAGTGACAGGGCAAATGTTAAGAGCGAAGGAATAAGAAAAAGACGCATGATGAAGGGGGTATGAAAACATTATCACGAATTAGCGAATTAATTAATAGATAAAGACTTAAATAGAAGCTATTAAATTATAATTCGCTAATTCGTGACAAAAGATAAAGTACTTAATAATTTGCCATCAAGATATCGACAAGTCCCTGATCTTTGAAAGAGTGAGATTTCTGATCCCAGAAGCCAAAGTCGGCATCATAGCACCAAGTGGTCCAAGCAATATTGTTTTCAGTGAAAACCTGCATCATATCTTTTGTCCATGCGTAGGCCAAATCGCGTTCAACAGGCTCATATACGCCCCATTCGCCACAGAACAACTGCAAATCATACTTCTTGGCTGCAGCAATGGCATCAGCAAAGTCGGCACGAATCTTGTCAATATTCCATTCTTGCGTGAGATAAGGCTCAAGATGGGGTTTCAAATCTTCGGGAGCTGCATCATAGTCTTCCTTCGACACCATAATGCCAGGATAAGTAATCTTGCCAGTATACTGACCGATGGGAGTCCACCATGCACCACGATGTGTGAGAATCATTGGATTATAGTAATGGAACGACAGAACAATGTTCTTATCTTCTTCAGGGACCTTCAGGTATTTCATTGTTTCATAGCCCTGCCAGCGATTACTACCGATAACCAAAGTGCGCTGAGGTTCACGTTCGCGAAGTGCTTTATGAACCTTGGCAATCAGAGCGTTCCATTGTTCGTGGTCTTCAGCCACAGGTTCATTCATGAACTCATAGGCAACCGAATCGTTGCTATAGCCTTTAAGCACATCGGAAAGCTGGTACCACATATTGATAAGACCTTGTTGCGCTTCCTCAGATGTGAACAGTGTATTAGCGGATTCACCTCCTTCGTTCACGGCATTGAAATAGTGAGAACGAATAATGTGCAGATCGACGATGGTACGGAGATGATGTTTCTCTGCCCAATTGATGGCATTAGTCATCAGTTCCCAAGCCTCAGGAAGCTTATTCCCATCCTCGTCCCAAAACTGAACCTCATCGATTGGTAAACGTACAAAGTCGAAGCCTAACGAATCTAGTCGAGCAAAATCATCCTCCTGAATATGCAGACGACGAGCTTCACCACGTTCTTCGCTTTGAGAAAGCCAATGACTCACATTCGTACCGCGATGAATCTTATAATCATTTACTCCATTGTTTGTCTCGGTTTTGTTTGTACATGCTGTCATTGCCAGCATCGACATGGCAACCAGTGCCAAAGAAATACTTTTTTTCATATTATACTAATAATTTAGTTTAACAATTGCATATGAGGTGCCGGGCATGTGTATTGTCACATCGCCAGTTTTCTTGTTATGAGTTATAGGGAACTTGTCCCCTGCGAGAAGTGTTGTGCGTCGAAACTTCGTGCTGACATTGAAGGTAACGTCGGAAGCTTCAGCACGCGGATTAAGCATCACAAGAACCACGTCTTTATCTGCGGTGCGTGCATAGACGAAGGGATAGGATGACGCATCATTGGGACCAGGATAGAGGGGCACGAACTCGGCGTAGTTGGCAAGTGCAGGCTCACTATGATGGAGAGCTATGAGCCGGCGAGTGCGATTGAGCAATGAATTTGAGTGCTTCGGCTTCACATGAAGAGAACCCGAGATTCTTGCCGCTGTTCCATTGCATAGGTGTACGGGCACCATTGCGTGGCTGGTAGGCACCTTCTACCTGAGGCCAGTCATTTGGCAATTGGCGCATACCAATCTCATTACCATAATAGAGGAAAGGAACACCAGGCATGGTAAAGCCAAATGCATATATGATTTCCAGCTCCTTGTCGGTACGACGATTACCAAGGCGCGCATTGTCATGATTGCCCATCGGCAAACTGATGTAACCTTTACCGACGGTCTTGGTGTATTGATCCATATAGCTTGCAAGGAAAGCCTTGATGTCGCCCTTGCCCTCAGCATCAAAATAGCTATGGCCTTCACTTACACCATTGAGTATGCGCCAACTCTCCTTCTGAAACAGGTCGTTATAACCATTAAACCAATGGAAGAAATCAACATGGAAACAGTTGTCGAGGGCATCAGCAGGATAAGACCACTCAGCAACCATAAAACCATCCGGATATTCCTTTTCGAGCAGCTGACGAATCTCACGCCAAAATAGCTTCGTTGCGTTCTCCTTGGTATTGAAGAACTGCTCGTTGCCCCTCATCCGTCGCGTCTTGACCAATGCTCCGGCCATATCGGCTCGGAAACCATCTGCACCCATATCCATCCAGAAGCGCAATACATCCTTCAAATCTTCACGCATGGCTACAACATCAGGATGATCTGTAGGCAACTGCCACTTCTGTTCAGGATCGGGATTTGCAAAGCCGAAATTGAGCGCAGGCTGACACCAATAGAAATTACGCATAAACTGTCCATTTCGTTCGCCATAACCTTTGATGAATTGTCCTGCGAACTCTCTCGGAGGATCTACCCAGTTGGTTTCTGTCCAGATATAATAGTTGGAGTACTTGTTCTTCTCTTGTTTTTGCGATGCCACAAACCAAGGATGATCGATGGCCGTATAGCTGATTACATAATCGAAGATGACGTGCATGCCACGCTTATGTGCTTCTTCAAAGAGTTGTCGTGCATCCTCATTGGTGCCGTAACGTGGTGCAATCTTATAATAGTCACGAATGTCATAACCAGCATCATGGAAGGGTGAATCAAAGAAAGGATTGAACCAAATGGCATCGACACCGAGGCTCTTCACATAGTCGAGCTTGCTTATAATGCCCTGCAAGTCGCCTATACCATCACCGTCGGAGTCACAGAAAGTCTGTGGATAAATCTGGTAGAAGACGGAATTCCTGGCCCAATCAGGTACAGGTGGTATGTCGTACTTTCCAGTAATGGTCTGCGAATGAATAGCAAAAGGGAGTAGCAGGGTTACGAAGGTTATTAGGGATTTAAGCATAGTCTAAAATACGATAATTCGTGATACAAGAAAGAGACAGAGGGATAGACTCAGTATGCTAAACCTATATAACTATGAGCAGGAAGTTTGATCTCGAAAATTGAAGCATCTTCGGCATATCCGATAAAACGGTTGCGCCCCCACCTTGGAACGGGTGGTTGTTCTTTCGGATTATAGTTCTCACCAGTAAGTAGATTACGAAGGGTGCTGACCTCTTCGTTAATGACAACGTTCAGTGTAACAGCCTCATCATTGAAATTTTCAACAACGAGTGTCCTATTATCATAAGGGAATAAAGCAACCTTGGAAGGACCTTCAATATAAGCACCAATATCTTTGCTCATTGCACGACGAATGACATTAAGTGCCGGAGCTGGATAGTCATAGAGATTGCCAAAGTCATCAGGGATGGTGAGTACAAAGAGGGTACCCTTCGAGTAGGTGTCACGTAAAAGAATGGGATAACCCGACACGCCACCGGTCAATGGACGACCAGCACTAATAACCTCCCAGGCATCGTTGGTAAAATACTTTACTTGCGGAATGATAAACTCGCGATCAGATTTGCCAGCCCAGCCGAAATCATTAACAATGGCTTTAAGGTCACCACAGTAGAGTTCACAAATATCTGCTAACTTTTCACGAATAGCCTTCAGAAGTCCAGTGGTAATGATAACATCTCCTCCTTTGCATAACAGCTCTTTCATCTTCTCGACTATCTCGGGATCATTGGCAGCCTGTTCGGTGAGTAATATCTGCTTGCGGCCATTTACCCAGTGAGGATACATATCCATAGGCAATCCAATCATACCAAGGTAATTCTGCAAAAAATCCTCACCAGATGAATGATATGGTTTATACGCCACAAGACCTACGGGATTGCCAAGTTTGCCTATAAGTATATCGGTTTCGCGAAGTGTCACACTAGCAAAACGTGCCATCGTGGTAGGCGTAATTGTCTTGTCGTCTTTCTTGAATGGAGCCACCATTTCGTCGTATCGGAAACTGTTGCCACCTAAATCCTGCCAAGGTTTACGCATCATCTCAGGCATAATCTTCACATCGTTCAGCTGCATATAGTTCCAAAGTATAATCTCCGGAGTCTTCGACAACATAGTTAAATGAAGTTGTTCTGCATAGCGGTCCATACTCATATTTATACCACCTGCATCAACCCAACCACCACCATTTTTACCAGGTGCTATATTGTCGAAATATCTAACTACATTATAGCTTAAATAGTTCTGTAAATGTTGAGCAGAGGCAGGATCTCGCGTCTCCGTTCCTGTCCAAAGTCCATCAAAATAAAGCGGCTCTTCTTCAAGATTAAAGCCAAGTCCATGGAAGTGATCGTACCAGTTTGGATATTTGATGATAACTTTCACATTCGGGTTGACTGCCTTGGCAGGTTCGACGACGAGTTCACGACCTGCATCAGCCATTAAGCGCAAGCGATATTCAGTCCAACTCATTGTACCTTTGGCAGCTATCTCATCATCATTTTTTAAGTCGATGAAAAAGAAGTCGTCAAGGATGAAATCATCGAAGAGTCGTGCTGTATATTCGGCTACTTCACGCACTTGCTGACGTTCGACAGGTCGCGCATAACTATAGGTTTCGAAGTCGGTTGGTTCCGAACGAGTGTAAGTGATGCCACCACCCACCTCAAGGCCTTTTGAGAGAAAGAACTTCTTCACCTTCTTCATCGTCTTCTCATCGACGGTGAAAGCATCGCGATGCGTCTCGAGATAAATCTTGTCAAGATCTACTTGCGAGCTCACTGTCTCCCAGGTTGCGTTGAGGAATGCATCATCAGCCATACGCGCAACATCTTGTGCACGTATGTAGGTCGAGACCTTGAAGTTCTTGTACTTGCCAGCCATAGCAGACGTGCACATAGCGACAAAGAGCGTTACGATGCACAATACTTTCAATAAACGGTTTTCCATAATAGGTATTTAGAAAGATAATAAATTCGAGAAGCACTCTCACACGAGCAAGAGTGCTTCCACAGAAAAAGTTGTTAATGATCAACGGGAGTTAACGGAAGATGTCAGGATTTTTACTTTTTGCCACCAAGGATGCCATTCAGAATGCTGCCTGCAGCACCACTCTTCAGCACAGAATTGGCGATATCACCAGCAGCACCACTCTTGAGGACAGCGTTGGCTACGTCGCCGAGTTTACCATTTTGGCGGATATATTCCTGAAGTTCGTTCTTGGCGATGTCCACGCCCTTGCTTTTGACAAGATTGAAGATGGTATCAATGTCTACCGATGAAACCAACATCTTTGCAATGTCGGGATTGTTCTGTAATAACTTAACAAGTTGCTCAATACCTGTAGCCATAGTAAATATAATTTTAAGGGTTAATAATGTCTGTGCAAAAATAGATAAAATCTTTGTAATCTCCAAAAAAAAGGAGGAAAAATAAAGCATCGACTTGATTTTTTTGCAAATAAACGGAATTTATAGCTCGAAATTTGGAAAATTGCAAAAAAAACGTTATCTTTGCACCCAAATATACAGACATCTACGATTGACTTATCGTTAATATGACAGATTCACAAAATAATCTTGACGAACAACTTGCCCAAGCCAAAGCCATTGCTGACTATGGCGATGACAAGATACAGCACCTTGAATGGACCGAACACATACGCCGCCGACCTGGTATGTATATCGGCAAACAAGGCGATGGCTCACATGCCGACGATGGCATTTACATCCTTCTGAAAGAGGTGATCGACAACTCCATCGATGAGTATGCAATGGGGTTCGGCAAGATGATTGAGGTCAAGGTCAGCGATGAAGGGCACGTGTCAGTAAGAGATTACGGACGCGGCATTCCTCTTGGAAAAGTGGATGCCTGTGTAAGCGAAATCAATACCGGTGGAAAATACGACACTTCTGTCTTCAAGAAGTCTGTAGGCCTGAACGGCGTTGGTCTGAAAGCAGTAAATGCATTGTCGAGCTTCTTCTTCGTTCGTTCCTGTCGCAATGGCGAGAAGAAGGAAATCACCTATGCTGCTGCCAAGAAGATTCACGAAAGCGAGATTGTTCCTACTGATGAACCCAATGGCACCTACATCGAGTTTGTTCCCGACAACTCCATTTTTACCAACTACAGGTTCCGTATGGAGTTTGTGGAGACACTTCTTCACAACTATTGTTATCTGAACATCGGCCTTGCCCTTATCTTGAATGGTAAACGATACATCTCGAAAAACGGACTGGCCGACCTGCTCAATGCTCGTATGGAGATGCAACCACTCTACGAGCCCATTCATCTATTGGGCGACGACATCGAGGTTGTGATCACTCACTGCAACAGCTATGGAGAGCAATACTATTCGTTCGTCAACGGACAGTATACCAGTCTGGGAGGTACTCATCTCGCAGCATTCAAGGAGGCGACAGCTCGCGTCATTAAGGAGTTCTTCAGTCAAAAGAACTTCGAATACAGCGATATCCGCAATGGTATGGTGGCTGCTATTGCCATCAAAGTACAGGAGCCGGTTTTCGAGGCACAGACAAAGACGAAGCTGGGATCGACTCGAATGTCGCCCAATCCTGAGGACATTACAATTCAGAAGTTTGTTGGCGACTTCCTGAAGCGCGAACTCGACAACTTTATGCATCGCGAACCAGAAATTGCCGAAGTGATGCTCTCAAAGATCCAGTCGAACGAACGCGAACGCAAGGAACTGGCAGGCCTCTCGAAGCAGGCCAAGGAACGTGCAAAGAAAATCAGTCTGCACAATCGCAAGTTGCGCGACTGCCACATCCACTATAATGACCCAAAGGGCACACGACAAGACGAATCGTGCATCTTCATCACCGAGGGCGACTCGGCATCTGGCTCTATCACCAAGAGCCGCAACGTCGAGACACAAGCCGTATTTTCCCTTCGTGGCAAACCGCTCAATTGCTTCGGTATGACCAAGAAGGTTTGCTACGAAAACGAGGAATTCAACTTGCTGCAGGCAGCACTCAATATCGAAGATGGCCTGGATGGCCTTCGCTACAACAAGGTAATAATTGCTACCGATGCTGATGTCGATGGTATGCACATCCGTCTGCTTATGATGACCTTCTTCCTGCAATTCTTCCCCGAACTGGTGCGAAAAGGCCATGTATATATCCTGCAGACACCACTCTTCAGAGTTCGCAACAAGAAGATTTGTCGTTATTGTTATACCGACGAAGAACGTGAAGCCGCAATCAAGGAGTGTGGTGCTACAGCCGAGATTACACGATTCAAGGGTTTGGGCGAAATCAGTCCCGACGAGTTCAAGAATTTCATTGGCGAAGATATGCGACTCGACACCGTGATGCTTCGCAAGGAAGATGCCGTTCACGAGATGCTCGAATACTATATGGGCAAGAACACGATGGAACGTCAGGAGTTCATTATCAACAATCTCGTCATCGAGTTAGATGAAGCATAAATAAAATCATGAAACTTATTTTCCCGGGTTCGTTCGACCCCTTTACCAAAGGACACGAGAGCATCGTACGACGTGCACTCGACTTCAGCGACGCAATTGTCATCGCTGTTGGCTACAATGGCCTGAAAGGCAATACAG